>JANNOJ010000083.1:0-2652 GCA_031399025.1 Erythrobacteraceae bacterium | reverse complement strand
GAAGGCGGTGGTGAAGTGTTGCTGGCTGGCGAAGCCGCAGGCGGCGGCGGTGTCGGAGAGCGACAGGTCGGTGCGCTCCAGCATGTCGCGGGCGCGCTCGATGCGGCGCTGCGCCCGCCAGCGGTGCGGCGGCAGGCCGGTCGATTGCTTGAAGGCGCGGCAGAGATGGTGGGGGCTGAGGCCGGTCAGCGCGGCCAACTCGGCCAGCGTGACATCTTCGGCCAGACGCTCTTCCAGATACGCCCTGATCCGGCGCAGATGGTGCGGCGCGAGGCCGCCTTTCGCCCCGCCGAGGCCGGAGGCCCCGCCGTCGCGCAGCCGCAGCAGCAGGCCGGCGAGCTGAAGCAGCAGGCCGTCCACGAACAGCGCGCCATGCGCGCCGCCTGCCTTCGTCTCCCGCCACAGTGCGTCGAGCAGGCCCGAAAGCCGGGCGTCGCGCAGAAGACCCGCGTGCAGCGGCCCGAAATCGCCGTCTTCGGGCAGCATCGCCCCTCTCTCCTCGGCCAGACCGCAGAATGCGCGGTAGGGCAGCGTGACAAGGCGACAGATATGCGCCCCATTCACAAGGATCGTAGATCCCGCGCCGGGCGCGACCGCGATGACGTCGCCTGATCTTTGGAGTTGGGAAAAGCGACCCGCACCGAGATCGATGGAAACGCCGACGGGTCGGCTGGCGATCCAGGCTACGGTGAGGTCCGGCGTTGGCGCGTCTGACCAATCGCCCGCCGATTGGTGCGCCTCTATCAGGGTGGCGCCCAAACGTCCCATCGGCTGCAACGCCGTGATGTGCTGACCATAGGCGTGCTGGTAGAAATCGACGTGACTGTCGAACGCCCGATCCCAGGTCCGCGCCCCGCTCATGACCGCCGCTCCCGTCGATACGCGCTGGGCGTGGCGCCGACGTGGTTTTTGAAGGCGGTGGTGAAGTGCTGCTGGCTGGCGAAGCCGCAGGCGGCGGCGATGTCGGACAGCGCAAGGTCAGTTCGCTCCAGCGTCTCGCGGGCGCGCTCGATGCGCCGCGCCATGCGCCAGCGGTGCGGCGGCAGGCCGGTGCTCGCCTTGAACGCGCGGCAGAGATGATACGGCGAGAGGCCGACGAGCCGCGCCAGCGTCTCCAGCGTGACATCCTCGGCGAGGTTCGCCTCGAGATAGTCGCGCACTCGTCGCACCTGCCAGGGCGCGAGGCCGCCTGGCCGCGCCTGCCGCGCGGGAAGGGCCTCTCCGGTGGCCGAGAGCAGCGCCAGCGCGATCGTGTCCCACGCGCGGTCCGCGAACAGCGCGCCCATCGGCGAGCCGGCGGCCGCCTCGTCCCAGAGCCGCGCCAAGAGGGCCTCGACGGCGGCGTCTTTGAAGACGCAGGCGTGCAGCCGGCCGAAATCGCCCGACCAGGGGCGGCCGAGCGCGTCCGAGAGCGAGGCCTCGACACTCGCCCGCGGCATGACCGCCATCAAAAATAGCGCCGCGTCATTCACTTCGTACGTGAGGTCGATTCCGGTCGGCGACAGCGCGAGATCGTCGCCGAGGCCGGAGAACCGGACGCCATGATCAACTTGAGCCGGGGTGGTGAATGCGGTGGAGAGCTGGAGCGTGAACTCGCCACCCGCGGGCCGGCGGTAGGAACCGGGGGGCTGCTGTAAACGGAGCAGCGCGAACCCTCTCGTACCGGCCGAGCGAATCTCCTTCGGCACATGCGCATATTCGGGGGCGCCGCGAAACCATTCGAGATGCGAACCGTGCCCGCTCATGCCCGCCCCTCCGCAAATCCTCCATCCGCGCCCGCCTTGCGAAACGCGGCGCGGTAGCCGCCGGGGGTGACGCCGAGTTCCTTGCGGAAGACGGTCGTAAGATGCGCCTGGCTGGCGAAGCCGGTGCTGGCGGCCACCTCGCTCAAACTCTGCGCCCCAGCCGAGATCAGGTCGCGGGCGCGGCACAGGCGGCGCTTCATGATGAAGCGCAGCGGCGGATCGCCGGTCATGCGCTGGAAGGCGCGGCTGAAATGCGCCCGCGACAGGCCCGCCATCTCACCCAGCGCGGTGATGTCGATCGCGTCGCCCAGGTGCGCGTCGATATGGCGGACGAGGCGCGACAGCGTGGCGGGCGACAGCGCCTCGCCGGGGCGGACGTGTTCGACCTCGCCCAGGAACCAGCAGACCAGCCGCGCCAGCACGGCGTCCGCCAGCGCTTGCAGATAGGTCGGCTCGGGCAGCGGATCGGCGAGCAGGACGCGCCGGATCTCATGCGCCACCGCCGCGACCCCGGGGTCGGCCAGATCGGTGAAGCTGCGCATGTGCCAGGCGCGGCCGGCGGCGGCGCGGTCGCCGATGGCGCGCAGATGCGCAGGCTCGGTCGCCAGCATCAGCAACTCAGCTGGCTCCAGGGCGCGCAGCCGCAGCGGCGTGTCGGGCAGGGCTGTGATCGCCGACCCCGCCTTGAGGCGCAGGCGGCGCAGCGCCTCTTGGCCAAGCCCCAGATCGATTGTGGCGGCGGAAAAGCTCACCAGCAGAATGTGACGGGATTGTTTCCATGCGTGCTCGCCATCGGAGGGCGGCAGCAGCGCGAATCGGGTCGCCGACGCAGCCGCTGCGCCACCCGCTTCAATGTAGCCCAGGTTGACCGGCAGATCGAGCCTAGCATTCACGGCGGCTCCTCCAT
>JANNOJ010000079.1:0-12808 GCA_031399025.1 Erythrobacteraceae bacterium | reverse complement strand
CCGGGCGGGCGAATACGGCATCCGGATCGAGAACCTGGTGCTGGTGGAGCCACGCGCGATCTCCGGCGCCGAAGGCGAGTGGCTGGGCTTCGAGACGCTGACGCTGGCGCCGATCGACCGGCGGCTGGTGGCGACAGAGCTGCTCACGACCGACGAGATCGCCTGGTGGAACACCTATCACGCGCGGGTGCGCGAGGTGATCGGTCCGCAGCTGGAGGGCGCGGCGCTGGCCTGGCTCGACGCCGCCTGCCGTCCGCTATGACCGGCCAGCCATGACCGCGCGCAGCCTGGCTGAACGTCCGATCCATCTCGGGCTGGGCGCCAGGGCCGAGCCGCAGCCCGCCTTCCCGCCCGACGAGCGGGCGATGGCCTGGTATGCCGATTACGAGCGCGTCATGCGGCGAAGCTGCCGCGCTGTTCATCACCGCGGGCGCGGGCACGCAGCACCGGCGGCGGTGAGCCGCCCGGTCACCTTTCACGGGCGTGACAGGTGGTGCCGGCTCGCGACAAATTGCGACATTTCCGGCCGGGACCGGCAAAACCGTGCGACAACGCCGGGGTAATGCCGGCCTAGGAGTGGCGGGGCGCCGATTGCTCCTCCCTCCCTTCTGATCGGCGCCCCGTTGCTCTACAGGACATGCAGGAGAGCATGATGCCCATGGCCCTTACCCTGACGCTCGCGGCTGCCGCGCTGGCGACGAGCGGCGCCGCCCTCGCCGAGCCCGGCGAGCGCCCGGTGCGCGAGCAAGCCATGACGCGCGACCAGGCAAGCGCGATGGCCGACCGCGCGTTCGATCGGCTCGATGCGGATGGCGACGGGACCATCGCCGAGGCCGACCGCGCGGCCCGCCGGCAGGCGACCTTCGCGCGGCTGGACGCAGATGGCGATGGCGTGCTGAGTGCGGCCGAGTTCCAGACCGCGCGCGCAGGCCGAGAGGGGAGACGGGACGGGCGCGGCGAGCGCACCGGGCTCCGGATCGGCGGGATGCGGCAGCTCGCCCGCCTGAGCGGCGCCGGCGCCGCTGCCGACAGCAATGCAGATAATGCGATCAGCCGGGACGAGTTCCGCGCTGCGGTGCTCGCCCGGTTCGCCGCCGCCGATGCCGACCAGGACGGCCGGGTGACCGCCGAGGAACGCCGCCAGGGACGGCGCCGCGCCGGCTCCCCCAGCGACCCTGCAGGCTGAGGCGTTTGCCGGCGCCGTCCACCGCCATCGGGAATGCGGCTGGTGAGGCCACCGCAGCCACAACCGCGATCAGGGTCCTGCTGGTCGATGACGAGGCGAGCCTGCGCCGGCCGGTGGCCGAATACCTGACGCGCCAGGGTTTCGAGGTGACCGAGGCGGCGGACGCGGCCCAGGCCCGCGCCCTGCTCACCGGGTCCAGCGGCGCGCCGCTGCCCGACCTGGTCCTGCTCGACATCATGATGCCGGGCGAGGATGGCCTGTCGCTGTGCCGGCATCTGATCGAGAGCCGCAACCTGCCGGTCATCTTCCTCACCGCCCGCGGCGAGGCGACCGACCGCATCGTGGGTCTCGAGATCGGCGCAGACGATTATGTGGTCAAACCGTTCGAGCCGCGCGAACTGGTGGCGCGCATCCGCTCGGTGCTGCGCCGGGCGACGCGCCCCGCCGCGACCGCGCAGGAAGACGCGCATTACGAGTTCGAGGGCTGGCGGCTCGACCCGCTCAAGCGCAAGCTCAGCGATCCCGAGGGCACGGTGGTGCCGATCTCCTCGGCCGAGTTCCGCCTGTTGCGCGCCTTCCTCGACCATCCGCGCCAGGTGCTCGACCGCGACCGGTTGCTCGACATGGTCCAGGGCCGCGAGGCGCATCTGTTCGACCGGGCGGTGGACAACCAGGTCAGCCGGCTGCGGCGCAAGATGGAGCCCGACAGCCGCGACGCCAAGCTGATCCAGACCGTGTGGGGCGGCGGCTACCGCCTGGCGGCCGACGTGCGCCGCCTCGCGCCGGGGCGCGGGGCCGCAGGGTGAGCAGCGCTGGCGCGAATCGTTGGCGGCCCCGCAGCCTGCTGCCCACCAGCCTGTTGCCCAAGAGCCTGCTTGGCCAGATGCTGCTCTCGGTCGCCTTTGCGCTGCTGCTGGCGCAGACGCTGAACGGGGTGCTGCTGTACCGGGCCGAGCAGCAGCGGCGCGAATCGGGCGTCATCAATTCGCTGGCCTTCCAGCTGGTGGCCGATCCGCCGGTCGACTTCCGTGGCTTCGGCGGCGACGGCGCTCGTGCGATCCGGGGCGGCGGCTGGCGCCAGCTGCGGATCGAGCGGGCGATGACGAGCCCGCTGGCAGCCGGCGAGGCGGGCGATGTTCGCCGCGAGGGCTTGCTGCGCGAGGTGCTGGCCGATCAGGACATCGAGGTGGCCCGGCTCGTCGTGCTGACCCGCCGCGTCGGCGACGACAGCTACATCATGCGCAGGCTGCGCGAACGGCCGCGCTGGCGCAGCGAGGGTCGCTGGGACCCGGATGGCCACATGCTGGTAGCCGGACTGCAGGTGCAGGGGGAGGCGCAGTGGCGCGTGGCGCGTCAGCCGCTCGCCGACAACGAACCGCGCGCGTTAAGCTGGCTTATCGGCCAGACATTGGTGCTCTACGTGGTGCTGGTGGGTGGCCTGGCGTTCCTGCTGCGGCGGATCACCCGGCCGCTCGCGGCGCTGCGGACGCGGGTGGAGCATTTCGCCGAAACCCGCGCCACCGACGGCCAGATCGAGCCGAGCGGCCCGGCCGACATGCGTCTGCTGATCACCGCCCACAACGCGATGGAGGCGCGAATCGCCGCGCTGATCGACGAGAAGGACGTGATGCTGGGTGCCATCGGGCACGATCTCAAGACCCCGCTGGCCGCGCTGCGCGTGCGCATCGAATCGGTGGAGGACGAGAGCGAGCGCTCGCGCATGGCCGCCACGATCGAGGACATCACCCGCTCGCTCGACGACATCCTCTCGCTCGCCCGCGTCGGCCGCCCGACCGACCCGCTCGAACGCACCGACCTCGCCGCGCTCGCCGCTTCGGTGGTGGAGGAATACGAGGACATGGGCGATCCGGTGGAACTTGGCGAGACGCAGCGCGCGGCTTTGCCGCTGCGCGCCACTTGGATGCGCCGGGCGATCCGCAACCTGGTTGGCAATGCACTGCGTTACGGCGAGCGGGCGCATGTCTCGGTGTTGCGCGCCGAGGGGGCGGCGATCATTCGCATCGACGACGACGGTCCGGGCATCGCCGAGGACGAGATCGCCCACATGCTCGAGCCCTTCGTCCGCGGCGAGGCATCGCGCAACCGCGAGACCGGCGGGGCGGGGCTGGGGCTGACGCTCGCGCGTGCCATCGCCGAGCAGCACGGGGGCGGGCTGACGCTGGTCAACCGCCGCCGGCCTGGCGGCGCGGTGGCGGGGCTCACGGCAGAGCTCCGGTTCCCGTTGGCGCGCCAGGCGGCGCCCACCTAGCTCAGCGAGGCGCTCGCCCTAGCGCATCAGGCCCCCCACCAGGTTGCGCACGAAGCGGCCGGCGATGGCCCCGCCCAGCGAGGTGGCGATGGCGCCGGCGGCCGAAGTGGCGGCGGTACGCATGGGATTGGCGCTCGACCGGCGGCCGGTCACCCGGGCTGCCACGATCGCCGCGGCCGAGCCCGCCGCAGCGCCGGCGGCGGCCTTGCCGGCCTTCTCCCATAGCGAGGTGGTCTTGCGCGGCCGCCTGCGCACTTCGGCCTCGCCGCTAGCAGCCACTTCCTCGGCGGTGGCGGCGGCATCGGCGGCCTTGGCCTGCAGCACCTCCTCGGCGCTCTTGCGGTCCACCGGCGTATCGTATTTGCCCGCCACCGGAGACAGCGAACGGATGATCGCGCGCTCCTGTTCGCTCACCGGCCCCAGCCGCGAGCGGGGCGGCTTGATGAGCGTGCGCTGCACCACGCTGGGCGCGCCGTCGGCCAGCAGCGTGGAGACCAGCGCCTCGCCCACCTTGAGCCCGGTGATCGCCGCCTCGACATCGAGTTCGGGGTTGGTGCGATAGGTCTCGGCCACCGCCTTGATGGCCCGGGCGTCGCGCGCGGTGAAGGCGCGCAGCGCGTGCTGCACGCGGTTGCCCAGCTGGCCGGCGACCTCCTCGGGGATGTCGATCGGGTTCTGCGTCGCGAAATACACGCCCACGCCCTTGGAGCGGATGAGCCGCACGACCTGCTCGACGGTGTCCAGCAGCGCGCGTGGCGTGTCGTCGAACAACAGGTGCGCCTCGTCGAAGAAGAACACCAGCTTGGGCTTTTGCGGGTCGCCCACCTCGGGCAGGGTCTCGAACAGTTCGGCGAGCAGCCACAGCAGGAAGGTGGCGTAAAGCTTGGGACTGCGCATCAGCCGGTCGGCCGCGAGCACGTTGACGATGCCGCGGCCCTGGTCGTCGAGCTTGAGAAAATCGTCGATCTCGAGCGCCGGCTCGCCGAAGAAGCGGTCGGCGCTCTGGCTCTCGAAGCTCAGCAGCTGGCGCTGGATGGCGCCCACGCTGGGCCGCGTGACGTTGCCGTACTTGCCCGAGAGCTCCTTCGCATTGTCCGCCGCCCAGGCGAGCACCGCCTGCAGATCGGCGAGATCGAGCAGCAGCAGGCCGTGCTCGTCGGCATGGCGGAAGATGATCTGCAGCACGCCTTCCTGCGTCTCGTTGAGGTCGAGCAGGCGCGCGAGCAGCAGCGGGCCCATTTCCGAGATGGTGGTGCGGATCGGGTGGCCCTGCTCGCCGTACAGATCCCAGAACACCGCCGGATTATCGGCATAGGCGTAGTCGGCCATGCCCAGCTCGGCCGCGCGGCTCTCGAGCGCGGCGGCGTTCTTGAAGGTGGGCGAACCGGGCATGGCGATGCCCGCCAGGTCGCCTTTGACGTCGGCCAGGAACACCGGGACGCCGTGCGCCGAAAAGCTCTCGGCGAGGCCTTGGAGCGTGACCGTCTTGCCCGTCCCGGTGGCGCCGGCGATGAGACCGTGGCGGTTGGCGCGCGTGAGGTCGAGCCATTGCTGCTCGCCATTGCCGCCCAGGCCGATGAAGATCCCCGCCATGTCTGTCCTCTCGCGCTGCCTCGCCCCGGCTGTGGGCCAGGCCAACGCGCGCGGTCAAGCGCCGCCTCGGACCGGCCGTTGGACAGGGCCGGCAAAGCCGCTAGAACGCGAGCCATGATCGGCGATGCCCCCTTCGTCCTGTTCGACGATGCGCGCGAGACCGGGGCCGCCGACGCCCGGCTTTACCGCGATCCGGTTGCACTGTTCGTGGCCCGCCGGCCGGAGGAGGTGGCGCCGGTGCTGGCGGCGGCCGATGCGGCGCGGCAGCGCGGGCGCGGGACGCTTGCCGGATACCTGGCCTATGAAGCGGGTCTGGCGCCGGAGCCGCGCCTCGCCCCGCTGGCGCCCGCGCGCACGGGCGCCGCGGGGCCGCTGGTGTGGCTGGGCGTGTTTGGTTCGGCACGGACCATCCCCGCGGCCGACATGCCCGGCTGGCTGGCGGAGCTGGCGGCGCCCCATGACGGCCCCGTCTCGATCGGCCCGCTCGAGCCGCAGGTGTCGATCGGCGAATACCTCGCGCGCTTCGCGGTGCTGCAGGAGGCGATCCGCGCCGGCGACATCTATCAGGCCAATCTCACCATGCCGCTGGCCGGCGCGGCGCGGGGCGATCCGCTGGCGCTGTATGCCGCCATCCGCCCGGCGGCCAGGGCCGGCTATGGCGGGGTGATCTTCGACGGCTCGCACTGGCTGCTCAGCTTCAGCCCCGAGCTGTTCTTCACGCTGCGCTCCGGCGAGGCCAAGTGCCGACCGATGAAGGGCACGCGCCCACGCGGCCGTGACCCGGCGGAAGACCGCGCCTTTGCCGAAGAGCTGGCCGCCAGCCTCAAGGACCGGGCCGAGAACCTGATGATCGTCGACCTCGTGCGCAACGATCTGGCGCGGGTGGCCAAGGCGGGCAGCGTCCAGGTGGCCGAGCCCTTCGCGGTCGAGACCTATCCCACGCTCCACACCATGACCACCACGGTGCGCGCGCGGCTGGCCGAGGGCCTGGGCGCCGTCGATGTGCTGCGCGCGCTGTTTCCCTGCGGTTCGGTGACCGGCGCGCCCAAGATTCGCGCCATGGAACTGATCGATAGCGTGGAGGGCGATGCGCGGGGGTTCTACTGCGGCGCGATGGGCTGGATCGATCCGGCCGGCGATGCCGCCTTCAATGTCGCCATCCGCACGCTGCGCCTGACGACGGGCGAAAACGCGCTGCACAAGGCGGTGCTGGGCGTGGGCGGCGCGATCGTGGCCGACAGCGACGGCGTGGCCGAATGGCGCGAGTGCCTGGTCAAGGGCGGCTTCGTGCGCGGCGCGGCGGGCGGACATGATCTGATCGAGACCATGCGTTTCGTGCCGGGCGAGGGCGGCGGGGGGGGCGTGGCGCTGCTGGCGCTGCATCTCGACCGGCTGGAGGCGAGCGCGGGTGCGCTGGGCTTCAGCTTCGACCGGGCGGCGGTGAATGACAGGATCGTGGCGCTGATGGATGGGCTCGATCAACCCGCGCGACTGCGGCTGGTGCTGTCGCGCGCAGGCGCCTTGGCGCTTGATGCCGCGCCGCTGCCGCCCGCATTGCCCGATCCCGCGCCAGTCATCGCGCTGCCGCATCCCACGGCGCCTGGCGACTGGCGCCTCGCGCACAAGACCTCCGATCGCAGCTTCCACGAGGCGGCGCTGGCGGCGGGGCGCGCGAACGGCGCGGTGGAGGCGGTGCTGGTGCGCGCCGACGGGCTGGTGACCGAAGGCAGCTGGACCAGCGTGTTCGTGCGCGGGGACGATGGCGTGCTGCTCACGCCGGCGGTGGCGCTCGGCCTGCTGCCGGGCGTGCTGCGCCGCTCGTTGCTCGACAGCGGCGCTGCCCGCGAGGCCGAGCTGACGCTGGCGGATCTGACGGATGGTTTCCTCATCGGCAACGCCCTGCGCGGACTTATGCCGGCGGTGCTATGGCGATGAGCGCAGGCCGACTCTCCGAGGCGCTGCGCAGGATCGAGGCCTCACCCACCACGGCGATGACCGATCGCGCCACGCAGCTGCGCGAAGCGGGCCGCGACATCCTCTCGCTGTCGGTGGGCGAACCCGACTTCCCCACCCCGCCGCACGTCATCGCCGCGGCCAAGGCGGCGCTGGATGCAGGCGACACCCGCTACACACCCGTCACCGGCACGGCGCGGCTGAAGCAGGCCGCCGCGCTGCATTTTTCGCGCGACTTGGGGATTGCGGCGCTACCCGACAGCATCATCGTCAGCGCCGGGGGCAAGCAGGCCATCTTCGAGGCCATCGTGGCGCTGGTGGGTGCAGGCGACGAGGTGATCGTGCCTTCGCCCTGGTGGGTCAGCTACCCGCAGATGGTGCGCTTCGCCGGCGGGCGCGTGGTGCCGCTCGCCACCCATGCGGGCCACGGCTTTCGCTTCGATCCCGGCGCGCTCGAAGCGCAGATCGGGCCGGCAACGCGGCTGCTGCTGCTCAATTCGCCGGGCAACCCGACCGGCGCGATCTTCCCGCCCGAGATGCTGGAGGGCATTGCCGAGGTGCTGCGCCGGCATCCCCAGGTGATGGTTCTGTCCGACGACATTTACGCCCCGCTCGTCTATACCGGCCGCCCGCACGCCACGCTGGCCGCGCTCGCGCCCGACCTGGCGGATCGCGTGCTCACGGTGTCGGGGGTCTCGAAGAGCCACGCGATGACCGGCCTGCGCATCGGCGTTGCCACCGGCCCGGCCTGGCTGATCGCCGCCATGGCCCGGCTGCAGAGCAATGCCAGCGGCAATCCGGCAAGCATCAGCCAGGCCGCCGCGGTGGCCGCGTTCGAAGGTCCGCAGGAGTTCCTCGTCGAATGGCGCGAGCGGCTCCGCCGGCGGCGCGACCTGGTGGCTGCGGCGGTCAACGCGGTGCCCGGTCTGTCGACGCCGGTGCCCCAGGGCGCGTTCTACTGCCTGGTCGATGCCGCGCCGCTGATGGATCGCTTCGGCGGGGACGACGCGCGCCTGGCGCTGCATTTGCTCGAACACGGCGTGGCGGTGGTTGCGGCGAGCGCCTTCGGTGCGCGCGATGGCTTCCGCATCAGCTTCGCCGCTGACGAGGCCGTGTTGGATGAGGCGATGCGGCGGATTGCCGATGCGCTGGCCGGACGGGGCATGTGAACACCATCCCCATCCTGTACGAGGACGCCGAGGCGCTGGTGATCGACAAGCCGGCCGGCCTGCCCATCGACCGGCCGCGCCGGGGCGGGCCCGCGCTCGCCGATCAGCTCGACGCGCTGCGCCTGGGCTTCGCCCGCGCGCCGGCACCGGTGCATCGGCTGGACACCGACACCTCGGGCTGCCTGCTGCTGGCGCGCAACCCCAAGGCCTTGAAGCGCTTTTCCGCCGCGTTCGAGGCGCGGCTGGTGGGCAAGACCTATCTCGGCGTGCTCGCCGGCATCCCTGACGAGGAAGCAGGCCGGATCGAGCTGGCGCTCAGCAAGATCAGCAGCGCCGAGCAGGGCTGGCGGATGATCCCGGCGCGCGCGGGCAAGCCGTCGGCCACCGACTGGCGGGTGCTGGCCGTGGCGGGCGGGCGGGCGCTGGTCGAGTTCCGCCCCGAGACCGGGCGCACCCACCAGATCCGCGTCCATGCCGCCAGCGGCATCGGCATCGCGCTGCTCGGCGACCCGGTCTACGGCCCAAAGACGGGCACGACCGCGGGCGCGGGGCGCACCTTACTGCACGCCGCCGCGCTGGAGGTGAGGCGCGAGAGCAAGCCGCCGATCGTCGTCGCCGCGCCGCTGCCCGCCGACTTCATAGCACTCGGATTTGGCTCGGCCGCCGACCCCGCGCTCGCGGGCGAGAGCGGTGCATAGGCTGGTCGAGCGCGCGCAGGCGCTGGCGGAGGAGCGCTTCGTCACCGCCTCGGGGCCGGGCGGACAGAACGTCAACAAGGTGGCGACCGCGGTGCAGCTGCGGGTCGACATCTACGCGCTCGGCCTGACGCCGCGGGCCTTCCATCGCTTGTGCGAGCTGGCCGGCAGCCGGCTCAACCTGGCCGGCGAGATCGTCCTCGACGCCCGCACTCACCGCACCCAGGAGGCCAACCGGCGCGACGCGCGCGAGCGGCTCGCGGCACTGCTCGAGGACGCGCTCAAGGAGCCCAAGCAGCGCGCCAAGACGCGGGTCAACCGCGTCGGCAAGATGAAGCGGCTGGCGGGCAAGAAGGAGCACGGCGCCAAGAAGGCGCTGCGCGGCAAGGTCGAGTGGTGAGCACCGCGGGGACGCGCGGCGTCGCTTGACTTTTTAGCCGTCGCCGGGCAGGGGCGCGGGGACAAGGGCGGTGCGGCTACGCGCCGCCCTGTTCGTTTGAACCTCGTTTGTTTACGCATCGCAGCCGGGCGGGCATCGCCCGCTCGCATCCGGGAATTCAGGACATGGCCAAGCCCGCAACCATCAAGATCCGCCTCAACTCGACCGCGGACACCGGTTTTTTCTACGTCACCAAGAAAAACCCGCGCAACACGACCGAGAAGATGACCTTCCGCAAGTACGATCCGGTCGCCAAGAAGCATGTCGAGTTCAAAGAAGGCAAGATCAAGTAACCATCGCCCGCCTGGTTCTGGCCGCCCTCGGGCGCCTTGGACGCGCGGCGGACCCGCAAGGTTCACCGCCGGTTCAATGGCCGCAGCCTAGCCGCCGGCGGATGAAATTCCCCATGCCCCTCGCCAAGCTTTCGTTGCGCACCGTTCTGGCGGCGGCTCTCGCCTGCGCTCTACCGGCCATTTCCCTGACGCGCCCCCCGCCGGTCGCCGCCCAGGCCGGGGGCCGGCAACTCGACCAGGTGGCCAATGCGCTGCGCGCCATCACCACGCTGCGGGCCGATTTCATCCAGACCGATCGCGGCGGCCAGTCGCTGAGCGGCAAGCTGGTGCTCAAGCGGCCGGGCAAGATCCGCTTCGCCTATGACGATGTCGATATGCTCATCGTTTCGAACGGCGGCGCGCTGACGCTGGTCGATTACGACGTGCAGCAGGTGGAACTCTGGCCGATCAGCGATTCCCCGCTGGGCGCGCTGCTCGATCCCAGCCGAGACGTGAAGCGCTATGGCCGGCTGCTGCCCTCAGCCGACCCTAACGTGGTGAGTGTCGAGGTGGCCGACCCGCGCAAGCCCGAATTCGGTCGGATCACGCTGATCATGGTGCGCGACGCCAGCGCGCCGGGCGGGCTCGAGCTGGCCAGCTGGGTCGCGCTGGATTCGCAGGACCGGCGGACCACCGTGCGGCTCGCGAACCACCGCTACGGCGGGGCGGTGGCCGATAGCCTATTCGCCTTCCGTGACCCCCGGCGCCCGACTCGCCGCCCGGGCTGATCGTCTCGGCGCTGGAGCGGTTTAATCCGGCGACAAAGCGGCCGCTCCGTTCATCGGGTTGAAAGCCGCTCGGGCCTAGCGGTGAGTTACAGGCCGGTCGCGTCGCGGGTTTCCCCCCTGTTGCCCAGGCGCATAATCGGCCGGTTTGCAAGAAGCGTGACGAACGCTCCACAAGAGAACCCCCGTCCCACATGCCCCCGGGGCGGGGGTTTTTTAATGGCGCCGGCGCGGCTATCCTCCTCCCGATGGTCAAGATTGCCAGCTGGAACATCAACTCGGTGCGCCTGCGCCTGCCGCTCGTGCTGCGCCTGCTCGAGGAGGAGGCGCCCGACGTCCTCAGCCTGCAGGAGATCAAATGCCAGGAGGGGCAGTTTCCCTACGAGGCGTTTCGCCAGCGCGGCTACGGCCACTTCGCGGTGCACGGGCAGAAAGGCTATCACGGCGTCGCCACGATCAGCCGCCTGCCGCTGAGCGAGCTTGCCCGCCACGACTGGCAGGACAATGGCGAGGCGCGGCACGTGGGGGTGGAGCTCGGCGGGGCCGGGCAGGGCATCGTGCTCGAGAACGTGTACGTGCCCGCCGGCGGCGACCTTCCCGACCGCGCGGTGAACGCCAAGTTCGGCCAGAAGCTCGATTTCCTCGAGCGCATGGCGCGCTGGGCCGATCGGGTGGACCGGCCCACGCTGATCGTCGGCGATTTCAACATCGCCCCGCTCGAATGCGACGTGTGGAGCCATAAGCAGCTGCTCAAGGTGGTGAGCCACACGCCGGTGGAGGTGGAGAGCCTGGCGCGGTTCCGCGACGCGCACGGCTGGGGCGACATCGCCCGCGCTCACATCGCCCCGCCGGCCCGCTGCTATACCTGGTGGAGCTACCGCTCGCCCGACTGGATGGCGAACGATCGCGGACGGCGGCTCGATCACATGTGGGCCTCGCCCGAGCTGGCGCGCCAGGCGGTGCGCCACCACGTGCTGGAGCCGGCGCGCAACTGGCCCCAGCCTTCCGACCACGTCCCGCTGATCACCGAGTTCGCGCTCTGAGCGGTATGGGCCCCGGCCGCGTCGCGTCGCCTGCCCGCCGGGCGGCGCAAGCCATCGATGCGCTGCGCCATGGCTGGCCGCTGGCGGTTGGCGACACGCCTGTGCTGCTGCCGATCGAGACCGCGATCGCCGCCGAAGCCCGCTCGCCGCTGGCGCTGATCTCCGCAGCGCGCGCGGCGACGCTGAAGCTGGCCAACCAGCGCGAGGCGGCGGACCCCGCGGCGCCGGTGCTGATCCGCACCGCCGCCCCGCTCGACCTCGCTGCCGCGCGCGCCATCGCCGATCCGGCGCTCGATCTCGCGGTGCCGTTAAAGGGACCGTTCCGCGCCGAACCGTTGGACTGGCTCGCGGAGGCGCAAGCGGCGGTGGAACTGGCGCGCCTCGCCGACATCCTGCCCGCCTTTCTGGTGGGCGCGCCCGGTGCCGGCGAGCCGGTCGCGGTCGTTCCAGGCGACCTGGCCGACTGGCGCGATCCCGCCGCGCTGTTCATCGCCACGCGCGCGCGCCTGCCGCTCGCCGCCTATGAGGCGGCCGAGATCGTCGCCTTTCGTAAGCACGACGACATGCGCGAGCACGTCGCGCTCGTGATCGGACACCAGCGCGCCGATACGGTGCCGCTGGTCC
This sequence comes from Erythrobacteraceae bacterium, assembly GCA_031399025.1. Taxonomy (GTDB): domain Bacteria; phylum Pseudomonadota; class Alphaproteobacteria; order Sphingomonadales; family Sphingomonadaceae; genus CBDBZL01. The sequence continues at coordinate 780 of JANNOJ010000079.1, read as the reverse complement.
GGCTGCATTCGGAGTGCCTGACCGGCGACGTACTGGGGAGCCTCAAATGCGATTGCGGCCCGCAGCTCGACGCGGCGCTCGCGGCAATGGCTGCCGAAGCGGCCCATGGCGGTTTCGGCGTGCTGCTGTACCTGCGCCAGGAGGGCCGCGGCATCGGCCTCGTCAACAAGCTGCGCGCCTATCGGCTGCAGGACCAGGGCTTCGACACGCTCGAGGCCAATCGTCGCCTGGGCCTGCCCGCGGAGGCGCGCGATTTTCCCACCGCGGGCCGGATGCTCGACCTGCTGGGCGTGGGTACGGTGCGGCTGTTGACCAACAACCCGGCCAAGGTGGCGGCGCTGGCGGCCGCGGGCATTGCGGTGGCCGAGCGGGTCCCGCACGCGCTGCCGGCGGGCCCGCACAACGCGCGCTACCTGGCCGACAAGCGCGACCAGGCGGGGCATCTGCTGGGATGAGCGGCTGGAGGGTCGGCCGGGAGGTCGCGGCTGGTGCCAGCGCGATCGGGGCGGTCTCGCAAGCGGCAGTCGTGGATCATCCGCACGGCACCGGAACGGAGCAATCTCAGCAATATCCGAAAGGCAGGCAGTGACGCCAGCGGCCATCGCTGGGGGTGATCCGCAGCGTCTTGTGAATACGATCTAGAGCCGTTTGTGATCATGCGGGCTCATACCCGGCATGACGAAGGTAGTTTTGACATTCGGCGGGCGGGAACAGATCGACGAGCTGGCCGATGCGGTCCCAGAGGCCGTCGCGGGTGCGCTCGCCCGCCTTTCGCAGCAG
>JANNOJ010000065.1:0-115305 GCA_031399025.1 Erythrobacteraceae bacterium | reverse complement strand
GGCTTGTTCGGCAGCAACGGCTCGATCAGCCGCCACTCAACCTCGCTCAGATCGTATCGCGCCATGCCAAGGCTCCTTTCGGAATCCTTGAATCAGCCAAAGCAACCACTCGCAAGCTTTATGAGTTCAGAACCTAGGCCGGCCTTGCCGAAATGCACTGCGCCGAGATCGCTGCGATGGACGCGATAGAGCGGCGCGCCGGGCGCGACCATCTCGATCGGCAGAGTGCGGGAGGCGAGGTCGGCGGGTAGCGCTGCTTGTCGTAGCGGATGGCGCGCTTGCGGCGGCGGCGACCTGGGATAACCGGCATCGTTCCGCGCTCGCGCAGCGAGCGGCGCAGGTCGTTGGCGTCATAACCCTTGTCGGCGATCAGGTAGCGCATCCGCCCGGCACGCTCGAGGAGCGCCGGCGCAGCCTTCACGTCGGCGACGTTGCCGGCGGTCAGCGTCAGCGCGTAGGGGCGGCCGATGACGTCGGTGAGCGCGTGGACTTTCGTGGTCCAGCCGCCGCGGGAGCGGCCGATCGCCTGGCGCGAACGCCCCCTTTTCCTCCAAAGGCGGCGCGCTGTGCCTTGATGTAGGTGCTGTCGATCGAGGTGCTCCTGGTCACCGCGCCGGCATCCACCAGGGCGTCCAGCAGCTTCACCCAGAAGCCCCGCCGCGACCAGCGGTTGAAGCGGTTGTAAACCGTGGTCGAGGGGCCATACTCGGCCGGGCAGTCGCACCAGCGGCAGCCCACCTTCAGGACGTGCAGAATGCCCGACATGACCCGACGATCGTCGACCCGCCGCGCCCCGGGCTGGTTCTTTGGTAAGTGCGGTGCGATTGCCGCCCACGCCCCGTCCGACAACCAGAACAACGACGCCATCCCAATGCCCTCCTCTGATCCACGCACCTGGCTGAATCAGAAAAGCGCCCGCGGCTCAAGTGCCCGATTGAGCTTGGACCTTAGTCCTTTCGGACCGAAATGGTGCCGCTTAGGTGACTCGAACACCTGACCCCATCATTACGAATGATGTGCTCTACCGGCTGAGCTAAAGCGGCACTTGCAGGGGCCTTAGTGACGTCGCGCCCGGGTCGCAACGCTTGTTGCCGTGAAACTGGAGGCCCGAGCCGGAATCGAACCGGCGTGCAAGGATTTGCAGTCCTCTGCGTAACCACTCCGCCATCGGGCCGGAAGCGGGGCCAACTAGCGCGGGGCGCGGAGCAGGGCAAACCCTTTCGGGATCACTCGGCGGGTTGCGCCGCGCAAGGTCTGCCTGGTGCTCCTCCTCGTCCAGCTGCTCGGCGAAGTGCGCAGCGCCCGGACGCATACCACGATGCCCGCCGGGCACACCGCGAAGGTGGTGTGGGCGGCCAGCACCTTCTCGTCGCTTGCCCGGCTCCTCGCTGCCCGGGAACAGGCGCGCGCGCAGGGCGCGTCGGACTTGGCGATGAAGCCGGCCCAGCCCCCCTGGCGCGCGCGGCGCTGGGGTAGAACATCGAGGCGATCGAGATCACGGGGCGGTCACTCGGCGGCGCCTGAGTCTGCCGCCACCAGGGCCTGGTCCCGCGGGTCGGAACCGGCGCAGCAGGCCGGTGGCGGAGCGGCGGCCGCGGCCAGCGCGGCCCCGGGCGCGCTCAACCGATAGCCTCCCTCCGCCACCGTCTCCACCAGCGACACGCAGCCCAGCCGGGCGAGCTTGGCCCGCAGGCGCGAGACATGAACTTCCAGGCTGTTGGTCTCGGGATCATGGTCGAGCCGCCAGACGTCGTGCAGCAGCTGACGCCGGGTGACGCGCTCGCCCGGCTGCGCGGCGAGCCGCCACAGCAGGCTGAATTCGCGCGGGTGGAGCCCCAGCCAGCGCCGCCCGATCCGGCCGTCGCGATGGAACAGGTCGAGCAAGAGCGGCCCGGCCTCGCGACAGCGCGGCAGACAGTGGAACAGACCGGCCGCCCGCCGCGCACGCGCGTCGAGTTCGCGCAGCGTGGCGGCGGCGGGGAGCGCATCGGCGCACCCGGCGCAGATCAGCTCGGCCCGGTCGCCGGCCTGCTCCACGCCGAGCGGCAGCAGCCGCCAGGCCGGGCTGCAGGTCTCGGTCAGGTGCAGGCGCTGGGGCTGCGTCAGCACAGCGGCATCGACGATGGACAGGTGGCGGCACGCGCTCGGCAGCGCCAAGGCATCGAAGCCGGTGCCGGTACAACCCGCATCGCACAAGCTCCACCCGGTCAGCCGCAGATCCCAAGCAGGCGGTGGTTGCCGCCTTTCAGAGATCCAGCCGAAAGTCGCCAAATGGTCGCTCCTGCCCCGCCCCTGCCGCGGCACGAGCCTGCGAGTATGCGGGCGGCTTCAGGCGACTCGGATCGGCAGGATGCACGAATTGGCCGTTTGGTTCTTGCCCATTATCATCAATCAAGCCTGTCAAATTATCATCGATCAAGCCTGTCAAACGGGTCAGGCAGCCGACGAATTGACCCCCATGGTCTGGAGATAGCGCCGCACGTTGCGCGCCGCCTGTCGCAGCCGCTGTTCGTTCTCCACCAGGGCGATGCGCACGAAACCCTCGCCGTCCTCGCCGTAGCCCACGCCCGGGGCCACCGCGACCTCGGCATGGGTGAGCAGCTGCTTGGAAAACTCCAGGCTGCCCATGTGCTTGAGGGCGGGGGGCAGCGGCGCCCAGGCGAACATCGAGGCGGGCGGGGCGGGAATGTCCCAGCCGGCGCGGCCGAACGCCTCCACCAGCACGTCCCGGCGCTTGTGATAGAGCTGGCGGTTCTTCTCGACGATGTCCTGCGGCCCGTTCAGCGCAGCACAGGCGGCGGCCTGGATGGGGGTGAAGGCGCCGTAATCGATGTAGCTCTTGACCCGGGTGAGCGCGGCGATGAGCACCGGGTTACCGACCGCAAAGCCGATCCGCCAGCCGGCCATGGAGAAGGTCTTGGACAGGCTGGTGAACTCTACCGCCATGTCCTTGGCGCCCCTGGCCTGGAGGATGGAGGGCGTCGGCCTGCCGTCGTAATAGAGCTCGGAATAGGCCAGGTCGGACAGCAGCCAGACCTTGTGGAACCTCGCCCAGTCCACCAGCCGTTCGTAGAACGCCAGGTCCACGGTCTCGGCGGTCGGATTGCTGGGGTAATTGACCACCAGGATGGTGGGCCGCGGCACGGTGAAGTTCATCGCGTGCTCGAGCTCGGTGAAGTAATTCTCGTCGGGCGTGGTGGGCACCGAGCGGATCGAGGCGCCCGCGATGATGAAGCCGAAGGTGTGGATCGGGTAGGACGGGTTGGGCGCCAGGATGGTGTCGCCGGGCGCCGTGATCGCGGTCGCCAGGCTGGCCAGGCCCTCCTTGGAGCCCAGCGTCACCACCACCTCGCGCTCGGCGTCGAGCTCCACCCCGAAGCGGCGCTGGTAATAGTTGGCCTGCGCCTTCCTCAGCCCGGGGATGCCGCGCGATTGCGAATAGCCGTGCGCGTCGGGCCGCTGCGCCACCTCGCACAATTTGTCGATGACGTGCTGGGGCGGCGGCAAATCCGGGTTGCCCATGCCCAGGTCGATGATGTCGCGCCCCTCGGCCCGCGCGGCCGCGCGCATCGCATTCACCTCGGCGATGACATAGGGCGGAAGGCGCTTTATGCGGTAGAATTCCTGGTCCATCACTCGCTCGCAAGAGTATGCGGGGCTGCCCTATGCCGGATTTCGCCACGGACAAGTCGCGACTCAGGGCTCTAGCACAATCGCCTGCCGGCCACAGAGCGCGCGGGCAATCCCTCCAAATGTCACAAAGGGTGTTATAGTAGGCCCATGGCACAAAAATCCAGGAGGCGGGCCGGCGCAAAGGGCGCGGGCGGGCAGCAGGCCAAGGAATCGAAGCAGGCCCGCAGGCAGGCACCCGCCGCCGCCGCACCCGCCGCCGCGCCGCCGCCAAGCGCGCCCGCACCCGACACCGCGCCGGCAGCGGCGCCGGCGGCGATCGACGCGGCGGAGCTGTTCACCCAGATGCTGCGCGTCCAGGCCGAAACCGCTCGCCAGGTGATGGCCAGCTTCGCCCCCGATGGCGCGCCGCGCCTGCACGACGAGCAGGCGGTCGCCGACCTGGGCGAGACGCTGGGGCGGCTCGGTCGGGCCTGGCAGCTGCCACAAACCCTGCCGGCGAAGTCCGACTTGCCAATCCCGATGCTCGCCGATCCGGCCCAATGGCTGGGGCTGATGCAGGGCTGGTCGGGCTCGTTGCCCACCTTCGACGCCAGGGCGCAGCATGCCTTGTGGGAAGAAGGCGCGCGCCTGTGGCAGGACATCCTGGCGCAGTACGGCCTCGGCCCGCGCGCCGAGGGGCCGAGGCCGCTGGAGCCGCAATTGCCGCGGACCGACCGCCGCTTCGCCGACCCGGCCTGGCGGGAACAACCGGTATTCGCGCTGATCCACCAAACCTACCTGCTGGTGGCCGAGCGGATCGGCCAGTCGGTGGATGCGATTGCCGGCCTCGATCCGCGCGAGCGCGACAATCTGCGCTTCGCCACCCGGGCGGTGCTGGAGGCGATGAGCCCGGCCAACTTCCCGCTGATGAACCCCGTCGTGCTCGAGCGCACGATCGAGACGGGGGGGCAGAACCTGGTCACCGGGATGCAGCGCCTCGCCGCCGATCTCGAGCGCGGCCAGCTGACGCATGCCGATGCCAGCAAGTTCAGGCTGGGCGAGAACATCGCCTGCACGCCAGGCAAGGTGGTGCACGAGACGCCGTTGTTCCAGCTCATCCAGTATTCGCCCACGACCCCGCAGGTGCTGGCCACCCCGCTGGTGATCTTCCCGCCGTGGATCAACCGGTTCTACATTCTCGACCTCAACCCCAAGAAGAGCTTCGTGAAATGGGCGGTGGACCAGGGGCTCACCGTGTTCATCGCCAGCTGGCGTTCGGCCGATGCGAGCCTGGCGCACATCGAATGGGACGATTACGTCCGGGCGCAGATCGAGGCGGTGGATTTCGTGCGCGAGCGGCTGGCGGTGCCCGCGGTGCACACGATCGGCTATTGCGTGGCGGGCACCACGCTGGCTGCGACGCTGGCGGTGCTCGCCCGGCGCGGCCAGGCCGACAAGGTGGCCACCGCCACTTTCTTCACCGCCCAGGTCGATTTCGAGCATGCCGGCGACCTCAAGCTGTTCATCGACGACGCCAAGCTCGAGATGGTCCGCCAGGCGAGCGAGGGCGGCTATCTGGACGGGCGCTACATGGCGGCCACGTTCAACCTGCTGCGCGGGGGCGACCTTATCTGGAACTACGTGGTGAACCATTACCTGCTGGGGAAGGACTATCCAGCCTTCGACCTGCTGTACTGGAATGGCGATGTCAGCAACCTGCCAGCGCGGTGGCACGAGAGCTATCTGCGCGACCTGTACCGCGACAATCTGCTGGTCGAACCCGACGCGTTGGGGGCGGACGGCACCGAGATCGACCTGTCGCGCGTGGCCACCCCGGCCTACGTGCAGGCCGGCCGCGAGGACCACATCGCCCCGCCCGAGAGCGTGTTCAAACTTCCCCGCCATTTCTCCGGCCCGGCCCGTTTCATCCTGGCGGGCAGCGGCCATATCGCCGGGGTGGTCAACCCACCCTCGGCCAACAAATACAGTTACTGGATCAACGAACAGCCGGCCGCCTCGCTCGCCGAATTCATCGCCGGGGCCAAGGAGCATCCGGGCAGCTGGTGGCCCGACTGGCTGGCCTGGCTCGCGCAGCAAGCACCCGAACGGGTCGACGCCGGCGGCGCACGGCAGCCGGGCAGCGAGGGCAATCCCGCGATCGAGGATGCGCCGGGACGCTATGTCAGGATGCGCTGAATTGCCGTGCTATCTGCGTGAAAACTAACATTTGTGCAGTGCACAATTTGCCGTTGACATCGACGTCCAAGGGACTATTTGTGCAGTGCAGCAATCGCTGTGCGAGCGAATCGAGGAAACGCCATGGGGGATTCCCCGAGCAAAGGCCAAAACGAGGCCGACCAAATCGAGCCCGACCAAATCGAGGCCGGCCAAAACGAGGCCGACCAGAACGAGGCCGACAGGCAAGCTGTCGCGATCGGCGCGGACCGCCCTGCGGAGCACCGGCTTGCGGCAGCTGAGCTGAGCGAGGCGATCGCCCAGGCCGCAGCGTCCGGGGCGGGGCAGACGACCTCGAGCAACGGCGGCGAAGAAGCTGCGGCGGCGACGCTGATGGCGTCATCTTCGCTCCAGGGCGCAGCAATCGCGGGTGGCGATGACATCCAGCCGGCCGATCTCGTAGTGCCCGTGGCAGCCTCAAACATCGCTCGCACGGCAAAGAAGTCCGCCGTCTCAGTCGAGGCGGCGCCCCTGAAGAAGACCGACACGGCAACCTCCGACCTGCCCGATCCGACCGCCCCGATCAATTCCCCCGCAGTACCCGATCAGCCCAGCATTGCACCATCGAAGGAAACGAACATGTCCGAGACCACCACCGATTTCACCCAGCCGATGAACGAAGTAGCGACCGATATGCAGGATCGCTCGAACGCGGCCTACGCCAAGTCGAGCGAGATGATGACCGACATGACCGAGGCCGCCAAGGGCAATGTCGAAGCGGTGGTCGAGAGCGGCAAGATTTTCTCCAATGGCATGCAGGAACTCGCCCGCACCTATGTCGAGGACGCGAAGTCGGCTTACGAGCAGATGACCGCGGACCTCAAGGAGATGGCGGCGGTCAAGAGCCCGACCGAGCTGCTCCAGATCCAGGGCAAGATCATGCGCCGCAATTTCGACGCCGTGGTCGCCAGCACCTCGAAGAACACCGAGAAGATGATGAAGTTGTCGAACGAATCGTTCGCCCCGCTCACCGCGCGGTTGAGCATGGCCACCGACAAGATCGCGAAGGCCTGATCAGCCCCCCTCGGCCGCCGGCTCGTAGCCGGCGGACCGGACGGGCGTGCGGCCAAGTCCCCGCCCGGGGCGGTGATCGGCCACGCAACCGCCAATCGAGCCTTGCAGTTCGTCCCTGCGATACGATATTTCGCAGGACCGCCATGCCACTTGCGATACGCTCCAACCCGACACCCGCCCGCGCGGACCCTGCAGGGTCCGGCCCGTTGCACCCCTACGCCCCGCCGCTGTTCGCCCAGGCGCCGGGCGAGGGCGACGGCTTCCCCGATGGCGACGATATCGATGGCGCCGACCAGATCGGCGTCGCCACCAAGACCCGCACCAAGCCCAAGAAGCCGAGCCAGTACAAGGTGCTGCTGCTTAACGACGACTACACCCCGATGGAATTCGTGGTGATGGTGCTCAAGCGCTTCTTCCGCATGGACCTGGAGCAGGCGACGCGGGTGATGCTGCATGTCCACCAGCGGGGGGTGGGCGTGTGCGGCGTCTATCCTTACGAGATTGCCGAGACCAAGGTGACGCTGGTGATGGATTTCGCCCGCGAGAACCAGCACCCGCTGCAATGCACGCTGGAGAAGGCCTGACCGGTCGCTCGCCGCCAGGCCCGCCGCCGCCGCCGCCAGATGCTCCGCGCCCCCGGAACGATCGCTCCGCCAGAGCCGGACGGCCCCCGCCGGGATCACGCCGGCGCCATGCCGCTCCGCCGCCGCTCCGCGTCGGCTCGGCTGAGAGCGGTTAGGTGACCTTTATCACCGCCACGGATCGCTACATCGGCCGCCTCGTGCTGGTGCCGATGATCGGCGTGTTCCTGCTGGCCGCCAGCCTGCTGATGCTGGAACAGATGCTGCGCCTGTTCGAGTTCGTCTCGACCGAGGGCGGCCCGGTGGGCGTGGTGTTCCGCATGCTGGTCAACCTCGTTCCCGAATATGCCGGGCTGTCGATCCCGCTGGGGCTGATGCTCGGCGTGCTGTTCGCCTTCCGCAAGCTGGCGACCTCGAGCGAGCTCGACGTGATGCGCGCGGTGGGCCTGTCCTATACCCGCATGCTGCGGGTGCCCTACCTCATCACCCTGGCGCTGGTGGCGCTCAACTTCACGATCGTGGGCTACATCCAGCCGCTCGCGAAATATTCCTACGAGGAGCTCGAGTTCGAACTGCAATCGGGGGCGCTGGGCGCCTCCATCCAGGTGGGCGAGTTCACCGCCATCGAGGACCGGGTAGCGCTGCGCATCGAGGAGAGCCGCGATGGCGGGCGCGACCTGCGCGGCATCTTCGCCCGGATCGCCGACGATGACGGCCAGGTGCTCTCCATCTCGGCGCGCGAAGGGCACTTCCTGGCAAATCGGGACGACCGCAACACGATCATCCTGCGGCTGACCGACGGCACCATCATCCACCGGGTGGCCGAGGGCGGGCCGCGGGTGCTCAGCTTCGCCGAACACGATTTGCCGATCGATCTGCCCGCGCTCCAGCGCTTTCGCGAACGCGGCGACGCCACCAGCGAGTACCTGCTGCCAGAACTGCTACGCATGGGCTGGAACGAGGATGCCAGCCGCGCCGAGCGGGTCAGCAGCCTCGCCACGTTCAATTATCGCATGGTGGAGGTGGTGATGATGCTGCTGCTGCCGTTGCTGGCGGTGGCGCTGGCCATCCCGCCCAAGCGGTCGACTTCGGCGCTCGGCGTGTTCGTCTCCATCGTGCTGGTGGTCGCCTACCACAAGGTCAACCAGTACGGCGAAGAGGTGGCCGAAATCGGCCGGCTCGATCCGTGGCTCGCGCTGTGGGGGCCGTTCGTGGTGTTTTCGGCCGTGATCGTCTGGATGTTCTACCAGGTCGCCTTCGTTCCCGGGGGACAGGCGCTGGGCGTTCTGGAATCGTTGTACGCCAAGCTGGGGCGGCAGGTGCGCCGGGTCGTCGGTGGGCGGCGTACGCCGCAGGATCGCACGGCCGAGCAGATCGACGATCCCTTTACCGCAGCCGCGCCCGAGCCCGCCGAGTAAGCGAGCGTGCTGTTCGACTTCTTCCCATCGGCCACGCTGACCTGGTATCTCGCGCGCAGCTTCGCGGTGCGCATCCTGGCGGTGCTGGCGATGCTGGTGCTGGTGCTGTTGATGCTCGACCTGCTCGGCACCTCGGGCGACATTCTCGAAGTGCCCGGCAACGGGCAGAACCACGTGCTGCGCTACGCCGCGCTGCGCATCCCGCAGCTGGTCTCGCAGTTCCTCCCCTACGCGGTGCTGTTGGCGACCATCCTCACGCTCGCTACCCTCAGCCAGAACAGCGAGGTGACCTCGATGAAGGCGGCCGGGCTCTCGGCGCACCAGATCCTGGCGCCGCTGCTGCTCACGGCCGCCGGCCTGGCCGCAGTCTCCTTTGCGTTCAACGAGCGTGTGGTCACCCGCGCCACCGCCACGCTCAAGGCCTGGGAGGGCAATGATTTCGCCCCCGTGCCGGCCGATCCCGACGCTCGCAGCAACGTCTACCTGAGCGACGGCGGCGACATCCTCCTCGCCCGGCTGGTGACCGGCACCGGCGAGGGCACCGTGCTGACCGACGTCACCTATTATGCCCGCGATGCCGATGCCATGATCGTGCGCGAAATCCGCGGGAGCCGCGCCACCTTCGTTGGCCCGGGCTGGCGGCTGGCAGATCCCGCGGTGTTCGAGGTGGGTGCGGCCAGCGACAGCCGGCCGGCCGGGCCGCTGATCGTCGCCCCGAGCCTCACCCCGGACCAGGTAGCGCTGCGCAATGTCGATGCCGACGCCGAGCCGCTGCTCGAGCTATCGGGCTCGATCGCCGCGCTGAAGGCCGCCGGCCGCCGCACTGCCGAACTCGAGGCCAAGTGGTGGCACAAGATTTCGGGACCGATGTCGGCCGTGCTGATGCCCCTGCTGGGAGCGGTGGCGGGCTTCGGTCTGGCGCGCTCGGGCCACCTGTTCGCCCGCGCGGTGACCGGCATGATGCTGGGATTTGCCTATTTCGTGGTCGACAATGCGGCGCTCGCTTTGGGCAGCTTCGGCGGGTATCCGCCCTTGCTCGCTGCCTGGGCGCCGTTCGTTTTGTTCTTCCTGATCGGCGAGACAGTGCTGATCCGCACCGAGGAATAATGCACTCCGGGTGCCTCGCCACGCTTTTGCCTTGCATGTGCCGCTTTTTTGCCGCTTTTGGAACCGCGACCCTGGGTCGCTCGTCTAGCATTGGGCCGATGCGTATCGCGGTCGGCCAGGAGAACCGCCATGAACACGTTTGCCAAGATTGCCCTGACCGCTCCCTTCCTCTTCGCCCTGTCCGCCTGCGGCGGCACCGAGGAGCCGGAAGCCGTAGAGACCGAAGCCGCGATGCCGATGGAAGAAGCCGCGCCGATGGACTCCGCCACCGACCCGATGGCCGCCGATCCGATGGCCGCCGATCCCATGGCCGAAGATCCGATGGCTGCCGACCCGATGGCCGAGGATGCGACGGCAACCGACCCGATGGCCGAAGAGACCCCCCCGGCTGCCGCCGAGTAAGTCGGCCCAACCCACGCGAAAGGCCGCTCACCACGGGTGGGCGGCCTTTCTCATCTGTGGCGAGGGCGTGAGGCGAATCGCGCTCAGCCGTCTCCGCCGCCGTCGCCGGCTATACGCCCGGGTTCGGCCCGCCGCCCCGCTGACGACCCATGGTCGCACGGGCGATCCGCCAGACGAGCGGGCCCAGGCCCTTGTGGCTAGCGCGCAAGTAGGTGGTCTCCGGCGCCAGCGCCGCCGCCAGCCGCCGATGCGCCTCGCCGAGCGCGTGGTAGGGCAGCGAGGGCAGCAGGTGGTGGGTGGCGTGGTAACGCAGCCCCACCGGCGCCCACAGGGCGGCGAGCGGCGAGGGCGGCGGCACGTTGACGCTGTCGAGATATTGCGCGGTCACGCTGATCGCCTCGCCGTCGTTCTCCCATAGATGCGCCCCCAGCGTGCGCAGCTGGTTGAGCAACGCCACCACGCCCATCACCGCCAGTGCGATCAGCAGCGGCCGTGGGCCGAACAGCAACACCGAGGCCATGAGCGTTATCGCCCAGACGCTGGCGCCGGCTTCAAGCACGGCGAAGCGCCGTCGATCTGCCAGTTCCGCCTGGCGCCTGCGAAATCCGGGATTGATCGACAGGGCCGAGAACTTCTCCCAGTTCAACCGCCGGATTGCCGGAACGACCAGCCCCAGGGGCGCGAGCAGGCCGAAGCGCACGAGCAGCGCCGGCGGTGCGAGCAACGAGACCACCACGAACAGCGGCAGCGTCCACGGCTTCATCCGCGCCAGCGGCAGGTATTCGGGGTCCTCGGTGGTGCCGTACCGCGTGCGCGCATGGTGCAGCGTGTGCACCCCTTCGTACATCAACGAAGGGGTCAGCAGCGGAATTCCCACCACCATGTTCCACGCGGTGCGGAAGCCGGGAAGCGCGTTGCGGTTTAGATGGGTGAGCTCGTGGATGAACAGCAGCGCCCGATAGAGCGCCAGCACCGATACCGCCGCCAAGGCGAGCGCTACCCAGGTGCTCCCGGCCAGGATCGCACCGGCAAGCGCGCCGTAGCCCAGCAGGGCCGAGCCGAGCATATCGGGCCAATAGATCGCCGGGCGCGCCGAGGAGATATCGCGGGTCAGCTCGGCGGCCGCGCGCAGCATGGCCTTGTCATCCGCTAGCGGCGCGCAGACGACCCGCGCCAGGCGGTCGGCAGCCTCGGCGCGCGGGTTGGTAGCCTGGGCAATGGTCATCGACATAAAGGTAAATGCTCCGCCGGTCGCGGCACCAGGGCTTGCTTGACTTTACGCGTCCGACTTTCCGCTTAAGGGTACACCTCCAGCCATGAGGCGCGTATGAACATCAGCGGGACCTTGCCCGGCGAACAGATAGAGATCGCGCCGGTCGCCGGCAAGGGCGACTTCCGCGCGTTCATCGACCTCCCCTACCGGCTGAACAAGAGCGACCCGAATTGGGTGCCGCCGCTTCGCGCGGAGGCGATCGAGCTGCTGACCCCGGGCAAGAACCCGTTCCACGAACATGCCCGCATGCAGCTGTTCCTGGCCTTTCGCGCGGGGCGTACCGTGGGGCGCATTTCCGCCCACATCGACGAGCTTGCTTTGGAGCAACCGCCCGAGCAAGGCATGGGCCCGGGGACCGGCAATTGGGGCCTGTTCGAGGCGGAAGACCGTGCCGTCGCCCACGCCTTGATCGCCCGGGCCGAGGACTGGCTGCGCAGCCAGGGCATGACCCGCGTGCTCGCGCCGCTCAGCCAATCGGTGTGGGAGGAGCCGGGCCTGCTGGTCTACGGCCACGACCAGCCGGCAACCATCCTGATGGGGCACGACAATCCGCGCTACCAGGATTGGATCGAGAGCGCCGGCTACAGCAAGGCCAAGTCGCTGATCACCTACGCGCTGCCGGTCGACCAGAAGTTTCCGCCGCTCATCGACCGGATTATCGCCTCGGGCGAGCGCAATCCGCGCATCCATGTGCGGCCGGTGGACAAGGCCGACTTCCGGCGCGAGGCGGCCATCGTGATCGATATTCTCAACGACGCCTGGTCGGGCAATTGGGGGTTCGTGCCGTTTACCGAGGCCGAGAAGGCCTATGGCGGCAGGAAGCTCGAGCCGCTGATCCTGGCCAAGACCAACATGATCGCCGAGCTCGACGGCGAACCCGTCGCGTTCATGCTGGCGCTGCCCGACGTCAACGAAGTGATCAAGGGGATGAACGGGCGGCTGTACCCGTTCAACTGGATCAGGCTGCTGTGGTGGCTGCGCAACCCGCAGTCGCGCACTTTCCGGGTGCCGCTGATGGGCGTGCGCCGCCGGCTGCAGAATTCGCGCCTGGCCAGCCAGCTGGCTTTCATGATGATCGAGTACATCCGCCGCGAAGCAGTGGCCAATCACGGCTGCGTGCGCGGCGAGATCGGCTGGGTCTTGGAGGACAACAAGGGCATGGTGGCCATCGCGGATACGCTCAAGAGCACCAAGAACCGCGAGTATCGTATTTATCACAAATCCCTTCTATAGTCGGGAGCAGGGCCGCCCCTGGCGGGAACCGTGAAGGCGGCCATCGCGTTGATCCGGCGGCGGGTATGGAGGGCCATTTCCGCGGCCTTTGCCGAGGATATCGATGGGGCGCTCCAACACCACCGGTGCGAACGGCAAGCGAGCCGCGCCTCTGCGTCACTTGCGTCGCGTGCTGGTGGTGGAGGATGATCCGATCGTGGGCGTCGCCATCGAGGCCGCGCTACTCGATGGCGGAGCCGGCAGTGTGGTGCTCTGCTCCAGCATCGCCGCCACCATGGCCGAACTGGAAATCAGCCGTCCCGACGCCATCATCCTCGACGTCCATCTGAACGACCGCGACGATGGCTGGGCGCTGGCCGAGCTGGTCGACCTGCTTGGCCCCAAGCGGCCACGCATCATTTTCTCCACCGGCGCCCCCGAGGACATCCCGCCCGAAATCGCCGAAATGGGCGCGGTGTTCGAGAAGCCGTACGATCCGGCCGAACTGGTCGAGGTGCTGGCGAGCGAGCGTAAGGTCGGCTTGTTCGCCCGACTGCGCGGCGAGCGTTAGCAGGGATTTGGGTGAGAGCAGTCTGCTGATGGTGACCGCGCGTCGCCACCCCCGGGCAGAACGGCGCGGGCGAAAAAAAGGCCTCCGCTCGTAAGAGCGAAGGCCTTTCGGGATCGTGTCACCAACCGCTTGGACGGGAGGGGGGTCTCGGTGGTGACGTGAGCATAAATGACCGCCAAAAGCGCCGGTTCCCGCGCCTCGAAATTTTCGCTGCAAATGCGTCATCGTCCGTGCCAAAGATGGCTTTGCTAGCATGTGCCCGCCAAGGCGCTTGCATAGAGGCCCCGGGACGCCGATGGACAGCGTCATGAAGTGGGCCGCCCACCCGGGACCGGGCGCAGCAGGTTCCCGCGCGGATGGAACCCGAGCAGGGCTCCAGCGTTTCACGCGCATATTCACGGGAAGGGTTTTTCATGTCAATCGGGGCTGAAGTCGCAGCGCATCTTCCGTTTCTTCGCCGCTACGCCCGAGCCTTGGCCGGTTCGCAGTCGACCGGCGACGCTTTCGTCCAGGCGACGCTCGAAGCAGCTCTTGCCGACGAGGATCTGGCCCAATCGTTGCGCGGGGGCCGGGTGCCGCTGTACCGGGCGTTCAACAAGGTCTGGGCGAGCGCCTATATGGAGGTGGTCGAGGAGGAAATCGTCGGCGGGGCCGGTCACGAGCGCGCGGCGCAGGACCAGTTGCGAAAGATTACCCCGGCCAACCGCCAGGCGCTGCTGCTCACCACCGTGGAGGATTTCAGTCCTGCCGAAGCGGCCCAGATCATGGGTATCGCGGTCGGCGACGTCGAGGAGCTGGTCCGCGAGGCGGTCGCCGAAATTGAACGCGAGACGGCCACGAGCGTGCTCATCATCGAAGACGAGCCGCTGATCTCGATGCAACTGGAAGACCTGGTCCGCTCACTCGGGCACGAAATTTGCGGCACCGCAGCCACTCGCACCCAGGCGCAGGTCGTGGTTGCGGACAAGACGCCGGGCCTGGTGCTCGCCGACATCCAGCTCGCCGACGGCTCATCCGGGCTCGACGCGGTGGACGACGTGCTGGCGATCGACAGCGTGCCGGTGATCTTCATCACCGCCTACCCCGAGCGCCTGCTCACCGGCGACCGGCCCGAGCCGACCTATCTCATCACCAAGCCCTTCCAGGAAGACACCGTGCGTGCGGCGATCAGCCAGGCGCTGTTCTTCGGCTCCAGCCGCCCGCTCGCCTGAGGCGGCCGGGCGGCGTCCTCGAAGGATTGCCCGATCGCCCGGCTCAAGCTCACGATCCAGCTCTACTGCGGCGAGGAGATCGCCCTGGGCCCAGGCAAGGCCGATCTGCTGGTCGCGATTGCCGAGCACGGCTCCATCTCGGCAGCCGCTCGCAATCTGGGAATGAGCTACCGGCGCGGCTGGCTGCTGGTCGATGCGATGAACCGTTGCTTCGCCCAGCCTCTGGTCCAGGCCCAGCCCGGCGGCGGGCGCCGCGCCGGTGCTCATTTGACGCCTGCCGGCGAACGGGCGCTCGCAGCATATCGGACGCTGGCGGAGGGGCTGGCGCGCAGCGCGCACGGCCCGGCGCTTGCCGCGCTCGAGGCGGCCATTCGAGAAACGCCGTTGCCTTGCGTCGGTTGACCGCGCCCGACTCAAGCGCTGCTTGGCGCCACCGGTAGCTGGGTGGATTTGCGGGTGTTCCGGAAGATGAGCGCGGCCAGAAGCGCTGCAACCAACCCTCCGGCGAGATTGGCGGCAAGCTCCGCCCAGTAGATCGCATCGGCGCCAAGGCTGGGTCGCAGCAGCAGCGCCAGCGGAACTAGTAGCACCAGCACCCGGGCGAGGGATAAGGCCAACGCCGTTCCCGCGCGGTCGATGGCGTTGAAGGCGCCGGCCACCACGATCAGCACGCCGTAGCCGACATATCCCCACACCGCGATCGCGAGGTAGCGGGCGGTCGCCGCCGCCACGGCGGCATCCTCGCCGAACTGGGCGGCGAACCAGTTGCGCCCGGCGAACAGCACCATGCCTGCGCCAAGGCCGTAGACCAGGCAGAACAGGCCCGACTGGAGCATCGCCAGCCGCGCCCGGCGGTATTCGCCCGCGCCCCAGTTCTGCCCGACGATCGCACCGATCGCGCTCGACAGGCCGAGCAGCGGCACCACGGCAAAGGTCTGCAGCCGCCCGCCGGCGCCGAACCCGGCCACCGCTGCCTGCCCCTCGGCCGCGAGCAGCGCGGTGAGCACGGCGAGCCCGGCGGGGCTGATCGCGCTCGAGAACGCCGCCGGCCCGGCCACCCGCGCCAGCGCGGCGAGGCCCCGGCGCGGCGCACAGCGGGCCAGAGCGCGCGGATCAAACGGGATGGCGCCGGTCTGCATGAGCACGATGGCCACGGCCAGGCCCGCCGCCCAGCCACCCAGCGTGGCGTAGCCCGCCCCTGCGATCCCCATCGCGGGCACGCCAAGCCCGCCCAGGATAAGCAGCGGATCAAGCGCCAAGTTGACCGCGGCATAGGCGAGCAGGATGGCGGTCGAGCGCCCCGCGGCGCCTTGCCCGCGCAGCACGCCGTTCATCCCCATCATCGTCAGCAGCAGCGGAAAGCCCAGCGCATAGGGCCACATGTAAGCATCGATCAGCGGCAGCAGCGCGGGTTCTGCCTGCATCAGGCGGAACAAGGGCTCGCGCCCCAAGAGCAGCAACCCGGCGATGAGCACGCCGGCGGCAAAGCCGAGCACGACCCCCAGATTGGCCAGGCCGTGCGCCTTGGCCTGGTTTCCCTCCCCCAGCGCGCGGCTGACCACCGAGCTCACGCCGGCGATAACCCCCACCCCCAGGCTCGCGAGCGCGGTCGTGACCGGGAACACGAAGCCGATCGCGGCCAGTTCGGCGCTGCCCAATTGGCCAAGGAAGTAGGCATCGGCCAGGCCAACCGAGATGATGGCCGCCACGCCCAGCATCAGCGGCGTGGTTTGCGCCACGAGATGGCCGGCGATCGAGCCGCGCGTGAGCTTGGCATCATCGGCCATGGCGCGACAACGGCTTGAAGCGCCCCGGTTTCCTGCCGCGCCAGACCCCTGGCGACACGGGAGCATCCCCTCGCCCTGGACCCGGGCAGTCGGCCCTGCTGGGCGAATGCTCCGGTCCGCTCTGCGCTGCGCCCGGTGGCGGGCAAGAGGCCCAGCGTTGAGGTCTATATGAACAGGGGGGAGCCGACGCTGCCCTTTGCCCTGCCGCTCGGGGCAGCGCTGCTACTTCTTGACCTGCATCACATAGCTGGCGAGCACGGCGATATCCTCGTCGGGGATCTGGCCGCGGAAGCCGGGCATCGCGCCCTGGCCTTTGGCCACGCGGTCCACGATCAAGGCATGGTCCAGTTTGCCATTGCCATCGAGCGCCGGACCGACCTGTCCGGTGGCGGCGGCGTCGCCGAGCGCGTGACAGGCGCCGCACGCGAAACTGTTGAAGGTTTCGCGGGCCAGCGCGACCTGCTCGTCGGTCAGCGGGGCCGCCGCCGCAGCGGGCGTCGCCGGCTGGGCCGGATCCTCGCCGGTCGCCCAGGCGCTGGCCGGCGGCACGGTCATCGCGCCGGCCGCAAGCGTCGCCAGGGCGGTCTTGACCCAACGGCCCTGATCCGCTGCAATCGAGGTCATCGCACTTACCTTTCGCACGTCGGCGCTAGAATTCCGGCCTAAGTCAACCGACCGGGTACGCCTCGGATCCTTTACCCTGAATTTATAAGCCTCTACCGCTAGCGTCCCATCCGGGGCACCGTCAACGGCGTGCCCGTGCATACGGTGGATTTGTGCGCCGCTTGCCCTATAGCCGGGCCAATGGAAGAGGATCCGCGATGAACCAACGGGCGCCCAGGCTGACCGGCATGGCCGCCACATGGAGTGCGGTCCTCGCCCTGGGCGCTTGCAGCGGCGGTCAGCCCGGCGATGCGGTGGCCGGCGAAGGAGGCGAACCCGCGTTCGTCCGCGCGCACACCATCCAGCAGCTGATGGCCGACGTCGTCCAGCCCACGGCCGACATCTATTGGCGATCGGTCCAGTTCGTCAGTGACGAGACGGGCGAGCACGACATCCGCCCCGAAACCGATGCGCAATGGCTCGCCACCCGCACCGCCGCCGCCAGCCTGACCGAATACGGCAATCTGCTGATGACCCCGCTCTATGCCGAAGGGCGCGGCGAGGACTGGATGGATTTTTCCCGCGGCCTGGTGGAGATCGGCATGCAGGCCGAGCAAGCGGCGATCGCGCGCGACCCCGACAAGGTCTTCGAGGTGGGCGGCACCCTCTACAACGTGTGCACCGGCTGCCACCAGCTCTATCCCCCGCTCGAGGCGCCGGCCGAGGCCGCAGCGCCCGCCCAAGCCATCCGCCCCGCCGCTGGCGTGCCGCTGGATCAGCACCAGGACCAGGCCGGGGAGTAAGGTGCGCGCGGTCGGCCGGCCCTGCTCCATCGCGGTCGCGCTGGGATTGCTGCTCGCGCTCGGCTTGCTCCTGGCCGCGGCTGATCCAGCGCTGGCCCACGACGTGGCGGAAGGCGACCGCGCCTTCGTGCGCTCGATCGACGGGCCGGCGATCGTCCCCTTCGCGTACCTGGGCGCCAAGCACATGGTGACCGGCTACGACCACATCGCCTTCCTCGTCGGCGTGGTGTTCTTCCTGCGCCGGCTGAAGCAGGTGGTGCTCTATGTCTCGCTGTTCACCCTGGGCCATTCGACCACCCTGATGGGCGGCGTGCTGCTCGGGTTCGGGGTCAATTCCTTCATCATCGATGCGATCATCGGCCTGTCGGTGGTGTATAAGGGGGTCGAGAACATCGGCGGCTTCGAGCGTCTGGGCCTGCGGATCGATACCCGCCTCGCGGTGCTGGTGTTCGGCCTGTTCCACGGCCTGGGGCTGGCGAGCAAGCTGATGGACCTCGAAATGGCGCCCGATGGCCTGCTCGCGAACCTCGTCGCCTTCAACGCGGGCGTGGAGATCGGCCAGGTGATCGTCCTTGCACTCGTGGTGCTGGTGCTGGATGCATGGCGGCAACGGCCGAGCTTTCCAAAATACGCCATCGCCGCCAATGTGGCGTTGATCGGCGCCGGGCTGCTGCTCACCGCCGTCCAGATCGAGGGGTATCTCGCGTCATGAATGCAACCGAACAAGCGCCGCGGGGCCGCGGGCGGCCGCTGCTTTACGGCGGCGTCGCATTGGCCGCGGCGGCGGCCCTGGTCCTCTTCGTCCTGCCCGCCGAGACCGGCTTCGATCCGTTCGGCGTCGGGCGGGCGACCGGGCTCGACCGGATCGCCGATCCCGCCAATCCCGAGCTGGAGCGCGGCCTGGCGCGGATGGCGAACGATGAGGTGCTGATGCTGACCGATACGCCGCCCGAACCTGGCGCGGGGGTTGGCGACACCTGGGAGTACGAACTCGCGCCCTACGCATCGATCGAGTTCAAGTACACCCTGCCCGGCGGCCAGCCGATGACCTTCCGCTGGGAGGCAACGGGCGCGCTCAACTACGACATGCACGCCCATCCGTTCGAAGGCGGCGCCGAGCTGACCGAGAGCTACGACATCGGCGAGGCGACCTCCATGCAGGGCACCTACATCCCCGCCTTCACCGGTGAGCACGGCTGGTACTGGGACAATCGCAGCACGGACATTGTCACCTTGCGGCTCACCGCCACGGGGCCCATGACCACCGCCACCATCTATGGCAGCGGCCCCGCGCAGGAGCGCCCGATCGCAGGGGCGAGCAGAACCATCGAGGGCACGGTGGAAGGGCACGAGATGCAGGGTGCGGCAGCGGAATGATCCGTCCGGTATTCCGGGATTTGTCAAACTCGCCTGGGTTTGCCGCTTGTTGAGCGCGCCTGGGTGCGGCTAGGTCGAAGCACGGCCGCGCCATGCCGTGAATCGGCGGCCGGGGGAGCTTGACTTGATCGATCCGCCGACCGCAACGCCGCCCGGTTGCGGCGCCAGCGGCGGGGTGGATCTGCGCGGGGCGCCCGAACCGATGACCATCACCAAGGGTGGTCCGGGCGGCACTGGCGAGCGCATCCCCATCCTGGTCCAGACCGCCAGGCACGGTGGTCGGTTCGCCTTCGACCGGAGCGCGGGCGAGCCGGTCTGGCCGCTCGAGGAGAAGCCTGTCGCTGCCTCCGACGTGCCGGGCCAGCATGCCGGGCCCACCCGACCGGCGCCGACCACGCTGGGCGCCTGCGGCGCCACCCCCATGGGCGCCGCCGGGGCGCCGTCCGCCTGACCCCGCCGCCACGCCCGGCGATACCGTCAGCACCCGGCAACATCATCCGGGCAGCCCGGTCGAAGGTGTTCGCCGAGCCCGCCGGAACAGGGTCGACGTGCTGGTCGGCGCCAGCGAGGATGAAGGCTCCTTACGCCCGGATGGGCCACCGGTCACGGCGGCCTCCGGGCAGGACGGCGCGGCGCAGCGCGGGGGCGTATCAGGATCGCGTGGCCAGCCCACTGCGCCTGGGCGGCGGGAAGGCCGCTCCCGCCTCTAGGGACCAGCGTGGGCAGGCCAGCCCCGCGAACCCGAGCGGCCCCTTTCATTCTCCGAGTTCGCCAGCTAGAAATAGAACCCCAGCGTAAAACCGATCGCCCGGCCGAAGAACACCACACCCACCCAGAAGATGAGCGACAGCCAGCCGGCGACCTTAGCCGCCACGGGAAAGCTGGGATCCTTCTCCCAATGATCGACCGTGCGCCACATGGTGAGGTGAAAATACATCATGTTCAGCCCCGCCAGCGCGAGCAGCGCCATCTTCCACAGGAAGTAGGGGTTGATGACGTAGCTGGAGGCCTTGCTGATGAACAGCAGCGTGCCGGTGATCGCCGCCAGCGCGAACGCCCCCCAGGTCCAGGGCAGGGTGTCCTTGGCCAGCAGCGACACGCGGTGCGCGCGGCTGGCGACGCCGACCAGCCGCAGGTCGACGATCGCGATCGTGCCGATGACGGTAACCAGGGCAATGACGTGCAGCGTCTCGAGCGTGGGGAACGCCCAGGTGCTCTCTGCAAGGTAGAGGCCGAGCGGCGAATACTCGATCGATTCCCAGATGTTGGTCGGTTCCGGATAGTACATGTAAGCTGTTTACCCCCTCACACCGGCGCGTAGGCGATCCAGCGCCCACCGGCCATGATCAGACACCACAGGACGACCAGGAAGGCGGCGGTGGCCTTGGCCGGTCCGCCGGCCACCTCCCCGCCTCCGGTGCTGAGCATGCGGCGCAGGCTGCCGGCGAACGCCGCTGCCACCACCACGCCCACGACCACCAGCACCATCTTGATCCAGAAGATGGGGTTGATGAGCTGGCGCTCCGGCTCGCCGACGATCATGCCCAGACCCGTGACCACCAGCACGGCCAGCGACCACCACAGCACCTTGGTGTAGCGCTGCGATGTCTCGGCCAGCGACGCGTGTCCGGCGACGCCGTAAACCCGCGCGGCGATCATCAGCACCGCGGCGAATGAGCCCGAGATCGCCAGGATGTGGAACACCTGGATGATCGGGATCACCCAGAAGCGCTCGACGATCCACAGGCTCATCTGGGTGTCGGCAATGCTCAGCGCCAGTTCCACCAGGAAGGTGGTGCGCAGCCACTCCGTGAAATTGAACAGAAAGTCGCCCATCGGCTCTCACGTGCCCCCTTTGCTTGGCCGCCGGAACAGTGCTGCGGCCGGTTGTCCGCACCCTGCTCGGGCCATCACCACTGCCAGCGCCCGCCCGCGGAGGGAATCAGAGGTTACGCGTGCCCCGCAAGGCGCTACCTCGGCTTCTATCAACCTTGTTGTCGTGGCGCGGAATCAATTTCAGCGCTGGCGGGCAAGCGGGGCGACCGGCCGCTTCTCATGGGGCGCCGCCCTGCCGCATGCGACCAGTGCCAAAACCCGCTGGAAGGCAACGCCCACGCCAATCCGTTGACGTACCCCGGGCGGGACGGCAGACAATACCTGGCCATCAATGTCAGCGGCGTCGTTGGAGTGTATTCGCTCGCACGATAGGCCAGGTTACAGGAGAGGTTATGAGGGGCAGGACAGGTTTCGCCACGTTCGCGGCGGCAGCCATGGCGTGGGCGACGCTGGGGGCGGGACCAGCTCTGGCGCACGAGGCGCAGCGCCTGGAGCGGCTCGACGGCAAGCCGAACCTCGACGCCATCTTCAGGAGGCCAATGACATGAACACCAATAGGCTTGCCGCAGCCGCGGTGGCAGCGGCGTTGGCGATCGGCGCCGTGGGTGCCGGCGCGCACCATTCCTTCGCCGCCGAGTTCGATCGCAACAAGCCGATCCGGCTTGAGGGCAAGGTGGTGAAGTTCGAGTGGGTGAACCCGCATTCGTGGATTCACCTGCGCACCGTCAACGGCCAGACCTGGCGGGTCGAGGGCGGCGCCCCCAGCGCGCTGCTGCGGCGCGGCTGGAACCGGAACTCGCTCCCGGCGGGCACCGACATCATCGTCGATGCCTTCCGCGCCCGCGATGGCGGCACGCGCGCCTCGGCGGCGGAGATCCGCTTTCCCAACGGCCGCGAACCGTCGCTCGGCAACCCGACGACGACCGCGGCGGTCGCCGCCGCGGCGCGGCGCGCCACCAACTGACAAGCGCCTCGGCTCGGCCGGGCGTGGCGACACCAAGAAGGGGGCCGCATGTGGCCCGCTTTTCTGATGTCCGGACTGTTCGCCATCATCGGGTGCATCGAAGCGACAACTCGCGATGAAGCTGCCGTTGCATAATCCGGCGCGGTACTCGGGCATGCGTCGCGGCGGACAATCCACTAACGAATAATACAGTTTGAACAGCAGTCTTGCGACCCCGCAATATTGTCCCAGAATGGGAATTACTGCCAGCGGTTTCCGCCTTACGGGGCAAGATCGGTAACTTCATCCTATCCCGGAACAAGCTGAGTGACTCGTGGTTTCTTTATGCGGCGCATTTGGCTGGCAAGGCGTCTGAGGGGAGTTTCGAACTGTCCGACCTGAGTTTTCCGCTATCGACCAGCCCATTGTGCATGATGCTGCGCCGGGTCGCCCCGTTCGCCCCGGATCAGGACTTTTCGCCACTCGAGAACTGTGTCCGCGACCGCTGGCTGCTCGACCGTGATCACGCCGTCCTCGCCGGGTGCGGGTATGACGACGGATTGTATGTGCTGGGCGACGGCTTCGCGTTCGATTTCTCGATCCTGTCGGGCCGCACGCGGCACATCTTCGATTTCTATGGGCCGGGGGCGATCTGCAATTGGATTCGCCCGGAACGCGAGGACACGCCGGAGAATATCCTGTTCAAAGCCCGCAGCGAAGTTCTGGTGCTCGATCGGGCGCGACTCGCTGCCGTGCTGGCCGACGACGCCATGATGGCCGCGGCGCTGCACGAGCACGAGGTGCGGCGCGCCATGCGCGTGTCACGGAGGGTGCGGGCACTGATCTCGCTGCCGGCAAGGGATTCGCTGCGCATCGTGCTGCTCGACCTGCAGGACGAGTACGGCGCCACCGGACACACGCGCAACTGGTTGCCGGTGCGGCTCACCCAGGAGGAAATCGGCGATCTTATCGGCTCGACTAGCGTGCACGTCAGCCGCACGATGGCCCATCTGGAGCGGGACGGCGAAATCGAGCGGCGCGCCAACACGTTCCGGCTCAGCGAGCTGGTCGCCCTGCGTGCACGGCTGCCTTATCGCCGCTTTTTCGACCCCCTGCCTGAGTTGTGCGCGGTCGCTGCGGGCTGAGCCGCACGGGTGCGAGCCGGGGCGAC
Organism: Erythrobacteraceae bacterium; assembly: GCA_031399025.1. Lineage (GTDB taxonomy): Bacteria > Pseudomonadota > Alphaproteobacteria > Sphingomonadales > Sphingomonadaceae > CBDBZL01. The sequence goes on along the minus strand of JANNOJ010000065.1, from coordinate 92,149 downwards.
CCCGCTGGCGCCCGCCGGTGGGTCCGAGCACGCGACCCGCCCGCCGGAGGTGTTCGCCGCATTGGCAAACGGGGAGTGGACGCCGTCGTGGGTTCCAATGTATACCGCCCGATATGGAAAAACTCGCCGTGCGCGGCCGTCCTCGCGAATTCGATACCGAACAGGCCCTGGCCGCCGCCCTCAGCGTGTTCTGGCGCAAGGGTTACGAGGGCGCCTCGCTCACCGACCTGACCGAAGCGATGGGGATCACCCGCCCCAGCCTGTACGCCGCCTTCGGCAACAAGGAAGCGCTCTTCACCCAGGCGCTAGATCTCTACGAAAGCGAGAAGCTCGCCTATGTCGGCGTAGCGCTGGCCGCCCCCACGGCGAAGGGCGTGGCCGAGCGGTTGCTCCGTGGCGCAATCGAGACGGTGACCGGCTCGGGGTGCCGCGGCTGTATGGGCGTGATCGCCTCGATCAACTGCCACGCGGCGGATTCGCCGATCCGCGAGGCGGTGCTCGAACGGTTGGAATCGTCGCGAGTCGCGATGCTCGCGCGGATGCAGCGCGGCATCGACGAGGGAGATTTCACCATCCCGGTCGAAGCCGAGGCGATGACCCGGTATCTTGTGGCGCTCATCCAGGGCATTTCAGTGCAGGCCAGCAGCGGCGCGGACAGCCTTCAATTACAGCAAGTTGCCGATGCCGCCCTGGCGGTTTGGCCAAGCCGCTGAGGCTTGCCGCGGCGCGGGCTGCGAGAAAAATCATCTGCCGGGCCGCAACTAGGTCTTGACCTTAACCGCAGATTACATACTTAGCGGTACAGATTAACGGAAGCGGAATGATCCGGCCGGATCGAGCTGGCGGACACCCCCTTCTTCACAATGTCATGGCGGTATGCCCGGCTTCGGGCCGCTGCCCTCTCCACCATTCTCGCGAGCCCCGCTTTCGAGAGGGGGTGGAGTGCGCCGAGGCGATCGTGCAGCGGCGAACCCCGTGCGAAGGACGCTCGATGAACGACCAGGCACCTATCGATCTTGATGGCGCGCGGGCCGAGCCGGACGGCTACCGGGCCGAGCACCCTCCGGGCCGTTCGCGCCGTCGCTGGGCCTGGGTCGCGCTCATCGCCGGGGCGGTGGCGCTGGCCTGGTTCCTGCTGCGGGGCACCGAGGCGCCGGCCCCGCCGCCGCCCGCCCCGATCGTCACCATCGCCTCGCCGCTACAGCGCGAGGTGACCGAATGGGACGAGCTGATCGGCCGCTTCGAGGCGAGCCGCAGCGTCGAACTGCGCCCGCGCGTCTCGGGCCAGGTCACCGCCGTGCATTTCACCGACGGGCAGTTCGTGCGCGCCGGGCAACCGCTGTTCACCATCGACCCACGCCCCTACCGCGCCGCCCTGGCCGAAGCGGAGGCGGGCGTTGCCCTGGCCCGCAGCGACCTGGCGCTGGCCCGCAGCGACCTGGAACGCGCGCTGCGGCTGGTGGCCGACGATGCGGTGTCGCAAAGCGAGGTCGAGGCCTTGCGCGCCCGGGTGAACGCCACCCAGGCCGCGATCGCCGCGGCGCAGGCGCGGGTCCGGACGCGAGCGCTGGATGTCGAGTTCTCCACCGTGCGCGCACCGATCGGCGGGCGCATCTCCGACCGCCGGGTGGATCCGGGCAATCTGGTGGCAGCGGGCGATGGTCCCTCGGCCACGCTGCTGACCACGATCAACGCCACCGATCCGCTGTACTTCACCTTCGAAGGGTCGGAGGGCCTGTTCCTCAAGTCGCGCCGCGAGGGCATCGCCAGCGGCGCGGCGGTGGACATCAAGCTGCAAGACGAGAGCGCCTATTCGCACCGCGGCACGCTCGACTTCACCGACAACGCCCTCGACCCCGCCTCGGGAACCATCCGCGCCCGCGCGGTAGTCCGCAACCCCGACAACTTCCTTGCCCCCGGCATGTTCGGCAATATGCGCATCGCCACCGGCCAGCCGCGCCCGGCGCTGCTGGTGCCCGACACCGCCATCCAGACCGACCAGACGCGCAAGCTCGTACTGGTCGTCGGGCGCGACGGCACCGTGTCGGCGCGCGAGGTGCAGCTGGGGCCGGTGGTCGATGGCCTGCGGGTGATCCGCGGCGGCCTGGCGCCCACCGAGCAGGTGGTCATCGCAGGCACCCAGATGGCCATGCCGGGGGCCAAGGTGCAGGTGAGGCGCGGGCGGATCGCCCCGCCGCCGCGGCCCTCGCCCGACACCCCCGCCGGCGTCACCACGCTCCCCGCCAGCGCCGCAAGCGTGGGGCAGTAACGCCGCCCCTTACCCCCGACCGCGCCCTTCCCCTCTCCCGAGGAACGCCCGCAATGCGCCTATCCCGCTTCTTCATCGACCGGCCGATCTTCGCCGCGGTGATCGCCATCATCATCACCCTGGTGGGCGCGATTTCCTACCTGTTCCTGCCGGTTTCGCAGTACCCCGAGGTGGTCCCGCCCACGGTGACGGTGAGCGCGGTCTATCCGGGCGCCTCGGCCGAGACGGTGGCCGATACGGTGGCCAATCCGATCGAGCAGGAGATCAACGGCGTCGACGGGATGCTCTACCTCTCCAGCCAGTCGACCGGCGACGGGCGGGTGACCATCACCGTCACCTTCGAGCCCGGGACCGATCTCGACGAGGCGCAGGTGCTGGTGCAGAACCGCGTCGCCATCGCCGAGCCGCGCCTGCCGGAAGAGGTGCAGCGCCTCGGGCTGGTCACGCGCAAGACCACGCCCGACTTCCTGCTCATCGTGAACCTGATCTCGCCCGACGGGTCGCTGAGCCGCGAATACATGTCCAACTACGCCCAGACCCGCATCCGCGACCGCCTGGCGCGGATCGAGGGCGTGGGCGATGTCCAGCTGTTCGGCCAGCGGGAACTCGCCATGCGGGTGTGGATCGATCCCGGCCGCGCCGCTGCGCTCGACCTGACGGCAGGCGACATCGTGGGCGCCTTGCGCGCCCAGAACGTGCAGGTGGCCGCGGGCACGCTGGGCCAGCCTCCCAGCCCCGACAGCGCGTTCCAGCTCAACGTCGAGACCCAGGGGCGCTTCACCGATCCCGCGCAATTCGAAAACGTCGTCGTGCGCACCGATGTCGAAGGGCGCCAGGTGCGGGTGGGCGACGTGGCGCGGGTCGAGCTCGGGGCGCAGGATTACAGCACCTCGGCCTATCTGAACGACCGCGATTCGGTCATCATCCCGGTGTTGCAGGAGCCCGGCTCCAACGCGCTCGCCGCGGCTGAAGAAGTGCAGGCGGTGATGGACGAGGTGGCCGACGATTTCCCCGCGGGCCTCGAATACCGGATCGTCTACAACCCCACCGAATTCATCCAGGAATCGGTCGATGCCGTCATCGTCACCCTGGTCGAGGCGGTGATCCTGGTGGTCCTGGTCATCATCGTCTTCCTCCAGAAATGGCGCGCCTCGCTGATCCCGGTGCTCGCCATCCCGATCTCGCTGGTCGGCACCTTCGCGGTGCTGGCGATGCTCGGCTATTCGCTCAACAACCTGTCGCTGTTCGGGCTGGTGCTGGCCATCGGCATCGTGGTCGACGATGCCATCGTCGTGGTCGAGAACGTCGAGCGCAACCTGGAGACCGGCATGAGCCCGCTCGAGGCGGCGCGCACCTCGATGGACGAGGTCGGCTTCGCGCTCATCGCCATCGTGCTGGTGCTGTGCGCGGTGTTCGTGCCCACGCTGTTCATCGGCGGCCTGTCGGGCGCGTTCTATCAGCAGTTCGCGGTGACCATCTCCACCGCCACGGTGATCTCGCTCATCGTCTCGCTCACGCTGTCGCCGGCACTCTCGGCGCTGCTGCTGCGCCAGCACGAACGCACGCGCGAGCCCTCGCGCATCGCCCGGATGGCCGGGCGCGCCAGCGATGCGTTCAATCGCGGCTTCGAGCGGTTCAGCGGCAGCTATGCCCGCTGGACCGCGCGGCTGGTCGCCATGCCGCGGCGGATGATGGCGGTCTACGGGGCGCTCATCGGGCTGACCGGGGCGGCGCTGTGGATCACCCCCACCGGCTTCATTCCGCAGCAGGACCAGGCCTACTTCCTCACCGTCATCCAGCTGCCGCCGGGCTCGGCCACGTCGCGCACCGACGCGGTGATGAAGCAGGTGGCGGCGCGGATGCTGCCGCTCGAAGGGATCGACGGCGCGGTGATGCTCTCGGGCTTCGACGGCACCTCCGAGACGCAGAACGCCAGCTCGGCCGCGGCCTATTGGGTGCTCGCGCCGTTCGCGGAACGCGCCGCCAAGGGCCTCGACGTCGATACGCTGATGGCCCAGGCCGCCGCGGCTACCGCCGATATCGACGAGGCGCGGCTGGTGATCGTCAAGCCGCCGATCATCCGCGGCATCGGTTCGGCCGGCGGCTTCCGGCTGATGGTCGAGGACCGCAACGGCGAGGGCTACGCCGCGCTGCAGGCGGCGTCCAACGCGGTCATCGCCCAGGCCAACCAGCAGCAAGGCATGGCCGGCGTCTACACCTTCTTCGACACCGGCACGCCGCGCGTGCGCGCCGACATCGACCGCGACAAGGCGCAGATCCTCGGCGTCTCTCCCAGCGCCATCTTCGATACGCTGCAGGTGTACCTGGGCTCAGCCTTCATCAACGATTTCAATCTCTTGGGTCGCACCTATCGGGTCACCGCGCAGGCCGACGCCGAACATCGCAACTCCGCCGCCGACATCGCCAACCTGCAGACCCGCTCGACCAGCGGCGCCATGGTGCCGCTGGGCTCGGTGACCACGCTGAGCGACACCACCGGGCCATACCGCGTCACCCGCTACAACCTGGCGCCCGCGGTCGCGATCGACGGCGATACCGCGCCCGGCTATTCCACCGGCCAGTCGCTCGCGACCATGGAGCGGGTGGCGGCGCAGGTCCTCCCGCGCGGCATGGATTACGAATGGACCGGCATCGCCTACCAGCAGGACACCGCCGGCAACACCGCCATCCTGGTGTTCGCGCTCGCCGTGCTGCTCGTTTTCCTGGTGCTGGCGGCGCAGTACGAGAGCCTGGTGATGCCGCTGGCCATCATCCTCATCGTGCCGATGTGCCTGCTCGCCGCGATGGTGGGGGTGAACCTGCGCGGCATGGACAACAACGTGCTCACGCAGATCGGGCTCATCGTGCTGATCGCGCTGGCGGCCAAGAACTCCATCCTCATCGTCGAGTTCGCCCGCCAGGGCGAAGAGCGCGGCCTGTCGCCGGTCGAGGCTGCGGTACAGGCGGCGCGCGATCGCCTGCGGCCGATCCTCATGACCAGCTTCGCTTTCATCCTGGGCACGGTGCCGCTGGTCATCGCCACCGGGGCGGGCGCCGAGCTGCGCCAGGCGCTGGGCACCGCGGTGTGCTTCGGCATGCTGGGCGTGACCGGTTTCGGCCTGGTGTTCACCCCCACCTTCTACGTCGTGTGCCGGGCGCTGGGCGAGCGGATCGACCGCTTGCGCCAGCGCGGGCCCCGGTCCGACGTCCGCAACGACGACCGGCGCGGCGGCCCGTATCCGCCCGCGCTGCAGCCGGCCGAATAGGAATCATCCCATGCGCGCCACCCCCGCCATCCGCCCTCTCCTCGCCTCGCTTTCCGCGTTCGCCCTGGCGGCCTGTGCGGTGGGGCCGGATTACGTCGCACCGCCCCCACCCCGCGCGTCGTCCGGCCCCCTGCTTTCGGCCGCCGATCCGGCGCTGGCCGCCGCCTTCGCTCCCGCCGCGCCGCTGCCGGACGATTGGTGGCGGCTGTACGACGACCCGGTGCTCGACCGCCTGGTCGCCGATGCGCAGGCCGCCAACACCGACCTGCGCCAGGCGCTCGCCCGCATCGAGCGCGCCCGCGCGGGCCTTCGCGGCGTGCGCGGCGACCGCCTGCCGCAGGGCTCGGTGGGCGGCGGGGTCAGCTACGTCCGGCTGGCGGAGGAAGAGGTCGACCCGGGGGCCGACCGCGAGGCCTTCGGCTACGATGGCGGCCTCGATGTCGCCTACGAGGTCGATCTGTTCGGCCGCGTGAGCCGCGGCATCGAGGCCGCCCGCGCCGATCTCGCGGTCAGCGAGGCGGATGCCGACGCGGTGCGCGTTGTGGTCGTGGCCGAGACCACCCGCGCCTATGCCGACGCCGCTTCCAGCGCCGCCCGGCTCACCGTGGCGCGCGAGATCGTCGACCTGCTCGATCAGCAGCTGAACCTCACCCGCCGCCGCTACGATGCGGGGCTGGAGAACGGCCTCGCTCTGGCCCGGATCGAGACCCTGCGCGACCAGCGCGCGGCCGACATCCCGACGCTCGAGGCGACGCGCGCCGGCGCCCTGTTCCGCCTCGCCACCCTCACCGGCCGCGCTCCCGCCGAGCTGCCGCCGATCGCCGGAGCCCGCAGCCTCGTGCTCGAGATCGCCCGGCCGCTGCCGGTGGGCGATGGCGCCGCCCTGCTCGCCCGCCGCCCCGACATCCGCGCCGCCGAGCGCCGCCTGGCCGCCGATACCGCGCGCATCGGCGTCGCCACCGCCGATCTCTACCCGAGCATCCAGCTGGGCGGTTCGATCGGCCAGACCGGCAGCGATTTCGGCGAGATTTTCACCGGCGGCCCGCTCAATTGGGTGCTGGGGCCGCTGGTCAGCTGGGCCTTCCTCAACCAGGAGGCCCAGCGGGCGCAGATCGACGCTGCCGAGGCGGATACGCAAGGATCGCTGGCCGCGTTCGACGGCGCGGTGCTGGCAGGGCTGCAGGAGGCGGAAACCGCGCTCACCAATTACGCCCAGGGTCTGCACCGGCGCGCGGCGCTGCAGGCGGCGAGCGAGGCGGCGGAACGCGCCGCCCGCATCGTGCGCGCGCAGCAGCGCGAGGGGGCGATCAACTCGCTCGACCGGCTCGATGCCGAGCGCACCCTGGCCGAAGCCCGCGCGCAGCTTGCCGCGCAGGACGCCGAGGTATCGCGCGCGCAGATCGACGTGTTCCGCGCCCTGGGCGGCGGCTGGGGCACCGGCTGACCCCGGCTGCCGCATCGAGCGCAACGGGTTCTGACAGGGGTTCCAGGAGCACACCGGCATGACCGCAGCCGGCTCGGGCGCCACAGCCCCGCCCTCCTCACCCGCCTCAATCCCGGGCGGAGGCGGACCCACCAGATCTCCAAGGTCGACGGCATCATCGCCGAGGCCAGCGCCGAGCTGCTGCTGCGCGCCCGCCTGGCGCTGGTGATGAGCGATGCGGAGGCCGACGGGCACTTCGCCCAGGCGCAATGGCGCGAGCTGGCTGACCAGCTCAACGCCGGCCAGGCGCGCGTCTGGCGCGCCTTTCCCGCCATCGAGCTGCACGAATTCAGCCGAGCCGGGTCCGCCCCGCCGTACGCGCTCTAGCCACACCATGGCGGTCCCCGAGCTGCCGTTCGATACCGATCGGGCGATCGGGCGATCGGCCTCGCCCGGAGCGAGCGGGTGCTGGCGGCGCTGGCGGCCTGGCGCATCGGCCTGCGCCCGTCCGGGCAGCCCCCGTTCGATCACCTGATCTTCCCCAAGGCTGTGACCGTGGAAGCCTATTGCAGCTCCCCCAACCAGGTCGAATTCGACGATCTGTCGCCGACGAGCGCCTGGAGGGACTGCCCGCCCGCCTTCCTGTGGGAGTTCGACTTGCGCGATCTGGCCGGGTTCTGCCAGCGGCTGCCAGCGGCCGGGCAGGCCGGCAAGGTCGCCCGCTTCGCCCCGCGCACCACCCCGGCAGCCCAACTGCTGGCCGATCTCTCAACGAAGTTTTAACTTCCCGCGCGCAAGGGTGTCGGTAGATGTTCCATCTCGCCCCCTTCTATCGCGCGCTCAGGCGCCTACGCGACAGTGAGTTCGCGGGCGTCACGACCCTCGTGGCGCTCGCCTTGCCGGTGCTCCTGGGCGCTACCGGCCTCGTCTTCGACATCAACCGCGGCTATCAGCAGCGGGCGATCAACCAGCGCGCGGCCGACATGGGCGCGCTCGCCGCCGCGATGGCCTACAGCAACACGTCCAACACTGCGGTCCTCACGCCCACCGCGCAGGATATCGCCCGCGCCAACGGCCTGGTGGGCGCGACGGTGACTGCAGCCCTGGTCAACAACTTTCCAGCGGCGGGCCAGCAAGCGGTACGCGTGACGGTGGTGGAACAGGTACCGGTCACGCTCAGCCGGGTGCTCGGCGTCGCCGGTTCGTACTCGGTCCAAGCGCAGGCGCTCGCCAGCCTCAGCGCTTCTGGAGCCGTGCCATGCTATCTCGCGCTCAGTCCCGCGAGCGACGCGGTAACCGTCAGCGGCGGGGGCACGATCACGCTGCCAAGCTGCGCCCTGGCCGCCATCGGCACCATCGCCAATACCGGCGCGCTGATCCAGGGCAGCGAGATCATTTCCGGGCAGGGCAGCGTGTCGACCACCTACGGAACACTTACGGCTGGCAAGGTGCGCTACGCCGGCAGCTTCACCGCGCCGGCCTGGAACACCAACGTGCCTCCGGTGCAGGACCGCATTCAGGGCGCGACCACGCTCTCCGACCCTTGGGCCAACGATCCCACGCGGGTCGCCGCCATGGGTCTCATCGGCCAGGCGACGAGCATACCGACGCTGGCCAATCCCACGACACCGACGGGCGGAGCGAATTGGAACTTCACGAGCAGCAATCCTACCGGTCAGGTCGCGACCTGGCGGCAGGGCACGAGCAGCAGTTATGTCGTCCCCGCGGGCAACTATACCGTCGGCCGGATTGATGTCGCCGGCGGCGTGAGCGTCACCTTCACCAGTGGTTCGACCATCAGGATCCGGAGCGGCTTCTTCAACAGCGGTTCCAGCGTCAATTTCGGCAACTCGGACGTCTACGTCAACGGCGGTTTCAACTCGGGCTCGAGCGGTGTTACCTTCGGGAACGGCGTGCTGTGGATCGGCAGCGGCACGGTCACCTTCGCCGGCACCAACACCAAGGGGACAGGCGACGTCACCATCAACGCCACCGTCTCGCTCGGCGGGGGGCAGAACCTGACCATGGGTGCGGGCAACCATTCTTTCGCACGACTGGTCATCGCCGGGGGCGGCACCGCGCGGCTGGGCGCGGGCAACTTCCTCGCCCGCACCGGCATTTCGATCGACGGCAACAGCGAGCTGTCGCTGGGCGCGGGCAACGTGCTCATCGGCAGCCATACCGACGGTCATGCCGTCAGGCTCGCCGGATCGGGCCGCTTCTTCATGGGGGACGGCACCTACGCCTCGGTGGGCCACATCCTGACCGCCGGCGGCAGCCGCCTGGTCTTCGGGCGGACGAACAACCATTTCCTCAACGGCAACCTCACGATTAGCGGCGCCGTGCTCTTCGGTCGGGGGCGGTACACGATCAACGGCAACATCACCAACTCCACGGGCGGCACGGTCTGGCCCTATACCTCCTCGCTGACCGGGATCACCTATGGCTCTACGTTGGAAGGAACTTCGGTTTCGGGTTATGATCAGGCGGGTATCGACGTCACCTTCGTGCTCGCGGGCGTGATGAACCTGGCAGGCGGCGCGCGAACGATCCTGTATGCGCCGACCGCAACCGTAACCGGGGGCGAGATCGGCGAGCTGCTGCTATCGAGCGCCAGCACCGCGGCCTCGAGTTGGGATGCAGGCAGCAACAACCGCTTTGCCGGGACCATCCACCTGCCCAACTCCGTGGTGACCATGACGGGGGGCAACAGCACCGTTGCGAGCAAGTGTCTGAGCCTGATCGCCTCAAAGATTGCCGTGAGCGGCGGCGCGGCGACCGGCTCGGCATGCGCAAAGATGCAGTCGGTGAACGGCAGTGCGACGGGCGGCACCGCAGTCAGGCTGGTCGGATGATCACACCGCCGTCGCACAGTCCCCGTGGGAAAATCGCTTGGCCGCTTAGCCCTGCTCTCGCACGCTGCGAAACGGGTGTCGCGGCGGTCGAGTTCGCACTCCTGAGCTCGCTGTTCTTCCTGGTGATCTGCATCGGAATGGATTTCGGCCTGCTGTATCTCGAGCGCAGCAAGATGAGCCAAGCAGTCGCCGGAGCCGCTGTCAGTGCCTTCTCCACCCCGGCGACGGCGGATTACGCATCGATGCCAGGCTATGTCCGCGCGCTTGCAGACGACCAGACCTTGGCCGTCAGCACGACTTGCAACGGCACGACCGCAAGCTGCGTAAACCAAAACCGCACCTGTTCGTGCCTCAAGACCGATGGAACTTTCGCCTCCGGTGCATGCGGCAGTGCCTGTACGGGCAGCGTCACCGCTGGCTCCACCGCGGGCTATTATCTGACCATCTCCGCGAGCAAGACCTTCCAGCCGATGATCGTCCCCAACAGCTTTCTCAGTGATACGCAGATCGTCCAGCAGGCGACGATCCGCCTGCAATGAAGGGGTGGCTGCCCTCGCTTCGCTGCGTTGCTGGCTCGACAACTACCGAACTGGCGCTGCTGGCTCCCGTCATCCTGCTGTTCATGATTGGCACCATCGAGGTCAGCCGTCTCGTCTGGACCAAGCAGACTCTGGACGATGTCGCCTACAGCACGGCGCGCTGCATGGCGGTGAGCGGCAGCTGCGCCACTTCTGGTACGCAGAAGAGCTACGCCGTCGCCCGGGCCGCAGGTTACGGCATCACCATTGCCAACAACACGGTGACTCCGGCCGCCGCGGTGAATTGCCGCGGCTTCCCCAATTCGAGTCGGATTACGATTATCGTCCCAACCGGCTCGGTGCTGCGCGGCTTCGTTCCCGCTTTGCCAACGTCCCTAAGATCGGAAGCTTGTTTCCCGCAATTGTAAGGACCCAGCCCCCGCAATCCACCGGTCATCCAAGCCGCGTCACCGAACCTCCCCGCGCCTGGCGCAGCAAGAAAAGTCCTCAAGCAATCACACGCGGGCAGCTGCATGCCGACGATCAGGCTCGGCACTCAGACCCTGGCACACCCCGTGAGCGCAGCAACCAAGTAGCGCGCAACCTCCTCGGCGCGGGCGTCGGAGTGGGGGCCGAGCAGGTCCTGCCGCACTTCCAGCTCCACATAGGGCAGGCGGCGCGGATAGGCGTGCCGTGGAACGGTGTGGTCGGTGCCATCCATCGAATAAGGCTGGTTGTCGGCTACCAGGAACGGCCCACCCACCCTCATCCAGGCCAGCATGGCCTGGGCGAAGCGCGTATCGCCGCGGTCGTGCAGCACGCCGATATGCCAGGGCCGCACGATGCCGGCCATCACCGGGGTGAAGCTGTGCAGCGACACCAGGGCCGTGCGCCGCCCCGCCGCCCGGCGGGCATCGAGCGCCTCGCCGATCGCCGCGTGATACGGCTCGTGGATTTCGGCCACGCGCGCCTGGCGGGCCGCGTCGGTAATGCCCGCATTGCCCGGAACCTCAGTCCCGTCGCTCACCTCGGGCACCGCGTCGGCGCGCGCGGGATCGCGGTTGCAATCGATCACCAGGCGCGAATAGACCTGGCGCAGAAACGGCGCGCCGAGCAGTTCGCCCAGCCGCAGCCCCAATTGCTCGATCCCGATGTCCAGCGCGATATGGCGCTGCTGATCGGCCGGCGCCAGGCCCAGATCCCCCAGCCGCGCCGGGATCGCAGCGCCCGCATGGTCGCCGATGAGCAAAAATGGGCCCGAGAACAGCAATTCGCCGCTTTTTCGTATCGGCATCGGATCGGATCGTGACAACAGGGTGTTCGGCACATTAAACCTGTTTAAGGTAGCCGGTTCGGCCAGGACCAATGCCCACCGTATCGATCGACCACACCACCTGCTACCGCTATCGTCGGGATGTCGCCTTCGGCGAGCACCGCATCCTGGTGCGCCCGCGCGAAAGCTACGACCAGCGCCTGCTGGCCGCCAGCCTGGCGATCGATCCGCCGCCGGCGGAGCTGCGCTGGATCCAGGACGTGTTCGGCAATGCGGTGGCTATCGCCACCTTCGCCGGGCGCTCCGACACGCTCGAGATCCATGGTTCGGCCACGGTCGAGCACCTGCCGATGGCCGCGGGCGAGATCGCGGTGGAGCCCTATGCCCACACCTTCCCCTTCACCTATGCCGCCGAGGACATGCCCGACCTGCTGCGCTCGATCGAGCGCCAGTTCGCCGATCGCGAGCGGGTTCTGGACCACTGGGCCGGCCGCTTCCTGCAGGGCCGCACCCCCATCCGCACGCTCGACCTGCTGTGCACCATGACCGAGGCGATCAAGCGCGACTTCACCTACCAGCGGCGCGACGAGAAGGGGATTCAGCCGCCGCTGGAGACGTTGCGCCTGCGCTCGGGCACCTGCCGCGACTTTGCGGTGCTGATGATGGAGGCGGTGCGCGCGCTCGGCCTCGCCGCCCGCTTCGTGTCGGGCTATCTGTACAACGACCAGGGCAGCCACGCCCGGGTGGGCGGCCACAGCACCCACGCCTGGGTGCGGGTGTTCCTGCCGGGCTCGGGCTGGATCGAGTTCGACCCGACCAACGGTATCATCGGCAACCAGGGCCTGGTCCGCGTGGCGGTGGCCCGCGATCCCATCCAGGCGCTGCCGCTCACCGGCACCTGGGAAGGGCTCCGGGGCGATCTGCTCGACATGGCGGTCGAGGTGCGCATCGCCCATGTCGGTCCGGTGACCAGCCATCCCCAGTTCACCGCCAAGGAGATCCAGCAATGCTGATCCGCACCGGCTTCGACATCGCCTTCGAGACCGAACATGCCGTCCCGATGGTGGCGCTGCTGAGCGTGTGGCCCGGGCGCCAGGCGGACCTGCTCACGCCCGAGGTCCTGGCCACCGACCCGCCCGTGCCGGTGCGCCGCTACCTCGACAGCTTCGGCAATGTCGCCAGCCGGCTCGTGGTCCCGCCGGGGGGCATCACCCTGTCGAGCGATTTCGTCATCGCCGATCCGGGCACCCCCGACCCGATCGTGCCCGACGCCATCCAGCACCCGGTCGACGACCTGCCCGACGAGGTACTGCTCTACCTGATGAGCTCGCGCTATTGCGAGGTCAGCCTGCTGGCCGACGAGGCCTGGGAAATCGCCGGCCACATCGAGGGCGGCTGGGCCCGGGTCCAGGCGCTGGTCGACGCCACCCACGGTCGCCTCAAGTTCGACTACATGAAGGCCAGCAGCGAGCGCACCGCCCGCTCCGCCTTCGACGAGCGCTACGGCGTGTGCCGCGATTTCGCCCACCTGGCGATCACCCTGTGCCGGGCGGTCAACATCCCCGCGCGCTACTGCACCGGCTACCTGGGCGACATCGGCATCGCGCCGGTGGATTTCCCGATGGATTTCTCCGCCTGGTTCGAGGTCTACCTGGGCGGGCGCTGGTATACGTTCGATGCGCGTCACAACCGGCCGCGGATCGCCCGCATCGTCATGGCCAAGGGCCGCGACGCGACCGACGTGGCGCTTACCACCAGCTTTGGCGCCGCCAGGCTCAGCCGCTTCGACGTGCACACCGACGAAGTGGCGGATTGGGACCTCTCGCGCCCCCCGGCCGAAACCGCGCTGCCCCAGCACCAGCGCTGAGCAAGGCGCGCTGGCCCAACCGTCTCGGTGCGGTGCGGTCTGCCCGGTCGGGGATTTCCAGGCGTCAGAGCCTTTGCCAAATCGGCGAATAGGGTCTAAAGACCTTTGCGCGATCACATTGTCCGTCCGGAATGGCATCAGCCACCGGCCAGACAGATCGTCGGTTGGAAGAGAACCGACATACCAGGGGCGTTGCGGGCGTATCCACCCGTTTGGCCCCAAAAAGGAGAGGATGCCATGTCCATCGCTTTGGCGATAATGGCGGCGCTTGCCTCAACGGCAGCGCCGCAAACGACCCCTGCCCACCAGGCGGCAGAACCTATCGCGACCGTGCAATATGCCGATCTGGACCTGACGACCAGCGCCGACCAGGCGGTGTTCGACCAGCGCCTCAGGAGCGCCGTGCGCGACGTGTGCGGCGCCAGCCTCCCGCGCAGCGATGCCGAGCGCGACGCGGCGCGGGACTGCCGCAAGCAGGGCCTCGCCGCCGCCGAACAGGTCCGCGCGCGAGTGCTTGCCCGGATCGACAGGGGTCGCCGCCCGACGCAAGTCGGCGCGGTGGCCGCCCCGCAAGCCGAACCGCTCGGCAGCTAAGCCGCGGGCTCGCTTGCGCGCGCCGGCAGCGGCGCGCTTGCCGACAGCAGGGCGCAGACGGTTGCCGGCGCACCCGCCCGCCGTGCGCGCCGCCACGAGCACGGTGCCAGCGGCCCGGGCACGCGCTACCGCCGCCGCGAAAGTCGGCGCGTGGGCGGCAACGGTGGTTCCCAGGCTGAGGTTGATGAGATCCACCTCCTCGCCGATGCACCAGTCGATCGCCGCGACGACCGCCCGCGGGGAGGCTCTGAGCGCAGGGTCGAACACCCGCACCGGCAGCAGCACCGCGCCCGCGCCCATTTGGATCGCCGCTGTCACCGCGGTGCCATGGCCGCTCCGATCGAGGGTCGCCCCCTCGCCCGCCTCCACGCGCCCGGTCTGTTCCACCGCAACGCCGCAGGCCAGTTGCACGACCTCGATATGCGGATGGCCAGGGTGAACGCCGCTGTCGATCACCGCCGCGCGCACGCCGTGCCCAGCCCGTTCAGCCATGGGCGAGGAGCGGCCGGCGGGCCTCGTGCACCCGGCCGCGCTCGAGCGCCAGGCCGCGCTCGCCCGCCACCGTCTCGAAGCCTTGCGGCAGGCGCGCGAGGAGCCGTCGAGCCCGGCCGCCGCTGCCGCCCGCTCGATCTCGTGTCGTAGAGCATCGCCGAGAGCGCGACGTATCGATAGCTGGCAAGGATGTTGAGCACGAAGCCGCCGAGCGTGGCCGCCACCATGATCGCCGCGATGCGCGTCAGTTCGCCCATGTCGCGCTGGAGCAGCGCATCGTCGATCAGCCGCATCGACCAAAAGGGCTGGGCCAGGGTGGAGCCGGTGGCGAGGGCGATGATCAGCAGGACCAGCAGCAGCGCGCCGCGATAGGGCCGGATGTACCGCCCCAGCCAGCGGTAGCTGCGCCACTCGGCCACGGCACCGGGCGGCGCCCGGGCGGCCCTCCAGTCAGCGGGGGGCGGGAGAGGGCTCCGGCGAGGCGAGCCGCCGGCGAACATTCATGCCGCCGCCAGCCTGGGCTCGAGCGCGCAGCCACGCAAGACGAAGCGGGGCTCGGGCATGCGGGCGAGCATGCGAGTGCAGGTCTCGTGGCCGCTCGCGAGCACCTTGGCCTGAGCGGCCCACCAGGCTCCGGTGCCGCCATCGGCGTAGAAGCGGGCGCACAGCTCCAGGTGGCGCCGCATTCCCGCCACCAGCATCGAGCGGTAGTGGAGCAGCAGCGCGTCCCGCTCGCCGCCGCCCGCGATCCCGCCCACCACCGCCGCGGCGAGCACCGCCTCGCGCACCGCCTGCGCCGTGCCGTCGCCGCAGATCGGATCGAACCGCAGCGCCGCGGAGCCGCAGGCAAGCCAGCTCTCGCCAGCGAGCGGGACGGACATCGCCGGCGCGGTGTCGATCCTGCCGACCGGAGGCGCGGCCAGTTCGACCACCGGCGCCACCAGCCGGCTCTGCGCCAGCAGTTCCGCCAGCGGAGCGCCGAAGCCCAGCAGCCAGCCGCTCGCCGCGCCGCCGGGCAGGAGGAACAGCCACCCGGCGTCCAGCGCCTCGATGCGGCATTCCTCGTGCAGCGCGGGGTCGCGCAGCGCCACCCGGCAGATTTCGGCCTCGCACTTGCCGAAGCCGAGGCGCTCGCCCTCCGGCAGCGGGGCCGCGACGTGCACGGCGAAGTCGGCGGGCCGCGGGTCGCCCGCCGTCGCCTTACCGCGATCCAGCGCGCGGCGCAGGTCGTCCTCGGACACTACGATCGCGGCATGCGGCACGCTCACCGGCCCCAGGCCGCCCCAAGCCACCACCCGCCGGGTGATCCGCGGCATCCCTGCCAGCAGGTTGGGCTGGCCCATCACGTCGCGCAGCAGCGCCAGCGCCGGCGCGCCCAGCATGATGGCCGGCACCCGCGCCGGGGGGCTGGGCTCGCTACCCGTCGCCAGGCCCGCATCGGCCAGCAGATGCCGGCACACCGCGGCCGCCACCCCGCTGCCGTGCACGGCCACCCGCATCAGCGGCGGGCCGTGTTGGCGGCCATGGGGCCGCGGCGCGTCACCGCACCACCACCATCCCGGCGCCGGTGGTGTCGCGCGCCAGGTCCCAGGTATCGACCAGCTGGAGGGTCTGCCCGTCATACACCTCGATATCGTAGCTCGCGCCGTAGATGTAGAGCTGGGTGCCGTCGCCCGACAGGCCGAAGCGGAACCGCGAGCGGCACTGGAACTCCTCGCGCTGTTCCACCGTGTTCTCGGGCAGGCTCATGCGCCAGAATTCGCAGCGCTTGTTGCCCAGCTCGTCGGTGGTGACGACGGTGTAGGCGGTGCGGCCGTCGGGGGTGACCTGGAGCCCGGCCATGCTGTCGGGCGCGGGGCCCACCGGGGTGAAATCGAACCGCCGGCGGTCGAGGTCGTAGCGGGCGATGCCGAACACCTCGTTGTGGATGTAGGGGTCGGTCGCGTTGAACAGCGCCACGTATTCGCCCGCCACCTCGATCGTGTCGAGCGTGCCGCCGAAACCGATGTCCTCGAAGGCGGTGCCCTCGGGCCGCGCCAGGTCGAGCCGCTCGACCACCGCGAGCTCGGCGATGTCGACGATCAGGATCTGCTCGCCGAAAATGTAGAGGTACTTGCCATCGCCCGAGACCTTGAAGGTGCCGCGGGTGCGGCGGGCGCGCTCGTCCTCCGGCGCGATCGGCTCGGTGCGGACGATCTTGCGCTGTTCGAGGTCGATCTCGGCATAGCGCGGCTCGCTCACGGTGTAGCGGTCGAGGCCCTTCTCGATCCGGGTGAGGATGGTGTAGAAATAGCGCCCGGTCGGGTCGGGCACGCCGCCCCAGAAACGGTAGCGGGTGGTGCCGGAATTCAGGCTGAAGCTGTTGACCACCGCGCGGCTGGCGACGTCGATCACCTCGATCCCGCTGGTGGTGATGGTGGTGACGTAGATCCGCTGGCCGTCCTCGCCCAGCTGGATGCTGGTGGGCAGGCCGGTCTCCAGCTTCAGCTCGTCGACGATCGCCTCGCTGCCCTCGTCGAACACGACGATGGAATCGGGGTAGGAGCCCATGAACAGCGTTGCCGCCCCGGCAGGCGCGGCCAGCAGCGCTGCCGCCCCGGCCGCGGCAACCCATGCAAAGGATCGCCTCACGGGAAGACCAGGTCCAGGCTGCGCCAGTCCTTGGTGGCGGCGGCGCAATTGCTCGCCCAGTCCGGCGAGTAATTGACATGGTCGGGCACCTGCACCGGCCAGAAGCAGGTGACGTAGCAATCGTAGATGTCGCGCTCGGCGGGCTGGCACAGGCCCGCGG
Source organism: Erythrobacteraceae bacterium (assembly GCA_031399025.1). Taxonomy (GTDB): domain Bacteria; phylum Pseudomonadota; class Alphaproteobacteria; order Sphingomonadales; family Sphingomonadaceae; genus CBDBZL01. The sequence goes on along the minus strand of JANNOJ010000065.1, from coordinate 74,801 downwards.
TGCCGCCGCCGGCGTCCACCTCCCACCCCGGCGAGAACGACAGCGAGCAGCCCATCGGCACGTGCGGTCGCGGGCTTTGCAGCGCGACGACGTCGTCCTCGCTCGCGGCGGCGAGCTGGTCGTCGATCCGCCGGGCTTTCTGGTTGATCGGCTTCAGGTGCTTCATTGCAGCCCCTTTCGTGTCGCGAAGCGTTCGAGAAACTGAGGATTGCGCACCGCCAGCTCGCCGTAGATGCGCAAGGCGCGATCGGTCCATTCGCGGATCCAGTCGCAATAATGCAGGTTGGCATGGCCGCTGTCGCCGTAACGCACGAAGGCCTCGTGATGGCAGCCGCCGGCGCAGAGCGGCCGCGCCCAGCAAGTCTGACAATCGAACTTGGCCTCCACATGCCCGCGCCCGAGAAATTCCTGCTGCCGTTCGCGGTCGATCCCGCTCGTCACGTGCCCCATCACATGCGTGTCGGCGTCGGTGAAGCGGTGGCAGGGCGACAGGTCGCCCGAGGGGCCCACCCCCATCAGCCCCAGCGCCGCGCCGCAGGGATGCGACTTATTCACCCCCTGGATGAGCTCGCCGATGGTTTCGCTCACATTGGTGAAGCCGTGCATCTCGCCGCGCAGCGCGAAGGCGAGCCATTCCTCGGCCAGCGCGTGAAAGCCGGCCAGCACCGCGTCCATGCCGGCATCGGCGATGGCGTAATCGCGCTCGCCCGAATTGGTCACCGGGGCGAAACCCACCTCGTGGAAGCCGAGCTCGTCCTTCAAGTGACGGTAGATCCCCACCACGTCGGTCACGCCGTCCGTCAGCGTCACCCGCGCCGTCACCGCCCGGGTGCGATGCCCGGCGATCAGCGCCCGCAGCCGCGGTTCGACCACCGCATAGCTGCCCTTGCCGCTGCGATAGACCCGGTGGCGATCCTGGATCTCGGCGGGCCCATCGATGCTCACGGTCACCCCGATCGCATTGTCGGAGAGGAAGGCGATGATCGGGTCGGTCAGGAGCGTCGCATTGGTGGTGAGGCTGTAGGTGATCCGCTTGCCCACCGCCGCCGCCGCGACATTGGCATAGTCCACCACGTCGCGCAGCAGCGGGAAATTCATCAGCGTCTCGCCGCCGAAGAAGGTGATGTGCACCGCCTCGCGCCCGCGCGCCTCGGCCAGCAGCAGGTCGACCGAGGCACGCGCGGTGTCCTTGCTCATGTACTTGGCCTTGCCCTTGGGGCTGGCGATCTTGTCGGCGCCGAATTCGTAGCAATAGGTACAGGCCAGGTTGCACTGGTTGGTGATGTTGAGCACCAGCGCCTGCAGCGGGAAATCGGCCTGGGGCGCGTCCAGCGCGGGGCTTACCCGGGCCTCGTGCTCGTCCTCGATCACCCGCAGCGCGCGCAGTTCCTCGACCAGCTCCCCGGCCGCGGCCGCGGTGCTCCCCTGCTCGCACAGATGCGCCACCAGCTCGCCGCGGGTGAGCACGCCGCCCGCCAGCCGGTCGAGCAGCGAGCTGGCCGCCTGGTCCAGCGCGAACACCCCGCCGGCGCTGGCGAGATAGAGATAGGCCGTGCCCGCACTCTCGAACCGGTGGACCGTCGATGCCCTGAACCTCGGTTCCGCCACCGCCGGCGGCGCCTCGCGCTCGACCACCTGCATCAGCGTCATTGCGAAACCTCCGGCTGGTCCCAGCGCTGGTAGGAGGGCACGGTCACCACCAGATAGGCCCGGCCGGTGAGCGGCGCGCCGTCCTCGCCCGGGTGGTCCTTGGCGGTGGCGACCACCCAGACCTCGCCGTAATTGTTGCGGCCGAAGCGGCGCTCGGGGTTGGGGCCTTCCACGCCAGGCGTGAACAGCGCCGCCTGGCTGAGCTCGCCGACGAACCGGGTGTCGTCGTCGTAGTCCACGGTCATGAACTCCTCCATCCGCCAATCGGCCGCGATCGGGCCGATGGCGATGTCGTCGCGCGTGTCGCGCTTGCCGTCGGGGCCGAATTCGTAGCCGATCGCCTCGAACTGCTGGAACCCCTTGGCAAAGCGCAGGCCGCCCAGCCGCCCCAGGCCGGTCTCGGGCGTCACCTTGAGGTAATCGACCCGGCGGTAGACCGGAAACGCCCGCTCGAGCACCGCGCCCGCGATGGCCACGTCACGCGGGCCCGAAGCGGCATCTGCGGAGATGTCGACCCGCAGCACCAGCCGGCCCGGCTCGGAGGACACGACGTCGCGCAAACTCACGCCCGAGCCCAGCCCGATGTCCTGCGCGCTCGCGCTGGCGGGCAGGTTGTGCCCCCACACGGTCAGCTCCACGCCTCGCTCGCCCGCCTTCAGCGCCCCCGGGCTCACCGCCAGCACGGCGGGCGCGGCGGTGGCGCGGGTGAGCGCGACGTCGTAGCCGAATTCGTGGTACTCGCCCCAGAACCAGCGCCCCTGGGCGCTCTGCTGGTCGGGCGCGAAATGCAGCGTCTCGCGCGTGGTGCTCGCCGGGTCGCTCACGCCTCCAGCACCGCCCGAACCCCGCGAGCGCCCGCGCCAGGCGTAGCCGGCATAGACCAGGCCGAGCCCCTCGCGCGTCTGCACCGCGCCATCGGCCAGCGAGCGCAGGGTGGTGGTGGTCGTGAACTCCTCGGCCGAGCCGCCCGGCGCGATCGTCACCGTCCCCACATAGCGCCCCTGGCCGGGCAGCGAGGCGGTGAGCAGCCAGTCGCCGGCCAGCCGCGGCTGCGCCTGGCGCGCGCTCCAGGCGGCCCATTCGGGGGTGTGCAGCGGCGCGGTCTTGCGCAGGTATTCGAGCGCCACCTCGCCATTGGTCGGCCCGTCCTCGTCCGTGCCCTCGGCGCGGCGGCTGTACTGCGCGTCGGCCTGCGAATAGAGCGCCACGTGGAATTCCTGCAAGCGCTCCCATTCCAGCGCCGAACGCCGCCAGGACAAGGGCTGCCCGAAGGCGTGGCACGAGGCGCAGGCTCCGCGCACCGCGTCGTTGGGGATGTTGGTCTCGTCCACCATCCGCTTTTCCGGAATGTAGGCGACCGCGATCGCCTCTTCCGGCGCCAGGCCGTGCGAGGCGGCGAGCGAGCGCACCACCGCGCGCGATTCCTCGGCCGTGATCGACAGGCCGTTGAGCGCCACCATCCGCTTGATCGATTGCGCCCAGCCCTCGGGCGTGGTGCGCATCCACGACAGGCGCGACAGGTTGCCGTCCGCGTCGCCCTGGTGGCAGGCGGCGCACTTGGCGCGGACCAGCGGGTCGGTGATGGGCAGGCCGGTCTCGGTCTCCTGCGCCGCTTCGGCAGCGGCCGTTTCCTGCGCCCTCAGCGTCTGCACGGTCACGAACGAGCAACAGGCAAGCGCAATCGCCATCCAGGAGATCCGCACCTGCCGCAGCTTCATGTATCGCCCCGCTACCTGCCCTGAGGAATGTTGAACGTAGCCGGGGCGCCTAACCCGGCAATTGTGCAAATGACGTATGGCCGCCGGCCCGGAGCCGTGAACCGCGGCCGCAATCAGATGGAGATATGCGCCGCCGCCTGCGCCGCGTCGATCCCCGCGGTGGCCCCGTCGGCGACGATCCGGCCGCGGTTCATCGCCACGTAGCGGTGCGCGAAGCGCCAGACGAAATCGAGATATTGCTCCACCACCACCACCGTCACGCCCATCGTGCGCGCCGCTTCGGTGAGCGCCTGCTCGATGTGCTGGACGATGTTGGGCTGGATGCCCTCGGTCGGCTCGTCGAGCAGCAGCACCCGCGGGCGCCCGGCCATCGCCCGGCCGATCGCCAGCTGCTGCTGTTCGCCGCCCGACAGGAACCCGCCCTTGCGCTGCCGCAGATCGGCCAGCTTGGGGAACATGTCGTAAACGAAGCCCGGCACGCCCTCCCTGGCCGAGCCGCGCGTGCCCAGCGCGCTGAGCCCGGTCTGCAGGTTCTCCTCCACGGTGAGCTGGGGGAAGATGTGCCGCCCCTGCGGCACGTAGGCGAGCCCGGCGCGCGCGCGCTTCGCGGGCGGCAGCGCCGAGATGTCCTCGCCGCCCAGCCACACCTCGCCGCCGCTCGCCGGCTGCACGCCCATGATAGTGGCCAGCAGCGTGGTCTTGCCCACCCCGTTGCGGCCGATGATCGCCAGCACCTGCTGCGCGGCGACGTCGAGGTCCACGTCCCACAGCACCTGGCTGCCCTGGTAGCCGGTGCTGAGCGCGCGCAACCGCAGGATCGGCTCGCCACCGGCCCCCTCGGTCACGCGGCGTGGCCCAGGTAGACCGCCACCACCTCGGGGTCGGCGCGCACCTCGGCCACGCTGCCTTGCTTGAGGAAGCGGCCCTGGTGGAGCACGGTCACGGGCGCCGCCAGCTCCTCCACGAAGGCCATGTCGTGGTCGATCACCAGCACCGCGCGGCTCCGGCCCAGGTCCTTGATCATCCTCGCGGTGCGGCTGGTATCGGCCGGGCCCATGCCCGCGGTCGGCTCGTCGAGCAGGATCAGCGGCGCCTTGGTGGAAACCACCATGGCGATCTCCAGCCATTGCTTCTCGCCATGCGCCAGATCGCCGGCAATGGTGTCGGCGCGGTGTTCGAGCCCCACCAGCGCGAGGATCTCGGCGACCTCCTGCGCCTCGGCGGCCGAGATGCCGGTCCCCAGGCTGCGCCACCAGCGCCGGTCGGCGCGGCCGGCGAGCGCGAGGTTCTCGCGCACGGTGAGCGCCGCCAGGATGCCCGGGGCCTGGAACTTGCGGCAGATGCCGCGGGCGAAGATCGCCTGTTCGGGCAGCGCGGTGATGTCCTCGCCCTTGAAGATGATGCGCCCATCCACCGGGCGCACCCGGCCGATGATGGTGTCGCACAAGGTCGACTTGCCCGCGCCGTTGGGGCCGATCACCATCCGCGTCTCGCCTACGGCCAGCGTCATCGAGAAGGTGTCGAGCGCCTTGAAGCCGTCGAAATCGACCGTCACCCCGTCCACCACCAGCAGCGCTGCGTTGGTGGCGCTCATGCGCGGGGCCGGCGCTGCTTGAGCAGCCCGGCCACGCCGTCGGGCAGCAGGGTCACGGTGAGGATGAACATGAGGCCGATGAGGTAGAGCCACAGGTCGGGAAAGGCGCTGGAAACGGAGTCGCGCGCCAGGTTGACCACGATCGCCGCCACCAGCGCCCCCGCCAGGCTGTAACGCCCGCCCACCGCCACCCAGATCACCATCTCGATCGACGGGATCACCCCCACCAGCGCGGGCGAGACGTTGCCGGCGTGGAGCGTGAACAGCATCCCGCCGATGCCCGCGAGCATCCCTGCCACCGCAAAGGCGAACACCTTGAACGGGACCGGATCGTAGCCCAGGAAGCGCACGCGGTTCTCGGCGTCGCGCACCGCCCGCAGCAAGGTGCCGTAGCGCGAGGAAAGGAGCCAGCGCAGGCCGGCATAGGCGATCACCGCCAGCGCCAGCGTCACCCAGTAGAGCGCGTTGATGGTGGCGGGCTCGGCCAGCCAGAAGCCGAACAGCGTCTGGAAGTTGGTCAGGCCGTTGAAGCCGCCGGTCACGTCCTGCCGGCTGATCAGGAGCGTGGCGAAGGCGAGCGCCAGCGCCTGGGTGATGAGCGCGAAGTACACCCCGCTCACCCGCCGGTGGAACACCAGCCAGGCGAACAGCCCCGCCGCCAGCGCCGGCAGCACTATGGCGCACAGCACCGCGAACACCGGGCTGGCGAGCGGCGCCCACCAGAACGGCAGCGCCTCGCGCCCACTCCACAGCATGAAGTCGGGTAGCTCCCCCTCGCCCAATGCCGCGAGCTTCATGTGCATGGCGATGGCATAGGCACCGATCCCGAAGAACACCCCCTGCCCCAGGCTCAATATGCCGCCATGGCCCCAGGTCAGCACCAGCCCCAGCGCCAGGATGCCCAGCGCCATGAACCGCCCGAGCAGGCTCACCTCGTAGCCGGAAAGGAACAGCGGCACCGCCGCCCCCGCCGCCAGCAGCGCCCAGGGCAGCACCCGCCGCGCCAGGCCATGCGGCGCCAGCGCCGGCAGGCTCAGGCCCGCCGGTGGCTCGTCGACCAGTGCGCGTTCAGACATCGAGCGCCCGGGTACGGCTGGCGATCACGCCCTGGGGGCGCAGCTGGATGAAGGCGATGACGAACACCAGCAGCAGCATCTGTGCCACGCTGACATCGACGAAGACCTGCGCCATGGCCGAGAAGATGCCCAAGAGGCCGGCGGCGATGGCGGTGCCCTTGATGCTGCCCAGGCCCCCCATGATCACCACCAGGAAGGCGGGCACGATATAGCTCTGCCCGACGCTGGGCGTGACCGGGCTCAGCAGCGCCAGCACCACGCCGGCGAGGCCGGCAATACCGCTGCCCAGCGCAAAGACGGCGAGATCGACCCGGGCGGCATCGATGCCGGTGGCGCCGGCCATCATCCGGTCCTGGTTCACCGCCCGCACCTTGAGGCCGATGCTGGTGCGGGTGAGCAGCAGCGCCAGGGCGATCAGCACCAGCACGGTGACCGCGATGATGAACACCCGCGCCGACGGCAGGAACAGCCCGCCTATTTGCAGGCTCTCGTCGAGCCAGTCGGGCGCGCGCACCTCCACCCCGATGGCGCCGAACAGGTCGCGCGCGGCCTGCTGGAGGATGAGGCTGACCCCCCAGGTGGCGAGCAAGGTATCGAGCGGGCGGGCCACCAGCCGGCGGACGAGGCTGGTCTGGATCAGCGCGCCCATCGCCGCCGCCCCCAGAAAGGCGACCGGCATGGCGAACACGATGCCCAGCGATCCGGGCAGCCATACCAGGGTGAGGAAGGCCAGGTAGCCGCCCAGCATCAGCATCTCGCCATGCGCCATGTTGATGACGCGCATCAGGCCGAAGCTCAATGCCAGGCCCAGCGCCGCCAGCAGGTAGATCGAGGCGACGCTGATCCCGTTGAACAGCTGGTTTACGAGCAGGCCCGCGTCCATGCCAGGTGCCCCTCATCGGGCCCTTCGCTCCGGCCGTTCAGACCTCGCAGACCTGGCCCGGGAAGGCCAGCGGATCGTACGGGTTGGGCTCGATCGCGGCATCCGAGGTCGAGATGATCTCGAACTGGCCGTCGCCGCCCAGCCGGCCGACATAGGCCTTCTGCACCAGGCTGCCATTGGGCGCGAAGGTGACTTCGCCCATCGGGGTGGGGAAGGCGCCCAGGTCCTTGGCGGCCTCGCGCACGGCGGCCGCCTCGAACGAGCCGGCCTTCTCCACCGCGGCCTTCCAGGCGTAGACGTTGAGATAGGCGTGGACCATCGGGTCGGTGATCGCCGCGCCTTCGCCGAACTCGGCCTGGTAGGCGGCGACGAAGGTCTGGTTGGCCTCGTCGGGGAGCGACTGGAAGTAGTTCCAGGTGGCGTAGCTGCTGTCGACCAGCTCGGCGCCCATCGCCTGGGCTTCCTGCTCGGCGATGGAAAAGCTCATCACCGGCAGCTCGGCGGGCGAGAGCCCGGCGGCCTGCATCTGCTTGAAGAAGGCGACGTTGCTGTCGCCGTTCAGGGTATTGAAGATGATGTCCGGATTGGCGGCGCGGATGCGGCTGACCACGCCGCTGAAATCGGTGCCCCCCAGCGGCACATAGGATTCGCCCGCCAGCTGCAGCCCGCGGTCTTCCAGGTGCTTCTTGAGGATCAGGTTGGCGGTGCGCGGGAAGACATAGTCCGAGCCGATCAGGAAGTAGGTCCGGTGGCCCTCTTTCTCTGCCCAATCGAGCGCCGGCACGATCTGCTGGTTGGGCTGCGCGCCCGAATACATGATGTTGGGCGAACATTCGTTGCCTTCGAACTGCACCGGATACCACAGCAGGTTCTGGGTGCGCTCGAACACCGGCAGCATCGCCTTGCGGCTGGCCGAGGTCCAGCCGCCGAACACGGTGGCCACGCCATCGTTCTCGATCAGCTTCTGCGCCTTCTGAGCAAAGGTGGCGGGCTCCGAGGCGCCGTCCTCGACGACGGGCGCCAGCTGGCGGCCGAGCACGCCGCCTTGCGCGTTGATCTCCTCGATCGCCAGCATGGTGGCATTGCGCACGGTCGTCTCGCTGATCGCCATGGTGCCGGTGAGCGAATGGAGCACGCCCACTTCCACCGCGCCCTCATCGTCCGCGGCCTCTTCGGCCCCGCCCGAGCAGGCCGCGGCGAGCAGCACCGCGCCGGCCGCGAGCGCAGCCTTGGCAGCCCCGAGCGCGGCTCCAAGCACCGGTGAAGGGCTGCGCCGGTGGCCGATCTGGAATGTGATCATTGTTGGTCTGCCCCTTCGAACGGGTGATCGCCCCATGGAGCGAGAGCATTGCGGCGGTGGCGAAGGCTAGGTGGGCGATGGGCTCGCGAGTTATGCGTTATTTGACGTAGCGGCGCGGTTGGCCCGCTCGCCTAGGCTGCCGCCGGTGCACGAAATGGATGCCGCGCGTGCGGACCGAGGGAAGATCGAGCATGACCGCGACCGCTATCGAACCCCGGGGCTCGGGCCAGCGTGGGGATGGCACCCGGGGCCCGCTGCAGCGCTTCGCCAGCGACCCGCTGACGGTGTTCCTGCTGGCCGGTGCGGGCATCTTCGGGCTTTATGCTTCGTTCAACTCCACCAGCGAGCAAGCGGTGCGCTACGACGCGCGGATCCAACAGGCGCTGGTCGAGGAATTCGAATTCCTCGCCGGGCGTCCGGCGCGGCCGGAAGACATCGCGAAGATCAAGCACGATTTCCTCACCGACGAGCTGCTGTTCCGCGAAGCGGTCGAACGAGGCATCCACCTCACCGATGGCGAGGTGCGCGAACGCATGGTCCAGAAGGTGCGCTACCTCGTCGCGGGCGCGCCGGTCGAGCCCAGCGAGATGGAGGTGCTCGATTATTATGCCCAGAACCTGGATCGCTACGAGCGCGAGCCGGAGATCACCTTCGACCAGGTGTTCTTCGAGGAGGCGCCCGAGCGCCCCGCAGCTTTGCTGGCCGCGCTGCGCGGCGGCCGGGAGGTGGCGGGCGACGAGCTGTGGACCGGGCCTTCGTACCCCGATTACGGGCATTCGATGATCCGCGGGATCTTCGGCCAGGACTTCCTCGAGCAGCTTGCCGCGGCCAGCCCCGGCCAATGGATCGGCCCGCTCCGCTCGTCGCGCGGGTGGCACTTCGTGCTCAAGCGGGGGAGCGCGCCGGCACGGCTGCTGCCCTTCGCCATTGCCCGCGAGCAGGTTCGTCAGGACATGATCATCGCCCGCATGCAGCAGGAGATCGATCGCGTGTACGAGGATCTGGCGGAGAAGTACGAAGTGCGGATCGATGCGTAAGTTCCTGCATCTGTTCGTTTTTTTCCTGCTGGCAGCCGCCCCGGCCCAGGCCGACATCTTCCGCGCCGCCGAGTTCACCCTGGCCCGCGGAGGCGAGGGCGAAAGCTACGAGTTCACCGCCCGCGTGCCGCAGGCCAGCGATGGCGCCTGGAATGTGGCCTGGCCCGAAGGCTGCGCCGAGCAATCGCTGCAACGGCAATCGGCCGGCGCGCTCGTCCATTACCTCGTCGCGCTCAGCTGCGATCGCGAGCTGGCGCCCGGCGATGTGATCACCACCGCGTGGAAGGTGGACGGGGCGACCTTCACCAGCAACCTGGACGGCACGCCGATCACGCAAACCATCGCCGCCGACGCCGCGGGCGTCACCCTGGAGATCGGCCGCGACATGGTCGGCGCGCGCGCCTTCGAAGAGGTGGCGACCGATTACGGCTGGCAGGGCATCATCCACATCTGGCTGGGCTGGGACCACCTGGCGTTCGTCTTCTGCCTGTGCCTCATCGCCCGCGGGCGGGCGCTGATCGGCCTCGTCACCGCCTTCACCGTGGGTCATTCGATCTCGCTGGGCCTTGCCTTCTTCGAGGTGGTCACCGTGCCGATGATGCCGGTGGAGGCGATCATCGCTTTGTCGATCGCCTTCATGGCGCGCGAGGCGCTGATCGCCCAGACGGATCCCGAGGCGCCCGACCGCACCCAGCGACACCTCATCGTGGTCTCGCTGTTCGGCCTGCTGCACGGCCTGGGCTTCGCCAGCGCGCTCGACGAGCTCGGCGTGGCGCCGGGCGAGCAGGTGCTGGGCCTGGTGTTCTTCAACGTGGGCGTGGAGACCGGGCAGCTGCTCTTCGTCGCGGCCGTGGCGGCGATCCTGTGGCTTGGCCGGCATAGCGCGTTCCTGCCCGCCGCGAGGGCGACCGCGCTTTATGGCGTGGGCGTGCTCGGCGCCTTCTGGGTGGTCGAGCGCATCGCCGGGTTTACGATCTACGCCTGACCGGGCTCGCGCGCCCCCAATCCTAGGCCATCCGCTCGGTCGCGCCGGGTGGTGGCAGCACCTGCCCGATGAGCATCTCGAGCGCGTGCCGGGTGGACACCGGCCCCTTGGCGCCCAGTCTGCCGTCGCGCCCGATCAGCACCGCGAAGGGCGCCTCGCTCACCCCATAGGCCGCGGCGAGTTCGGGTGAATCGATGAATTCATGGGCAGTCATGCGCAACTCCTCGCGCATCCGCTGGCGCTCGCCAGCCGCCCCCGCGCAGGCGAAGATCGCCTTCAAGCCGTGGGTGTGGGCCGCGACCATGGCGGATGGGACGAGCCTGCGGCTCGCCTCCGCCGCCGGGTCGACGAACAGCAGCAGCAAGGGCCGCGCCATGTCGTTGACCCCGCCGATGGTGACGACCCGGCCATCGAGCGTGCAGACCGTGTGCGCGGGCACCGCCTCGCCCTGGCGCAGCCCCGCATCGGCCGCCACCGCCAGCGCCGCACCCAAGCGCTCGTGCAGCAGATCGACCTTGCGGACCAACGCCGCCAGCGCCACCGCCAGCAGCAGGACGACGATCCACACGAGGAAGTTGGAAGCGACGAGCATGGTCTGCAAGAAGCCCTCCAGGCTGTCGGGACCAGCATAGCGCGCCGCCACCGGGCCGCACCGGGGCGTTTGACGTAAGCCGCCCTGCCCGCCCCGCCCGCCGCCTGCCGGCCGCCTACGTCAATCGGCCCATTTGCCCGCGCCAAGCGCCGGCGCACGCTGGTTGCTATTTCGGGGATGGGGAACGGTAATGCGCATCCGGTCGAAGATCGTGCTGGGCCTGGCCGTGCTCACCGCCACCTTCGCCGCGGTGGCGCAGGATGGCGGCGAACTGCCGGCCGAGATCGAGGGCAAGGCCGGCGAGCTCACTCCCGAACAGCGCGAGTTCCTGGTCGAGGAACTCGCCGACGGGGAGAACACCGGCCTGCTGCGCCGGTTGCGCAACAAGGACGCCCGCCAGCTGGCCGCCTATGTCGAGGGCATGATGGCGATCGAGGAGGCCTCGCGCTTCAACCCTGAAACCGATCTCGCCGCCATTCCGCTCGACACCGATGAGGATTACAACGACTGGCGGGTCATGCGCCCGCGCGCCATGGACCCGGAGCGCGCGCCGGGCCCGATCAACCTGCGCTACTATGCCGACCCGTGGGCGAGCGGGATCAACACCTTCGCCGGGGCGCCGGTGGCGGTCTATCCCGAGGACCTGGTGGCAGGCGATGTCGACGTGGCGATCGTGGGCGCCCCGCTCGACATGGGCTCGGGCATGCGCGGCGCCAAGCACGGCCCGGCCCGCATGCGCGAGGCGGGCGGCATGGCCGGGCCCGACATGGCGACGATGGTGGACCCTTCGAGCGAGCTGATCATCGTCGATTATGGCGACATCGCGGTCGACAACATGTCCACCGAACTCACCATGCAGCACGTCCGCGAGCGGGTCGCCGAGATCGCCCGGACGGGCGCCCTGCCCTTCATCGTGGGCGGGGATCACAGCCTGGAATATTCCGACGTCGCCGGCCTCGCCGACGTGCACGGCAAGGGCAGCTTCGGCGTGGTCCATTTCGACGCGCATTACGATGCGGGGCGCTATTCCAGCCACTGGATCAGCCACGGCCAGCCGGTCTACCGGGTGGTGAAGGAAGGCCATATCGATCCGCGCAACTACATCCAGGTGGGCCTGCGCGGGCCGTGGCCCGGCGCCGAGGGTTTCGAGTGGATGCGCAACAACGGCATGCGCTACCACACCATGGCCGAAGTGGAGCAGCGCGGCTGGGCCGAAGTGATGGCCGACGCGCTCGCGGAGGCGCGGGGCAACGGCAAGCCGCTGTTCATCTCGTTCGATGTCGACGTGCTCGACCCCGCCTTCATCCCGGGCACCGGCACGCCCGTCCCCGGCGGGCTGACCATGCGCGAGGCCATCCCGATCGTGCGCGGGCTGTGCGCCGAGAACGAGATCGTCGGCTTCGAGATCGTCGAGGTCGCGCCCCTGCTCGACCCCAGCTACCGCACCGCGCTGAACGCCAATTACATCGTCCACGCCTGCCTCACCGGCGTCGCCATGCGCCGCAAGGGCCTCACCAACGCGGACTATTACAGCGAACTCACCACCCGGCACCGCCAGCCCGGCGCCGGGCGCGAGGCGGCCGCGGAAGACCGCGAGGAGGTCGATCCCGACTACGCGAGCGGGCGCCGGGCGCCGGGGGACTAGCGCCGCTCCGCTGGGCTCGCGGGCGGGGGCGGGGGCGGGCGACCTACGTCAAATACCCCATGTGGGCGCGGTCGGCCGGGGGGCAGATGTCGGCGACGATGGAATTGCCGCGGATCATGCCCTCGCCGTCCGCGCCGCCCATTGCCGGGCACCAGCGGATGGACGGACTGGCAAGGGTGCGCTTCGGGCAAAACGGCCTGGCCGATCTCTACCAGCGCGCACCATGCCGGCTGCTGTTTCCCACGCCGCCCAGCGGGGGCTGGCCGGAGGCGGTCTCGCTCACCACCAGCGGGGGGCTCACCGGCGGCGACCGGATCCATTTCGCGCTGGAGGTCGATCCCGGCGCGCGCGCCACCATCACCACCCAGGCGGCCGAGAAACTCTACCGGGTACAGCCCGGCGAGGCCGATATCCTGTTGGAAACCCGCATCGTCATCGGCGCGGGCGGCAGCGCCGAATGGCTGGCGCAGGAGGCCATCGCCTTCGATGCCGTCCGCTTTCGCCGCAGCATCAGCGCCGACCTGGCGGGCGATGCGCGGCTGCTGGCGGTCGAATCGCTGGTGCTCGGCCGGCTGGCGATGGGCGAGCGCTTCACCCGGGGGCTCGTCCACGACGCATGGCGCGTCCGCCGCGACGGGCGCCTGGTCTGGGCCGATGCGTTGCACGTGGAGACCACGGACGTTGCCGCGCTGGAGGACCGCTTCCGCTTCGGCGGCGCGCGCGCGGTGGCGACGCTGCTCTATGCCGGCCCCGATGCTCCCAGCCACCTCGAACTGGCCCGCTCGCTGCTGCCGCCCAGCGCCGGGGCGACGAGCTTCGACGGCCTGCTGATCGCCCGCTTCCACGATGCCGACCCCGCGCGGCTGCGCGCCGACCTGACGCGTACCTGCGGGGCCTTGCGCGCCGGCATCTTCGGCAACGATCCGGCAATGCCGCGGGTGTGGAGCTGCTGAGGTGAACCTGCTCCCGCGCGAGAAGGACAAGCTGCTCCTGGCGATGGCGGCGATGGTCGCGCGCCGCCGGCTCGAGCGCGGGGTCAAGCTCAACCATCCCGAGGCGGTGGCGCTCATCGCCGACCACGTGGTCGAGGGCGCGCGCGACGGCCTGCGGGTGGCCGACCTGATGGCCAGCGGCGCGACCGTGCTCGGCCGCGAGCAGGTGATGGACGGGGTAGCCGAGCTGATCGACGACATCCAGGTCGAGGCCACCTTCCCCGACGGCACCAAGCTGGTGACCGTCCACCGGCCGATCCGCTGACGCGCGCCGGTAGGAACAAGGCACCATGATCCCGGGCGAGATTCTCCCTGCCGAGGGCACGATCACCCTGAACGAAGGCCGCGAGGCGATCGAACTCACCGTCGCCAACGCCGGCGACCGGCCGATCCAGGTGGGCAGCCACTACCATTTCTTCGAGACCAACCCCGCGCTCGCCTTCGACCGCGACCGGGCGCGCGGGATGCGGCTGGACATCGCGGCGGGCACCGCCATCCGCTTCGAGCCCGGGCAGAGCCGCACGGTGCGGCTGATCCCCTATGCCGGCGCCCGCCGCGTCTTCGGCTTCCGCGGCGCCATCCAGGGCCCGCTGTAGCCGTGGCGCTCGCCATCACCCGCGCCGCCTATGCCGCCATGTACGGGCCCACCGTGGGCGACCGCGTCCGCCTCGCCGACAGCACGCTGGTCATCCGGGTGGAGGAGGATCGCACGGTCTATGGCGAGGAGGTCAAGTTCGGCGGCGGCAAGGTGATCCGCGACGGCATGGGCCAGTCGCAGGCGAGCAATGCGCAGGGCGCGGCGGACACGGTGATCACCAACGCGCTGATCCTCGACCACTGGGGCGTCGTGAAAGCGGACGTGGCGATCATTGCCGGCCGGATCAGCGCCATCGGCAAGGCCGGCAACCCCGATACCCAGCCCGGCGTCGACATCGTCATCGGCCCGGGCACCGAGATCATCGGCGGCGAAGGCGCGATCCTGACCGCCGGCGGGATCGACGCGCATATCCACCTCATTTGCCCGCAGCAGATCGAGGAAGCGCTCGATAGCGGCATCACCACCATGCTGGGCGGCGGCACCGGCCCGGCGCACGGCACGCTGGCGACCACCTGCACGCCCGGCCCCTGGCACATCGGCCGCATGTTCCAGGCGCTCGACGCCTTCCCGATGAATTTCGGCCTCTACGGCAAGGGCAATGCCAGCACCCCCGCGCCGCTCGAGGAGATGGCGCGCGCGGGCGTGTGCGGCTTCAAGCTGCACGAGGACTGGGGCACCACGCCCGCCAGCATCGATGCCTGCCTCAAAGTGTGCGACGCGTTCGACATCCAGGCGACCATCCACACCGATACGCTGAACGAGAGCGGCTTTGTCGAGAGCACCATCGCCGCGATCGGCGGGCGGACCATCCACGCCTTCCATACCGAGGGCGCCGGCGGCGGCCATGCGCCCGACATCATCCGCGTGGCCGGCCTGCCCAACGTCCTGCCCTCCTCCACCAACCCCACCCGGCCTTATACCGTGAACACGCTCGAGGAGCATCTCGACATGCTCATGGTGTGCCACCACCTCGACGCGCGGATCCCCGAGGACGTGGCCTTCGCCGAAAGCCGCATCCGCCGAGAGACCATCGCCGCCGAGGACATCCTGCACGATTTGGGCGCCTTTTCGATGATGGCGTCCGACAGCCAGGCTATGGGCCGGGTGGGCGAGACGATCATCCGCTGCTGGCAGACCGCCGACAAGATGAAGCAGCAGCGCGGCACGCTTCCCGGCGATCCGCCAGGCACCGACAATCTGCGCGCGCGGCGCTACATCGCCAAGTACACGATCAACCCGGCCATCGCCCATGGCATCGCCGACGAGGTGGGCTCGGTGGAAGTGGGCAAGCTGGCCGACCTGGTGCTGTGGCAGCCGGCGTTCTTCGCGGTCAAACCCATGCTGGTCATCAAGGGCGGGATGATCGTGGCCGCGCCGATGGGCGACCCCAACGCCAGCATCCCGACGCCGCAGCCGGTCCATTACCGGCCGATGTTCGGCGCCTATGGCGGGGCGCTGGCGGCCTCCTCGTTCCACTTCGTCTCGCGGGCCGGGCTGGAGGCGGGCATGGCGCAATCGCTCGGCCTTGCGAAAGCATGTGTTGCGGTGCAAAACGTGCGCGACGGCATCGGCAAGAAGGACATGCGGCTGAACGATCTGTGCCCCGCCATCGAGGTGGACCCGGAAACCTACGAGGTGCGCGCCGACGGCGAGCTGCTGACCTGCGAGCCGGCCGAGACGCTCGCCTTCGGGCAGCGGTACTTCCTGTTCTAGGGCGGCGGCGATGCTTCGTTCCAGCCAGCTTGTGCGGCCCGGCGAATGGGACGGGGTGCCCGCCGATATTGTCGAACTCGATTTCCTCGAACGCCACCGGCGGCGGCTGCGGCTGACCGGCAGGTGGGGCCTGTCGTTCCTGCTCGACCTGCCCCGGGCCACGGTGATGCGCGATGGCGAGGCGCTGGTGCTGAGCGATGGCCGCCTGGTCGCCATCAGTGCCAAGGCCGAACCGGTGATGGACGCCTTCGCCCATTCGCCGCAGGAGCTCGGCCGGCTGGCCTGGCACGTCGGCAACCGCCACCTGCCGGCCGAGATCGGCGCCACCGCCATCCGCCTGCGCCACGATCACGTGATCGCCGCCATGCTGCGCGGGCTGGGCGCGCATGTCCATGTGCTGGAGGCGCCGTTCAATCCTGAAGCGGGCGCCTATGCAGCGGGCGGCCACGGCCACGATCACGATCACCTCGCGCAACTGGACAGCGAGCACGCGCATGGCTGACGCCGCGCTCCACCTGCTGCTCGCCTGGAACTCGCCCGCCTACCCCATCGGCGGCTTCAGCTACAGCCATGGCCTGGAAACCGCCGTCGAGACGGGTGCCGTTGCCCAGGAGGCGGATGCGCGCGCCTACATCGCCGGCGTGCTGGAGCACGGCGGCGGCTGGGTGGACGCAGTGCTGTTCGCCCACGCCTACCGCGCCGCCGCCGACGCCGCGCGGCTGGACGAGATCGCCGAACTGGGCGCCGCCTTTCGCGCCAGCCGGGAGACCGCGATCGAGAGCCGGCAGCAGGGCCAGGCGTTCCTCGACGTCACCCGCAAGGTCTGGCCGCATGCCGGGCTCGAGAACTTCGCTCGCCGACATGCGGGCAGGCCGGTCGCCCATGCGGTGGTCGGCGGCCTGGCGGCGGCGCTGCACGGGGTCGCGCTGCGCAGCGCGCTGGTCGCCTATCTGCATGGCGTGGCGGCGAACCTGGTCTCCGCCGCGGTGCGCCTGGTGCCGCTTGGACAGACCGACGGGCAGCTCGCCACCGCGCGGCTGGCCGGGGTGATCGACGCGGTGGCGAGCCGCGCCCTCGCCTGTCCACTGGAAGACCTAGGCACCAGCGCGCCAATGCTCGAACTCGCCTCGCTGCATCACGAGACGCTCTATACCAGGCTGTTCCGCTCATGACCGCCATTGCCCCCGTGACCGGTTCAACCAGCCTGCTGCGCGTCGGCATCGGCGGGCCGGTCGGCTCGGGCAAGACCGCGCTGACCGAGCGATTGTGCCGCGCCATGGGCCGCGAGCGGGACGGGCGCTACGACCTGGCGGCCATCACCAACGATATCTACACCCGCGAGGACGCCGAATTCCTCACCCGTTCCGGCGCGCTGGCGGCCGAGCGGATCATCGGCGTGGAGACCGGCGGCTGCCCGCACACCGCCATCCGCGAGGACGCCAGCATCAACCTCGCCGCCGTCGCCGACATGGCCGCCCGTTTTCCCGGACTCGAACTGGTCTTCATCGAGAGCGGCGGCGACAACCTCGCGGCCACTTTCAGCCCGGAACTGGCCGACCTGACGATCTACGTGATCGACGTGTCGGCCGGCGACAAGATCCCGCGTAAAGGCGGGCCGGGCATCACCCGGTCCGACCTGCTGGTGATCAACAAGATCGACTTGGCCCCCCACGTCGGCGCCTCGCTCGAGGTGATGGACCGCGACGCGCGGCGGATGCGCGGCGAGCGGCCGTTCCTGTTCACCAACCTCAAGGCGGGCCATGGCGTGGCCGAGGTGGTCGCGTTCATCGAGCACATGGGCGGGCTTGGGGGCGGGCTTGGGGGCGGGCTTGGGGGCGGCCTGGGCCAGGACCCGCCCGACCCGGCACCGCAGGCACCAGGATGAGCCCCCACCTCGCCATCTTCGCCGAGCGGCGGTCCTACAACAAATGGGTGGCGAGCGAGACGCTCGAGGATTACGCGCTGCGCTACACCGCCGATAGCGCCCGGCGCTGGAGCATCGGCCGGGTGGCGCAGACCGCGATCGGCGCCACCGCCTTCCTCGCCTGCGAGGCGCTCGGCGCGCTCATCACGCTGAGCTTCGGCTTCGCCGACAGCGTAGCGGCCATATTGCTCGCCTGCACCATCATGTTCGCGGTCAGCCTGCCGATCGCCGTCCATGCCGCGCGCGAGGGGCTCGACCTCGACCTGCTGACGCGGGGCGCGGGTTTCGGCTACCTGGGCTCGACCATCACCTCGCTGATCTACGCCTCCTTCACCTTCCTGCTGTTCGCGATCGAGGCCAGCATCATGGCGCTGGCGCTGGTCGCGCTCACCGGCATGCCGCTGGCGCTCGCCCACCTCGTCAGCGCGCTGGTGGTGATCCCCATCGCCATCTTCGGGATGAAGGCGATCTCGCGCTTCCAGGCCTTCACCCAGCCGCTGTGGATCGCCGTCCAGTTCGCCCCGGTGATCCTGGTCTTGGCTCTGGAACCGCAGATCCTGGGCACCTGGCTGGGCTTCACCGGGCGGCAGGGCGAGGCGGCCGGCGGCTACAATCTCGTCTCCATCGGCCTGGCCACCTCCACGCTGCTCTCGCTGCTGCCGCAGATCGGCGAACAGGTCGATTATCTGCGCTTCCTGCCGCGCAAGCAGAGCAATCCGCGCCGCTGGTGGGCGGCGGTGCTGCTCGCGGGACCGGGCTGGACCATCATCGGCGCGGTCAAGCTGCTGATCGGCTCGTGCCTCGCCGCCTACGTCATGAGCCTGGGGCTGGGCGAAGGCGCGGCCACCGATCCCACCGCCATGTTCCTGGCGCTGTTCGGCGCGCTGGGGCTGGAAGGGGGCGCGGTGCTCGCGCTGGTGGTGGCGTTCGTCATCGCCTGCCAGATGAAGATCAACGTCACCAACGCCTATGCCGGCTCGATCGCCTGGTCGAACGTGTTCGCCCGGCTCACCCACAACCACCCCGGCCGGGTGGTGTGGCTGGTGTTCAACGTGCTGCTCGCACTGCTGCTCCTGCTGAGCGGGACGGTGGCGGTGCTGCACGTGGTGCTCTCGGTGTTCGCCATCTTCACCGCCGGCTGGATGGGCGCCCTGGCGGCGGATCTCACGGTGAGCAAGCCGCTCGGCCTCTCGCCCGCCTCGCTCGAGTTCCGCCGCGGCTATCTGTACGACATCAACCCGGTCGGGGTGGGCGGGATGGGCCTTTCCATCGCCGCCTCGTGCATCGCCACCACCGGGGTGCTGGGCGCGCTTGCCCAGGCCTTCGCGCCGGTGCTCGGGCTATGCGTGGCCTTCGTCGCCACGCCGGCGCTGGCCCTGTGGACCAGGGGGAGCTACTACATCGCCCGCGCGCCCGACGAGCGCGAGCGCGACGAAAGCGCCACCTGCACCATCTGCGAGAACGCCTTCCAGCGCCGCGACATGGTCGCCTGCCCCCTGCTGCCGGGCATGATCTGTTCGCTGTGCTGCACGCTGGAGACCCGCTGCCACGATGTCTGCAAGACCGACAGCCGGCTGGGCGAGCAGGTCGATCTGGTCGCACGCCAATTGCTGCCGCGCTGGGGTGCCAACTTCGTGAGCAGCAGCGCGGGGCGCTTCCTGGCGTTGTGGCTGGTGCTCTGCGCGCTGGTGGGCGGCGTGCTGGCGACGATCGCCAGCGTCTACGGCCCTGCGGCGCCCGGCGCGTTGCGGGCCCCGCTGGTGGCGGCCTTCGTCGCCTTCGCGGTCCTCGCCGGCATCGCGGCCTGGTTCATCACCCTGGCGCGCGACAGCCGCCGCGCCGCCGAGCGCGAGAACCGGGCGCAGTTCGGCAAGCTGGAGGAGGAGATCGCCGCGCACGAGATCACCGATGCCGAGCTGCAGCGCGCCAAGCGCGTGGCCGAATCGGCCAGCGAGGCCAAGAGCCGCTATCTCACCAGCGTCAGCCACGAGATCCGCTCGCCGCTGAATTCGATCTATGGCTACGCCCAGCTGCTCGAGCGCGGCGCCTCGGTCCAGCCGCACGAGGCAGGGCGGATCATCCGCCGCAGTTCCGAGCACCTCGTCAACCTGGTCGACGGGCTGCTCGACATCTCGCAGGTCGAATGCGGCATCCTGCGCCTCAGCCGCGACACGATCCGCCTGCCGGTGCTGGTCGAGCAGGTGGCCAACATGTTCATGCCGCAGGCCGAGGCCAAGGGACTGGCCTTCACCAGCCGCTTTCAGCCGGACCTGCCGCAATTCGTCAGCGGCGATCGCAAGCGGCTGCGGCAGATCCTGATCAATCTCGTTTCCAACGCGGTCAAATTCACCGAGCGCGGCGGGGTGATTTTCAGCGTCAGCTATCGCAGCGAGATCGCCACCTTCGCCATCACCGACACCGGCATCGGCATCGATCACGAGGACCTGGAGTGTATCTTCCAGCCGTTCGATCGCGGCCACGACCCCGAGGCGCAGCGCCAGCAGGGCCTGGGCCTGGGCCTGGCGATCACCAATTCGCTCGTGCAGATCCTGGGCGGCGAGCTGCAGGTGCGCAGCGAGAAGCATCGCGGCACCACCTTCACCGTGCGGCTGATGCTGGCGCGGACCGGCAGCGAGGGCGCGCTGCCGCTGCACGTGACCCTGCCCGACGGCTATCGCGGCGAGCGGCGCCGGATCATGGTGGTGGACGACAGCGAGGCGCAGCTGCATGTGATGACGCAGCTGCTCGAGCCGCTGGGTTTCGCGGTGCGCACCTTCGCCGCCGCCGCCCCCGCGCTCGCCGCCGCCGACCGGGAGAGCTTCGATCTGGCCCTCCTCGACATCCGCCTGCCCGACCTGCACGGCATGGAACTGGCCGCCATGCTGCGCCGCAAGCTCGGCGCGAAGCTTGGCATCGTGATGATCTCGGCGGACGCGCACGAATTCGAGCGCTTCCGCGGCGCCGATGCCCCGCACGATGCGGCGCTCGGCAAGCCGGCGGACCTGGCCCAGCTGCTGGCGATCATCGCCCGGCTGCTGGAGGTGGAATGGCAGCTCCCCACCAGCGAGCCGCCCGGTGTCTCCGCCGCGCCGCGCCTGCGGCCGGAAGGCGAGGCGCGCGCGCTGCTGCGCAACATCCTGCACGCCAGCGAGATCGGCCATTACCGCGAGGTCGAGGCGCACCTCGCGCGCCTGGAGGAGCGCGCCCCGCCCGGCACCCGCCTGCCGACCATCCTGCGCACCCACCTGGACGCGTTCAATTTCGAAGACGTGTCGCGCATCGTCCGCAACGAGCTGCAGGATGTCTGACAGGCGCGAACCCGACCGGATCCTCATCATCGATGATTCGCCCGATACCCTGCGGTTCCTCGCCTCGGCGCTGGAGCAGATCGATGCGGAGGTCCTGCTGGCGATCAACGGCACCGCGGCGCTCAAGATCCTGGAGAAATCCCTCCCCGACCTGATCCTCATGGATGCGCTGATGCCCGGCCTCGACGGCTTCGAGCTCACCCGCATCATCAAGCAGGACCCGCGCACGGCGCCGATCCCGATCATCTTCATGACCGGGCTGACCGAGACCGAGCACGCCATCCGCGCGCTGGAGCTGGGCGGGACCGATTACGTGCGCAAACCGCTCGATGTGGACGAGCTGCTCGCCAGGCTCGGCGTCCATCTCGCCAATGCGCACGCTGCGCGGCGCAGCACCATGGCGCTGGCCCTGCTGCGCCAGCCGCTGCTCACCGTCGACCGCCAGGCCAATATCCGCTGGGCGACCCCCGAGGCGCACAGCTTCCTGGCCTCGTTCCAGGAGGCGAGCGGCAGCGCCCGCTTGCCGGGCTTCCTCGCGAATGCGGTGGTCCGGCTGCGCGAGGCGGAGGCGCCGGTGGGCCTGACCATGCGGGTGGAGATCGACGCGGGGGCGATCGAGGTGACCCTGATCGAGAAGATCGGCGATGACGAATTCCTCCTGAAGCTGGGTGATTTTCGCGAAGAAGCGCTGATCACCCAGTTGCAGGAGGGCAACGGCCTGACCCGGCGCGAGGCCGAGGTCTTGCTGTGGATCAGCTATGGCAAGCCCAACCGGGTGATCAGCGAGATCCTGTCGATCAGCCCGCGGACGGTGAACAAGCACCTGGAACAGGTGTTCGCCAAGCTGGGGGTGGAAACGCGCGCGGCGGCTGCCGCCGTCGCGGTCAAGTCGACCGCACGCTGACGGGAAGCGGCCCCGCCTCGGCCGCGCCCCTTCCCGCACCCGGCCGGGCGGATCCTAAAGCGTCCAGCGGAAACCCATGTAGAAGTACCGGCCGACCGGGTTTACCGGATAGGCGCGCTCGGTGCTGAGCGGCATTTCGTCGGTGAAGTTGTTGATCCCGCCATATATTTCGAGCTGGTCCTGGTACAGGGTGTAGCTCGCCGAGAGGTCCTGGATGATGTATTCCTCGGCGATGCCGGCCTCGCCGTACTGGGCTTCGTAGGTTTCGATCTCGACGTCGCCATAGCCCATTTCGCTTAAGTATTGCAGCGACCAGGCGACGTTGAACGGCCCGAAGCCGTAGCTGATGGTGCCGCGGCCCGACCATTCGGGTCGGCCGATCTCGCCGAGTTCGGGATCGATGGCGGTCAGGTCGTCGGGATCGTAGAAAAAGTCCAGCCGGTCGACCCACGAGCCGACGGCCGAAAACCCGAACCGGTGTTCGCCCGAGGAGAAGGCGTACGAGACCGAGGCGTCGATCCCCTCGGTCTGGATGCCGACGAAGTTGATCGTCTGCAGCGTGAACGAATTGAAGCCGAGGTACTGCGCCGAATTAGGGTCGCTGTTGCGGGTGAAGAGCGAGCAGAATTCGTTCGGATAGGTGGCGCTGTCGTAGCAATTGTCGACCACGTCCTGGTCGTCGATCTCGCTGATCGCATCCTCGATGGCGATGTTGTAATAATCGACCGTGAGCGCCAGGCCGGGCACCCAGCGCGGCTGGACCACCAGGCCCGCGGTGTAGGTGTCGGCGGTCTCCTCGCGCAGATCGGGGTTGCCCGAGATGGTTCCGGCGAAGCGCGCGCTCAGCGGGTCCGAAAAGCCGGCCGGAATGCCGGCGGCCCGGCAGTTGCGGATACGGTTGTCGATATTGGCGTAACCGATCTCCTGCAGGGCGTCGATCTCGGTCTGGTCGCACGGGTCGGTCGGCCGGAAGAATTCGGCCTGCGCCGGCGCGAACAGCTCGGAGATATTGGGCGCGCGCACCGCGCGCGAGTAGGTGCCGCGGAAGCGCAGGTCTTCGATCGGCGACCAGAAGCCGTTGATGGCGTAGGTGGAGACCCCCCCCACGGTCGAGTAATCGGAATAGCGCCCCGCCAGTTCGAGCCGCAGCTCCTGGAAGAACGGCACGTCCTCCAGGATCGTGGTGCCGATTTCGCCGAACACCTCCCACACGTCGTACTCGCCACCCGAATTCTGCAGGTACTCGTCCGGCGGCGTCGCCAGCGAGGTTTGCGAGAAGCCCAGATCGCCGACGAAATCGCCGGCATTGCCGTCCACCGTGGTCACCGGCAGGATGCCGCGGGTGAGCGGGTCGAATTCGGAGGTGCTGCGCTCCTTGCGGTATTCGGCGCCGAGGGCGAAATCCAGGCCATCATAGGGCAGCATGAAGAACGCGTCGCTATCGCCGCTGAGGACACCCTGGAAAACCAGCTGCTCGCTCATCGAATTGTCGATCGTGGTGGTGGTGATGAAATCGACCGCTTCCTGGCTGATCGACTGAGTGCCGCTGAACAGATTGGCGGGCCTGCACTGGCCCTGGCCGGGCACGAAGGTGAGGTAGCCGAACTCGCCGGTGGGGATGCCGAACAGGGTGGAGGGCGAGCGCGTGGTCGGGTCGAGCTCGCTGCGGCAGACCGGATTGCCCGCGGCATCGGTGGTGACGTCGATCGCCGCCAGGAAGCGGTCGTACAGGACGTTGTTGTTGTTCCTCTCGGTGAGTTCGTAGCGACCGTAATTGGCCGAGACCTCGAAATCTATGCTCGCGCTGACCGAGCCTTCGAGGCCGCCTACGAAGCGGTAGGTATCCGATGTGTTGACGTCGATATCGGGACCAAGGTCGGTCGGGTCGCGGGTGATGTACAGGCCATTATGGTTGTCGGCGACGCTCTGCAGGACTTCGGGGATGTACGGGTTGTCCGCCGAGACGTACAGCAGATCGTAATAGCTGTTCTCCTTGCTCCCGAAGATGGTTTTCTGGTGCACGTACTTGCCCTCGAAGAAGGCGTTCAGCGTATCGGTCAGGTCGTAATTGGTCAGCAGGTTGAACGCATAGCGCTCGATCTCCGGCACCAGGTAGCCGTCGTTGTCGTAGATGGTGCCCTCGCCGCCGAAGGCATTGAAATTGCTGGCGATCAGGCCATCATCGATAGTTTGGATGCCGTTGTCGGTGTTGATCCAGCAGCCGCCGACGGCCCCATAGGATCCCGAATAGTCGAACAGGCTGTTATAGCCGGTGAAGGAATCCAGGCAGTCGCTGGTGCCGTTGTTGTCGAGATCGACGCCCGGATCGGAAAAGTCGCCCGGGGCGATCACGCCGCCCGCCGAGGTGATCTGGAACCGGTATTGTGAGTCGATGAGGCGCGTGGGCGAGTTCTGCGCGCGATCGATCAGCGCCTGCTCGGCGGCGGTCGGCGTCACCCCGTCCCGGAAGATTTCGTCGTAGCGGGCGGTGCCGGGTGTGGGAATCGTGAAGCCGTAGGGATAATAACCGTTGGCAGTACTGTAATAGCTGGCGAAATTGGGGGTGTTGGCGCCGATGTCGCCCTCCTGGAAGCGCAAGGCGGGATTGGAGCCGTCCGAGGCGATGTTGCCGTCGCGATACTCCGCCCGGTCGCCGCTGCGCAGGCCGTAATCCTTGCTGTACTCGGCGACGGCGGTGATATTGCCGCGGCCGCCGGCGAAATTCTTGCCCGCCTTGAGGTGGAGATTGTAGCGGTCTCCGTCGCCCTCTTCCGCCACGCCCGCCTGGCTGCCCAGTTCGAGCCCATCGAAATCACGGTCGAGGATGAAGTTGACGACGCCGGTCACCGCGTCCGCACCGTAGACTGCCGAAGCGCCGCCGGTCAGCACCTCGACGCTCTCGATCAGCGAAGAAGGAATCGAGTTGACATCGACGATCGAGCTCTCGCGCACGCCGGCCACGTGGCGGCGGCCGTTCACCAGCACCAGGGTGCGCACCGCGCCCAGCCCGCGCATATTGAGCGTGGCGGCGCCTTCCGCGGCGCTCCCGTCGCCAAGCTCGTCGGCATCCAGGCTCCCGGCGCTCGCCACCGAGCTGGTCAGCGCGGGGAGTTCGCGCAGCACCTCGGTGAGGTCGGCGGCGCCGAGGAAGGCGTCCTCGTCGATGGTCACCACCGGTGAGGCCGAACCCAGGTTCGGGTCGCGGCGCAGGCGCGAGCCGGTGACGATGATCTCGCCCACCTCGGGGTTGTCCTCGATCAGCACCGGGGCTTCCTGCGCCGCGGCCGGGAGCGGGATCAATGCCACGCCCGACAGCAGCGTCGCGCCAAGCAGCGAACGGCGGAACAACGCCGCGTGCGAATTCCTCATAGGTGTGTCCCCGAACCTCAAGAGTGCGTCGATCCTCTCCCGAAGGATCCCCGCCGAGCGCATCGGCGCCACCCTCATTCGGCGCCGCGCCCTCCAGCGCTTGGTAACCTTGCTGAAACAAAGGGGCGGGCGATCCTATGGGGCATTTGACTTAGCCCTCGGGCGCAGGCGATCGCGGCTTCTCTGCGTCAAATGCCCCATGGGGTCGGGCACCCCGCTTGTCTAACGCGGCAGCTGGATCCCTGCCGTGCCCGAGGGGCGGGCGGGCGGCGTGATCGTGAGGGCACCTGTGTGAAATCTCATCTCCTCCTGGGTACGCTGCTCATCGGCTCGGCGGTGACCGCGCTGCAGCCCGCGGCGCAGCGGCAGACCAACATCGCCGCCGCCGCCGCCGAGAAGGCGGAGGAAGAGCCCGAGGAGGAGGAAGAGGACGAGGACGAGCCCGAATACGTCGCCACCGTGCCGGGGCAGGTGCCCTTCCATATCGACCAGGCGACCCCCGGGGTCGAGCCGCCCGAGCCGCTCGACCTGCCCGAGGACGTGGTCGCGCTGATCGCCTTCCTGCCCGAAGCGACGCGCGAGTTCCTCGCCAGCGGCAAGAGCCGTTCGGCGGTGCGGCCCGAGACCATGTACGAGCGGCTGCGCAAGCTGGACGGCGAGGAGCGCATCGCCGCCTATGTCGCGGCGATCGAGACGGTCTACGGCGAGCTCGAATACCAGGAAGGGCGCGATCGGACGCAGATCGCCTTCGACACCAGCTCGCCCGGGTTCAACAACTGGCGTCTGCGCCGTCCGCGCGAGCTGGATCCGCCGCGCGAGCCGGGCCCGCTGTCGCTCGGCCGCTATGCCGGCGGGCGCGGCAGCAGCGTGCCCACCTTCGCCGGCGCGCCCATCGCCCTCACTCCGGCCGATCTGATCGCCGGCAAGGTCGATGTCGCCATCCTGGGCGCGCCGCTCGACATGGGCTCGGGCTGGCGCGACGCGCGCAACGGCCCGCGCGCGATGCGCCTGTTGCGGCAGAACACCGGCGGCACTGACGTGACCACGATGATCACGCCCAGCCGCACGCTCAACATCGTCGACTACGGCAATGCCGCGATCGACCAGAACAGCACCGAGCGCAGCGTGCAGGAGGTGCGCCGCCTGGTGCGCGAGATCGCCGAGACCGGCGCGGTGCCGTTCATCATCGGCGGCGACCACTCGCTGGAATATCCCAACGTCGCCGCGCTCGCGGATGTCTACGGCAAGGGCAAGATCGGTGTGGTGCACTTCGACGCCCACCTCGACACCGGCCGCGGCCGCCCGCAGCTGCTCGACCATGGCCAGCCGATCTACCGGGTGATGAAGGAGGCGCACGTCCGCCCCGAGGATTACATCCAGGTGGGCCTGCGCGCCAATTACGGCTCGGACTATTACGAATGGCAGCGCCTGATCGGCATGCGCTACCACACCATGGCCGAAGTCGAACGGCGCGGCTGGGACGCGGTGCTCGAACGCGTGCTGCAGGAAGCGCGCGAGAACACCGAATATCTCTACATCTCGTTCGATGTCGACGTGCTCGACCCGGCCTTCGAGCCGGGCACCGGCACGCCGGTCCCGGGCGGGCTGTCGATGCGCGAGGCCATTCCCATCGTGCGCCGGCTGTGCGCGGAATCGAACGTGGTGGGCTTCGACATCGTCGAACTCGCGCCCCAGCTCGACCCGACCTACCGCAGCGCCATGAACGGCAACCGGCTGATGTTCGCCTGCCTCACCGGCCTTGCCATGCGCAAGGACGGCATGGCCGACCGCAACTACTTCAGCCCGCTCTCGTCCGAACACGGCCAGGACGATTACTACGGAGACAGATCGTGAGGCGCCCGCTCCGGCTTTCCGGTGGCTTGGCCGCGGCCGCCATGGTGTGGGCGGGCCCGGTCCTGGCGCAGGAGGCGCCCCCGCCCGAACTGCAGGCGGTGATCGCCACGCTGAGCGAAGAGCAGCGCGCCTTCCTCGCCGACGAGGAGAAGCTGGCGAGCTTCGGCATGACCCCAGACAGGCTGTACATTCTGCTGGCGGGCCGCGATGCCGCGACCGTCTCGACCACGATCGCGGCGATGATGGCGACGCTGGCGGCGGCCCCGTTCCAGGCCGAAGGCCTGCCGGTTTCCTCCGAGGGTCCGAGCGAGCTGGATCCGGCCGGCGACATGGCGGCGGTGCCGATGAACACCACCGCCCCCGGCTTCAACAGCGGCACCGTGCTCAGCCCACCCGCGCTGGACGAATACCAGCGCGAGCCCGGGCCGATCAACCTCAAGCGCTACATGTACGAGACCGACGGCATCCCCACCTTCGCCGGCTCGCCGGTGGCGGTGCGGACCCAAGACCTGGTCGCAGGCGGGGTCGATGTCGCCTTCGTCGGCGTGCCGATGGGCCTGAGCAGCGGCTGGCGCGACGCGCAGAACGCGCCCGATGTCCTGCGCGCAATGCACGGCATCGGCGGCTACGACATCGCCACCGGGCTCGATCCGCTGGTCCAGCTGACGGTGGTCGATTACGGCGACTTGTCGGTCAATCGGATGGCCGCCGAACTCAGCATCGACCATGTCCGCACGATGATTGGGGCGATGGTCGAGGTAGGCGTGGTGCCGTTCATCGTCGGCGGCGACCACACCGTCATGTTCCCCAGCGTCGCCGCCATGGCCGACCAGCACGGCGTCGGCGGGTTCGAGATCGTGCATTTCGATGCGCACTACAATGCCGAACAGGGCCTCGATCACACCATCTCCGACCGCCAGGTGGTGTACCGGCTGCTGCAGCAGGGCATCATCGAGGGCGACAATCTCACCCAGATCGGCATCCGCGGCACGGTCGCCGATCCGCGCTCGCTCGCCTGGTTCCGCGACCAGGGCGTGGCCTTCCATACCATGGCGCAGGTCGAGGCCGACGGCTGGGACAGCGTGGTCGAGGAGGTGGTCGACCGGCTGGCCGGTTCCACCCGCAAGATCTTCATCTCGTTCGACATGAGCGCGCTCGATCCGGCTTACGGCCAGGCGGCGGGCCGGCCGGTCTCGGGCGGGCTGACCATGCGCGAGGTGCTGCCGATGATGCGGCAATTGTGCACGCAGAACGAGGTCGTCGGCTTCGAACTGCTCGATCTCGCGCCGATGCTCGACTTGAGCTACGCCAGCGCGCTCAACGCCAACCAGCTCATGAACGCCTGTTTGATCGGCATCGCGCTGCGGGACGCCGAAAGCTGACCGCCGACGCGACCCCTGCGGCGCGCCAACTCCTGGTTCACGGTCAGGGCCCACTTGCGCGGGGATCGTCGGGGCCGGGCGCTCATCGCCCCGTCCGCGCGCACGGCTCGGCGGCACATCGCGGGAAATAGGCGCGGGGCGCGACGTCGTTCAGACGGCAAGATCGACTCACCGAGCACGCCTCGCTTCCCTGCCCCGACCGGTCTCGCCCGGTCGCGCCCGGTCGCGCCCGGTCTCGCCCTGTCGCCGGGCCGTAGCATGCTTTCCCTACGCCTGCGAAACCTGCTAGAGGCGCGCAATGTCCAACCCCGCCCGAACCCAGTCTTTTCCCGCCCCCACTGCCGCTCCCGCTCCCGCTCCCGCGCGCGCATGTGTTTCATCAACCAAACCCCCCATCCGGCGGCCATTTGGATGAGCGCGATCCGTCCCTGGCGCTCCATCGAGCGCCGCGTCAGCCGACAGATCATGGTCGGGCGGGTGCCGGTGGGCGGCGATGCGCCGATCAGCGTGCAGACCATGACCAACACGCCCACCGAGGACGTGGGCGCCACCATCGACCAGATCCGGCGCTGCGAGGCCGCGGGCGCCGACATCGTGCGCGTCTCGTGCCCCACCGAGGAGAGCACGGCGCGCTTCGACCAGATCACCCGCGCCTCGGCCATCCCGATCGTCGCGGACATCCACTTCCACTACAAGCGCGCGCTGGAGGCGGCCGACAAGGGCGCGGCCTGCCTGCGGATCAACCCAGGCAATATCGGCAGCAGCGAGCGGGTGGCCGAAGTGGTCCGCGCCGCCAAGGCCAATGGCTGCGCCATCCGCATCGGCGTCAACGCCGGCTCGCTGGAACGCCACCTGCTGGAAAAGTACGCCGAGCCCTGCCCCGAGGCGCTGGTGGAAAGCGCGCTCGACCATATCAAGCTGTTACAGGACCACGATTTCCACGAGTTCAAGGTGGCGGTGAAGGCGAGCGACGTGTTCCTCGCGGTGGCCGCCTACATGCAGCTCGCCGAGACCGTCGACTGCCCGCTGCACCTGGGCATCACCGAGGCCGGCGGGCTCATCGGCGGCACGGTCAAGAGCGCCATCGGCATGGGCAATCTGCTGTGGGCGGGGATCGGCGACACCATCCGCGTCTCGCTCTCGGCCGAGCCCGAGGAAGAGGTGCGCGTCGGCTTCGAGATCCTCAAGTCGCTGGGCCTCAGGACCCGCGGCGTGCGCGTGGTCTCCTGCCCGTCCTGCGCGCGGCAGGGCTTCGACGTCATCCGCACCGTCGAGGCGCTGGAGACCCGGCTGAGCCACATCAAGACCCCGCTCTCGCTGTCGGTGCTGGGCTGCGTGGTCAACGGCCCGGGCGAGGCGCGCGAGACCGATATCGGCATCACCGGCGGCGGCGCGGGCAAGCACATGGTCTACCTCTCGGGAGTGACCGACCACCACGTGCAGTCCGAGGACATGCTCGAGCACATCGTCGCGCTGGTGGAGGCCAAGGCGGCCGAGATCGAGGCGGCCACGAGCGATGCCGGAAACGCTGACGAGGCGATCGCTGCCGAGTGACGGCGTGGCCGACTTCCCTTGGATGCGGTTGCAACTCTCGTCGCCGGGGCACTGGCTGTCGCAGCGGCATGAAGTCTCGCCAAGAAGCAGACGGAAGCGTTTGAGCATGAAGATGAACAATGAAGGCAATGCCTGAATTATCGGACAGTCTGAGAATGCAGTCGCGAGCGGACGCTTGGGACTGAAAAAGTAGCCGATGCTCCACGTGGTCCACCATGTCGATTACGCCGCCCCGGCCCCGACCCGCGGCACCTTCCGCTTCGACAAGTACATGGCGGTCATGGTCGCCTTGCGCGACAGCGGCTATCCGCTGACCGAGCACGCCCCCGAGCCCCTCCCGCGCGAATGGCTGGAGGCGGTGCACGATCCTGAATACGTGGCGCAGGTCTTCGCCGCCGAGGTGCCGCCGGAAAAGGAGCGCCGGATCGGCTTTCCGGTGACGCTGCGCATCGCCGCCCGCGTCGCCCACACCAATGGCGGCACCTGGCTGGCGGCCAAGCTGGCGATGCGCCACGGCTACGCCGCCAACAGCGCGGCGGGCAGCCACCATGCGCGGGCCGATACGGGCGCGGGCTATTGCGTGTTCAACGACCTTGCGGTCACCGCCAACCGGCTGATCGCCGAGGGCGACGCGGCCCGGGTGCTGATCGTGGATTGCGACGTCCATCAGGGCGACGGCACGGCGCTGCTCACCGCCGGGCGCGCGGACATCTTCACGCTCTCGCTCCACGCCGAGAAGAACTTCCCGCACCGCAAGGCCCGCTCCAGCCTCGACGTGCCGCTCGCCGACGGGACCGACGATGCCACCTACCTGGAGGCGCTGGAACGGGTGCTGCCGCCGATAATCGACGATTTCGCGCCCGATATCGTGCTCTACCAGGCGGGCGTCGATCCGCACCGCGACGACCGGCTCGGCCGGCTGGCGCTGACCGATGCAGGGCTGGCGGCGCGCGATCGCTTCGTCGTCGCCGAGGCGCGCCGGCGCGGGCTGCCGGTCGCCAGCACGCTGGGGGGCGGCTACGGCAGCGATCCGCGCGTGGTGGCCTACCGGCACGCCCGCTCGATGCTGGCGATGGCGCGGGAGAATGCGCTCCACCCGCCGGTCCACCATCCCGGCGAGCCGGTGCCGTCGTGATGGCGCAGCGCCAGTTCCGCGGCCGAATTCCAGAAGTGAATGTCGATGGATTGGGTCAGCCTGTCGCACCATCCGCATACGCCCAGCCGCCGATCGTGCGGGCGGCGCACTTGCATTCATGACATGGCCAGCGGTCTTGTGGCATAGGCCAGCGCATGGCCCCCATCGCCCGCCGCCACCTGCTCGCCACCGCCATCGCCGGCACCGCCGCCTTGACGCTCCCCCGGCGGGTCTTTGCGCAGGCGGCCGCAGCGCCGCGCGAGCGGCGGATTCTGCAGATCGCCCAGGCCGAGGTCGCGCGCGCGGGCGAGGCGCTGTGGCGGCGCGACATTGCCGGGATCGCGGACTTCGGAGTGCATTCCTCGCAGCCGCGCTTCCACTTCGCCAATCTGGAGAACGGGGCGGTCCGCTCGTTCTACGTCACCCACGGCAAGGGCTCGGATCCCGAGCACGACGGCTGGCTCAACCGCTTCTCCAATCGCGAAGGCTCGCTGATGACGAGCCGCGGCGCCTACGTCACCTGGGAATGGTACAAGGGCCGCTACGGCACCTCGATCCGACTCGGCGGGCTCGACCCGGACAATTCGAACGCCTTGCCGCGCGCCATCGTCATGCATTCGGCCGATTACGCGACGCCGGGGCATATCGCGCAATGGGGCCGGCTGGGCCGCTCGGACGGCTGCTTCGCCATGGGTCCCGACGATTTCCGCGAGGCGCTGTGGAACCTGTCGGGCGGACGCCTGCTGTTCGCCGACAATCTGTCGATCGGACCCCTAGGCTAGCCCTCGCGCCCGCGCCAGCCGAATTGGCCCAACCGGCAGCCGTGGAGCGGGCGAAGGGAATCGAACCCTCGTCGTAAGCTTGGGAAGCTTCTGCTCTGCCATTGAGCTACGCCCGCATTGCAAGCACTTACGCCTGCCGGCACGATTTGGTTTGCCGCTATGCGCTCGGGCCATTGCCATGGCCACCAGCCCGCCGTCAACACCGAGCAGGCGATGGCCGCTTACCGGCACCTGCGATCAGCTCGTGAGCGAGCGCCTCCCCCGGTCTGGCCTTTGGCGGGGGGTGCCGATGTTGGGGAGGGTTCGGGGACACCAGGCAAGGGTCCGAGACGAGGTCAGCGAGCGGGCGCCGCCGAAAAATCGCCAGGGCACCCGCAGGCGTCGGCAGCGTCCCTCCAGCCGGGAGGAACGCTGCCGTTGCCCCTCAGGACTCGACCGTCATCGCCTGGGCCATTCGGGCAGCATCGGTGGCGTCCTTTGCGCCGCCCATGTCGGCGCCGCTGATCCGGCCCGAACCCGGACCCGCGCCGAGGTCGGCGCCGGTCACCGGGTCGCTCTCGGGGTCTGACGACGTCCGGGCGGCGAGCGCCTGGACAATCGCCAGATCGTGGTCATGGAGCCGCACCGAGGCGCGGCCCTCGCTGCCGTCGGCCGGAACCAGCTCGTCCATGCGCTCCCATTGCTCGCCGCTGTTCCACGGACCGGTGGCGTCGCCTTCGCCCTGCGAGGCATTGACGTACATGCTGGCATAGGGCTCGATGCCCGGCAGCTTGCCCGGGGGGAAATTGTCCTCGATGGCGTAAAGCGCCTTCTCGAACGACTTCTGGTGGGCGACCTCGCGGGTCATGAGGAAGCCGAGCGCTTCCTTGATGCCCGGGTCGTCGGTAATGTTGATCAGCCGCTCGTAGACAATCTTGGCGCGGCTCTCGGCGGCGATGTTCGAACGCAGGTCGGCGGTGGGTTCGGAGCGGCTGTCGATATAGGCCGCGGTCCAAGGCACGCCCGCGGAATCGATCAGCGCGGGGCCGCCGCCGAACAGCAGCGATTCCTTGGCGCTGACGCCGCTGGCGCCGATCTCGCGATACAGCTCCGCCTCGGCCATCGCGCCCTCGGCCAGGTTCGCCTTCACGCCCTTGTTGAGCATGGCGACGATGGACCCGATGACCTCCAGGTGGCTCAATTCCTCGGTCGCGATGTCGAGCAACAGGTCTTTGCGGCCGGCATCCTCTTCGCCCAGCGCCTGCGTGAAATACTGCATGGCGGCGGCCAGTTCGCCGTCCGCCCCGCCGAACTGTTCGAGCATCATGGTGGCCAGGCGGGGGTTCGGCTCGGCTACTCGGACGGTAAACTGGAGGCGCTTATTGTGCATGAACATGGGGACTCTCCTGTCGGATACCCTGCTCTAACGGGTCCCTCCAGGGCCTGTTCCAGCAATTCGGGAGCGGCACGGATTTCCAGTTTCAACGTGATTCAGGACTGCTTTTCGCTCACCGGCGCGAAAAATGAAGAAAACGCCTGGCCCTCGGTTTGTCGGTCATGCCGGCAAGCGACGGGATCGGTCAGCCCCGCGACACCTTCGTCATCAGTACCGCTCGATACCGCCGCCCCGATGCCCTGGACCGCGGCGATCCGGGCCAGCGGCGCGGTCAGGACCCAGGTGAGACCGGCGGGCGTATAGTCGACCTCGGCCAGCCCGCCGAGCGCCCGGCCGGTTCCCTGGGTGACCAAATGCGTGCCGAAGCCCTCGCTTTCGGGAGGCTTTACCGCCGGCCCGTCATGTTCGGACCACTGCATCCACAGCTGGTCTCCAGGGTCCCGCCGGACGACCTCCCAGAACAGGTCGACCGACCCCTCGGCGGTCGACAAGGCGCCGTATTTCAGGGCGTTGGTCTGCAGCTCGTGCAGCGCCAGGCTGATGGTCATCACCGCCTGTCCGGTCAGCTGCAGATCAGGGCCGTTGCAGCGGATGCGCGGACTCACACCCCCGGCAATCTGCAGGGCTTCATGAATGGCATCGCGCAACGCGCCTCCATGGCGTTTGCCGCGCGCCAGCACGTCCGCCGCGCCGCCCATCGCGGCCAGCCGGCGGTTCAGTTGCACCCGCTCCTCCTCAAGCGGTCTGTCACCGCGGATTGACAGGTTCACCAGCGATTGCGCCACGGTGACGAAATTGCTCAGCCGGTCACGCAGCTCCTCACCCTCGTCCAATCGGCCGCCCGGAACGCCCGCGGCGTCCACTCCACCATCTAGCCCCAGGTTGGCGCCCGAACCGAACGCGGCCCCCGCGTTCGCCCGGTCATCGACATGGAGGTAGGCCGCGGAAAAACCCGCCAGGGAGGTCAGCTTCCTCCAGTCGAGGATGGTCAGGCAGTCCCGGCGCTTGTCCACCAGGTCGCGGGCACGCAGGACCTTCAACACCCGGTTCACGTGAATGGAGGTGAGGCCGAGCACCTCCCCGAGCTGGACCTGGGTCAGCGGGACGCGGCAGCTGCTGCCGTCAACGTCGCCGTTCGCTTCAAGCCGCGCCCGCAACTCGCACAGCAGATGGGCGGTGCGTTCCAGCGCCTGACGCTGCCCCAGGCTGGCATTGCGCTCTCGCTGCATGATGTTCTCGAGCGCAGCCAAGCGGCCGACGGCTTCCTTGAGGCCGGCGTCGCGCTGCATCAGCTCCTTCAGCTGCAGGCGCGGGATGGTGGCGAACTCGCATGGGGTGAGCGCCTCCACCGATTGGTCCGGGGTCTCGATGTACAAATTTTCGATGTCGCAGATGTCGCCCGGAAGCACGAGCGCGGTGATTTGCCGGCGGCCGCTGGCAAAGTCCCGACATCGGCTCGCCCAGCCGCTCAGCAGGATGTGCAGATTGCCCGTGCGGACACCGTCGGCAACGATCTGCTGCTTGGCCGCCGCCTTCTTGGGCTGGAGGCACAGCGATCGCAGCGCTTCCAGCGTGCCTTGATCGAGGCGGCTTTCCGCCTGAACGCGATCGATGAAGGGATTTGGGTCGCGCCGGCGCCCCGGGGCTAGCGGCACGGCCCGTAATGTTCTCGATTTGCGGCGGGGAAAGGAGCAGATCTCTGTTTGGCTTGCCATCGGGACAACCTTGTTCGGGAAAATTTGGATCGAGGTGTAGGCAATGTCCTGACTTGCTCTTGCAGAACCGCGATCTTCGGTCTGGAAATAGATACAAACGGGCAGGCGGGGCAGGCCTGCACCTATAGCTTAGCCGCTGATCGATGAGTTGATGTAGGTTTATGCCGATGCAAGTGGTTGGATCGAAGCCGCTGTACCTAAGAGGCCCTGAGCAGCCACCAGCGTCGACAGGGAGCGCGCGCAATCCGGGGGTTTTCGAACAGACCCGGAGCAAGTCGGCGCGTCGGCTCGAAAAATCTCGAACCGCTAGGCAACGGCTTCATCCGTTCGGAACGCGATCGCGTCGCCCGGTCGATCTCATGCGGGAAGCTGTGATCGGCACGGCGGGACGGCCCGTGCCGCTGTGCGCCCGATCCAAAAAACAGGACCACCAGGGCCCGGCGAGGCGCCGATCGGCCTTGTTCCCCTCTACCTTGTCGCCCGCCAGACGTCCCAGCAACGCCGCCGCGCGCGATGGTCAGCGCGGCGCGAGTGGCGCAAGGGGCCAAGACGGACTGTCTCAATCGGCCCTGCATCGTGCAGGCGTTATCGGCTAGAGACCACGCACGACGGTAGTCATGGGCGCGATTCGAAAGCGGCCCCGCGTGGCTCGTACCAGGGAGCGCACCCGGCCGCCGATGGAGAGAAGTCATGCCGCTGGTACATATGAAGCCGCTGCTACGCCATGCGCTGGACAGCGGCTATGCGGTGGCGGCCTTCAACCTGGTCGATTACGGCACCGTCAAGGGCATGGTCGAAGCGGCCGAGAGCATCCGCGGCCCGGTCATCTGCCAGGTCAGCGCGAAGACGGTAAAGTACTGGAGCCATAAGGAAATCGTGTCCTGGGTGCGTACTGCGGCCGAGGATTCGCCCTCCCCCGTCGTGCTCCACCTCGACCATTGCAGCGATCTCGCGATGATCGAGGCCTGCGCCAGGGCGGGCTGGACCTCGATCATGGTCGATGCCTCCGAGCTGCCGTTCGAGGAGAACCTGGAGCTGTCCAAGCGCGTGCGCGACATCGCCGAGCGCTACGGCGTGGGCATGGAGGCCGAACTGGGCCAGATCATGGGCGTGGAAGATGACGCCCACGTGGCCGAGGAAGCCTCCATGCTGACCGACCCGGCCGATGCCAAGGCCTTCTGCGATGCGCTCG
Organism: Erythrobacteraceae bacterium; assembly: GCA_031399025.1. GTDB lineage: Bacteria > Pseudomonadota > Alphaproteobacteria > Sphingomonadales > Sphingomonadaceae > CBDBZL01. Next base: position 38,524 of record JANNOJ010000065.1, on the reverse strand, counting down.
ACCTGTCCGCGTTCGCCTGCGCGGTGGGCACGGCGCACGGCTATTACAAGGGCGAGCCCAAGGTGGATTTCGACCGCATCGCCGCGATCAATGCCGCCACCCGCACACCCATGGCGCTGCATGGCGGCACCGGGCTGAGCGACGAGGCTTTCGCCCAGGCGATCGCGCGGGGTTCGGCCAAGATCAACATCTCGACCAACCTCAAGCACGTGTTCGTGCACAGCTTCGTCGAGTACCACCGCCAGAACCCGGACGATTACGAGCCGCTGCGGGTGATCGACGCGCAGTACCGGGCGTGCCGCGACCTGTTCGCCTCCTTCATCGAGAAGTTCGGCGGCAAGGACCAGGCGCGGCCGTTCCTCGCAACGCTCTCGCTCGCTGCCTGAGGAGATGCCGGCATGATAAAGGCGCTGATCTTCGATTGCGACGGGGTGCTCGTGGACAGCGAGCGCGACGTCCACCGCGTCGCCTTCAACCGCGCGTTCGCGGCGATGGGCATAGCTGCCGAGTGGGACGTTGCGCAGTACGGCGAGCTGCTGCCGGTGGCCGGCGGCAAGGAGCGGATGACGCATTTCTTCGCGCAGGCCGGCTGGCCCGAGCACGACTTCGGCTCGAACGCGGCGCTGATCGCCGAACTGCACCAGAGGAAAACCGCAATCGCCGCCGCAATGATCGCCACGGGCGAGGCGGCGCTGCGCCCGGGCGTGGCGCGGATCGTCGACGAGGCGATCGCAGCGGGCGTGAAGCTGGGCGTGTGCACCACCTCCAGCCCGGCCTTCATCGATGCGGTGCTCGACTTGCTGGGACCGGCGCGCAAGGCCGTGTTCGCCTTCGTCCATGCCGGCGACGTGGTGCCTAGGAAGAAGCCCGACCCCGCGATCTACCAACTGGCCAAGCAGTCGCTCAAGGTGGGCGCGGGCGGGCCGGCGGCGCACGAGTGCATCGTCATCGAGGACAGCCGCAACGGCCTGCTCGCGGCCACCTGCGCCGGCCTGCCTACGCTCGTCACCACCAGCATCTACACGATGGACGAGGATTTCCGCGAGGCGGCCAGGGTGGCGCCCGAGCTGGGCGACGCGCCGAACGCCACCATCACGCTGGCCGATCTGGCCCAGCTTGCGGCCCGCGCGCAACCGGCATAGCCGGGGCGATCATGAGGGAGGACAAGAGACATGGCGGTCGCGCAAGCAGCCAGCGAGCAGGCGATCGACACCCCCGCGGATACCGCGATCCGCAACGAGATGTACTGCTGCGACCTGGACGGTCTCGCCGGGAACGGCGATTTCGGCAATTGGCTGACCGCTGGCTGCAAGGTGATCAAGCGTGGCCTGCCCGGGCTCGACAAGCCCGACATCGGCGCCATGCTGCTCAAGCTCTCGATGCTGGTGTCCAAACACGCATGATCGGTGCACGGCATCCGGCAGTCCGCCCGAACGCCGCGCGCCCGAGCTTGCCGGGGCCATGGCCTAGATCACATGCGAGAGTTCTTAGGAGAGCAACCAAGGTGAAGAAATTCGTCAACCAGCCCGCCGATTTCGTACCCGAGTTCATGCGGGGCGTGATGCTGGCCAACCCCGAATTGCTCGAGGCCAATCCCGAGTTCCAGCTGATCAAGCGCAAGGACCGGCCGGCGGCCGACAAGGTGTCGATCGTCCAGGGCTCAGGCTCCGGACACGAGCCCGCGCATCTCATGGCGGTGGGTCCGGGCATGCTCTCGGGCGCTTGCCAGGGACCGGTGTTCGCCGCGCCGCCGGTGGATGCCTGCTATGAGACCATCAAGGCGCTGGCCACCCCCGCCGGCGTGCTGGTGCTGGTCAACAATTACCAGGGTGACCGGACGGCGTGGGAGACCGCCATCGAGTTGGCCCGGGCAGAGGACATCAGGGTCGAACAGCTCATCATCAACGACGACGTGGCGGTGAAGGATTCGCTCCATACCGTGGGTCGCCGCGGCGTTGCGGGCAATTTCTTCGTGATCAAGGCATGCGGCGCGGCCGCCGAGGCGGGGGCGAGCCTGACGGAGGTCATGGCCATTGCCGAGAAGGTGAACGGCCAGGTGCGCACCATGGGGGTGGCGCTGACCAGTTGCATTCCGCCGGCCAGCGGCACGCCGATCTTCGAACTGGCCGACGACGAGATCGAGATTGGCGTGGGCATCCGCGGCGAACCGGGCCGGCACCGGGCCAAGATCACCAGCGCCGACGATATCACCGCGACGCTGTTCGAAGCGGTGGCGACCGATCTGCCGTTCGTGAACGGCGACCGCGTGGCGCTGATGGTCAACGGGCTGGGCGGCACCCCGCCGGCCGAACTCTACGTCCTGTACGCCAAGGCGCACGAGCTGGCGACCGAGCTGGGGCTGACGGTGGCGCGCAATTACGTGGGCGAATATTGCACCAGCCTGGAGATGGCCGGCGCCTCGCTGACCATGCTCAAGCTGGATGGCCAGCTCGAGGACCTGCTCGCCGCCCCCGCCACGACGGCGACCCGCAATTTCTGAACCGCTGCGGCGAGCTGCAGCAACGCTCGCACTGGGGAGCCGGACCGCAAAAGGGTTACAATCTCGCGAATTTGACCGTTGCGAATTCTGCAACACGAGAACAATATTTCTCAATTGTATAACAAAGTTAGGTCACCACTTGGGCCTTCGATCATCCCGGCTGCGGGATGGAACGGAGGAACCATGACCCAGCTTGCCAACCGCCTGTTCTCGACGATCGCTGCCGTTGCCCTCAGCGGAGCGCTGTTCGGGTTCGTGCTCTACGCCTGAGCGGGAGGTAGCACGAAACGGATCGCCCGGCGTCTCCGACGAACGACCGGGCGCAGCGAGATGGCGCTCGCTACAGGCAGGCTCCCGCACGATGGCGGGAGCCCGCCCGGCTCGCTACGCAGCGGACCGGGCGGGCCGGTCCGCCGCCGCCTCAGCCGAGCGCGAGGTTGCCCTGCACCCGGCGCTTGCGCCGGACGACCGAGCCGATGGCGCCGAAGCCCAGCAGCATCATGCCCCAGGTCGCCGGCTCGGGCACCTCGCTCGCCGAAATGGCGAACAGCGCGGTCGGCGTGTTGCCCACGAGGGTGGCGGCGCCGGTCGTCAGATCGACGGTAAAGAAGCTGTCGATGCTCTGCATGTAGGCGACGCCGTCATAGCCGATATCGAAGCTGGTGCGCGGGCCCACCGAGGTGCCAAGAGATCCCACCGTGGTGAGCGTGCCGAGATTGTTGGCCTGCGTTACCAGCGAATCGGTGTTGGTCTCGATGGCGTATTGCGTGGTGGTGCCGTGGATGTAGCCGTTGGCCGTGACCATGGCGTCGGTGCCGGCGTTCACGTCGCCCGCCCCGAACGCCACATCGGTGAACTGGGAGGCGGTGCCGGTGTCGGGATTGACGACGTAATTGTCATCCAGATTGCTCACCACGCGGGTCATGTCGACCACCGTGTTAAAGTCGAAGCCGAACTCGGTGCCGGTGAGCGCAAGATTGCTGCCGACCTGGGTGGCGACGCCGGAGGAGAGATCGATGGTGTACAGGCCATAATCGTCGGTAAGGCCGTAGAGCTGGCTGTCGCTATCGCGAAAATCGATCGCCAGGAACGTGCCGGTGGTGCCGGTGATCTGCGTGGAGGAGAGGTAGGTGCCCGGATCGGAGCTGTAGAAGGAGACGAGCTGGTTGTTCTCGTCCACGCCGAAGATGGTGGCGGCGTTGGCGGCTACGGGAAGCAGAAGGGCCGCGGTAACGGCCATCGCAAGATTTCGCCTGACAAGATTTCGCATGAGTTAAGTCCCCGTGACTGAGAGAAGTCCATCAACCTCAGCTCCGCGCCGTGGTTAACGAAGTGCTTACGTGCGCAATCCAACACCGGTTCTCCTGGTCCGCAAAAAAATTCAACCGGGGGAAACCTGTTAGAGAGGTGAGCGCCGAACTCCGACAAGTATAGCTGGCGCATCGTCGGCAATCGATCTTGCCAACCAAGCCATTTCCCAACATTTGTTAAAGGGTGATTTGGTTCCCGCATAAGGCAGCCGTATGTCATTAAAGTGCAGCAACCAAGCGAGCTCCGTTAGCGGGGAATTGCACTTGCATGGTTGTGGTTGATACCTTATTAACCCGGAGCCTGATCAGCACGCTAAATAGAGGGACTGCCCGCATGCATATGACAGCCAAACTTCTCCTGACTGCCGCGGCATTCGTGGTGGCACCTGCCGCGCACGCGGCCACCATTCTCCCGGGTAACACGACCAATGTTTCGAACGCCTCCTTCGACGTGAGCGGCGATATCGACTCCGGTCCGATCTCGGCCTCGTTCGGCCGTTCCGGGCTGGATAGCGGCAACTATACGGATACCTTCCTGTTCACCATCGATCAGGATGGCGTTGGCAGCGGTTCGATCACCACGGTTCTTTCCGGCCTGACGGGGGGCGCGACCGATCTCGACTTCACGTCGGTGGTGTTCAACAACGGCGTGACCGATTATACCGTGACCACCACCAGCGGTGCCATCGAGCAGGGTGCCCTTTCCAACATTCCGATCACTTCCGGCACGGAGAACTCGATAACCGTCAGCTATTTCTCGCGCGGCGCGGGCTCGTATGGTGGCACGCTTGCTTTCACCCCCGAGGCGATCCCGGAACCCACCACCTGGGCGATGCTCCTGCTCGGCTTCGGCTCGCTGGGCATGGTCGTGCGTCGCCGCAAGCAGAAGACGAGCGTCGGCTACGCGTTCTAATCCTGCGCTTGATTTTCAGATCAGGGCAGCGGCTCAGGCCGTTGCCCTTTTTTGTTGTGCCGCGAGGTGTTCCCGGTGGCTTTTCGGAGCCAATCCCGTCTCGGCGTGCGGGCGAAGACTAGGAAGCTGCGGGCTGCCCGCGCTCACCGCGATTCGCTTGCGCAATGCCTGCTCCTCGGAAGAATTGAAGAAGTAGGGATAGAGCGAGCGGGAAGCGCCGGTGGCAGCGCCGGCTTGGCGGGCAATGTTGCGACCGATCTGCGACACTGCCAGGTGCATGAGTTGCGAGGGGGCCTCGACCAGTTCGTTGGTTCGTAGACCGCCGACGCGGGCGAACCCGAGCATGGCTTCGTAGAACACCACATGCCGCGGGTTGACTTCGATCAACAGGTCCGAGCAGGCGAAGCGTTGCGTTCCGTACAAGAAGATCACGTGGAACAACTTGGCCAGGAGGGGCCGCGAATCGGGCGAGGGATCGAAGGCGAATTTGGTCAGTTCGCACAGGCTAGCGTTCCGTCGAGCTCTCAGCTCGGCGATCTCGCCCGGAAACGTCCGATCGGCGCCAAGCCCACTTGCCGAATCTACCCGTAAGGTCAGCGTCCCGATCATTTCGTCGTTGCAGGACGCGGTAAAGGTCACACACTCGGACCTGGCCAAAACCCGATGCCTCGAGCCGTACCCTCGCCGGCCATACAGTCGGTTGATGATTTCGCTGGCTGATGTGCGATCATGATCATCGTAGGCAAGGCTGATGGTGAAGCTTTGCCCTGACCTTCGCCGGGAGGTGAGGGAATCCCGGTAGAATATCGGCTTGATCGCCGCACCAGTCCCGTACGGCACACGCGCCGACGGGAAAGGAGTAACTCCTTGTATCAGTAACATGGCTTTGCGACCCCCGTTGAGCAAGCGAAGCGCCCCCGCGGCACTTCGATTGCATACGTCACTTTTTTGCCCTCAGGCCCCGTCGTCAGATTCGCATCATCTTCGCTGCCGGTGAACACTGTTCACCGCCCGTCCAAGGCCAGATCTTTACGACATTTCTTCTATTCAGAACCCGCTTTGCTTAAATTTACTAGACGCTATCTAGGCGAACATCATTATCTGGGCAAACATCATTCATAATATCACTAATCTTAAGAGTTTCTTAAGAGTGGCCTGAGAATGCCCCTGACTAGAGGGAGGTACTTTTCTGAATATGCATGCTAAACCACGCAATTCTTAGGAAAAGGTCAATGCTGTCGCGAGTTCGACGGCCTGGCCGCTCAAGCGTGTTTGCGGGCGATTGTCGCTCGGGTTGCGACGGACGCCACGGATTTCCGGACGAATGGGTGGCCAGGCCGCTTCTCGGGAGCCGTTTCAGCAACACCACACCCACGCCCGAACATGACCAGCGATCCACGAACGCCGAGTGGTTCGCACAGGCCGATGTGATCGGAGTGGCGGCCTGCCAGCGGGCAGCCCGCGCCTCGGCGAGGGCGACCGTCTCAGGCGCGGGCGCGGAACAGTTCGCCGCGGCCCGCAGCGCTGAGTGAGTACCTCGCTGATTAGGCAGCAGCCCCTTGCCGTCGCTTCTGCAAACTCGCCCGGCGGCAATGCGCCACCAGCTCGCCGTGCTGGTTGTAGGCGCGATGGGCGAAGGTGACGATGCCGTGGGTGGGCCTGGACCGGCTCTCGCGCAGTTCGAGCACCTCGGTCTGGATCCGCAACGTGTCACCCACGAACACCGGTGCGGGGAAGCGGACCTCGTCCCAGCCCAGATTGGCGAGCGCCGTCCCTTGCGTGGTGTCGTTCACGCTGATCCCCACCATCAGCCCGAGGGTGAAGCACGAATTGACCAGGATGCGGCCGTATTGCGTGCCCTTCATGTATTCGGCATCGAGGTGCAACGGCGCCGGATTGTGGGTGAGCGCGCTCATCAGCAGGTTGTCGGTCTCGGTCACCGTGCGCCGCAGCGGGTGGTCGAACCGCTGGCCCACGCTGAATTCCTCGAACCACAACCCGGCCATGGCTTGCCTCTCCTTCGCCTCGCGCCGATAACCCAGCGCATGGCGGCGCGAAAGGGCGCCGGTGGTGGAGACATGGGATGCGCGCGCTGTTCCTCCTTGTGCCGGCGATCCTCGCGGTGGCGGGCTGCACGTCCGAGACGCCGGAGCAGGAGGGCGCCGAGCAGCCCGGCATGGCACCGGCGGCCGAAAGCGACCCGGCAGCGGTCGCGTTGGCGGCGGATGCGGCAGCCGGCGGCATTCCGCGAGCGCTCCAGGGCCGCTGGGGAATGGTGCCCGCCGATTGCGAACCGGGGCGAGACGATGCCAAGGGCCTGCTGGTGGTGGATGCCGACAGCCTGGAATTCTACGAGAGCATGGGCACGCTGGGCGAGACCGCCGAACGCTCCGCCGGCCGCATCCGCGCCGAGTTCGCCTTCACCGGCGAGGGCATGACCTGGGAGCGCGAGATGGAGCTGGTGACCAACGATGGCGGCGATACCATGAGTCGCACCGAGTTCGGCGAGGAGGCGATGCGCGAGCCGCAGAACTACGCCCGCTGCACCTGACCGAGCGCCGAGCAGAGGACCATGCGCAAAGCGCCCGAGATCGTGACCGCGTTGGCGTTCACCGGCGGCGCCGCGCGCCTGCGCATGTTCGTCAACGACATCGCCGTTGTCCAGGTAGGGGCCGCCGCGGACCGCAAGCGCGAGATCGAGGCCGCGGCGGTGATCGGCAGCCGCATTAGGCCGGCAGGCAGGAACGCTGCCGCGAGCGGCCGGTTCGTCAGGCAGACAATCGGAAGAGACCCACCATGCGATATGCGGCGATCCCTCTCGTCCTAGCCACCGCTGCGCTCGGAGCTTGTGCCCAGCCGGAGCAGGAAGGAGCCAGCGCCGAAGGCCCGGTGGTCGAAAGCGAGGTAACGCCGGTCAGCCCGGCTGATGACGAGCAGCTCGAAGCGGGCGAGCGCTCGCTGGCCGATCCGGCCCCGGGTAGCGTCACCGCCCCGGCGGGCGAGGCGAACCCGCCCACCCTGGCGCCCGATGCGGGCGACGATCCCGATGCCGTGAGCGAGCAATATCCGGACGGTGTCAGCGGCGAACAGGATTGAGCCTGCGCCTGGTCCCTGCCATGGCCGCGGCAGGGAAGAGGAGCCGATGAGCCGCCAGTTCCAGCTTACCGACGACCAGCTCGCCATCCAGGAGCTGGCGCGGCGGTTCACCGCCGACCACATCACGCCCTACGCTGCGCAGTGGGACGAGGCGCACAGCTTCCCACGCGACACGATCCGGCAGGCGGCCGAGCTGGGCTTCGGCGCCATCTACGTCTCCGAGGAGGCCGGCGGGATCGGCCTGGGGCGGCTGGAGGCAGCGCTGATCATGGAGGCGATGGCCTATGGCTGCCCCTCGACCAGCGCCTTCATCTCGATCCACAACATGACCGCCTGGATGCTCGATGCCTACGGTTCGGCCGAGGTCAAAGCGCGTTACCTGCCCGCGATGGCGGCGATGGACCAGCTGGGCGCCTATTGCCTGACCGAGCCGGGCAGCGGATCGGACGCGGCGGCGCTGCGGACCACCGCACGCCGCGAAGGCGGCGAATATGTCATCGACGGCGCCAAGCAGTTCATCTCGGGTGCCGGCGAGAGCGACCTGTACTTCACCATGGTTCGCACCGGCGATGCGACGGCGAACGGCATTTCGTGCGTCGTGATCGAGAAAGACCGCCCTGGCGTGAGTTTCGGGGCTCCCGAGCGGAAACTGGGTTGGCATGCGCAGCCCACCGCCAGCGTCACCTTCGCTGCGGCGCGCGTGCCCGTCGCCAACCGCGTGGGCGCCGAGGGCGAGGGTTTCCGCATCGCCATGGCGGGACTGGATGGCGGGCGGATCAACATCGGCGCCTGCTCGCTGGGCGGAGCGCAGCGCTGCCTCGACGAAGCGGTCCGCTACACCAAGGAGCGCCAGCAGTTCGGCCGGCCCATCGCCGAGTTCCAGAACACCCAGTTCACCCTTGCCGACATGGCGACCGAGCTGGAGGCGGCGCGCGCCCTGCTCTACCTCGCCGCCGCCAAGGTCACCGACGATGCGCCCGACAAGACGCGCTTCGCCGCGATGGCCAAGCGGCTCGCCACCGACACCGGCAGCGCGGTGGCCGACCGGGCGCTGCAGCTGCACGGCGGCTATGGCTACCTGATGGACTATCCGATCGAGCGCTTCTGGCGCGACCTGCGCGTCCATTCGATTTTGGAGGGCACCAACCAGGTGATGCGGCTGATCGTCGGGCGCGACCTCCTGCGGCAATGACCGGCGAGATCATCGTCCGCCGCGAGGGGGCGGTTGGGATCATCTCGCTCAACCGGCCGCGCACGTTGCACGCGCTCACCCTGGCGATGTGCGAAGCGATAAGCGCGGCGCTGCTCGACTGGCGCGATCGCCCGCAGATCGAGGCGGTGATCCTCGATCATGCGCCAGGAACGCGCGGCTTCTGCGCCGGCGGCGACGTGGTCGCCGTCCGCCGCTCGGCACTCGCGGACGGCGGCGTGGCGGGCCGCGCCTTCTTCCACGCCGAGTACCGGCTCAACCACCTGCTGCACACCTACCCCAAGCCCGTGATCGCCTGCATGGACGGGGTGACGATGGGCGGCGGCGTGGGCCTGGCGCTCCCTGCGCGGTTCCGCATCGCCACCCAGAACACCCGCCTGGCGATGCCCGAAGGCGCGGTCGGCCTGTTCCCCGATGTCGGCGCGGGCTGGTACTTGCCGCGCCTCCCCGGCGAGCTCGGCAAGTTTCTCGCGCTCACCGGCGCAGCGCTCGACGGGGCCGAGTGCATGTGGGCGGGCCTCGCCACACATCACCTGCCCGCCGAGCGCCTGGGGGAGGCCAAGGCGCGCATCCGCGCCGAACCGCACGCCGTCGCTGTGGTGCTGGCGGACTGCTCGATCGCCCCGCCCCCGGCGCGCCTCGCGGGCAACGCCGAGAAGATCGACCGGCTGTTCGCGCCCACCACGCTCGAGGCGATCATCGCCGGGCTCGCCGCCGACAAGTCCGACTGGGCCGCCAAGGAATTGCTGGCGGTGCGCAGCAAGTGCCCGACCAGCGCCAAGGTAGCGCTGCGGCTGTTCGCCCGCGGCGCCGACCAGCCCGATTTCGCCGCCGAGATGGCGATCGAATACCGCCTCGCCAGCCGGATGATGCGGCGAGCCGACTTTAGCGCGGGCGTCCGCGCAGTGCTGATCGACAAGGAGGAGCCCCCCGCCTGGCAACCGGACACGCCCGAAGCGGTGACCGGGCCGCTGCTCGATGCGCTGTTCGCCCCGCTTGGCCAAGGCGCGGAGTGGACGCCATTACCCGGATGATCGAAAAGTCCCGTTACTGGACCCGATAGCTTTTATCCTGATCGGGCCACTTGCTGTGCTGCAATGCACAAGGCATGGAGCCGCCCATGAACCGCCTCACCCACCTGCAGCGGCTCGAGGCCGAAAGCATCCACATCATCCGCGAAGTAGCGTCTGAAACCGCCAGGCCGGTGATGCTCTATTCGATCGGCAAGGACAGCGCGGTGATGCTGCACCTGGCGCGCAAGGCGTTTTACCCCGCGCCGCCGCCCTTCCCCCTGCTGCATGTCGACACCACGTGGAAGTTCAAGGACATGTACGCGATGCGCGAGAAGGCGGCGCGCGCTGCCGGCATGGAGCTGCTGGTCTGGCAGAACCCCGAGGCGAGGCAGCGCGGCATCAACCCGTTCGCGCACGGCTCGCTGCACACCGACATGTGGAAGACCGAAGGGCTCAAGCAGGCGCTGGGCCACTACGAGTTCGACGCGGCCTTCGGCGGCGCCCGGCGCGACGAGGAGAAGAGCCGCGCCAAGGAGCGGATCTTCTCGTTCCGCACCGTGAGCCACGGCTGGGACCCCAAGCGCCAACGGCCCGAGCTGTGGAACCTTTACAACGCGCGCAAGGCGAAAGGCGAGAGCATCCGGGTGTTCCCGCTGTCGAACTGGACCGAGCTCGACATCTGGCAATACATCATGGCCGAGAACATCGAGATCGTGCCGCTCTATCTGGCTGCCCAGCGTCCGACCTATATCCACGAGGGCGGGTTGTTCATGGCCGACGACCTCGAGCGCCTGGAGCAGGCGATGGGCTCGAGGCCCGAGATCACCATGCGTTCCATCCGCTTCCGCACGCTGGGCTGCTTCCCGCTGACGGGCGCGGTGGAGAGTCGTGCCGCCACCATCCAAGACGTGGTGCAGGAAATGCTGCTGACCACCACCTCGGAACGCCAAGGCCGCGTGATCGACCGCGATGCGGGCGATGCCAGCATGGAGAAGAAGAAGCAGGAGGGCTATTTCTGATGGCCGACAGCCCCACCCATAGCCCGGCCAGCGATTCCGCCTACCAGACCGACGCGCTGATCGCGCAGGATATCGCCGCCTATCTCGAGCAGCACCAGAACAAGGGCCTGCTGCGCTTCATCACCTGCGGCAGCGTGGACGATGGCAAGTCCACTCTGATCGGCCGGCTGCTGTACGATTCCAAGATGATCTTCGAGGACCAGCTCGCGGCGCTCGAGGCGGACAGCAAGAAGGTCGGCACCCAGGGCGGCGAGATCGACTTCGCGCTGTTGGTCGATGGCCTCGCCGCCGAACGCGAGCAGGGCATCACCATCGACGTCGCCTACCGCTTCTTCGCCACCGAGAAGCGCAAGTTCATCGTCGCCGACACGCCCGGCCACGAGCAGTATACGCGCAACATGGTGACCGGCGCCTCCACCGCCGACCTCGCCATCATCCTGATCGATGCGCGCAAGGGCGTGCTGCCGCAGACCCGGCGCCATTCCTTCCTCGCCCACCTCCTTGGCATCCGCCACATCGTGCTGGCGGTGAACAAGATGGATCTGGTCGGCTACGATGAGGCCACCTTCGCGCGCATCGTCGCCGATTACCGCAGCTTTGCCACCGGCATCGGGATCGAGCCCTTCACGCCCATCCCCATCTCGGGCTTCAAGGGCGACAACATCACGCAGGCTCCGTCGCCGAACACGGCGTGGTACCAGGGCCGCAGCCTCATCGACCACCTCGAGACGGTGCCGATCGAGGGCATGCTGGCGCAGGAACGCCCCTTCCGCATGCCGGTGCAATGGGTCAACCGCCCCAACCTGGACTTCCGCGGCTTTGCCGGCCTGGTCACGGCAGGCACGGTACAGCCGGGCGACCGGGTGCGGATCGTGCCCACGGGCAAGACCAGCACGGTGAAGGCGATCATCGCCATGCCTGTCCTGAGCGAAGTCGCCGGGCCGGCCCCGACGGGCGCCGCCACCGGCGAGCGCGATCGGGCGGTGGCCGGCGAATCGGTGACGATCACGCTTGCCGACGAGGTCGATTGCTCGCGCGGCAGCGTGATCGCCGCGGCCGAGGATCCGCCCGAGACCGCCGACCAGTTCGAGGCCAGCCTGGTGTGGATGAGCGAGGACGACCTGATACCCGGCCGCGCCTACTGGCTCAAGCTGGCGACGCAGACGGTCAGCGCCAGCATCGCCCAGCCCAAATACGAGATCGACATCAACTCGCTCGAACACCTGGCCGCCAAATCGCTGGCGCTGAACGGTATCGGCGTCGTCGAGGTGACCACCGACAAGCCGATCACCTTCGAGCGCTATGCCGACAGCCGGGCGCTGGGCGGCTTCATTCTCATCGACAAGCTGACCAACGCCACCGTCGCCGGGGGGATGATCAACTTCTCGCTGCGCCGCGCGCAGAACGTGCACTGGCAACAGGTCGACATCACCCGCGAGCAACACGCCGGCCTCAAGAACCAGCAGCCGGCCGTGCTGTGGTTCACCGGCCTGTCGGGCAGCGGCAAATCGACCATCGCCAACCTGGTCGAGAAGCGGCTCCACCGGATGAACCGCCACACCTTCCTGCTCGATGGCGACAACGTCCGCCACGGGCTCAACAAGGACCTGGGCTTCACCGAGACCGACCGCATCGAGAACATCCGCCGCGTGGGCGAGGTCGCCAGGCTGATGGCGGACGCGGGCCTCATCGTGCTGACCGCCTTCATCTCGCCGTTCCGCGCCGAGCGGCAGATGGTACGCGAGATGCTGCCTGAAGGCGAGTTCGTCGAGGTCTTCGTCGATACGCCGCTGAGCGTTGCCGAGGCGCGCGACGAGAAGGGCCTCTACAAGAAGGCGCGCGCTGGGCAGCTCAAGAACTTCACCGGCGTCGACAGCCCCTATGAAGCGCCTGAACGGCCCGAGATCCACATCGATACCACGGCCATGTCGCCCGACGAGGCCGCGGCGCTCATCGTGGACAGATTGCTGGGCGATGGCTAGCCCTTGGCGCACCGCAGAGGCGGTGCCGGGATAGGCGCGACCGGCGCAGGGGACATGCCGATGAGCGACCTTCAGTTGGCGGGCGACCTCGCCGCGTGTGCCGGGCGCATCCTGCTCGACGTGCGCGCGAGCGGCCTGTTCGACAGCAATCCCAAGGCGTTGGGCAGGGCCGGTGACCACACCGCCAACCAGTTCCTGATCGACGCGCTGCGGCAGCTGCGGCCGGACGACGGGCTGCTGTCGGAAGAGAGCGACGATACATCCGAGCGCCTCGCCAAGTCGCGCGTGTGGATCATCGATCCGGTCGACGGCAGCCGCGAATATGGCGAGGCGCGCGCCGATTGGGCGGTGCACGTGGCGCTGGCGATCGACGGCGTGGCGCAGGTCGGCGCGGTGGCGCTACCGGGCCTGATCGACCCGGATACCGGCACCGGCACCCTGCTGCGCAGCGATCGTCCGCAAGTGCCGCCCCCTTACACCGGTCCACCGCGCCTGCTGGTCAGCCGCACGCGGCCAGCGGCCGAGGCGCTGGCGGTGGCCGAAAAGCTGGGCGGCGAACTCGTTGCGATGGGCAGCGCCGGGGCCAAGGCGATGGCCGTGGTGCGCGGCGAGGCGGAAATCTATCTGCATGCGGGCGGCCAATACGAGTGGGACAGCTGCGCCCCCGTCGCCGTCGCCGCCGCGCACGGCCTGCACTGCTCGCGCATCGACGGATCGCCCTGCCGCTACAACAATGCCGATCCCTGGATGCCCGACCTGCTGATCTGCCGCAAGGAATGGGCGCCGCGGGTGCTGGCGGAGGTCAGGTCGCTGGCAGCGGCGGGTTGACCTGGCTGGCGGGAATCGACCTGTGGTCCTCGCGCGCGGGGGGCATTCGCCGCCTTTCTGGCGGGGCGGTGTCAACCCGGCAGTGGCGGCGGGCACCGACCTGTGGTGTGTGCGCATCGACCAGAGGGTGGGCGGCGCCTGCATCACGAGTTCGACTCGCCGCCGCTTCCTGTCACTGGCAGATCATCCGTTCTGCGTCTGACGCGCTGCTGCGACGAGGCGATGTTTTCGGCAGGCCAATGACGCGGCACCAAATGGGTGAGCGATCTCCACCCACTGCGCCTCCGCATCGGAAGTTCCAGCATAGAGGCGGGTGACCGGGCCGATGCTTTCGATACCCGATGGGAATACCACGTCCGCCAGGTCGGGACGCTTAGCCGGGCCGGGGGCGAACTGTTCGCGCGCCGCAATGACTTGGAAATCACGCCACTGCCCACTGCCGGGATCGAAGATGAACGAAACGCCATAATAGCAGCGCTGGCCATAGAGGATATCGTCGACGTATTGGGCAGCGTGCCCAATCAGGCCCACCTCGCCTGTATCCAGCAGATGCGCCTCGTTGACGCCGCCCCAGTCAAGCGGGTGAAACATGCCCTCAAGCATCGGCGCTTCGTCGATCGCCTCCATTGACATCGCTTCGAGGGTTGCGACCTCGGTGTAACCGATCGTGCCGCGACCGCCCTTGATGCCGCGCGGGCGGGTGAAGATGGCGATGCGTCCGTCCGCCAGCGCGCACAGCCGGATATCCTTCATCCCGACGGGACCGGCGAAGAACGGCCGCAGGTCGAAGATGTCGCGCCCGCGATAGAATATCGTGCGCCAGCTGAGCCCGGATGGTTCGCGGCTGGTCTCGACACCGCCGAAGATCAGTTCGCCCGCGATTTGAGTCACGAACGGGTCCTGCAGCCTAAACCGGGGGGCCCCGTCTACCGGGTGCCAGACGCCATCCCGTTCGTGGAAGAAGACCGCGCTCGAATCCTCGCTGTCGCGCGCTTCGACCCGGCCGGCGATCACCCGCTGTCCAGCAGCGCCGAACGGTGCGGTGGTGTTGTAGACGTCGTGCCCGTCGACCCCGGCGAAGCGAAGTTTTCCGGTACGCGGCAGCGCGCCCGCGCGGCCGATCGAGAATGCTTCGACCCTCGTCTTGATGCGCATTATGCCGCCCCGATCCACAACAATTCTCCCTTCTCATGCTCACAAGGACGGCGAACCGCCGCTAGACGCCCATGGCGATCCAAAGATCGGCCAGCCGAAGCGTGCCCAGCGCCATCACTCGGTCGGCGCCCCCGTAATAGACGTGCAGTTCGTCGCCCTCGATCAGCGCGCCGCAGCTGAACAGGACGTCGTTGAAGAAGCCGTGCATCTCATAATTCTCGACCGGTTCGGCGAGCGGCCGCGCGAGCCTGGCGCGGACAGTACGCGGATCGTTCAGATCCAGCAGCAGCGCGCCAAGGCAGTAGCGTTGATCGGCATCGACCCCGTGATAAATTTGCAGCCAGCCCCGGTCCGTTTCCAGCATCGGCGCGCCCCCGCCGATCTTATTGGCCTCCCAGCCGTTCTGCGTGCGCCCCGCGAGCCGCTCGTGCCCCCCCCAATGAATCAGGTCGGGCGATCGCGCGATCCAGATTTCGGGCGCGCCGAAATGCAGCGGTGCGGGGCGATGCAGGCACCAGAAGCTGCCGGCGATCCGGCGCGGAAACAGGCAGACGTCGCGATTGTCGGGCCCATGGATGATGCCCAGCCGTTCGACCTTGGTAAAATCGTCGGTGACCGCCAGCGCGGTCGTGATGCCAAGCTCAGACACGGCCGTGTAGTTGACGTAATAGCGTCCCTCGATGAGCGTGATGCGCGCGTCCTCGCAGCCGAACCGTTCGTAGCGATCCGCTGGGAACAGGAATGGCTCGTCCGCGACGGTGAAATCGGTGCCGTTGGCGCTGCGCGCAATGCGCAGGTGAGACATGGACGTGAGGTGAACCTGGCGCGCATCCGACCGCGACCGAACCACGCGCGGATCGGAGAAGTCGTAGCCCGGATCGCCAGTATTGAACATCCGCGTGGTGCATCGCCATTCGTCGCCCTGCAATTCAAGCAGCGGCACACGAACCTCGTCCGCCGTCGCGTGCACCACGCTCTCGGCAACGCGGACCAGCATCACGGTTTCGGCACCGACGCGCGCGACACCCGCGTTGAACGTGCCGTCCACCCTCCGGTCCGGCCGGCTGGGCCTCACAATCTCGGGCACGACAATGGGATTGCCCGGCCAACGCTTCAACATATCGCTCATCCTTTGCAGCTCGCCCTCATTTCAAGGTGAGGGACATGCCCTGCAAAAAATGTCGCCGGAACAGGATGAACAGGATCACCAGCGGCAGCGTCTGGAGAACGGCGCCGGCCATGACCGGCCCTGCATAGCCGCCATATTGTTTGCTGAACGTCGCCAGCAGCACCGCGAGCGGCATGCGATCGGTGTCCGAGATCGCGATCAGCGGCCAGAGAAAATTGTCCCACGTCCCGGTGAAGGTGAACAACGCCACGATGGCGAGAATCGACTTGTTCAGCGGGACGACGATCTTCATCACCGTCTGCCACAGGCTGGCCTGGTCCAGCCGGGCGGCGTCGAGATAATCCTCCGGCATGGCCTTGAACGATTGCGACATCATATAGATGCCCCAGCCCGACATCATCGACGGCAAGATGAGCGCGCCCAGCGAATTGAGCAGGCCGAGCTGCTTGATTAGGACGAACAGGGGCAGGATGAACATCGTCGTCGGGATGACCATCTGGAGCAGCAGGAAATTGCCGAACAGCTTGCGCCCGGGAAAGCGCAGCCGGGCAAGCGCGTAGGCGATGAAGGCCGAGGTGACGAGAACCGAGGCGGTGACGGTCAGGGTGACGACCGCGGAGATTCCCAGTGCCTGCAGGAACGGGCGATCCAGCGTGTCGGCGGTCTCGAACAGGAAGCGGAAATTATCGAGCGTGAAATCGCCCGCGAACAGCGCGCTGGTGTAGATCTGTGCCGTCGGCTTCAGCGACGCCGCGACCATCCAGGCAAAGGGATAGAGCCAGGTCAGCGCCAGCGCGTAGATGGCGATCGTGGCTGCCCAGCCGCCGATGCTTCTCGAGCGCGCGAAGGCCATGATCCGGGCGCCAATCATGCGAGTTTGACGCTCCTTTCGAACAGGCGGCGGGCCACGGCGATGATCAGATAGCTGGCGAGCGCGACAATGATGCTCATCATCGCCGCGTGACTGGGCTGGAGCCGGCGGAAGGCCGTTTCATAGATCATCATCTGCGGCGTGGTGGTGCTGTCGGCCGGCCCGCCCCCGGTGATGAGGAACGGCTCGGTGAAGAGCCCGAACGAGACCAGGATGGCGAAGACCAGAACCATCATCAGCTGGGCATTCATCATCGGCAGGGTGATCCGCGTGAGCCTGGTCAGCGGCCCTGCATTGTCCAGCCGCGACGCACCATAAATGTCCGCGGGTATCATCAGCAGGCCCGAATACAGGATGAGGCCATAATAGCCGATGAACTTCCAGGCGACGACCAGCGCGATCGAGAGCATCGCCAACGTCGGGTGGTTCGTCCACGGGATGCGAACACCGATCCATTCGAACAGCAGGCTGTTCAGCGGGCCGGTCGAACTGAAGATCTTCGTGAAAACAAGCGAGACGGCCACCCCCGAGGAGACGTTCGACAGGAGAAAGCACAGGGCGACAAACGCCTTGCCGCGGCCGACATGCCGCAGACCGAAAGCGACGAGCAGCGCGCCGCCGAACGCGATCGGCAGGTATAGGGCCAGGAAACGCACCACGTTCCACATCGCCTGGCCGAACTGCGGATCCTGCATCGTCCGCAACAGATTGCGCGCACCGGTAAAGACGGGCTCGTCGAAAAAGCGCCATTGCGTGACGGACAGCGTGGCAAGCCAAAAGAATGGATAGGCCCAGAAAACGGCGGTAAACAGCAGATAGGCGAGCGCGAGCGAAAGGCCGATCACCGCCTCGCGCGACAGAGCGAACCGCTGGTTCACGCCTGCACCGCCAGCATCCGATCGGTTTGCGCGACCGCGTCGGCAAGGGCGATGGCGGGGGGCGAAAGCCCGGCCATCAGCGGTTCGACGAGCTTCGTCGTCATAATCTTCTGGATGTCGATCGTATGCTCGCTCAGCGCGGGCGGCATCGCGCTCGTCACATGCTCGGCATAGGCGCGCGCGATCGGGTTTGCGCGGTAATGTTCCGCGAAGCGCGGATTGCGCAGCAGGTCGCCGCGGGCGGGCGAAAGGCCGGTTCGCCGGAGCCAGAGCAGATTGAGGTCCTCCTCGCCCAGTACCCAGCTCAGGAATTCGAAGGCTTGTCGAGTCACCCGGCTGCTCTTGAAGATGACCACGCCCTTGCTGTCGGAAAAGGTGAAGCCCGGCCCCGATCCTGCTTCGCGCGCGACGATCGGCCCCGCTTCGATGCGCGCCAGGGTTTCGGGATAAATCCTGGCGAACCGCTCAACATCCCAGGGGCCGCGCACGGCGCCCGCCGCGAGACCGGTGACGAGCGCCTCCTCTGCGTCGAAGTCCATCCCGGTCCAGCCCTCACGGAACATGCGGTCGATGAAGGTTGCCGCCGCCAACCCGGCCGGATTGTCGTACAGCGCCTTCGCGCCTTGCAGATACGGCCGCCCATGCGACGCAGCGTAGTAGAAGGAAATGAAGTCGAACCAGCGATCGGCCCAGGATCGACCGGCCACCACTTGCATCGCGTAGCGCGAACCCGGCACGCCGTAGCGCTCGCACAAGGTATAGACGTCGTCATAAGTACGCGGTGGCGCGGAAAAGCCGTGACGTTCCAACAGGTCCGCGCGCCACCACAGGAGCGTGGGGCTGGAATAGATCGGCAGCGCGGAGACCCTGCCGCGCTGCGTCCAGGCCGGCACGATCGACGCCATGTCGCGCCGCGCGATGAGGTCGGCATAGCCGGGCATCATGGCCAGGTTCTCGACCTGACGGAGCGCCGCCAGCTGCACCGCGAAGCCCGAGAATATATTGGTGCAAAGGTCCGGCTCATTGCCCGCTACGAGTGCGGATAGGACCGTATCCTCCGAGCTTCCGGCAGTCGGGATCGTGGTGAAACTGACCGGCAGGCCCCGTCCCGCTTCATTCCACCGCGCAACCGCGATCTTCCAGAAGCCTTCCTCCGCTTCGTTGGGAGCAACCCACAGGCGGATCATGTCGGTCCGCTTCTCCGCCGGTCCCGCCCTGCAGCCGGCGAGCAGCGCCATGCCGCCGCCGGCCGCCAGTTGCAGCAGCGGGCGCCGGGCGATCACGGCAGCGGCGCGCCGGTAAGCGCGTGCAAGGCGAACAGCCCTTCGATCGTCGATTCCGCACCAGAATTGGGATTGACCGAGGATGGACCGGTAATGCCGTCCAGCACGCGGCCCGTGGCAGGATCGTAGATCGCCGTGCCCGCATCGTTGCGGCCGGAAAACCATGCGGCGAGCCGGGTGGCGGTGTCGCGATAGCGCGCTTCGCCCGTAATGCGATAAGCCTCCATCGCCGCCATCACCATCGGGCTGAGGCCATAGGCGATCTGCGGATGCCGGGCGATGTCGACCGCTTCGCTTTTCCCTTCCTCCACGCGGAGCGAGAAGCTGGAAAGCATCTGCTTATCGAGGAGAAAGGGGTAGAAATGATCGATTTCCTCGAGCGCACTTTGGGTGAAATCGCGTCGGCCCAGCGCCTCGCCAGCGCGCAGCAACGCATAGGCCTGGGCGTTACCCCAGCCGTGCCACTGATTGCGCCAACTCAGATGCGCGCCATGGGGGAAGTTGCGTTCGTCGCCCGCCCGCATCCGTATCAGGCCTTCGCCCAGGCGCTCGACGAGCGCACGGGTTCCGGCGTCGCCGGTACGCCGGAAGTGCGGTATCAACCCCAGCATGGCAGTCGCGCCCGCGTCCGCACCGGAGCCGAACGGCAGCCAGGTCGGCACCGCGACCCCTTGAATCTCGACGAGATCGCGGCGATCCGCCGGCAAGTCCCGCTTGAGGTTGGCGACCACGCGGTCGGCCGCCAGCCTTGCCCGCTCGGCGGTCGCCGCATCCGCGGGCAGGTGGCGCAGCGCGGCCTCCAGACCCCAGAGCGCGCGCAACGACCACCAGTTCAGCTCGGCCAGCGAGGTGCGATATTCGCGATTGATGCGGCCATCGGGCCAGATGAAATTGTGAAAATAGCCGTTGTCCGCCTGCATCTGCAAAACGAATTTGGTCATCAGTTCCAACTGACGCAGCCGCGCCGCGTCCGGTTGCGGCGTCGCGGCCAGCAGGACAATTGCGCGGGCCACGTCGTCGACGCAGGCATAACCCTCATTGGGCTCGATGGCGAAAGCGAAGTCCGGCGCCTCGCTATAGATGTTGAGCACGCCGACGCGCTCGCCGCCGACCACGGCTTCGGCATAGAGATAGTCGAAATGCGCAAGGCTGATCCGCGTGTCACTTGCAACTACCGCCGAGTAAACCGGGGCGACCCCTGGCTGCGGCATGGCGCAGGCGAACAGCGCCAGACCGGGCAGGAGGGCCACGGGACGGAGTGCGCGCACGGCCCATCGCGACCAGGTTCCACGCGCATCGACCATGGGTGCGGACTACCCCTCCGAGATCTGCTTTCGTACCGAGCGGTTTAACGTTAAACAAAGGCGGTTGAAGGTGTCAAGCCGCTCGGCTAGTCTATGCCCGAACGTGGATGGACGGATGCGGGGAGGAAAGGCAGGTGCGGGCAAAGCGGGCCACCCTCAAATCAATCGCGCTCGATCTTGGGGTAACCCATACCTCGGTATCCAACGCTTACAATAATCCGGCCAAAGTGTCCAAGGAGCTGCGCGACCGCATCATCGCCCATGCCGCCTCGGTGAATTATCAGGGCCCCAATCCCGCGGCTCGCTCGCTGCGCACCGGCCGGTGCGGCGCGATCGGTGTGCTGTTCAACGACCAGCTCAGCTACGCCTTCACCGATCCGCACGATATCACCTTCCTGCGCGGCATCTCCACCGTGTGCGAGGAGGAAGGCGCGAACATCGTTCTCATCCCGCTGCAGGCAGGAGATCCGGAGCGGCTCGACACGCTGACCGCGATCGTCGACGGCTACATCCTCAACGCCCCCTACAGGAACAATCCGGTCATCCGCAGGGTGTTGGCCAGAGGTCTCCCGACGGTGGTGGTCGATTTCGATGCGCCCGATCACGCCAGTGTGCTGACGAACGATCAGGCGATGATGCGCACGACGGTCGCGCATCTGCTAAACCAGGGCCATCGCAATATCGCCATCGTCACCTTCCCCCGCCGGGAGGGCGATGGCCAGATCATCTCGCTGGACTGCGATTGGCCGGATGAAAACTACGTTGTGTACAACCGCATCCTGGGCTGCCGCGCCGCCCTGGACGCCGCCGGGATCGCGCAGCGCGGCGTGCTGGTGTGCGAGACGATGAACAGCGAGCAGGGCGGCGGCGCCGCGGTCGACCGGTTGCTGCAGCGGCGAGCGGATCTGACCGCGCTCGTCTGTTTCTCCGATCGCCTTGCCTATGGCGCGGTAGTGCGGTGCGAACAGCTGGGTTTGGCCGTTCCGGGTCGAATGTCGGTAACCGGCTTTGACGGGATCGACCCGCCGGGGCAGGAACCAAGGACGTTTCGGCTCACGACGGTGCGACAGAACGCCCATCAAAAGGGGCGCAAGGCCGCCGAGATCTTGCTGCGCAATGGTGGCACGAGTGAATCGCAAATCTACATCCCTGCCGAATTCGTGGTCGGCGACAGCAGCGCCCAAGCATGGAAGCCGGAACAGGAATGAATGCGCTGGTCCTGGCGGGACTGACCAAGTCCTATGACGGCGTGGAGACGATATCGGGCATCGATCTGGCGATCCCGCGAGGGGAGTTCGTCGTCCTGGTGGGTTCATCCGGCTGCGGCAAATCCACGATCTTGCGCATGATCGCCGGCCTGGAGGAGGTGTCGCAAGGCACCATCCAGATCGACGGGCGCGACGTCACCCGTGCCCCCTCATCGGCCCGCGGGGTGGCGATGGTGTTCCAGTCCTACGCGCTGTACCCGCACATGACGGTGCGCGGGAATCTCAGCTTTGGCCTTCGCAACATGCGCATGGCGCGAAAAGAGGTTTCGGCACGGGTCGCCAATACCGCCGAAATCCTCGAATTGGGCGCGTTGCTCGACCGGCTGCCGCACCAATTGTCCGGCGGGCAGCGGCAACGCGTCGCGATCGGCCGCGCGATCGTGCGCGATCCCACCCTTTTCCTGTTCGACGAACCATTGTCCAATCTCGACGCCGAATTGCGCGTGCGGATGCGGCATGAACTGGCCCGGCTGCACAAGCGACTGGGCAGCACGATGCTCTACGTCACCCACGACCAGGTCGAGGCGATGACATTGGCCGACCGGCTTGTCGTGCTCGAACGGGGTCGGATCGCGCAGGTCGGCACGCCGCTTGAGGTCTATGTCCGACCCGCCAACGTCTTCACCGCCAGCTTCATCGGCAGCCCGCCGATCAACCTGCTCGACGCGCGCGTGGTCGAGCATCGCGGCGAGAAGGTCCTCTTCGAATTGGCAGGCGGAGCCCGCTTCGTCAAAACGTCCGGAGCACATCTATCCGTCTCGGACCGGGTAACGATCGGGATACGGCCGGAGCATGTCCGCCTCGACCGGGGGGAAGCGTCCATCGCGCTACCGCTGATGGTGGAGGCCGTCGAGGCGCTGGGCCATTCCACCTTCATCTATGCGCATCTGGACGAGGTGGGCGAATTTCGGGCGAAGCTGGACGGCCATCATCCGATCGCCGTGCCCGGACCGCTCACCCTCCATGTCGATCCCGCGCGCATGCTGCTGTTCGATGCGGACGGACTAGCAATCCCGCCCACAGGGCCTTGTCCAGCGCTCATCTGAATGCTTGCGCAGCCCATGGTTGATCGTTAAACCATCAGGTTACTGCCGAACCAATTCCGCCTGAACGGGATGGTTGCGGTGGCGGTATGGAGAGGTTGACATGATGACCGCAGCGCGGGTCCGGTGGCTTGGCGTGGCTGGAATGGCCACGGTTCTGATGGCGGCGACGTCCGCCGCAGCGGCTGGCGGTGTTCAGGAACGACAAGCAGAGCCGCAGGACAACCAGCTCGGCGACAGCACTGCTGCAAGCGGCGAAGTTCAGGATGGACCAACGCAAGAGCGCGTTCCGCCGGCGGAAGAGAGCGGAGGCGGGGACATCGTCGTCACCGGCCTGCGCGAAAGCTTGAGACGTGCGGTCGACATCAAGCGGTCGGCGCCCAACATCGTCGATTCGATCGTGGCCGAAGATATCGGCAAGCTTCCCGATCAGAACATCGCCGAGGCGATCCAGCGGGTTCCGGGCGTCACCATCTCGCGTGACAATGGCGAGGGACAGTTCATCACCGTGCGCGGTCTCGGCCCGGCATTCAGCACCGCACTCTACAATGGCCGTATCCTCGCAACCGAGAACCAGGGCCGCGAGTTCAGCTTCGACATCCTCCCCGCCGAGCTGATCAATCGCGTCGACATTTCCAAGACTCCGACCGCGGCGCAGGTGGAGGGCGGCATCGCCTCCACCGTCGATATGTACACGGCGCGCCCGCTCGATTTCGGCGAAACCAAGTTCGTCGTTTCGGGCCAGGGCAATTACGACGAACTGCGTGGGGAAGTCTCGCCGCAGGCCTCCGGGCTGTTCAGTACGACCTTCAGCGACGGCGCTTTCGGGATATTGGCCGCATTCTCGTACATCGATCGCAAGATCGAGGGGCGGCGGATCTTCACCGATGGGTGGGAAGCGAACCAGAATCTCGATTTCGACAAGGACGGCACGCCAGAGCTTACCGGCGTGTCGATCCCGACTTACGTCGAATATGGCGTGAACCAAACCAATCGCCGCCGGATCTCGGGGCTGGTTTCAGCGCAGTGGGAGCCGTCGGACGCGTTGCTGTTCACGCTCGACGGTCTCTACTCCAAGCTTGACGTCAACGACGATAACAAAGTGTTCTTCGTCTACGGCGGCCCGGGCGACGTCACCGCCGCCACGGTGGATGCGAACAACACCGTCACCAGCTACACCGGCATCGCCTCGGGACCGACCATCACCAACCAGGTTCGCCCGCGCCTAGCGAAGACCTACCAGGTGGGCCTCAATCTCGAATGGAACCCGACCCAGCAGCTGTCCGGATTTCTCGATGTGTCCTGGTCCCGGGCGGAGGACGATACCGGCGGCAACCAGGCGTGGTTCGAGAGCAATCTCGCCACGCCCAGCTACTCCCCCGCCGGCGTACAGTTCTCGCTCAGCCCGTACGGGCTGCCGGTCTACACCGGATTGGGCGACATTCTTGACACGTCGAACGCCAGGGTCGGCTATCTGACGTTCGAAGGGGTCAGCATTTCCGACGAAGTCTACCAGGTCAACTCGCAGCTGCAGTATGATGTCGACCGCGGCTTTCTGCGCAGCCTTAGCGCCGGTATCAACTATACGGATCGCGAGAAGGAACGCTTCTCGTACAAGACGCCGACCGAACTCCAGAGCGTCTTTGGTGGCACTTCAGTGCCGCAGAGCGTGTTCGGCGAGCCGGCCGACGGCCGCGACTTCTTCGATGTCGGTATGTTTCCCGGCGGTTTTCCTGCCTATTCGGTCAGCGACGTGGAAGCGTATCTGCTGTCCGATGCCGCGATCAACCTGACGACGAACCCGGATGCCACCCGCGCCGCGCTCGCCGCGAACGGCGGCGATTTCGACGTCGTTCTGGTGCCCGGCAACAGCGGATCGGTCCAGGAGCGGACGATCGGTGGCTTCGTCCAGGCGTCGCTCGGCGGCAGCTTGGGTTGGCGGGAATGGTCGGGCAACCTCGGCCTGCGCTACACCCGCACCAGCGTCGACTCGCACGGCTTTGGTCAGGAAATCCTCAGCATCACGACACCGCCGGGTCTGGATCCGGTCGTCAACCTGTCCGATCCTCAGCCGATCACCGAGAGTGGCTCGTATGAAGAGTTCCTGCCGAGCGCGAACTTCAAGATCGACGTGGTCGAGGACGTCCAGTTCCAGGCCGCGGTCGCCAGGACCCTCACCCGGGCAACGCTGAGTGACCTTCTATTGATCCGCAACATCAACCCGCGCCCGCGCGAGCGTGCCATTACCGACGGCAACCCCGGCCTCCAGCCGATGATCGGCTGGAATTACGACGCGGCGCTGACCTGGTATCTGGACCGCTCCAGCTTCTTGAGCGTTGCGCTGTTCGCCAAGGACCTGAGCAATATCTCGGAATCCGTGACCACGACGATTCAGGTGTTGGGTCTGGACTTTCGCCGCACGCGTCCGGAGAATGTCGGCGACGACAGCTTCAGGGGCGTCGAGTTTTCCGGTCAGTACACCTTTACGGGGCTTCCCGCACCGCTCGACGGGCTGGGCTTGCAGGCGAATATCGGCCTCGTCGATCCCGATGCGACAACGTACAACGTAGTCGGCTTTTACGAAAAGGGTCCATTACAGGCGCGTCTCGCCTATAATTATCGTAATTCCTATGAACAGACGCGGCAGGGCAATCGGGGCCAGCCGGTAAATGTCGCGGCATACGGTATCTGGGACGCGAGCATCAGCTATGCGCTCAACGATAAGTTCACCGTATTCGCGCAGGGATTGAACCTCTTTGACGAAGAGACCTTTACATATTCTGTTTTCGAAGAGCGGGTAATTACGTACGAAACCTATGGTCCGCGCTTCGCGCTCGGGCTACGCGCGAACTTCTAGGGCAGAGAGAAATGCGGCCAGACAGCAGATTTGCAATCACCGCATCGCTACTGCGCAAAGCGGATTGTCTCTGGGTTGGAGGCTCTCGGGCACGAGTACCGCATGGTATGTTCACCCGCGCGAGCGTGCGCGTTCCGGTAGCCACTCTGGTGGCGCTGGGCCCGTTGTCGCTGAGCAGCCGGGGCTTGTGCAGCACCTTGGCGTTGTCGAAGTCCGAGGCTTTGCGGGCGAGGTCCAGCGTTTCGGTGACGTCTTCGGCCCGCATCGTGCTGCACAGCCGCCCGGCGATGATGTAGCGGGAGAAGTCGTCCAGCACGGTCGACAGATACATCCAACCCAACCCGATGATCTTGAAGTCGGTAGAATGTCTTCCGGCTTCGCCTCCGTTCAGCTTCGCTTCCGGTCTGCCACATCTCGTTGGGCCGGATGGTCTTGGTGTGGAACTGATCGGCCGCCTTGATCACGACGTAGGCCGGGCTCGCGACCAAGTCGTGGGCCTTGAGCAGGCGGTAAACCGTGGCCTCGGATACGAAGTAGCGCCTCTCGTCTGTACAGCGCAGGCCAGGTCGCGTGGGCTCAGTTCGGACTGCTCCAGCGCCAGCTCGATGATCTGGTCCTGGATCCCGGACGGAATACCGTTCCATACCCGGCTCGGCGCCGATCGCCGATCCTCCAAGCGCCTCCGGCCGCCTTGGAGGTAGCGGTCATACCAGCGGTAGGGTCCGGCGAGGGATGCCGAGCTGCTCCAGCGTGCGGCGGGCCGGCAGAAGCGGCTGCTCGACGTGCCGGATGATCTCGAGCTTTTCGGTCGCGGGATACCTCATTCGTGGTCTCCCCCATCCGCTAGAATGCTTTTTTTGGAGCAGGCGGTCCTCCAGCGTCAGGTCGGCAACGCACTCCTTCAGCGCGCCCGCCTCCCGGCGCAGGTCCCTTACCTCGTCGGTGGTCGCAGCCCGGGCGGTATCGCCAGCAAGGCGCCGCTTGCCCGCTTCCATGAGCTCCTTGGACCAGGTGTAATACAGGCTCTGGGCAATGCAGCCCCTTCCGGTGCACCGATCGCTGCCGCGATCGTCGCGCGGTCCCTCCGCGGCGTGATCGCCAGCACCTGATTGAACGGCCATCGAACGGCTCCCAAATGCTCTGGCGCGCCGCACGCTCACCGCCGAGGCAAGCAGGCGGAAGCCAAGCTGACCGCATGCCGAGCAAGTCTGCTGGCTGCCCGGAGCCTTTGCCGACAGCCATGTCGCACGGCACTTCCCCCAGCACCACGCGCCCGAAACTACGGCCGCCTTGCAGCACGTTGAAGAGGTCCAATTGGAATTCACTGTTCCGGCAAGGGCAGGGGGCCACTCTCGTGATCGTCCGAGGAGAACGAAGCCAAGAACGCATCCACGACCGCGGCGCGTTTGTTCCTATGATAGATGCAATTGACCGCCGAGACGGCCGCCGCATCCCCAATTTTCGTGAAGCTAACCCCGGGCCAGCTGATCTGCGCAACCGACTCCGGAACGATGCAATCCGCATTGCCGATCGCCACCATCGCAAGCGCAGCTGAGACATCCTCTGCCGTAATTATCGTTTTCGGTGATACCCTGAGTACGCGAAGGAGCCGAAGGACCTCGTCTGAGAAGTTTGGTCGACCCGCCTCGGGGAAGAGCACCAAGGGCTGACAAAATCCGATCGCCTGCGCCGCTGCGTTGACAACGCTGCCCTGCATTGCGGCGTTCACCGCGAGGTAGAGCGGCTCGCGCTCCACAGTAACCACTTCCAACTGCGACGGCGGCGAATAGTAGCGGGCAAACCCTACGTCTAGGCGGCCGTCTAGTATTCTTGCCACCTGCTCATCCTTGTTCGTGCGCTCGATGACGATATCGACGCCCGGCCGCAATTCCTTGAAACGGCGGATCGCGTATGGGATGATCCTGTAGATCGCGGTGCCGAAATAGCCGACCCGCAGTGTCCCTAGCACGCCTTGCTGGATCTCCCTGCATCTCACCGCAGCGCTCTGCTTGAGTTCGAGCATCCGCCTGGCGTCGTCCACGAAAGCCACGCCGACATCGGTGAGGGTGACGCCCTTCGCAGTGCGATGGAAGAGAGTGACCCCCAATTCCTGCTCAAGCAGCTTGATCTGACGGGTGACGGGGGGTTGCGACACGTTCAGTCGCCGTGAGGCTGCCGACACACTGGCCTCCTCCGCAATCGCCACGAAGTACCTTAGCTGTCGAAACTCCATGCGCACCTCCGGAGGGATACCATACCGGTATGGTCGACCACCCCAAATGCTATTTTCGTACAGAAGGCGATCGTTAGAACCGCATGACAGGGGCATCAGACCCTTGCGGTAGGGGGAGGACGACGATGGTGTAGCGTCACACCAGGTTGGCATTGGCTTGCAGCGCGATAGCCCTGTCGGCGCCTCAGCCGCGACCGCACAGGAAGTTGTTGAGAACGAGGGCGTCGAGGAAATCGTCGTGACCGCACAGGGCCGAGCCCAGCAGCTTCAGGACGTGCCCATCGCCATCGTCGCGGTGAGCGGCGAGGCTTTGAAGGATACCCGGCACCGGCAGTCGGCGGGCGCCCCCCGCGCGGCTTGTCCCGCGGCAGCGGAAGAGGCCATTTCGACCAACGACATCGGGGACTGGCTGAATTACGTACCGACCGGTTGCAAAAGGCCCGCAGGTGCATTAGATGAACGCCCAGCAACCACCCAGTTCAGCGATTCGTCACCCTCGGCGTCCTACCAGGAGCGACCGTTGAACAAGATCGGACACATGCCATGAGCTTCCTCAAGTCGGACCTCTTCCGCTCGTTTTTCGTTGGCTTTGGCGTCACCGCGCTTGCTATGACCAGCGGGGTGCTTCCCTTCTTCGGGTGATGTCATGACCACGGTTTCACATCACAGACTTTCCGCCTTGGCTCTGCTGGGCGCGATGGCGCTTGGCTCGATGGCCTGCCAGAGCCGGGCGCTGGCCGCCGAAGCCGTGGTCGAGGCGCCCGCCGCCGCGCGCACGGCCGAAGAAAGCGGGCTAAAGAATGCCTATTTTGCGGGCGGCTGCTTTTGGGGCGTGGAGGCGGTTTTCAGCCACATGAAGGGCGTGAAGAGCGTCGTTTCCGGCTATCACGGCGGCAATGCCCAGAGCGCGAATTACGAGATGGTGTCGCGCGGCGTGACGCAGCACGCCGAGGCGGTGCGCGTGGTCTACGACCCCAGCGTGGTGCGCTACGACCAATTGCTGCAGGTGCTGTTCTCGGTCGTCGCCGATCCCACGATGAAGGATCGCCAGGGGCCCGATGTCGGCGCGCATTATCGCGCCGCGATCATTCCGGTGTCGGACGAACAGCGCGCCGTAGCCCAGGCCTACCTCGGCCAGATGCGCGCCAGCGGTGTCTGGGAGCGGCCTATCGTCGTCGCAATGGAAGCCTCGCGCCGGTTCTATCCGGCCGAGGAGTACCACCAGGATTTCGCGCGCAAGAACCCCGATCATCCCTATATTCGTCGCTGGGACGCGCCCAAGGTGGCAGCGTTACAGCGGCTGTTCCCCACGCTGTACTCGCCCTCCTTCCAGACGGGCTGACCTGCCGAGCGCCCGACGCGACTCACCTGCGCTGAGGCACTGCTCCGCCCGGCGATTGCCCCGCGCCCCTCCCGCCCTTATATGCGGCCCATGACGGGGCACAGGCACAGCGAGTTCAAGGGCGCCCACCTGATAGAGGCGGCCCGCGGTGCGCTGGTGGCCTCGGGCGAGCAATGGACCGATATGCGCAAAGACGTGTTCCGCTCGCTGGCGGGACGCGATCGGCCGGCATCGGCTTACGACATCGCCGAGGAGGTCGGCCGGGCGCGCGGCCGGCGGGTGGCGGCCAACAGCGTCTATCGCATCCTCAACCTCTTCGTGCGGACCAACCTGGCCAATCGTATCGAAAGCGCCAACGCCTACCTCGCCAACTCGCACCCCGGGTGCCGGCACGATTGCATCTTCCTCATCTGCAACGATTGTGGCCAGGCCAGCCATCTCGACGATGACCGCCTCACCCGCGCGCTGCGCGAGGCGGGCGAGGAAGCGGGTTTCGCCGAGGTGCGGCCGGTCGTCGAATTGCGCGGCCGCTGCGAGGAGTGCGCCGATTAGCACCAAGCCTGATATCCGCCGAGCGATGATGGCGGCGAGGCTGATTGGCGCGGGGTGATTATGGCGGGTTTGTCGTGCCGGGGAGCGACCCGCCGCAAGGCTTTGCGACGGCGCAAGGCGCGCTCGACGAGGTTGCGGCGCTTGCAGGCGTGGCGATCAATGGGCTGCAGGTTCCTGCGCCGCGGCCGGCCGGGATGACGGGAATTGTGCCCCGAGCGACCGGGGCCGCAAATCCACGCCGACTGGGCCAAGGAGGTGTATCTTGGCATCCCGGGCCGGGATCGGCGCGGATGGCCGTATAGGCACCTTTGCGCCGCCCGCCCATTGCGGCGGTGATGCCACCTCCAACCAGTCGCGCCGTTCTCGTCCCCATCCTGCGCGACCAGCTTTCCCCGCAGCTCGCCTCGCTGCGCGGCTGGCGCAAGGATGACACGCGCGTCCTGCTGATGGAGGCGCGGGACGAGGCGACCTGTGTCAACCACGACAAGCGGAAGATTGCGCTGATCTTCTCGGCCAAGCGACACTTCGCGGCCGAGCTGGCGGCGGATGGAGGGGCAGTCGACTACGCGCGGCTCGACGACGAGCAGAACACCGCAGCTTCACCGGCGAGTTGGCTCGCGCGATCGAACGCCACGATCCAGGCTGCGTGCGGGTTGCCGAGGCCGGCGAGTGGCGCGTGCAGCAGGCCATCGAGGAATGGCCCGGCCGCTTCGCTGCTCGGTCGAAATCGTCCGACGACCGCTTCATCTGCTCGATCGCCGAGTTTCTCGCGGCGGGCCCAGGAGCGCGATCACCTGATGATGGAGTTCTTCTACCGGGACATGCGCGCCAGACAGGCCTGTCGATGAGCGGTGGAAAACCCGTGGGCGGGCTGTGAAATTTCGAGAAGGCGAACCCCCGGCCGACGACCTCGCCATCAACCTCGGATTGCTCCACCCCTTGGCGCTGTGTCGCCGCGCCGAGCAGACCGACCGCGAGGGCCGCGCCCCGCTCAACTCGGGTGGAAGGCTTTATCCGCCAGATCATTGGCTGGCGCGAATACGTGCACGGTTTCCACTGGCCCCTCATGCCCGGTCTCCAGACGGCCAATGCACTCGCCGCCGACCGGCCGTTGCCCGAATTCTGACCGACCGGAAACACCGCCATGCGCTGCCTGGCCGATTGGGTGCGCTCCACCCGCGACAACGCCCATGCCCACCACATGTAGCGGCTGATGGTGCTCGGCAATTGCGCGCTGCTGGCGGGCATCGACCGGCGCCAGTGGCCGACTGGTACCTGGTCGTCGACGCCGGCGCCTACGAACGGGTCGAACTGCCCGACGTCGCCGCGATGATCCTCGACGCCGATGGCGGCCGGCTGGCGACCAAGCCCGACGCGGCAAGCGGCAATTACATGGACAAGATGTCCAATCCTGCGGCAAATGCGCCTACTCGCCCAGGATCAAGACCGGCGAAGGCGCCTGCCCCTTCAACCCGCCGTACCGGGACTTCACGCATCGTCACCGCGGCCGGCTGGAGAGCAAACCACCGCATTGGCAGGCTTATCGCCACCCGGGGACAAGATGGAGCCGGACGGGCAACGGGTATCGTCCCAGTGCCGAGGCCATCCTGGCCGGGCTCGAACCCGCCGTCCCCGGCTGGGCGCGAGTGCCGCTCGACGCCGATCGGTAATCCCGCGGACACGGCCCGAAGGTCGGTCATCGCGGCAATCGCCATTGCTGCATTCGGGCGCACCCTGTCATAGCCAGGCGCATGCATGGCCAAACCCTCTCCCCCATGATGTCCGACGCCTTGGTGATCCTGGGCGCTGCCGGCCTCGTCATCCCGGTGTTCGCCCGTTTTCGGATCACGCCGATCATCGGCTTCATCCTGGTGGGCCTGCTGGTCGGCCCCTACGGCCTTGGCGGAATGGTGTTCGAGCACCCGTGGCTCTATTACCTCACCATCACCGACCCGGAACGGCTCGAGCCCTTCGCGGAACTGGGCATCGTGCTGCTGCTGTTCGCGATCGGACTGGAACTCTCGTTCAAGCGCCTGTGGGACCTGCGGCGGCTGGTGTTTGGGCTCGGCGCGCTCGAGATGCTCATCACCAGCGCGCTGCTCGCCGGAGTCCTGTCGATGCTCGGGCAATACTGGACCGGGGCGCTGGCGCTCGGCCTGGCCCTGGCGCTGTCCTCCACCGCGCTGGTCCTGCCCATCTCGGGCACGCAGACGCCGGTGGGGCGCGCGGCGCTCTCCATGCTGTTGTTCGAAGACATCATGATCGTGCCGATCATCTTCCTGCTCGGCGCGCTCGCCCCGTACGCGGCGCAGGAAGGGATGGACGGGCTGGTCACCACCCTGTGGCAGGGCGCGCTGCTGGTGGCGGTGATGATGATCGTCGGCCGCTTCGCCCTGCCCCACCTGTTCGCCCAGGCGGCGCGCACCAAGAGCCCCGAGCTCTTCCTGGCCGCCAGCCTGCTGGTGGTGATCGGCGCCAGTCTGGCGACCACGCTGGTCGGCCTCTCGCCCATCGTCGGCGCGCTGGTAGCCGGGCTGCTGATTGCCGAGACCGAGTACCATTCCGAGGTCGAGGGGATCATGGAGCCCTTCAAGGGCCTGGCGCTGGGCGTGTTCCTCATCACCGTGGGGATGGGCATCGACCTCGCGACCATCTGGGAGAGCCTGGGAACCTTCGCCGTCGCGGTGGCCGGCGTATTGATGCTCAAGGCGCTGGTGACCGGCGTGTTGCTGCGAATGATGGGCGCGCGGCGCGGTACCGCCACCGAGACCGGCATCCTGATGGCCAGCCCGTCGGAAACCACGCTGATCGTCCTCACCGCCGCCACCCAGGCGCTGCTCATCCAGCCGGGAACCGCGCAGTTCTGGCAGATCGTCACCGCCATCGGCCTCACCGTCACCCCGCTGCTGGCGATGCTGGGGCGCGTGGTGGCGCGGCAGGTCGAGGGCTCGACCGATCCGGCGGCACACCACGACCCGGAGGCACCGCGGGTGATCATCGTGGGCTTCGGCCGGGTGGGCCGGCTGGTGGCCGAGATGCTCGACCGCCACCAGCAGCCCTACCTGGCGATCGACGCCGATCCCGACCTGGTCGCGCGAGCCCGGCGCGAAGGCTTCAACGCCGTCTTCGGCAACGCCACCCGCGCCGAGGTGCTCGACAAGCTGGGCGTCGCGCACGCGCCCGCGGTGATCCTGACGATGGACGAGCACATCCTCGCCCAGCGCCTCGTGCGCAAGCTGCGCGCCGCCTTCCCGGCGCTCTCGATCATCGCCCGCGCGCGCGATGCCGCGCACGCGGCCGATCTGTATCGCAGCGGGGCGAGCACGGCCGTGCCCGAAACGCTGGAGAGTTCGCTGCAATTGTCCGAGGCGGTGCTGTTCGACCTGGGAGTGCCCGCCGGCCCGGTGATCGCCTCGATCCATGCGAAGCGCGACGAATTGCGCGAAGCGATCAAGGAGGGGGGAGCGCTCGATCACAAGCCCAAGCTGCGCACCTCGACGGCGAGCGGCTGACGGCGAGGCACCGGTCGCGGGCGAGCGCGGGATGGTCGGTCGCGCGATCAACCAGGCTGGTCGCGCATCCTGGAGATGTTCCCTACTTGTTCTTCTGTTCGGAACAGCCTAACAAGACCCTTAAGTGAAACCCTGGGGTAACCCCCTAGGCAAGCGAGGGAGCACGTGTCATGTCGCCACAGCTGAAATTGGTCGAAGGAAATCAGGTGAGCGTGGATCGTCAGAAAGCGCTCGATGCGGCGTTGGCGCAGATCGATCGTGCCTTCGGCAAGGGCTCGGCGATGAAGCTGGGCAGCCGCGAGGCAATGCAGATCGAGACGATCTCGACCGGCTCGCTCGGCCTGGATATCGCGCTCGGTGTCGGCGGCCTGCCACGCGGCCGGGTGATCGAGGTCTACGGCCCGGAAAGCTCGGGCAAGACCACGCTGGCGCTGCACGTCATCGCCGAGGCGCAGAAGGGCGGCGGCACCGCGGCTTTCGTGGATGCCGAGCACGCGCTCGATCCGGTCTATGCCAAGAAGCTGGGCGTCGACATCGACGAGCTCATCGTCTCGCAGCCCGACACCGGCGAGCAGGCGCTCGAGATCGTCGATACCCTGGTGCGCTCCAACGCGATCGACGTGCTGGTGATCGATTCCGTCGCCGCGCTGGTGCCGCGCGCCGAGATCGAGGGCGAGATGGGCGACAGCCATGTCGGCCTGCAGGCCCGCCTGATGAGCCAGTCGCTGCGCAAGCTGACCGGCTCGATCAGCCGCTCCAAGTGCATGGTGATTTTCATCAACCAGCTGCGCATGAAGATCGGCGTGATGTACGGCAACCCGGAGACCACCACCGGCGGCAACGCGCTCAAGTTCTACGCCAGCGTGCGCCTCGACATCCGCCGCACCGGGCAGATCAAGGATCGCGACGAGATCATCGGCAACACCACCCGGGTCAAGGTGGTCAAGAACAAGGTCGCCCCGCCCTTCAAGCAGGTCGAGTTCGACATCATGTACGGCCAGGGCATCTCCAAGCTCGGCGAGATCCTGGACCTGGGCGTCAAGGCGGGCATCGTCGAGAAATCGGGCAGTTGGTTCAGCTACGACAGCGTGCGGATCGGCCAGGGGCGCGAGAACGCCAAGCAGTTCCTCAAGGCCAATCCCGAGACCTGCGACCGGCTCGAGGCGGCGATCCGCAGCAAGACCGACGTGGTGGCCGAGGAGATGATGGCTGGTCCCGACGACGATACCGGCGGCGATCTCGACGAATAGGCTGCAGCCCCTGCGGCCGGCTGGGTGGCCTGCTGGAAGCGGGGAGGACGCATGACCGATCGCAGCGAATGGCAGGGCGCTACGGGCGATGCCTGGGCCACCGAATGGCAGCGCACGGATCGCAGCTTCACCCACCTCACTAGGCGGCTGCTCGAACGCATCGGCGAGGCCGCCTTTGCCCGCGCGCTGGATATCGGCTGCGGCGCCGGCGAGTTCACCCTGGCGATCGCGCGGGCCAGCCCGGGCGCCAGGGTGATCGGTGTCGATATCTCGCCGCGCCTGCTGGAGGCGGCGCGGCAGCGCGGCGCGGCCGCGGGCATCGCCAACGCCGAGTTCGTGCTCGCCGACGCCGCCGGCTGGCGGCCGCCCGCGGATTTCGCTCCCGAGCTGCTGGTCTCGCGCCACGGGGTCATGTTCTTCGACGATCCGCCCGCCGCCTTCGCGAACCTCGCCCGCCTCGCCGCTCCGGGCGGCGCGCTGGTCTTCAGCTGTTTTCGCAAGGTGGCGGAGAACCCGTTCTTCGCCGAGGTCGCGGCCCTGCTGCCGCCCGGCGACGGCCCGCCGCCCGATCCGCATGCGCCCGGCCCGTTCGCCTTTGCCGAGCCAGGGCATGTCGAGGGCATCCTGGACGCAGGGGGCTGGACGGGCGTCGCCTTCGAAGCGGTGGATTTCCCGATGATCGCGGGCACGGGCGCCGATCCGCTGGGCGAGGCGATGGCCTATCTCTCGGCGATCGGCCCCGCCGCTCGCGCGGCCCGCACGCTCGATGACGGCGCGCGGGCGCAGTTCCTGGAACGCCTGCGAGCCCTGGTCGAAGCACACACGAGCGCCGGTGAGGTAACGCTGGGCGCCGCGGCCTGGATCGTCACTGCCACACGGCGCTGAGCCGGCGCCGGGGCGCAGTACCGAGCAGGCCCGCCGTTCGCCGCGCGGCTTAATCGGCTTGTCGCGGGACGCGGCACCGCTTACCTCGCAACCATGCACTCCACGAACGATATCCGCCGTACGTTCCTCGATTTTTTCGGCGCGGCCGAGCACAAGGTCCTGCCCTCGGCGCCGCTGGTGCCGTACAACGACCCCACGCTGATGTTCGTCAACGCCGGCATGGTGCCGTTCAAGAACATCTTCACCGGCCTGGAAACCCCACCCGCCCCGCGCGCGACCACCAGTCAGAAGAGCGTGCGCGCCGGCGGCAAGCACAACGATCTCGACAATGTCGGCTATACCGCGCGCCATCTCACCTTCTTCGAGATGCTCGGCAATTTCAGCTTCGGCGATTACTTCAAGGAACGCGCCATCGAGCTGGCGTGGAACCTGGTCACGCGCGAGTTCGGGCTGGCCAAGGACCGGCTCACCGTCACCGTCTACCACACCGATGACGAGGCGTTCGGCCTCTGGAAGCGCATCGCCGGCCTACCCGACGAGCGCATCATCCGCATCGCCACCAAGGACAATTTCTGGGCGATGGGTGCCGATGGTCCATGCGGACCGTGCTCGGAAATCTTCTGGGACCACGGACCGCACATGGCCGGCGGTCCGCCGGGCTCGCCCGACCAAGACGGCGATCGCTTCGTCGAAATCTGGAACCTGGTTTTCATGCAGCACCTGCAGGAGAACGACCAGATCACCGGCGACCTGCCGCGCCCGAGCATCGACACCGGCATGGGCCTGGAACGCATCGCCGGGGTGCTCCAGGGCGTGCACAACGTGTTCGATACCGACACCTTGCGCGCCCTCATCGAGGCCAGCCAGGAGCTGACCGGCACGCGGGCGCAGGGCGAGCAGGCTGCCAGCCACCGGATCATCGCCGACCATCTGCGCTCGGCCAGCTTCCTCGTTGGCGATGGGGTGCTGCCGGGCAACGAGGGGCGCAGCTATGTGCTGCGCCGGATCATGCGCCGCGCCATGCGCCACGCCCACCTGCTCGGCGCGCAGGAGCCGCTGATGCACCGGCTGGTGCCTACGCTGGTGCAGGAGATGGGCGCCGCCTATCCCGAGCTTTCGCGCGCGGCCGAGCTCATCGGCGACGTGCTCGAGCGCGAGGAGACGCGGTTCCGCCAGACGCTCGACAAGGGCCTGCGCCTGCTCGACGAGGAAACCGCGAGGCTAAATGGAGGCGACGAGCTGCCGGGCGAGACCGCATTCCGCCTCTACGACACCTTCGGCTTTCCGTACGACCTGACCGAGGATGCCCTGCGCGCGCGGGGCATAGGGGTCGATCGCGCCGGATTCGAGGCGGCGATGGCGCTGCAGAGGCAGGCGGCGCGCGCGGCTTGGACGGGCGCGGGCGGCACGGCCGATGGCGAGGTTTGGTTCGACATCGCCGAGCGCGAGGGCAGCACCGAGTTCACCGGCTATGCCGCGACCCAGGGCGAAGGCCGCGTGGTTGCGCTGGTGGCGGACGGGCGCGAGAGCGCCAGAGCGCAGGCCGGCGACGAGGTGATCGTGCTCACCAACCAGACGCCGTTCTACGGCGAAAGCGGCGGCCAGATGGGCGATAGCGGCCTGATCTCCACCGATCCGGCGACCGGCGCCGGCCTCGTCATCCGCGTCACCGGAACCAGCAAGCCGCTCGGCCGGCTACACGCGCATCACGGGCGGATCGAGCAGGGCAGCATCGCGGTGGGCGACACCGTGCGCATGGAGGTGGACGCCGAACGCCGCAATCGCATCCGCGCCAATCATTCCGCCACGCACCTGCTGCATGCGGCGCTGCGCAATAGGCTGGGCGGCCACGTCACCCAGAAGGGATCGCTCGTCGCGGAAGACCGGCTGCGCTTCGATTTCGCCCACCCCAAGCCGCTCAGCCCCGAGGACATTGCCGCCATCGAGGCCGAGGTGAACGCCGAGATCCGCCACAACGAAACGGTGGGCACGAAACTGATGAGCCCGGACGAGGCGATCGCTGCGGGGGCGATGGCGCTGTTCGGCGAGAAATACGGCGATGAGGTGCGCGTCCTCTCGATCGGGCGCGGCGACTGGAATGCGAGCGGCAAGCACTTCTCGGTCGAGCTGTGCGGCGGCACGCATGTCGACGCAACGGGCGATATCGGCCTGCTGCGGGTGGTCGGCGAGAGCGCGGTCTCCTCGGGCGTGCGGCGGATCGAGGCGCTCACCGGCGAAGCGGCGCGGCAATGGCTGGTGGCGCGCGAGGAGGCGCTGAAGGCGGTCGCCGCCACGCTGAGGGCTTCGCCCGACGAGGTGGCGGCGCGGGTGACGGCGCTGGTCGATGAGCGCCGCCGGCTCGAACGCGATCTGGCCGAGGCCAGGAAGCAGTTGGCGCTCGGCGGTGGCGGCTCGGCCCCGGCAGCGGATGAGGAAATTGGCGGCGTTGCCTTCTCGGGCCAGGTGTTCGAGGGGATGAACGCAAGGGACCTGCCCGCGCTGCTGGACACCGCCAAGGCGCGGCTGGGCAGCGGCATCGCGGCGATCGTGGCGGTGAACGAGGGGCGCGCGGCGGTGGCGGTGGGCATCACGCCGGACCTCACCGGACGCTTCGACGCGGTGGAACTGGTGCGCCGCGCCGTCGGCGAGCTCGGCGGCAAGGGCGGCGGCGGACGCCCGGACATGGCGCAGGGCGGTGGTCCGGACGGCGCGAAGGCGGCCGCGGCGCTCGATGCCTTGCGCGAGGCTTTGGCGGGGCAGCCGGTCAGCGTGGGGTGACAACCTGGCGGGAGCGGCTGCGCTGGGCGTTCGCGCTGGCTGGTCCGCTGCTGTTCCTCGTCTCCTCCTTCATGCCGATCTTCGGGGCGGGAGCAAAGCGCCGGGTGCGTTGCGAGCGGGGCGCGAGTTCACCGGCGAGTGGGACGATTGCTTCACCGATTATCTGCCGATCCTAGAGCGGGATGACATTACGCTGCACCATATCCTGAGTTTCTGAGGTAGGCTGCGCACTCGTTGGGTGGGAAGCGGTCGAGAAGTGCGCCGATGCGCTGCCAGGTTGCTTCCCTTGTTCGCTCTGCGGCGGCGCGCCGGA
>JANNOJ010000091.1:0-3693 GCA_031399025.1 Erythrobacteraceae bacterium | reverse complement strand
GAAGGGCTGCGACAGGAAGCGCTGGATTTTCCGCGCGCGGGCAACCGTCAGTTTGTCTTCTTCCGAAAGCTCGTCCATGCCCAGGATGGCGATGATGTCCTGCAGCGACTTGTAGCTTTGCAGGATGCGCTGCACGTCGCGGGCGACCAAATAGTGCTCCTCGCCCACGATGCGCGGGTCAAGCGCGCGGCTGGTCGAGTCCAGCGGGTCCACCGCCGGATAGATGCCGAGCTCGGAAATCGCCCGGCTCAGCACCGTGGTGGCGTCGAGATGGGTGAAGGTGGTCGCCGGCGCCGGGTCGGTCAGGTCGTCGGCGGGCACGTAGATCGCCTGGACCGAGGTGATCGAGCCCTTGTTGGTCGAGGTGATCCGCTCCTGCAAATTGCCCATGTCGGTGGCGAGCGTGGGCTGGTAGCCGACCGCCGAGGGAATGCGGCCGAGCAGCGCCGACACTTCCGAGCCCGCCTGGGTGAAGCGGAAGATGTTGTCGACGAAGAACAGCACGTCCTGGCCTTCCTCGTCGCGGAAGTATTCGGCCATGGTGAGCCCCGAGAGCGCGACGCGGGCGCGGGCGCCCGGCGGCTCGTTCATCTGGCCGAACACCAGCGCCACCTTGGAGCCTTCCGAGGTAGCGTTGCCCTCGGCGTCCTTGGCGATGACGCCCGCATCGAGGAACTCGTGATACAGATCGTTGCCCTCGCGGGTGCGCTCGCCCACGCCCGCGAACACGCTGACGCCGCCATGGCCCTTGGCGATGTTGTTGATCAGCTCCTGGATCAGCACCGTCTTGCCCACGCCCGCGCCGCCGAACAGGCCGATCTTGCCGCCGCGCGCATAGGGCGCGAGCAGGTCGATGACCTTGATTCCGGTGACCAGGATCGCCGCCTCGGTCGACTGGTCGACGAATAGCGGAGCCTCGGCGTGGATCGGATTTCGCTTCTCGGCGTTCACCGGTCCGCGCTCGTCGATGGGCTCGCCGATGACGTTCATGATCCGGCCGAGCGTCTGCGGCCCGACCGGCACGGTGATCTGCGCGCCGGTATTGGTCACCCGCTGGCCGCGTACCAGGCCTTCGGTGGCATCCATGGCAATGCACCGCACGGTGCTCTCGCCCAGATGCTGCGCTACTTCGAGCACCAGCGTGGCGGCGCCGTTGTGCGTTTCGAGCGCGGTGAGGATCGAGGGCAGTTCGCCCTCGAAGGCGACGTCGACCACCGCCCCGATGACCTGGGCGATGGTGCCCCCGCCCGACATGTTGGGCGTCATGGTGGGGTTGGGTTTATCCATTACGGGGGCGGTGGCCATGGTGCTTGTCCTGATTGTCGGCTGGCTGATGCGTTGCTGAAATCGATGGTATCGGACCGCGCTATTGGGCGCAGA
This sequence comes from Erythrobacteraceae bacterium, assembly GCA_031399025.1. Taxonomy (GTDB): domain Bacteria; phylum Pseudomonadota; class Alphaproteobacteria; order Sphingomonadales; family Sphingomonadaceae; genus CBDBZL01. The sequence goes on along the minus strand of JANNOJ010000091.1, from coordinate 2,313 downwards.
CAGTCTCGGGATCGACGAGCGTCCACTCGCCCTCGGCTGGCGTCAGGGTGGCGTCGTGGCGGAGGACTTCGTCCTCACCCAACCCGTACTCGCAGCTGAAATCGCTTTCGCCCAGGCCCAGCGAACGGCAAGAGGAAACGGCGACCGGCTCGGCCTCGGGGCAGGCGGCGGCAAAGGCGGCGGCGAAGATTTCCTCATCGGGCGCGGGCAGCGAGGGAGTGGCAGGCGCCGCTACCGGCGCCTGGGTAGCGGCCGGCTGCGCGGCCGGCTCCTCGCCGCATCCGGCAAGCAGGAGGAGGAGAGCGAGGGGTCCCACCGCGGTGGGGAGGAGAGAGAGGGGAAGGACAGGTTTCACGCGGGTCGTTTCCGTTCTGCAGTTCAAGGGGTGGCTCGTCGCCGGCGAACGATCTTCGGCGGCAACGCCTCCGACCGACCCATGGCATCCCCGTATCAGCTTTTTGTTCTGGCAATCTCAATCGTCGGACCTTCGTGACCGGGAGTTCAACCGGCCCTAGGCGCGCAGGCGCGTCGTCGGCCTCCGCGACCAATTGAACCTCATCGGGAGTACCGCAGGAAGGGAGCGCGAGCAGCGAGGCGAGCAATGGCCCGGCCATTGTAGGCCGCGGGAGAAGCGGATATCGAGCAATCGGCTGCGCGCCATGACCGTTCCTGAAGACCTCGCTGCAAGGTCAAAGCCGTGCCATAGTTTCGTTTATCGACGCCAGCCAGACCGAATATTCGTCGGCGTCCTGCCACAATTCCTGCAACTCGCTGTCCTCGCGGACCCGATCGAGCGCGAGGATCGCGCTCTGGCGCCGCTCCTTGGCGCCGTCCTCCTCCTCGGCCGCCCAATCGGCGACCTCGATGTCCAGCCGCGGCGAAGGCTTGCCCAGGGCCGCAGCGACGATCTCGGCCGCGGCGAGCGCCTGCGCCGCCTCGGGCGCCTCGAGGTAATCGGCATCGATCACCGCCAGCGCTTCGTCGATCCTCTGCCAGTCGGGCGCGTCGGCAAAATCCTCCAGCCAATCGGCGGCATCGTCGTTCTCGTCGAAATAGGGCCCGTAGACGCCCATGCTAGAGCGCCTCGGCGCCGGCGATGATCTCGATGAGCTCGGTGGTGATGGCGGCCTGGCGGCTGCGATTGTACTGGATCGTCAGCTTGCCGATCAGGTCGCCGGCGTTGCGGGTGGCGTTGTCCATCGCGGTCATCGAGGCGCCCTGCTCGCTGGCCTCGCGCTCGAGCAGCGCAGCGAACAGCTGGTTGCGCAAGAATCGCGGCAGCAGCTCGGCGAGGATCTCCTCCTCATCGGGCTCGTATTCGACCACCGCGCCGCTCCCGTTCCCGCTGCTCGCGGCGGGCGCGGGCACGGGGATGATCTGCTGCACCACCGCGTCTTGCGCCAGTGCCGACTTGAATTTGGGATAGACCAGGTGGGCGACGTCGAACTTGCCCGCCTGGTACATGCCGATCAGTTGCTCGGCGATGGCCTCGGCCTCGGCAAAGCCGGGCTGGCGCACCTGGCTGGTATCGAACTGCTCGCCCACGCGATCGCTGAATTCGCGGCGGATCGGCGCCCGGCCCTTGCGGCCAACCAGGAAAAAGGTGACATCCTTGCCCTCGTCGAGCAGCGCGCGCGCCTTAGTCCTGGCCGCCTTGACGATATTGGTGTTGAGCCCGCCGCACAGGCCCTTGTCGGTGTTCACCACCACGACCAGGTGGCGCCGGTCGGCCCCGGTGCCGCGCAGCAGCAGCGGGGCGTTGTCCTGCCCGGCCACCTTGCCCGCGAGCGAGGCCATCACCGCCGCCAGCCGCGTGGCGTAGGGCCGCGCCGCCTCCGCAGCAGCTTGCGCGCGCCGCAGCTTCGCCGCCGCGACCATCTGCTTGGCCTTGGTGATCTTCTGGGTCGATCTGACCGAGTTTATCCGACCCTTGAGTTCCTTGAGGCTGGGCACCTGGTGCGCTTACGCGAACTGCTTGGCGAAGGCGTCGAGCGCCGCCTTGGCCGCGCTCGCGACCTCGCCCTCGAACTTCTGCGAGCTGCGGATCTCGTCCAGCACGCCGGCATGTTCCGAGCGCATGAAGCTGAGCATCGCGGTCTCGTATTCGTTCACCCGGCTGACCGGGATGGCGTCGAGATAGCCGTTGGTGCCGGCGAAGATCGACAGCACCTGCTCCTCGAACGGCATCGGCGAGAACTGCGGCTGCTTGAGCAGCTCGGTCAGCCGGGCGCCGCGGTTGAGGAGGCGCTGGGTCGAGGCGTCGAGGTCGGAGCCGAACTGCGCGAAGGCCGCCATCTCGCGGTACTGCGCCAG
>JANNOJ010000046.1:0-38909 GCA_031399025.1 Erythrobacteraceae bacterium | reverse complement strand
GGCGGCGGCGGCGGCGGGGGCGGGGCGCGGCGGGGCAGCTGGCGCGGCGGCTGGGCGGGCGGCGGGCTGGTCGGCCTCGTCCTTGCCGAAGATCGCTTCCTTGAAGGAGGTAAAGATACCCATGGGATTGTCCTCTCGATGATCGCTACCGGGGCAACGTTCCAGTCGCGGCTGTGCTCCGGCCAGAGTGGACAAGCGCGACGGTTTCGTGATGGATGCGCCGGCGATGATGGACGCGGTGCTCTCGGTGGTGATGCTGGCGGCGGTCGCGCTGCTGGCGGGCGCCTTCGTGCTGTGGCGCCGCGGGGTGACGCGCCAGGCATCGCTGATGGCGATCCTGGCGATGGTGATGCTGGTCAACGTCGCCATCTGGACCCTGCCCGGCGAGGGAGGGACGTCGCCGGTCGAGCAGGCGCGCGCCGGCGCGGGGCCGGGCTAGTCGCGCCTACCCGGCACGGGCGCGGTCAGCTGATCGGGCAGGCCGGATCGAGGCGGTAGTTGAGGTAGCGATCGGCCGAGGCCATCAGCTCATTCAGCTCGTTTTCGAAGAAGTGATTGGCGCGCGGAATCTCGTCGTGATGGATGGTGATGTGCTTCTGGGTGCGCAGCTTGTCGACCAGCTTCTGCACCGAATTGGGCTGGACCACGGTGTCGGCCAGCCCCTGGATGAAGATGCCGCTCGCCGGGCAGGGCGCCAGGAACGAGAAATCGTACATGTTGGCGGGCGGCGCGACCGAGATGAAGCCGCGGATTTCGGGCCGGCGCATCAGCAATTGCATGCCGATGAGGGCGCCGAAGCTGACTCCCGCCACCCAGGTGGTCTGCGCCTCGGGATGGATCGACTGCACCCAGTCGAGGGCCGAGGCGGCATCGGACAATTCGCCGATGCCGTTGTCGAAGCTGCCCTGGCTGCGGCCCACGCCGCGGAAATTGAACCGCAGGGTGGCGAACCCGCGGTCGACGAATGTGCGGTAGAGCCGCTGGACGATCCGGTCGTTCATGGTCCCCCCGCCCTGGCTGTGCGGGTGAAGGATCATGGCGACCGGCGCGCGCTGGCGCACGGCGGGGGCATAGCGGCCTTCGAGGCGGCCTTCGGGACCGGGGAAAATGACGGCTGGCATATTGCTCGAGCGCTCTTCGATAGATGGGACGATCGGTGCCGTGCTGGCGCGCCGAAAGTGCCGCGCTATATAGTGAGTATGTCACAAGTCGCAATTGTGGGCTGAACCGGACCCCGCGATGAGCCGCATCTATCTCGACCATGCCGCCACCACTCCGCTGCGCCCCGAGGCGCGCGCGGCGATGGCGGAGGGTTTCGCGCGATGGGCCAACCCCTCCAGCCCGCATGGCGAGGGGCGCAAGGCGCGCGCCGCGCTCGAGGATGCGCGCGAACGGGTGAAGGAGGCGCTCGGTTGGAACGGCGAGGTGATCTTCACCGCCGGCGCGAGCGAGGCGCTGGCGATCGGGCTCGGGCGCGCCCGGGCGGACCGGCGGCTGGCGAGCGCGGTGGAGCACGACGCGGTGTTTCGCGCGGCGCCCGACGCGCAGGTGCTGCCCGTGGCGGACGGCCAGCTGGATCTTGCCGCGCTCGCCGCCGCGCTGGCGCAGTCGGGGCGGGTGGTGCTGGCGCTGCAATCGATCAATTCGGAGACCGGCACGCTGCTGATCCCACCCGAGGGCTCGCCGGCGGTGGCGATGGTCCGCGAGGCGGGCGGGCTGGTGCTCGCCGATTGCGCGCAGTCCGCCGGCCGCGTGCCGCTGCCCGATGTCGACATGGCGGTGGTCTCGGCGCACAAGCTGGGCGGGCCGGTGGGGATCGGCGCGCTGCTGGTCCGCGACCTGGCGATGATCGCACCCGATGGCGGCCAGGAACGCGGCTACCGGGCGGGGACCGAGAACCTGCCCGGCGCGCTCGGCTTCGCCGCCGCGCTCGAGGCGGGCGGCGTCGAGAGCTGGCCGACCAGCTCTCCCGATCGCTACGGATTGTGCGACCTGCTGCGGCGCCGGGGCGAGGTGCTGCGGCCCGGCGCGCAATGCTCGCACGTGCTGGCGGTCGCCTGCGAGGGGCTGAGCGCGCAGGCAGCGCTGATCCGGCTGGACGCCAAGGGCTATGCCGTCTCGGCCGGCAGCGCCTGTTCGTCCGGCTCGATGAGGCCTAGCCGCGCGCTCAAGGCCTTCGGGGTGGACGAGGCGACCGCGCGCCGGACCATCCGCATCAGCCTGGGATGGAGCACGACGGTGGCCGAGCTCGAAGCCTTTGCCGACGCCTGGGCGGCGCTTTGACCTCGAACCGATGGCCGCAAGTGCGATGATCTACCTCGATTACCAGGCGACCACCCCGCTGGCGCCCGAGGCGCGCGAGGCGATGCTGCGCTGGCTGGGCGGGCCGGGCAGCGACGGCTATGGCAATCCGCACAGCCCGCATCGCCCGGGCCGCGAAGCACACGCGGCGGTGGAGCGGGCGCGCGACCAGGTGGCGGGCCTGTTGCCGTCCGGCGGGCGGGTGGTGTTCACCTCGGGCGCGACCGAGGCGATCAACCTGGCGATGCGCGGCTCGGCGCCGGCGGGCGACCCACGGCCGATCGCGGTGAGCGCGATCGAACATTCGGCGGTGCGCGATACGGCCTTCGCCCTCTCTCCGCGGGCTGTGGAGATCCCGGTGGACCCTCTCGGGATAGCCGATCCCGACGGCGAGCTGCCGGCCGGCGCGCGGCTCATCGGCGTGATGCAGGTCAACAACGAGATCGGCGTTGTCCAGCCGCTCGACGGGTTCCGGCGGCGGGCGCGGGAGCTGGGCGCGTTGCTGCTGTGTGACGCAGTCCAGGCCGCGGGTAAGCTGCCGATCGCCGAGGCCGACCTCATCGCCATCTCCGCCCACAAGTTCCATGGCCCCAAGGGCGTGGGCGCGCTGTGGGTGAGGGATGGTGTGGCACTCGCCTGCGTTTCCACCGGCGGCCAGCAGGAAGGCGGCCTGCGATCGGGCACGATCAGCCCGGCGCTGGTTGCCGGTATGGGCGCGGCGGCGCAGCTGGCGCTAGCGCGGATGGACGAGGATGCGGCGCATATCGAGGCGCTATGGGGCATCGCCCGCGACAAGTTCGCAGGCTGGACGCTGAACGGCAGCGCCGAGGCCCGCTGGCATGGCAATCTGAACCTGCGGCCGCCCGCGGACCGTGGCGGCCTCGATGTCGCCCGGCTGATGAGCGAGGTGCGCGAGGTCGCTTTTTCCGCCGGCTCGGCCTGCGCCAGCGGCTCGGGCAGGCCCAGCCACGTGCTCACCGCGCTGGGCCTGACGCGCGAGCAGGCGCGCGCCTCCATCCGTCTGGGCTTCGGCCGCTACACGACCCAACAAGAGCTTGCACAGGCGGCGGATCGGCTTATCGCTGCCGCGGCGCAGCAAGGATAGCCCCCGCGGCCTTGTGCCCAGTCGGAGGATGGTCAGATCAAGGTCACCTTCGTCACCCAGGCCGGCGAGGCGGTCGAGGCGGATGCGACGGCCGGCGACGTGCTGCTTGCCGTGGGCCAGGCGGCCGGTCTGCCGCTCGAGGGCACGTGCGAGGGCCAGATGGCCTGTTCCACCTGCCACGTGATCGTGGCGCGCGCCTGGTCCGAACAGCTCGCCGCCGCCAGCGAGGAGGAGGAGGACATGCTCGACCTGGCGGCCGACGTGCAGCCGACCAGCCGGCTCTCCTGCCAGATCGTACTGGGCGAGGAGCACGATGGGCTCGAGGTCCGCATTCCCCGAGACTTCCGGGACATGCGCCTGCGCTGAAGCCGGGCGGCATGCTCGGGCGGGGCCGGGGCGAGGGAACCGCTTGGTCGCTGCCGCCACTTGCCATCCTAGAGCCGCGCGCTAGCACATCTTCTGTGGGCAGCCGTTCGATGATGCGGCTACCGGCGAAAGGTTTCGTGAATGCGCAAGACACTGGTCCCCGCCCTCGCCCTGGCGCTCGCCGCGGCGTTCCTGGTTCCCGGCGCCGGCGACCAGGCCGCCTTGGCCGCCACCGAGCAGGAGCAGACCGCCCAAAGCGAGCGCCTGCGCGAGTGGTTCGAGGTCAAGTACGAGGAGATGCTGCAAAGGAGCCCGCTGCAGCTCACCCAGCTGGGCCGCAGGGAGCGCTACGGCGAGCTCGACGAGTTCTCGATCGAGGCGCAACAGGAGCGGATCGACTGGTACAAGGCCAGCGTGGACGAGCTGCAGAGCCAGTTCGACTATGCCGCGCTCGGCCCGGAAGACCAGCTCTCCTACGACCTGTGGCTGTACGATTACGGCCGCGAGGCCGAGGCGATGCGCTGGCTCGGCAATGATTACGTGTTCACCCAGATGCAGGGGATCCACGCCTCGCTGCCCTCGCTGATCATCGCCACCCACAAAGTCGAAACCGAGCAGGACATGCGCGACTACATCTCGCGCGTGGGCCAGTTCGAGCGCGCCTACGGCCAGCTGGTCGATCGGGCGCAGGCCAACGCGGCCCAAGGCGTGAGGCCGCCGTACTTCGCCTATGACGCGGTGATCGACGAGGCGCGCAAGCTCGTCACCGGCGCGCCCTTCGGCGACGGGCCGGACACCGCGATGTGGGCGGACGGCAAGGCCAAGATCGCCGCGCTGGCGAGTGCCGGCACCATCGATGCAGCCCGCGCCGGCGAGCTCGAGGCGGCGCTGCGCGCCGCGCTCGAACAATCCTACCTGCCGGGATACCAGCGCCTGATCGCCTTCATGGAAGCGGACCGGCCCAATGCCGCGAGCATCGCCACCGGCGTGGGCGGCCTGGCCGACGGGGCGGAATACTACCGCAGCCGGCTCGACACCTACACCACGCTCGATCTCACCGCCGACCAGGTCCACCAGATCGGCCTCGACGAGGTCGCTCGCCTGCGCGGCGACATGCAGGCGATCATGCAGCAGGTCGAGTTCGAGGGCGATCTGCCCGCCTTTTTCGAGCACGTGAAGACCGCCGAGTGGAACTATTACCCCGATACCGACGAGGGCCGGCAGGCCTACATCACCGACGCCACCGCGGCGATCGACAACATCACCGCCCAGCTGCCGCGATATTTCGGCATCATGCCCAAAGCCCCGCTCGAGGTGCGCCGCGTGGAGCCGTTTCGCGAGCAGGCCGGCGGCGCGCAGCATTACCGCACCGGCACGCCCGACGGCTCGCGCCCCGGCATCTATTACGCGCATCTGTCGGACATGACCTCGATGCCCAAGAACATGCTCGAGGTGATCGCCTATCATGAGGGCAATCCGGGCCACCACATGCAGCTCTCGATCGCCCAGGAGCTGGAAGGCATGCCCACCTTCCGCACCCAATTCGGCTACAGCGCCTATTCGGAAGGCTGGGGGCTCTATGCCGAGAAGCTGGCGAAGGAGATCCCAGGTACCTATCAGGATCCCTATGCCGAGTTCGGCCGGCTGAGTTCGGAGATCTGGCGCGCCATCCGGCTGGTGGTGGATACCGGGCTGCACTCCAAAGGCTGGACCGAGGAGCAGGCGATCGCCTACTTCCAGGAGAATTCGGCTCAACCCACCGACGTGATCCGCTCCGAGGTGCGCCGCTACATCGTCTGGCCTGGCCAGGCGACCAGCTACAAGATCGGCATGATGAAGATCGAGGAGCTGCGCGCCCGCGCCGAGGCCGAGCTTGGCGAGGCGTTCGACATCCGCGCCTTCCACGATGCGGTGCTGGGCGGCGGCGGCCTGCCCTTGCCGCTGCTCGAGAAGCGGGTGAACGCCTGGATCGAGGCGGCGAAGGCGGCCTAGCCGATCATCGCTCGAGCCGTACCGACCAACAAGGAAACCCCGCCATCTGCCCGATGGCCGGGCTTCCTGCGTTTGGGCTGGCGCATTGTGCGAGGCTCTGGGGCCGAACGTCTGCCACATCGTCGCGCTCACCCGTCCGGCCGAGCCGGGCGAGGATAGCGCCGGCCATCTCCAGCGCGCGGTGGTGGCCGACCAGACGCGCGCTTTCGGGTGGCGCGCTGGCGGCGGCCGCCGCCAACGAGCCTGCCGAGGCGCGGCTGCGCAGCCGCACCGTGCTGCGCGACCGCCTCCTGCAGCTGCTCGCGACGAGGCAGGGAGACGTGGCCGATCTCGTGGCGGCCGAACGCAGCGTGGCGCCGGTCGACGAGGGATCGACCAGGCGCGCAGCTGGCTGGAGGAAATGTGCGGCCGTCATCACCTCGTCGAGCATGGCTCGCAGCGCGCCGGCTTCCATGATCCGCCGGATATGGGCGAGCGCCGTCTTCGTGATCTCGGGATAGAGTCCGAGCGCCACCGGCAGCGGGCGGGCGAAGCTGAGGCGCGCGGGGCCCTTGGATTTCAGCTGCGCCACGAACACGGTCACCACCGGCGGCACCGGCGCGCCCCTCGGCCCGGATCTGCGCCTTGAGCACGGGGCGCGAGAAGTGGTTGACGGTGAGGGTGATCTCCTCGCGCGCGACCTCGGTCTCGCGCAATCGGTCGAAAGCGAAGCTGGCATAGTCCTACCATTCGTTCCTTGCAGGACGGAGAACCTGCGACGCGGCCTGCCGTTGCCGCGCTGCCCGCTAAGTCCTTGATCCGTGCGGTACAGCGGGCGCGTGTTAAGGGCGATTTTACTTTCCGGACCTAACCTTGGGTTCCGGGACTGCACGCCAGCCCGGTACATCGGGGCAGCTCATGCGCGTTCTCAATTGCATCTACTTCGAGCACGACCATTCGCTGCTGTTGTTGGCGGCGCTGCTGTGCGTGTTCGGAGCGGCGGCGATGATGCGGCTGTTCCAGCGCATGCTGCTCGAGAGTGGACGGGAAGCCCGGCTGTATTGGACGTTTCTCGCCACCATGACCTCGGGGGCGGCCGTCTGGGCAACTCACTTCATCGCCATGCTGGGGTACAATCCGGGCGTCCCGGTGACCCTTGACGGCGACCTCACCGCGGCCTCGGGTCTGATCGCGGTGGTCGGCGGGGGCGCAGGGCTGTTGCTGGCGACCACACGAAACCGGTTCCTGGCGGCAATTTGCGGCGGCGGCATCATCGGGCTGTCCATCGCCGCAATGCATTACGTGGGCATGTTCGCTTATCGGGTGGATGGCATCGTCCACTGGTCGCCCCTTTACGTATGCGTCTCGCTGCTGATCGCGGTCGTGCTGTCCGCACTGGCGATCGACGCCGCGCGCGTCAGCCCCGAGCGGCGATCCCATCTGGCGACCGGGTTGATGGTGGCCGCCATCCTCATGCTGCATTTCACCGGGATGGCAGGTTTCTCGGTGACGCCGCTGCCCGGTGTCCGCCTGCCGCTGGACAGCGGCGGGTTCGACACTCTTGTCGCCACGATCGCCGTGGTATCGCTGATGATCTTGGGGATCGGCATCTCCACACACCTGGTCGACGCCAATGCGCGCGCGCGCGCGCAGGAGCAGTTGCGCCACCTTGCGCTGCACGACACCCTGACGGGACTGGCCAACCGGCGCCATTTCAACGAGGCCCTGCAGGCCCGTTGCGTGCAGCTGGCAGACGGCGGCCCGGCCTTCACCTTGCTGATGATCGATCTCGACCGGTTCAAGCCCGTTAACGAACTGCTCGGCCATCCCGTGGGCGACAAGGTGCTGCAGAAGGTCGCCTGTCGGCTGCGGCGCGCAGTCCGCGCAGATGACCTTGTCGCGCGGATCGGCGGCGACGAATTCGCCGTGATCGCCGGCGATGTGGGAGAAGGTGAAGAGCTGGACGATTTGGCCGAGCGGATCGTGGAGCTTCTCGCCCGGCCGTTCCTGGTCGACGGCCGGTCGGCAGAGCTGGGGGCGAGCGTCGGCATCGCCCTCGCCCCGGCTGACGGAAGAGATGTCGAAAGCCTGACGGGCCATGCCGACCTTGCGCTCTATACCGCCAAACGCGAGGGCCGCGGGCGGGCGCGACTGATCGGCCAGCAGTTAAGCGCGGCGATCCACCAGCGTCGCACGCTTGAGGCGGATTTGCGACGCGCCAATCTTCGGGACGATTTCCACTTGGTGTACCAGCCGGTCAGGGATGCCGTCGGGGGGCAATTCCCTGGCGCCGAGGCGCTGATCCGCTGGGATTGCCCGCGGCGTGGCCTCGTTTCGCCGGCCGAATTCGTTCCCGTTGCCGAGGAGCTCGGGCTAATCTCCAGGATTGGTACGGCGGTATTGCGACAAGCCTGTAGCGATGCTGCAGCCTGGCCGGGCGGTCAGATCGTCGCCGTCAATCTTTCGCCGGTACAATTGCTCGATCCGCGGTTGCCGCAGATCGTCGCCGACGTGCTGCGCGATGCGGGTCTGGCGGGGTCCCGGCTCGAGCTGGAGATCACCGAGACGGCACTCCTGGGTAATGACGAACTGGCGCTGCGTAGCCTGGTCCAGCTACGGGGACTAGGGGTGCGTATCGCGCTGGATGATTTCGGTACCGGTTACTCTTCGCTGAGCTACTTGCATCGCTTCCCTATCGACCGCATCAAGATCGACAAGTCGTTCATCCAGCGCTTGCCCGGCGACGAGAACAGCGTATCGATCGTCGGCGCCATTGCCCAGCTCGGGCGCAGTCTCAACCTCCAGGTAACCGCCGAGGGGATCGAGACCGACGAGCAGCTGCGCACCGCTACTCAGTTCGGCTGCACCCAGATGCAGGGCTTTCTGATCAGCCATCCGCTTCCCTTACACCAGGTCGCGGCGTTTTTTGATCGCGCGCGCAACAAGGAAGCGGCATAATGAAATCATCAGCAGACTGCGACACACTCGCCCGACTGCTCTACATAAGTAAATGCGCATTCGCGGGCGAACCGGCGGACAAGCTCGCCGCGATCGAATTACTGGCGCGAACGTCTGCAGTGAAGAACCGTTATCTCAGCCTGACTGGCGTGCTGATGCTTGTGGACGGCACGTTTGTCCAGGTACTCGAAGGACCCCCTGCCAATGTGGAGGCAGTCTTCGAGCAAATCTGTTGCGATCTCCGACATACCGAAGTGACCTTGGTGGAGTTCGATCCCATCAAGTCGCGCATGTTCGCCGAATGGGAGATGGCTTTCTTGGCCGATGGGGCAGCCGTATCCTGCGCTCGAATGGGCGAGATCAGCGAGATCCGTCGCCTGCTCGACACCAGCACCCGGACCGCGGAGCGACAGATGCGCCAGGCCCTGCTCGCCCGCGCGGCGTAATCATTGCAAACCGCACCAACTCAGCCGGGCGGAAGGTGGAGGTGGAGAAAGTACCCGGTCAGCCAAGGACCTGCGTAACGTGCTGATGGAGGCCGATCTCAGGCGTCCTTTCAGCGCGCCTGCTGCGCCCGCGACGCCGACACCAGCGCCGGCGACAGCGAGTCAAGCTCGTCGGGATTGCGGTCGCTGAGCAGGTTACGCCCGATCGCCGCTTCCCGGTCGAGGGCGATAGCAGCAGCATCGGGCAAGTCGGTGCGATCGCAGGCCAATTCGAGGTCCTGCCGCGGACCACGTCCGCCTCAACTAGCAGCCAGACCCGGTGACCGATCGCCCCCGCAGGCTACCGGCGGCGGCGAAGTCGCTGTTCATTGGCACCGCTTTGTCCTCCAGCCGCAGCTCGTCGGGACTGATCGGTCCGCCGGGCAGCGGGCGGGAGCAGCGCGCCAAGGTCGCCGGTCGCGGCTTTCCCCCCATCAAGTCGACAGCCGCCGGGTCGCCCAGAGCGACTCCAACCCCGTGATCGCGCCGTCCTGCGGGCCGACGACGACGGTCTCGACACCCGCCTCCTCGGCAAGGCTTTGGGCCCGGCCAGCGCCGGCTTCGATTGCTCGAAGCCGGCGCTGGCGAGGATCATCACCCGCTGTACCAGGGGGACCTTGCATTGACTTAGGCCCCGCGCGATGGGTGTTGAAAGCGGCCCGTTCCTGCCTGTCCCGCCGGCCGTGCGGCTGATAGGGCCAGGTGCATGGAAACGCTTTCCACCGCGCCGGACGCGGGTGATGCCATCGTCGATACGCCATTCGACACCGCGCTGTCCGAACGGTATCTCGTCTATGCCCTGTCCACCATTACCGCCCGCTCGTTGCCCGATCTGCGCGACGGGCTGAAGCCCGTTCACCGGCGCCTGCTGTGGGCCATGCGATCGCTGCGCCTCACGCCCGACAGCGCCTTCAAGAAATCGGCTCGCGTGGTGGGCGATGTGATCGGCAAGTACCACCCGCACGGCGACGTCGCGGTCTATGATGCCATGGTCCGCCTCGCGCAGGATTTCACGCTGCGCTACCCGCTGGTCGAGGGGCAGGGCAATTTCGGCAATGTCGATGGCGATAACGCCGCCGCCTACCGCTATACCGAGTGCCGGCTGACCGCGACCGCCATGGCGCTGATGGCGGGCCTCGACGAGGGCACGGTCGAGCTCATCCCCACCTATAACGGCGAGGAGAGCGAGCCCGAGATCTTCCCCGGCCTGTTCCCCAACCTGCTGGCCAACGGCGCCAGCGGCATCGCCGTCGGCATGGCCACGAGCATTCCCAGCCACAACGCGGCGGAGGTGATCGACGCCACGCTCGAATTGCTCGACCACCCGCACGTGACCCATGCGCGGCTGATGGAGCTGATGCCCGGCCCCGACTTCGCCACCGGGGGGCTGGTGGTCGACCCGCCCGAGGCGATCTCGGCGGCCTATGCCAGCGGGCGCGGCGGGTTCCGCGTGCGCGGCCGCTTCCATGCCGCCGAGGCGGAGGACGCGGCGGATCGCGCGGCGGGGATCGAGCGGCTCAAGGGGGGAGGCTGGCAGCTGGTCATCAGCGAAGTGCCCTACATGGTGCACAAGGGCCGGCTGATCGAACAGATCGCCGCCGCCATCGCCGAGCGCAAGGTGCCCATCCTGGAGGACGTGCGCGACGAGAGCGACACCGCCATCCGCATCGTGCTGGTGCCGCGCAGCCGCAACGTCGATCCCGAACTGCTCAAGGAGAGCCTCTACAAGCTGACCGACCTGGAGACCCGCTTCTCGCTGAACATGAACGTGCTCGATGCCCAGGGGGGCGCCGGGCGCACGCCGATGGTCATGGGGCTCAAGGAGCTGATCGAACACTGGATTCTCGCCCAGATCGACATTCTCCAGCGCCGCGCGCGGCACCGGCTGGGGCAGATCGCCGGCCGGCTGGAACTGCTCGATGGCTACATCGTCGCCTTCCTCAACCTCGACCGGGTGATCGCCATCATCCGCGCCGAGGACGAGCCCCGGCCGGTGCTGATGGCCGAGTTCGCCCTGACCGAGCGGCAGGCCGAGGCGATCCTCAATATGCGGCTGCGTAGTTTGCGTAAGCTGGAAGAACTGCAGCTGCGCAAGGAGAAGGACGCGCTGCTTGCCGAGCAGGACGAATTGGCGGCATTGCTCGCCAGCCCGGCGCGCCAGCGCACGCGGCTCAAGCGGGACCTGCGCGCGTTGCGCCGTGACTATGCCGAAGATACCGCGCTCGGCCAGCGGCGCACCACGATCGCCCAAGCCGGTCCCGCGGCGGTATTCAGCATGGATGCGATGATCGAGAAGGAGCCGGTGACGGTGATCCTCTCGGCGCGCGGGTGGATCCGCGCAGCCCGTGGCCACCTGCCCCTGGCGCCGGGCGGAGCGGGCGCGGAATTTAAGTTCAAGGACGGCGACGCTTTCGCCTTCGCGCTGCATGCCCAGACCACCGACAAGCTGTTGCTGGCCAGCGACGATGGCCGCTTCTTTACCCTTGGCGCCGATCGCCTCCCCGGCGCGCGCGGCTTCGGCGAACCGGTGCGAGGCCTGATCGACCTGGAGGCGGGGGTCGAGATCGTCGCGCTGTTGGTCCACCGGCCCGGCGCGCAGCTGCTGCTGGCGGCGGGCAACGGCAAGGGTTTCGCCGCCGAGACGGCCGAGCTGCTGGCCGAGACGCGCAAGGGCCGCCAGGTGGTCAATCTGCGCGCGGGGACGAGGCTGGCGGTGGTGCGCCCGATCGCCCCGGCGCACGACCATGTCGCAGTGGTCGGCGACAACCGCAAGCTGGTGGTGTTCGCGCTCGACGAGGTGCCGGTGATGTCGCGAGGGCAGGGGGTAGCCCTGCAGCGCTACCGCGACGGCGGGCTGGCCGATGCCACCACCTTCAGGCTGGCGGACGGATTGAGCTGGACCATGGGCGGCGGCAGTGGCCGGGTCCGCACCGAGACCGAGATCGGCCTGTGGAAGGTCGCCCGGGGTGCCGCCGGGCGGCTGCCTCCTTCGGGCTTCCCGAAGGACAATCGGTTCTAAACCTGCATCGGTGGGCGAGCGGCGGTTTGATCGCCCGCCGCCACGCCGATCGGCTAGCTCTGGGTCTGAGCGGCGTTGCTCGCCACCGCTTCGTCGATCTGCGCCTTGGTCACGCGCACCATGAGGCCGCCGCCCGCGTCCACCGCGAAGACGTCCTTGCCCAGCGCCAGCTTCTCGGCACTCGGCAAGGCGACGATCACATCCTGGCCGGCGAGCGTGTCGATCGTGCCGAGCGTCTGGGCGTCGGCGGTCATGACCGGCGTTCCGGCGACCAGCAGGGCGTTCAGCTGCGCTTCCGCCGCGGCCATCTGTTCGGCGAAGGTCGCCTCCAGCGCGGTCTTGGTGATGTTGAGCGTCAGGCCGGTCTCGCCCTGGCCGAAGGCGTCGCGCGGCAGCGGGATCTGGTGCAGCCCGGTGTCTACCACCACCGCGTCTGCACTCGCCTCGGCGATCGTGCCGATGGGGTTGCCGTCGTTTCCGGTGACGCTGGCTCCCGGAGCGATGACGATCTGGGCGGCGGCCCCAGCCGGCGCGGCGTCCTGCGCCCGGGCGGCGAGCGGCAGGATAGCGAGGGCCACGGCGGTGGCGGCGAGTTTGGCGGGGTTCATCGACTGCGGTCCTCTTCTTGGCGATACGGGTGACACGAACGGGCGGGACCGGTTTTGTCCGATCCGCCCACACGCTTCGGGCGGTGGTCGTCCGGTGTCCGCAGTCCCCAAGAATCCCGCGGCACGGACGGGCATTGAAACAGCGTTGCCACAGATGTGCAACATCGCAGATGGACTGTGCCGGATAGGTGCAGCGAAAATCCGTTGAGCCAAGCGGTCGTCGGCTCCCACGCCAATCGGCCGCGAACCTTCAGCCGCCAAGCTCTTCGACCAGCAGCGCCTCGATGCGCTCGGGGGAAGGGAACCCCTCCGCGACCCAGCGCCGCTCGATGGTCTGGAGGATCCGCGCGACCTCGGGCCCCGCCGCGACTCCGCGCGCGACGATAGCGCCGCCCTTGAGCGGGAAGGTGGGCGGGTCCCATCCGGCGAGCGGCGCCAGGTCGCCGGCGGTCAGCAGCAGCCAGTCGACCGCCTGCGCGCGGCCGATCCGGTAGGCGAGCGCCCGCGGCGGCTGAAACACGGCTTCACGCTGGGCCAGGGTGGCGAGGCGCTTGCGTTGCGCGGCGGACAGGCGCAGCCGGGCGGCAACCTGCTCGACCGTCGCCGGGTCGGCAGGCAGCAGCGCGGCGAGGCGGCGCAGCGGCTGCGGCGCGATGCCGGCCGCCGCCTCCGCCGCGATCAGGCGGGCGAGCGCCGCCACTTCGCGCAGGCTCGCTTCTGGCAACACGACCGGCAGGACGCCCGTCTCGACCATCCGGGCGATGGTGGGCTGCGGATCGCTCAGCGCCAGCAGGTTGAGCAGTTCGCCGGCGACGCGTTCGCGGCTGAGGCCTTTGAGGGTCGGCGCGAGCCGGGCGCAGGCCTCTTCCGCCGCAGGATCGAGCATCGCTCCGAAACGCGCCTGGAAGCGGTAATAGCGCAGGATGCGCAGGTGATCCTCGCGGATGCGCTGTTCGGGTTCGCCGATGAAGCGCACGCGATGCGCCGCCAGGTCCGCCCGGCCATTGAAATAGTCGTGGATCGCAAGCGTGTCGGGCTCGGCGTAGAGAGCGTTGATGCTGAAGTCCCGGCGAGCGGCGTCCTCGCGCCAGTCGTCGGCGAAGGCGATGGTCGCGCGGCGTCCGTCGGCGGCGACGTCGCGGCGCAAGGTGGTCACCTCGACATTGCCGCCCGGTAGCACGGCGGTGATCGTGCCGTGCTCGATGCCAGTGGGCACGGTCTTGATCCCGGCGTGAGCGAGACGCTCGATCACCGCGGCAGGCGGCAGCAGCGTGGCGGCATCGATATCGGCCACCTGCAGGCCCAGCAGCGTGTCGCGAACCGCGCCTCCGACCCAGCGGACATTCTGCGGTTCGAGCGCCCGCGCCATTTGCGCCAGGTCCGCCCGCCCGGTCCATTCGGCCGCGGGCAGATGGTCCGCCAGCTCAGGCATCTGCCCGCCCGGCCCAGGCGATCCGGCGCGAGAGGTTGGCGATGATGGCCGCGGTCACGCCCCAGATGAGGTGACCGTCCCACTCGATCTCGATCGTCTCGCGCCGGCCCCCGCGCAATCCGCGCATGCGGCGGCGCTGATTGGCGGGATCGAAGAGGTGCGCCAGGGGCGCCTCGAACCAGGCGGCCACCTCGACCGGATTGGGCGCCAGCGGCAGATCGGGCGGCACCACCGCGAGGACCGGAGCGACATCGTAGCCGGTGCCGGTGACGAACCGGTCGCTCACGCCGATCACCCGCACATCGGTGGGCGACAAGGCCAGTTCCTCATGCGCCTCGCGCAAGGCGGCGGCGACGGTGTCCTCGCCCGGTTCGAGCTTGCCGCCAGGAAAGGCGACCTGGCCGGCGTGCTGGCGCATGTTGGGCGGGCGGTGGATGAGCAGCACGCCGGGCGCGGGCCGCTCGGTCACGGCGATCAGCACCGCGGCCGCGTGGATTTGGGCCGGGGCCAGATGCGTATCGTCATGCAAGCCGGCCAGCTCTACCCCGTGGCCCTCGTCGAACAGGCGCTGCAACTGCGCGAAAAGCGCGCTCATGCCGCGGCTAGCCCGAAGCGCTCTCCCTGGCTGTCGACCCAGCTGCCGTCACCCAGCACCAGCGCGTGTTGGGCAAGTTGGAGCCAGGTTGAACGGTCGAGCCGGGCTTCGCAGCCATGGCGTACCGTCAGGTAGATCGCCGGGGTTTCGGGATCGCCGGCGGCGCGCAAGGCGTGCCCGGGGCCGGCGACCACCAGTTCGTCGGTGTTGAGGCGGAAGGCGAGCGCAAGGCCGCCCGCCTGCTCCCGCCGTACCGCCAGATCCACCGCGAGGAAGGCGGCGTCATCGACGTCGACCAGCTGGCGGCATTGGGGGGTTAGCAGCGCGTGGCGACCGTCGGCCCCACGGGCCAACAGCGAAGCGAACGCGCGGACCATTGCCGGCCGGCGGATCGGTGCGCCTTCGTGATACCAGGTCCCGTCGGCGGCGATGCGGATGCGGCTCTCCACCGTCTCGGCAGGATTCCAGGTGGCAAGGGGCGGCAGCTTGCGCGCGGCGACCAGCGCGGCGATCTGGGCCAGCGACAGTTCGGCGAGGCCGGGGGGGGCATCGTAGGGCATGGCCCGCCGATGGCAGATGCGCCTAGCCGCGCCAAGGGCCGAGCATCCCCTCCTTGGGCAGGATGGTCGGGTTCGCCGCCCGGGCGAGCAGGCGGCGCTGCTCGTATGGGCCGGGCAGGCGCCAGCCGCCGGTGTGCTCGGCGCCAAAGCCGAAGCGGCCGTAATATTCAGGATCGCCGATGAGCACTTGCGGCAACGGCGCGCCGGCTAGGCCGAGCGTCTGGGTAAAGGCGGTCATCAACGCCCTGCCGAACCCCCTGTCCTGGTGCTCGGGCAGGACCGCTACCGGTCCCACCATGAGCAGCGGGTGCGCGCGGTCGGCGGCATCCGTGAGCGCCACCGGCCAGGCCTGGATGGCGCCGGCGAGGGTCTCCTCCTGGTCGAGCGCGGCGAAGCTGAGCGCGGGCAGCCATTGGGTGCCTTCGCGCACCTTGTAGGCGGTACGCCCATGCCGGCCCGGCCCAAACGCGCGATCCAGCAGGTCATCGACCAGAACGGGATCAACCTGGGCGAGGGGGATGAGGCTGGCGATGAGATCGGACATGGGAGCGCGCCGATAGGCGTGCGAGAGAGGGCGATCAATGCCGATGTGCCGGCCCGATGGCGCCCCGGCCGCGCTCGCTTCAGCCGGCAGGCGAGAGCCGCAGCAGCCGGCCGTCGGCGCCATCCTCGATCACCCACAGCGATCCATCACGCCACTCGACGATGTCGCGCAGGCGCTTGGGGAAGGGGTGGCGGGCGGTTTCGCTGGCGCTGGCGTCGTCATCGGCGATGGTCACGCGCACGATCGAAGTGTCGCTCAGATTGGCGATGACCGCCTGCCCCCGCCATTCGGGCCACAGGGCGCCGGTGTAGAACAGGAAGTCGCCCGGCGCGATCACCGGGTTCCAGCTGATCGCGGGCTTGGCGAAGCCGTCGTCGGGCGTGTGATCGGGAATCGGGCTGCCGTCGTAATTGTCGCCGTTGGACCGCACCGGCCAGCCGTAATTGTTGCCCGGCTCGAGGTGGTTCAGTTCATCGCCACCCGCGGGACCGTGCTCGAGGCCCCACAATTCGCCATCGGCATCGAACTGGAGGCCCAGGATATTGCGCTGACCGTAGGTAAAGATCTGGTCTGTCGGAGTGCCGCGGTCGGCAAACGGGTTGCCATCGGCCGCAGTGCCATCGGGCATGAGGCGAACCACGGTCCCCAGGTTGTTCGACAGATCCTGCGCCGGAGCACCTTCCTGACGATCCCCGCTCGAAACAAACAAGTAGTTCCCGTCAGGCGAAAAGGCGAGCTTGTGCGAATAGTGGCCTCGCCCGCTGACCGGGAGGCTTTGCTCCCAAATCTGTCCCAAGCCCTCGATCTGGCAATCGCCACCCGCGGCGCAGACCAGGCGACCACGCCCGACCACGGCCTTGCGCGTGCCGCTCCCGGCATTGGCCGCCCAAGAGAGGTACACCGTGCCGCTCTGCGCAAAATCCGGGGCGAAGGCGATGTCGCCCAGGCCGCCCTGGCCGCCGTAGGCGACCTCCGGCAAGCCGGTCACCGAGCCACTGCGCCCGGTCGCCGGCTCGTAGAACTTCATCGTCCCGGCCTTTTCGGTGATGAACAGGGTGCCGTTCATCGGATTGACCGCAATCGCCCACGGCTCGGCGAAGGTGCCGTGGCTGGCGGCCGCGAAGGGCGAACCGCCGGCAAGCATGACAGGTTCGCCGGCAACGAGCGCAGTCGTCGAATCCGCGCCTGCCGGAGCGGGCGCCGAGCTAGCAGGGCTATCCCCGGTTCGCGCGTTGCCGCAGCTTGCACACAGGAGCGCAGCGGGAAATAGGCTGGCGGCAAGGATTTGCTTGGTCATGCTGCTGGGAACACCTTTTGACAATTTTTGTGCCGGCCTCGCGCCGCCTGCCCGGGTAGCCGGGGTGGACGAGGCGGGGCGCGGGCCGCTCGCGGGGCCCGTTGTGGCGGCCGCCGTGCTGCTGTGCAAGCCGCGACCTTCGGGCATCGACGATTCCAAGAAGCTCACCGCGCCGCTGCGCGAACTGGCCGAAGCGCGCATCCGCCGACGTTGCGCCTTCGGTATCGGCGTGGTCGAGGTGGCCGAGATCGACAAGCTCAACATCTTCCACGCCACCATGCTGGCGATGACACTGGCGATGGCACGCCTGGTCGAAGTGCTGGGTGAAGATCCCCTTGGGGTGTTGGTGGATGGGAACCTGACCCCGCACGGCCGGCGCCCGGAATGGCGCTGGCCCGCCCGTGCCATCGTCGGCGGCGATGCGCGCGAGCCGGCCATCGCCGCCGCGTCCATCCTGGCCAAGACCTGGCGCGAACGGCTGATGCGCGAGGCCGCGCGCGAGCAACCGCATTACGGTTGGGAGCGCAACAAGGGCTACGGCACCCCCGATCATCTCGAGGCGCTGCGCCGCCATGGGCCGTGCCCGCTCCACCGCCGCACCTTCGCGCCGGTGGCGCAGATGGAGCTCGCGATCTAGCGTCCTTAGCGCCCCCAGGCGGGCGCTGCCGGCGCTGTCCCGGCCAGCCTGGGCAGACCATGCAAGCCATTCTCGGCGGCCGAGTCCTGCCGGCAACACCGCAAGATGCACCCCTGAATATCGCATGCAGCCACTAGATGATGCGCGTGGCGAAGAGCGGCTGAAAGCTTGGCGCCAAGGTCCGCTGGCTTCTGCCCGCAATGGCGCTTGACCCCGGAGTGCGGGGGACTCATCCTGTGGATAAGTCAGGGGGCAGCGGAAATGGGTGAAGTCATCAGCTTGCGCGCGCGTCGGGCGGCGCCTCCCCAGGCTGCGCCCGACCTGCCGCTCGGGTGCATCCTGGCAGGCGATTGCGTGGCCGCGATGCGCAGCCTGCCTGATGCCAGCATCGACCTGGTCTTCGCCGATCCGCCGTACAACCTGCAGCTTGGCGGCGATCTCAATCGGCCCGATGGCAGTCATGTCGACGCGGTGACCGACCACTGGGATCAGTTCGCCAGCTTCGCTGCCTATGATGCGTTCACCCATGACTGGCTCGCCCAATGCCGGCGTGTCCTCAAGCCCGATGGCGCCCTGTGGGTGATCGGTTCCTATCACAACATCTACCGCGTAGGCGCGCTGCTGCAGGACCTGGACTTCTGGATTCTCAACGACATCGTCTGGCGCAAGTCGAACCCGATGCCCAATTTCCGCGGCACCCGCTTCACCAACGCTCACGAGACGCTGATATGGGCAAGCATGGGCGAGAAGGCGCGCTACCATTTCAACTATCGCGCGATGAAGACGCTCAACGACGAGCTGCAGATGCGCAGCGATTGGCTGGTGCCGGTCTGCGGCGGCCAGGAACGGCTGCGCGAGGAGGGGCACAAGGCGCATCCGACCCAGAAACCCGAGGCCTTGCTCTACCGGATCCTGCTGGCGGCCAGCGAAGTGGGGGACGTGGTGCTCGATCCGTTCTTCGGCACCGGGACCACGGGCGCGGTGGCCAAGCGGCTCGGCCGGCACTGGATCGGCTGCGAGCGTGAGGAGCGCTATCGGACGCTCGCCGCTGAACGGATCGCCGCCGCGCTGCCGCTTGACGAGCGCGCGCTGGCGACCATGCAGAGCCGCAGCGCCCAGCCCCGGGTGCCATTTGGCGCGCTGGTCGAAGCCGGGCTCATCGCGCCCGGAACCGCGTTGTTCGATTCGCAGCGACGTTGGAGCGCGACCGTGCGCGCCGACGGCTCGATCGCCTGCGGCCGCGAGGCCGGCTCGATCCATGCCGTGGGCAAAGCGTTGCAGGGGGCACCCAGCTGCAACGGCTGGACCTTCTGGCATGTCGAGCGCGAAGGTGTGGCACAGCCGCTCGACACGCTGCGCCAACTGCAGCTGCTGGCGCTAGCGGATTAGGACTCAGCCTTGGGCGTTGCGCGAAGCCGGGCGACGCGGCAAGCGGGCCTTGGGGCGGTTCGTGCAAGATCGACCGCCCAGCCCGCATCGACGGACCAGACCCATCCATGCCCGACCGTCTGTACCTCCAGCCGCTGACCACGATCGCCGCCCCGCAAGCGGCGCTGGGTGACGCGGTCCGGCTTGCCGGGGGTCTCGCCTATGCGCGCGAATTCGCGGTGATCGCGTTTCGGGACGGCAAGGTGGTGCAGCGCGACCTGGCGACCCCGCGCACAATTGCCGCCACGCTGGCGCGATTGCCGAGCGAGTTCGCTGTGGAGGGCGAGATCCAGTGGGCGAACCTTCAGCAAGTCCATCCGCCGCTCGCCTGCGGCGCGCGCACGGTGAGGCTCGACCAGCCGCAGATCATGGGGATCCTCAACGTCACACCCGATTCGTTCTCCGACGGGGGCAGGTATCTGGATGATCCGGCGGGTGCGACGGATCGAGCGGCCGCCTTGCTCGAGGCCGGCGCGGCGATCGTCGATATCGGCGGCGAGAGCACCCGTCCCGGCGCCGCGGAGGTTTGGGAGGGCGACGAGCTGGCCCGCGTGGTGCCGGTCATCGAGCGCTGCGTGGCGATGGGCGGGGCGGTCAGCATCGACACGCGGCGAGCAGCGGTGATGGAGGCCGCGCTTGCCGCTGGCGCGCACATCGTCAACGACGTGTCCGCTCTGCGGCAGGATCCTCGGAGCGGCGCAGTGGTGGCGACGAGCGGCCGGCCGGTGGTGCTGATGCATGCCCCGGGACCCGGTTCCGGATCCGCGGGAGACCTGCATTTGGGCGGGACTTACGGTAATGTGCTGTTCGAGGTGTTCGACTGGCTGCGCGGGGCGAGGGACCGTGCGGTTGCCGCGGGCGTGGCGCGGGAGCGGATCATCCTTGATCCCGGCATCGGCTTCGGTAAGTCGCTGGCCGACAATCTGGCCTTACTGAACGGGCTGGCGCTGTTCCATGCGCTTGGCCAGCCCTTGTTGCTGGGCGCCAGCCGCAAACGCCTGGTCGGCGCACTTTCAGGCGAGGCTTCTGCAGACCGCCGGCTCGCCGGCTCGGTGGCCCTGGCGCTGGCAGGGATGCAGGCAGGCGTTCAGTTGCTCCGCGTGCATGACGTGGCCGAGACGGTCCAGGTGCGCGACGTCTGGCGCGGCCTGCGTGACGCGGCGTTGACGGATTTTGCGGCACTCCCGCAAGGATCGGGCTTACTCCGGAGCGGGTAGCTGCAAGCTCGCTAGGACGCGGTCGATGTCCGGGTCGTTGCGTACGGAGTTCGCCGAACCACGCAGGGTGACCAGCAGGACGCGTTCGCCTGCCGGGTAGAAGCCATAGGATGTGACGGTACCGCCGTTCTCGGCGGTAAATTCGAACCCGCGCGCGTCCGCCAAAGCGGCGGGCTTCAAAGCCAATTCGGGCAGGCCGGCCTGGACGAATTGGCGCCGGTAATCCGCCAGGGGCCGGTCGAGCAAAGCCAGGGCAAGCCCGTCCTCGGCCTCGGCGGTACACGTCTGCGGAACCTGCGAGCGGCCGTAGCGGCACTGGTCCTCGCCGAGCAGGGCCGCCCGCGCCACAGGGATCATCTTCGTCGCCCACACGGTGGTTGTGTAAGCGGGCGGCAGGTCGAGCTGGATTTCGGCCCGGGTAAGGCGCCCGGGCGCGAAAGCGTATACGACAGGTCCGATCGACCCGAAGGTCTCGAGATCGGTGCTGGGCGGAGTGGCGAGCTGCACCACGTTGCGGGTCGCCGGCGGGTCCACCGGCTCGGCACCTGATTGCCGATCTTGCTCCCCGCATGCAGTGACGAATGCGAGGCACACCATTATCCATGCGCGCGACAACTGACCCATGTTAACAAAGCGCGCTGGAAGCCCCGCTGGTTCCGCGCGAGAACGCCTATGCGGCGGAGCAATGACACCTGTAGCCGAAATGGCACAAGTCTGCAGAGACCCGGCGCTGCCCGGCACCAGGGCGCGCGGATCAGGTCGTCTTGTCGATCCCCAGCTCGCCCAGCTTTCGGTAAAGTGTCGAGCGGCCGATCCCCAGGCGCCTGGCGACCTCCGACATGCGCCCGCGATAGTGACCAATGGCAAGCCGGATGACGTCGGCCTCGATCTCGGACAGTGTGCGGACATGTGTGTCCTGGGCGTAGATGTCGACGCCGCCGCCGGTCAGACGCGTCTGCAGTACTTCGGGTGCATCGGCGAGGATCTCGGCCAATTGCGGGAAGTCGCGTTCGGTCAGCGCATCGCCGTCGCAGAACACGGCGGCACGAAACAGTACCGTCTGCAGTTGGCGCACATTGCCGGGCCAGTCGAAGGCGGCAAGCAGGCGCAGGGCGTCCTCGGTGATCCCGAGATGGCGCAGGCCGGGCTGCTCACCGATCCGGGCGAGGAAGTGTTGCGCCAGGCTGCGGATATCGCCATTGCGCTCGCGCAGCGCCGGCATAACGATCCGGGTGGTTGCCAACCGTTCGAGTAGCTCGGCGCGGAAGTGACCACCGGCGACCAGGTCGCCGAGCGGTAAGTTGCTCGCGGAGATCACCCGAACATCGACCCTGAAGCTGTGCGCTGCGCCGATCGGCCGCACTCGATTGGTCGCCAACGCCTCGGCAAGCCGATCCTGCAGGTCGATCGCCAGGCGATCGACCTCATCGAGCACCAGGGTGCCGCCATCGCACAATTGGAACGCTCCCACCTTGGCCTCGAACGCGCCGGGAAAGGCACCCTTCTCGTGCCCGAACAGCGATGATTCCAGCGAGCTGGCCGGCATTCCGGCGGCATTGATGGTGCGCAAAGGCATTTTGGAGCGTGGCGAGGCGGCATGCATTGCGCGCACCAGCATCTCCTTGCCCGTGCCGCTCTCCCCCTCGATAAGAACATGGCCGTGGCCGCGCGCTGCCTTGGCGGCCTTGGCCAGCGCGGCGCGAAATGGCGGGGCGGTGCCCACCATGGCGTCGAAATCGAGCGAGGCGGCGATCTTTTCGGTCAGCGGCACAAGTTCGTCGCGCGGCGTCTCGCGGGTGGCTGTGTTGCGCAGCGCCTGCATCAGGCGTTCGGGCGCGACCGGCTTGACGAGATAGTCCGTCGCGCCCGCGCGCATCGCCTCGACGGCCAATTGTGGGCTGGTGCTGGCGGTCAGCACCAGAATGGCGAGCGCCGGCCGCTTTTCCTTGATGCTGGCAAGTAGGGCGGCGGTGTCGTCCCCGGTAAGGCTCTGATCGACCACCACGGCCGATAGCTGCAGACCCTCACGGGTCTCGAGCGCCGCGAGCGCCTGCCTGCTATCGGCGGCCAGCAGGGTGCGCCAGCCTTCGCGCCCACACAGCGCGACGATCAGCCTGGTCTGCGCCGGATCGCCGTCGATCAGCAGCAAATATCGCGTTTCTGACTTGATCATCCGTTTCGGCCCACTTTGTCGCTACGCCAGTGAGTTAGCAGCGGATGGTAAAGAGCCGGTTAAGGCTGCCACTTGAGCAAGCGAACAGTGGCGGATATGCCGGGCCGGGACCCGGTCACTCTGGAAGGGGCAATGCGAACATGGCATCGAGCCAAGACATCACCAAGGCGGAGAAGATGTATTCCAGCTTTATCGGCACGCTGAAATGGGTGGTGCCGGTGATCGCGGTGATCGTGGCCATCGTCGTTCTGCTCATCGCATGATGCGCTTCTGAGCGGGGCTGGAGAGGCCATGCGCATCGCCGTCCTCAAGGAGCGCGCGCCCGGCGAGCGCCGGGTTGCGCTGTCGCCCGAGACGGCCGGCAAGTTCGCCAAGCTGGGCGCGAGCGTGGCAATCGAGCGCGGAGCTGGCGAGGGCGCGGCCATTGCCGATTCGGCTTACGAGCAGGCAGGGGTGGTGCTCGGCGACGCGGTGGCTACCGTGGCCGGGGCCGACATCGTGCTCGGCGTGCGGCCGCCGGACCTGAACCTGCTGGCGGGCGTCTCGCCTGGCGCACTGGTGGCGGCGCTGTTCGATCCGTTCGCCGAGCCTGGGCGGGTCCAGGCCTACGCCGCCGCCGGCCTCGAGGCCCTGGCGATGGAACTGATGCCGCGAATCACCCGCGCGCAGAGCATGGACGTGCTCTCCAGCCAGTCGAACCTCGCCGGCTACAAGGCGGTGCTGGCGGCGGCCGACCGCTACGGCCGCGCCTTTCCGATGATGATGACCGCGGCGGGTACTGTCTCGGCAGCGCGGGTATTCGTGATGGGCGTGGGCGTGGCCGGGCTGCAGGCGATCGCCACGGCGCGGCGGTTGGGGGCGCAGGTCTCGGCCACTGATGTGAGGAGCGCCACGCGCGAACAGATCATGTCGCTCGGGGCCAAGCCGGTGTTCGTGGAGGCGGTCTCCGGGATCGAGGGCGAGGGCTCGGGCGGCTATGCCACGGAGATGTCGCAGGACTACCAGCGGGCGCAGGCCGAGCTCGTGTCCAGTCACATCGCCAGGCAGGACATCGTCATCACCACCGCGCTGATCCCGGGCCGCTCGGCGCCGCGCCTCATCACCGACGCGCAGATCGCCACGATGCGACCCGGCAGCGTGATCTACGATCTGGCGGTGGCGCAGGGCGGCAACGTGGAAGGCTCGGTGGCGGACGAGGTGGTCGAGCGGCACGGGGTTGCCATCATGGGCTATTCCAATCCCGCCAGCCACATGGCCGCCGACACCTCGGCGCTGTACGCGCGCAACCTGTTCAATTTCCTCAGCGCCTTCTGGGATGCCGAACAGGGCCGCCCAGTGCTGGACGAGGAGATCGGCAACGCGGTGCGGCTGACGCGCGGCGGGGCGGTAGTGAACGAAAGGCTGCTGGGATGACGGCTTTCTCCGCTGACCGCTCGACGGAATATTACGAGCTGCAAAAGATTATCACGCAGTTCAACGCCGACCGGACCGAGGTCAAGAAGTGGTCATCGGGCGCTTTCGGCCTGATCGTGACCGGTCTTGGTCTTGCCGATGTCCCGCTACCGACCATCGGCTGGGTTCTGATGATGCAGTCACTGGCGTTCTGGATGACAGAGGCTGCGATCGCGCGCACCCAAAGCAGGTTCATTCCCCGGGTCATCGCAATCGAGGAGGGCTGCCAGGACGCACCGCAGATAAGCAGTTCCTACGCGGCCGCGCGCCGCGGCGGAAACGCGCAAAATGCTACTTCTTCCGATAGCAGCAACTCTAACGACTGGTTCGCCAGGCTGCGGACGATGCTCCCGCACGTGCCTATCCTGTCTAACGACTGGTTCGCCAATGCCTTCAGGCTGCGGACGATGCTCCCGCACGTGCCTATCCTGATCGCCGGTGCCATCCTGGCGTGCGGCGTGCTCTCGCCAGCGGCATCCGGGCAGACGACCCAGACCGTTTCCTCGATTATCGAACGTGTCACTGCTGCGGACTAGATCATGAGCTTCATCGCCATCCTCTCGATCTTCGTCATGGCCTGCTTCGTGGGCTATTACGTCGTCTGGCAGGTCACCCCGGCGCTGCACACGCCGCTGATGGCGGTGACCAATGCGATCTCGTCGGTCATTATCGTGGGGGCGCTGATCGCGGCGGCGGAGGCCGGCAGCCAGGCGGCGAAGTGGCTGGGACTGGCGGGCGTGGTGCTGGCGAGCGTCAATATCTTCGGTGGCTTCGCGGTGACCGAGCGCATGCTGGCGATGTACAGGAAGAAGGAGCGGCCCTCGGCCAAAGAGGACAAGGCGTCGTGATCGCACCAATGGAAGCGCTTCCTTCCAGCGCTGGCGAGGCGGCGACACATGGCGCGGTGAACCCCTGGGTGGCCTTCGCCTACCTGGTGGCCGGGGTGTTCTTCATCCTGGCGTTGCGCGGCCTGTCCTCGCCGGCGACTAGCCGGGTGGGCAACCGCTTCGGCATGGTGGGCATGGGCATCGCCGTCGTCACCACGTTGGTGACGCACGATCTGGCGAGCCTGCCCGAGATCGCGGTCGCCATCCTGATCGGCGGGGCGATCGGCTTCGTCACCGCCCGGCGCATCGCGATGACGGCGATGCCGCAATTGGTGGCCGCGTTCCACTCGCTCGTCGGCCTCGCCGCGGTGCTGGTGGCGGCCGCCGCCTTCCTCAACCCCGACGCCTTCGGCATCCTGGGTGCGGGCGGCGACATCGAGCCGGTCAGCCGCATCGAGATGATGCTGGGCGCGGCGATCGGCGCGATCACCTTCTCGGGCAGCGTCATCGCCTTCCTCAAGCTCAACGGCAGCATGTCGGGCGCGCCAATCCTGCTGCCGGGCCGGCACCTCATCAACCTGGGCACGCTGGCCGCCATCCTCGCCCTCACCGCGATGTTCGCCCATTCCGCGGCGGGCGGGCCGGGCGAGAACCCGCTGTTCTGGGTGGTGGTGGCGCTGGCCTTCGCGATCGGCTTCCTGCTCATCATCCCCATCGGCGGGGCGGACATGCCGGTCGTGGTTTCGATGCTGAACAGCTATTCGGGCTGGGCCGCGGCGGCGATGGGCTTCACGCTCGGCAACACCGCGATGATCATCACCGGGGCGCTGGTGGGCGCGAGCGGTGCGATCCTCGCCTACATCATGTGCCGGGCGATGAACCGCTCGTTCCTCAGCGTCATCGCGGGGGGCTTCGGCGCGGAAGCGTCCTCAAGCGGCGGGGCGGCCAAGACCGATCGCCCGTGGAAGCGCGGCAGCGCCGAGGATGCCGCCTTCATGCTCAAGCAGGCCGAGAGCGTCATCATCATCCCGGGCTACGGCATGGCGGTGGCGCAGGCGCAGCACGCGCTGCGCGAGATGGGCGACCTGCTCAAGAAGGAGGGGGTGAGCGTGAAATACGCGATCCACCCGGTCGCCGGCCGGATGCCTGGGCACATGAACGTGCTGCTGGCCGAGGCCAACGTGCCCTATGACGAGGTGTTCGAGCTGGAGGACATCAATTCCGAGTTTGCCCAAGCCGACGTCGCCTTCGTTATCGGCGCCAACGACGTGGTCAATCCGGCCGCCAAGACCGACAAGAGCTCCCCCATCTACGGCATGCCCGTGTTCGACGTCGACAAGGCCAAGACGGTGATGTTCATCAAGCGCAGCATGGGCGGGGTGGGCTATGCGGGTGTCGACAACGACGTGTTCTACATGGACCAGACCATGATGCTGCTCGCCGACGCCAAGAAAATGGTGGAAGAGATCAACAAGGCGGTCTCCGCGTGAGGCGGGCAGGCGCCGCCGCGCTCGCGGCGGTGCTGGTTGGCGGCTGCGCGCAGCAGATCGCGCAGGGCCGGGTGGAAAGCGCGCTCACCGAGGGCGGGGTAAACCCGCGCACCGCCGAATGCATGGCCGGCAGGATGGTGGACCGGCTCACCATCAACCAGCTGCGCAAGCTGGAGGCGCTCGAGCAGGCCAGCCCGGGCGTGCGGGAGGACAGCCTGGTCGACTACCTGCGGCGGGTGGCGCGAGTGGGCGATGCCGAAGTCCTCACCGTGACCAGCAGCTCGGCGGCCTTGTGCGGGACGGGCCTGGCCCGCTAGAACGGACATGTGTCGCACGGGGCGCTCGGCACCGGGGGTATGATCTTGCGCAAGCTGGGGCTGATCGGCGGGATGAGCTGGGTCTCGACCCGCACCTATTACGAGATCATCAACCGGTTCGTGCAGCGCCGGCTCGACGGCCGCTCCAGCGCGCCGATGCTGATCGAGAGCCTCGACTTTGCGCCCCTGTTCGCCCTGCACACGGCCGAGGAATGGACGCGCGCCGCCGGCATCCTGGTGGAAGCGGCGAGCCGGCTGGAGCAGGCGGGGGCGCAGGCACTGGTGATCGGGGCCAATTCCATGCACCGGGTCTACGACGAGGTGGCCGGCGCGGTGGATATCCCGATATTCCACATCGCCGATTGCGTGGGGGCGCGGATGGCGGCCGACCAGGCCTCGCCGGCGGCGCTGATCGGCACCAGCAACGTGATGACCGAGCATTTCTACCGCCGCCGGCTGGTGGCCCATGGTATCGACCTGCTCCCGCCCGACCTTGCCAATGTCGCAGCGCTCGATCGGCTGATTTACGAGCAGCTGGTCGTCGGCCGGCCCACCCGCCAGGCCGAGCGCGCGCTCAAGACCATGATCACTCAGCACGAACAGGCCGGTGCGCGCGCCATCGTGCTCGCCTGCACCGAGCTCGAGCAGGTGGTGGATGTCGATGCCAACGTGCTGCCGATCTACGATTGCACGCGCATCCATGCCGAACACGCGGCCGAATGGATGCTAGCCCAGAGCTGAGCGGCCGCCCTGGCAACTGCGCTCGGGCTGCTCGATCCGCAAGGTTCGCCATCCGTTCACGTTGTCCCGGAGGCCGCGGCGCTCTAGCTCGGCCGCATGGCCCGTGCACCTTACGCTGCCGATCCGGCGCGCAGCCGCGGGCGTGAATTCGCCGGTGCTGGCGTTGACAAGGCCCGGGCCGTGAGGGGGCCACGCACGGCGTTCCAGCGTGACCGCGACCGCATCATCCACTCGATCGCCTTCCGCCGGCTGGCGGGCAAGACGCAGGTGTTCATCGCCCCCGACGGCGACCATTTCCGCGTGCGGCTGACGCACAGCCTGGAAGTGGCGCAGATCGGCCGCGTGATCGCCCGCGCGCTCGCCCTCGACGAGGACCTGACCGAGGCGCTGTGCCTGGCGCACGACATCGGCCACCCGCCTTTCGGCCATTCGGGCGAGGAGGCGTTGAATGCGGCGTTGGCGACACATGGCGGCTTCGACCACAACGAGCACGCGCTGCGCGTGCTGATGCGCCTCGACAGCCCTTATTGCGAGTTCCCCGGCCTCGACCTCAGCTGGGAGGTGCTCGAGGGCCTGGCCAAACACAACGGACCGGTCAGCGCGCCAGGCTGGGCGCTGGCCGAACTCGACGCCGCCTTCCCGCTCGAGCTGGACGATCATCCCTCGCTCGAGGCGCAGGTCGCGGCGCTGGCAGACGACATCGCCTACGACAATCACGACATCGACGATGGCCTGCGCGCCGGTTTCTTGAGCCTCGACGATCTGCTCGAACTCGATTTCATGGCCGAGCAATGGCGCGAGGTGGAGCGCTTTGCACCCCATGCCGGCGAGCAGGCGCGGCTGCGCGAATTGATCCGCGGTCAGATCGGGCTGATGGTCAACGACCTGCTCGTCTCCACCCGGGCAGCGCTCGGTGGGATCGAGCGGATCGAGGATGTCCGCGCGAGTAGCGCTCCGCTGATCCGCTTCTCACCTGAAATGGCGGCCCGCGAGCGGCAGCTCAAGGCGTTCCTCTACGCCAAGCTCTACCACCATCGGGTCCAGCGCGAGACCGCCGGCAAGGCCAAGGCGGTGATCGCCCGGCTGGCCGACGCTTATGCCGCCGATCCCGCTCTGCTCTCGCGGGCCTGGCGCGAGCGCCTGCCGGCCCGGGAGCCGGCGCGCGCGCGGCACATTGTCGATTTCATCGCCGGGATGACCGACCGTTACGCCATGGAGCGCTATACGGAGGTGTTCGGCGAAGTCGTCGAAGGTCTGTCGCATGTCTGACATGTCTGAGGCGCACCGAGCGAGGTCCGAATGAACTGGGATACCGCCTTTGCGCTGGTGAATGCCGTCGCGCTGGCGGGGTGGCTGGCGCTGATCCTGGGCCCGCGCCGGCCGGTGGTGCTTGCCGCCGTGCTCTATGGCGCTATCGGACTGCTGTGCCTGGCCTACGGAGCGCTGGTGGGTGGACTGCTGAGCGGTGTGCTGGATCCGCTGCGCGATGCTGGCAATCCGGCAGCCGATCCGACCGACTACTCGGTCGCGGGCCTGCGCGACCTGTTCGATTCCCCCGGCGCTATCGTCGTCGGCTGGACGCATTACCTGGCGCTCGACCTGCTCGCCGGCTGGTGGATCGCAGGCCAAGCCGATACCGCGCGGGTTTCTCGCTTGGTCCAGGCGCCGGTGCTGCTGGTGACGTTTCTTGCCGGCCCGCTCGGCGTGCTCGCCTGGCTCGTGTTGCGGGTGCGGCGACTGCGATGAAGCGCCACGCGCCGGCCACTTCTCGCAACCGCGAGCCCCTCGCGGCCGTCCTGCGCGAGGAACTGCCGACGCACGGCCTCATCCTCGAAATAGCCAGCGGCACCGGGGAGCACGCGGCCTACTTCGCCCGCGCCTTCCCCGATTTGGAGTGGCAGCCAAGCGATTGCGATCCCGACGCGCTCGCCTCCATCGCTGCCTGGCGCGCCGAGGAACTGGTCGGGAGGGAAGATGCCGGCCGCAACCTTCGTCCCCCTTTGAGGCTGAACGTCTGCGCCGAGCCCTGGCCGGTCATTCAAGCGCAAGCAATCATGTGCATCAACATGGTCCACATCAGTCCGCCCGAAGCGGCTGCGGGGCTCATGCAGGGTGCCGGAAAGATCCTGCGATCGGGAGCGCCGTTGATCGTCTATGGACCATTTCTGGAGGAAAACACGGTCGTGGCCCCTTCCAACCTGGCATTCGACCAAAGCCTGCGCACTCGCGATCCCCGGTGGGGGCTGCGCCACGCTGGATGGCTCGATGGTCTGGCCAGCGCGGCTGGTTTGGGGCGAACCCGGCGGGTGGAGATGCCAGCCAACAACCTGGCGCTGATCTACCGCCGATCCGCCTGACCGCTAGGCGCCGGACTCAGTTCGTACCAGTGGATGATGGCCGGCGATGAGCGCGCCGGAGCGGAAGCTCCTGGCCCGCTTGGCGTACCGCGTGGCGATGCGGCGCCAGTCTTCGAGCCTTCCCCACGGGCGCTCGACGAGGCTGCGGGCGCGATCAGCGCCGCGATCATAGGGGGGGTCGGCGCCCTCCGGCAGGCGGTGGAGGGGATCCCCCCTTTCGGCGCCGACTCGCGCGATGCGCCTGCGGAAGGCGTTGATGCCATCATCCTGGTCGGCGATCAGGACATTGAAGCACCGGCCGCCGCGATCGGCGCCGCGGCCATGGTCACGTCGTTGATGTTGCCGGCGAGACGAGCAGCACCCGTGGCCGGCCCTTCGGGTGGGTCAGGCGGTGGAGCGTACTGGTCGCCCGCGCGTGGTGCCGATCCTCGCGATCAAGGCCACTCTTGTGCGCCGCCTGCCGCGAAGTGCGCCCCTTTCGACTGCGCTCAGTACAGGCTTGGCGCAAGTGCTGTCGCGCCACAGCTCGGCAGGCGGTCCGCCCGCCGCGGCGAGCGCCCCTCACATCTCGCAACCAGATGCATCGCCGGCTCTACGGTGAAGCGGTGGTAGATGGTCGCGTACGGCCCGTACCGGCGCGGGCCTCGCGCCAACGCGGCTCAACCCGCAGCCATGTGACCGATGCCCGACCTCACCGCCGCTCGTCGACCTGCGGGACGCTTTGCGTCCGCGGGGCAGCAGCGGCTCCATCCGCGCCCGTTCCACCTCACTCGGCCGCGTCAGCTGCCTCGCCATCATCGCCTCCTCCAACCACAAGGTGGGATCAGCGGTGCTGCCACCGCGCAAGCTTATGAGGTAGTAAGGAGGCTAGGCCAGGCGCTGCGCCGCCGGTCAGATCCCAGACGGCGCATGCGGGATCAGAGTTCCTCGTCAACTTCGTTGGCGACCGATTCGACGTCCTCCGAAGCGCCGCGCACCGTGTTGCAGGCGCTGGCGGTGAGGGCGAAGAGGCTGGCGGTCGCGGCGAGAATGAGCTTGCGGGTCATGGATTGTCCTTCAGGTGACAGGTGCAGACCGAACCAGCGGCGCGCAGTCAGGTTCCATCCGCCGCCGGGTAGACGAGGTGCTGCCGGGCGAGATGGTGCTCGCGCCAGGTGATGATGAGGCCGGCGGCAATGATCAGCGGTGCGCCAAACCAGGTGCCGGTCGCGGGCGACGCGCCGAACAGCAGCGCTCCGTACAGCGTGGCCCAGAACAGCGCCGAGTAGTCCATCACCATCACGCTCGCCACCTCGCCCAGGCGCAGCGCCGCGGTCAGGAGCAATTGGCCGATCGTGCCGACCACGCCGATCGCGGCCAGCAGCAGCCATTGTTCGGGGTCGTGGGTCATGCCCGTGAACGGCAGCCCGAGGGCGCAGATCGGCGCACTCACCATCGCGAACCAGAAGACGATGACCAGCGGCTTTTCGGTGCGGCCGAGGTCGGCAAGCTGGATCGAGATCAGCGCCATCATGAACGCACCGCCCAGCGCCACCGCGGCGCCAAGCGGTGCGATGTCGCCGCTGCCGGGCCGAGCGATCAGCAGCACGCCGGTAAAGCCGATCAGGACCGATGACCAGCGCCAGATGCCGGGCCGAGCTTTCAGGATCACCGCCGACAGGATCACTGCCCAGATCGGAGCGGTGAAGTTCATGGCCGTCGCTTCTGCCAGTGGGAGGAGGACCACCCCGCCGAAATTGAGCGCCATGCCCACGAGCCCGAACAAGCCGCGCCGGAAATGGGCGCCCCGGCGGCTGGTGGCGAAGGCAGCGATCCCACTGCCCGATGCGAGCGCCCAGGCAAGCAGGATCGGAATCACCAGGAACTGGCGCCAGAAGAGGATTTCCACCAGATGGATGCCGCCTGCCTCGGCATACTTGATGAGCGCGCCCATGGTCGACAATGCGGCCACCGCACCCAGGCGGATCAGCAAGGCCAATAGGGCGCGGTGCTCGGCTTGAGGATTGGACATCGCCGGCGGCCATAGGCGTCCGCGCGCTCCGGGCAAGCACTGCCGAAAGCCGCTGGTCTGCCGGGGGCCATCGGGGCCGACAGGGTCAGCGATCCTCAGGTGGTTTGCCGGAGGGTCGATGGTTCGGGGTCAGGCTGGCTGGGGCGTGCAGGCTGCCATGGTTGGTCCGGTTACGCGCCAAACGTGCAATTCACTTGGCGGCAGGTTTCTGAACGGCTCGCGCTGAATCGCTGAGGATGCCGACACTGCCGAAAGCCGCTGGTTTGCTGGGGCACATCGGGGGCCGACAGGGTCAGCGATCCTCAGGTGGTTTGCCGGATGGCCGATGGTTCGGGGTTAGGCTGGCTGCGGTGTGCAGGCTGTCATGGTTGGTCCGGTCACGCGCCAGGCGTGCAATTCACTTGGCGGCAGGTTTCCGAACGGCTCGCGCTGAAGCGCTAAGGATGCCGAACGCGGCGGCCTTGATGGGTCAGCTCGATGCTCGATCCCAGCACCGGGAACCCGGCACTGCGATCCCCTCCTCCATACCAGCCCTCACAACGTCGCGTCCCGCAGCCTCATCTGGGTTGAGGATGCATCGCCCGGGAGCCGGAATGGACGCCGGTTGGCGAGCATGTCCTCGGCACAAGCGATTACTCTGGTCAAAGGCATGCCTCCAGGTAGGTCTGATCAAAGCCGAACTGCCTGGCCTTTTCCAGCGTGTAGGGTCGCAGGCCTGAGTTGCGAAACTCACCGATGATCTTGCCCTCGTCGTCTTCGGCGAGATACTCGAAGTTGAACAACTCCTGGGTGACGATCACCTCGCCTTCCATGCCGATCACCTCGGTGACGCTGGTGGTGCGGCGCGAACCGTCACGCAACCGCTTGACCTGGACGATCAGATCGATGCTCTCGGCGATCTGCCGGCTGATCGCTTCTTTGGGGATCTTGATGTCGCCCATCAGGATCATGTTCTCCATGCGACCGAGCGCCTCGCGCGGGCTGTTGGCGTGAAGCGTGCACATCGAGCCGTCATGCCCGGTGTTCATCGCCGCGAGCAGATCGAACGCTTCGGGGCCGCGGATCTCGCCCAAGATGATACGGTCGGGGCGCATCCGCAGTGCGTTCTTGACCAGGTCGCCGATGGTGATCGCCCCCTGGCCTTCGAGATTGGGAGGGCGGGTCTCGAGCGGCAGCCAGTGTGGCTGCTGCAGGCGCAGTTCGGCCGCGTCCTCGATCGTAAGGACCCGCTCGCCCGGATCGATCATCTTGGACATGGCATTGAGCATCGTCGTCTTGCCCGAGCCGGTGCCGCCCGAAATGACGATGTTCATCCGGCAAGCGCCAGCGATCTTGAGGGCCGTGCACATGCGTGCGTCCATCGAGCCGAAGCCCTTGAGCATGTCGAGAGTAATGGGCTTTTCGGAGAACTTGCGAATCGAGATTGAGGTGCCGCGCAAGGAGAGCGGCGGCACGATGACGTTGACCCGGCTGCCGTCCTTGAGACGGGCGTCGGCAAGCGGCGTAGTCTGGTCGACCCGACGGCCAACCTGGTTGACGATCCGCTGGGCGATCTGGAACAGGTGGCTCTCGTCGCGGAAGCTCACCGAGGCGATCTGCAGCTTGCCGCCTTTTTCGATGTAGGTTTGTCCCGGCCCATTGACCATGATGTCGGAGACGTCAGGATCGGCCAGTAGCTCTTCCAGCGGGCCGAAGCCCAGCAATTCGTCGATCAGCACCTTCTCGAGCGCGAACTGTTCGCGCCGGTTGAGGGTGATCCTCAACTCGGCCAGCACCTCCATGATGATCGGGCGGAATTCGTCGGCCAGCTCGTCCTTGCTGAGCGTTGCTGCGGCCTCCGGATCGACACGCTCGAGCAGCCGCGGCAGCACTTGTTCCTTGATCTTGTGCACGGAGGCCTCAAAGCCCTGAGGGGCCGCCAGGGGCTCGTGAATGGCGGAGGCGCGATCGTCCAGCCGCGCCATGGGGTTCTCACGATCTCCCGCAACGACACCAGGGTTCTCGCCGCCGCCATCCTGCTCGACAGGGCGCGGCGCCGGCACCGGAGGATAGGCGCCGTTCAGCGGCCCCGCGCGCATGGGCGCGGCGGTGCCGAACGCGGGGCGGGCAAGTGAACCTGCTTCGTTCTGGGTTTGCTTGCGGCCGAATGCTGCCATTTTCGATCTCGCCTTCCCGTGTTCCGCTCGCTGCGCCGCCTCAGGCCGTGCGCTGGGCATCGGAGTGCTTGATAGCCCGCATGGTTTAACGCCTGGTAAACCCTGATGTTCGCGCCCAGAAGGTGCCCCATTGCAGCGGTGACGGGCCAGTGACGGCGGGGCGCGCCATGCAGCATTTCAATCGCGCGGGGGCTGCTCTTTACCCCGGCGGGTTTCGCCACGCTTTCGATCGGCGATGCGATCATCAGGGGCATGGTCGAGATGTTGCCCACTGCGCTGCGGCGATCCGCTACGTGTTGGTGGCGATCGTGCTGCGACCCAATATCTCAGCGATCGGCCCGGCGGCGCTGTTGCCGCTGCTGGTGGCTCTGTTCATGACGGTGCTGATGATTGCCAATCGGGCGACGGCCGGAGCGGCGGGTCCCTGGGCCATGCAGGCCTATCTATCCGTGACCGCTTTCCGCCCCCTGGTTACAGCGACGCTGATCGGGCATTTCAGCGGCTTGCCGCGTCCTGCGATGCATTGGCCCGAATGGCACGTCCTTGCTCGGTGCGGCGTCATCGCCTTCAGGGCAACGATCGGCCATCTCATGATCTACATAGGCACGATGACGGCAGGTGCGGCGACGGTCGCGCCGATGACCTATGGCCAGCTGCTGGCGGCGGTGCTGCTCGGCTGGCTGGGCTTTTGCGAGATGCCTGACGCGATCGCGCTGCTCGGCGCGGCGGTCATCATCGGCGCTGGGTTGTATCTGCGGCGCATCGGCCGGGCGCGTGAGCGGGACGCGGCGGTTCCCTGACCCCGGTCGCGCAGGGTCCAGGCGACGAAATCCTGTTGGCCGATCCTGATCTTGGCCAAGCCTTCATAGTTCTGCCGGATTGCCCGCTGGACCAGCAAGAGGCTGGTCGGGTTTTGCGGCTGCGTGGGCGTGGTGGTGGTGACAATCGCTGCCGGCCGGGTGGCGAGCACCCGCGCAACCTCGCCTGCCTGGGACACACCCAGGGCCGGGGTCTCGAGGACGTTGGTGAGGTGATCGGGGTAGACGAAGCGGGTGGGCGCGCACCCGCCCGTAAGCCGGTAGAGCGCGGTCGGTCCGTCGAAGACGTAGAGGCACTGTCCGGCGCTATCCACGTAGGGGGCGATCGCCGCGGCGAAGCGGGTCACAGCCAGCCGTTCCTGCTGCGATGCCTCGTTGCGATCGGGGAGCGCGAGGATGTGAACCGCCGCAGCGAGGAGCAGAACGGCGGGCGCCATCCCCAAGACGCTGCGCCGGTCGAACAACGGCGTAGCCAGCAGCGCCGCCCCGGGCACGAGTGCGGCAAGATAGTACATGTAGATCGACTTGGGCAGCAGGACCGTGGCCAGAGCCGAGGCGAACCATGCCGCGTAGAAAAGATAGAGCCGGACGTCGCGCGGCGGCGCCACGCGGCAGGCCGAATAGAGGCCTCCGGCGATCAGCACCGCGAGCGGCATCAGCCAGAGCCAGTTGGCGGGATCGAAGCGCCCCGTGGGCATGCCGCCGCGTTCGAAAAAGGAAACGAAATTGGCATAGTGGAACGCGTCGAACTCGCCAATCGCCAAGTAGAACAGGCCGACTGCCATCGTGGGTGCAGTTCCGAGCACCGCGAAGGCGACCGCCATCGAGGCGAGCCGCAACGCATCCGCGCCACGGCGGAACTCGGTCCACAGCGCCCATGCGCCCAGGAACAGACATTGTGGGAGGACCGTATACTTGATTTGCAGCGCCAAACCGCCCAGGGCCATGGCCAGGAGCGCCCGCCGGCTCGCATCGGGCGCGATGGGATCGCGCACGAGCAGCACCATGGCCAGGATCAGCGGGACGTGAAACGTCTCGCTCTGGCCCGAATAGCTGGAGTAGGCCGACAGTAGCATGACGTAGAACGCGCCCGCGATTGCGGCTCCGGCCCGGTCGGCGAGTGGCTTGGCGAGGGTGTAGGTCAGCAGGGCGCCCGCCAGAGTGGCCAAAGCGGCGGGCAGTTGGTAGGCGAGAGCGCCGGGGCCGCCCAGCCAATGCGAGACCGCGAAGATCGCGAACAGGCCGAACGGCTTGCGGTCCCACCAATCGACGAAGGGGAGCTCGCCGTGGAGCATCCGCCAGCCGATGAACGAATACAGCTGCTCGTCGATATCGGCCACCGGATTGCCGAACCATCCGCCGCGCACCAGGAGGACGAGGAACGCGAGCCCGGCGACGACCGGCCAGTCCGCCCGCCACGCAATCCCGCCCGAGCGTCTGTGTCGGACGAGATCCATCGCAATGCTTGCCACGCCTTGCCCCCCTGCGACCCCGCCGCCGGCTCCATGCCGTCATAATGGTTAAGAATTGGTGCAGCGCGCGCAACCGCTGTCCCCCGCAGGCCGCGTCAGCCGCCCAGCGTTCGGTCCTGTTCGGCGTACCAGGCGACCGCCTGGTCGAAATGTACCGGCCGGCAATCGGGCCACAGCGCCTCCTCGACGTAGAAATCGGCATAGACCGATTGGACCGGCAGGAACCCGCTGAGCCGCCGGCCGCCGCCCCAGCGGATCACCATGTCGACCCGTGACACTTCGTGCGACCGGATTTCACCGGTGCGCAGGCCCGCCAGGTCCCAGTCCCAGCCGTAATTGACCAGCAGATTGACCCGCGGCCCCGCACCGATCGGCGTGTCGAACCCCGCGAGTTCGGCGGGGAAGCTGGGGCTGTCGCGATCGCCGACGACGAGCACCTGTGCCCCGCTGCCGATGACGCCGCGCGCCAGCGCGCAGGTTGCCTCGACGAACGCCTCTTTCTGCACACCGGCGCGCTTGGTGTTGTCCTTGGTGAAACAATAGACCGAAATCTCGCTCACGCCGGCGGCCCGGCACTGCTCGAACAGCGCCAGGCCGGGCAGCACGCCGTGCGCGTAGCCCTCGTGCTTGGCCAGGCCGCGTTCCACCGCCCAGCGGCGGTTGCCATCGGGGATGATGCCAACGTGCCGCGGGACCCTGTGCTTTGCCATCGGCCCCTTCGTACCTGCCTCGCTTCGCCCCGGATTGAAGGCCCGAACGCGGTGAGGGTCAAGCCGTTACTCGCGCCGCTCGCATACCGGTAGCGGCGCGGCCAGGCGGAGCGGAATGGCAGCCTGGGTTTACGCCTCGGCGTGCTCGGCCAGAACCGTAAGGCCATTCTCGCTCACCTCGGCAAAGCCGCCGCGCACCTCGATGCTCTCCGGCGCCGCTTGAGCGGTGCGATAAATTCGCACCGCCCCGTCGCGGATGGTGGCCATGAACGGCGCATGTCCTTCGAGCACCCCGAATTCGCCCTGCGTTCCGGGCACGACGACCATGTGCACGTCCTCGGAGCGGACCAGACGGGCGGGGGTGACGAGTTCGAAATGCAGGGGCATGGGTCAGTCCGCTTGGGGTTGCGCGGGCGGTTTAACCACGATGCTGGGCGTGTCCAGCCCCAGAGCGAGGATGATGGCGATTGCCCCGCCGATCCCATAGCCAAGCGCGGTGAGGATCTGCTCCCAGATCATCCGGGCGACGACCATCTGCCAGCCGAACAGCGGCATCACGGCGATCAGCCCGGCGCTGGCGAGGAACAGCGGCAGGATGCCACGCCGCCGGCCGCGGAGGAGTTGCACCATGCAGCCGAAATTCACCGCGACGATCGGGAAGGCCAGCCCATAGAGCCAGGCAGGCTGGGCCGGCTGGCCGAAGATGTGCCCGGCCAGGCCGGTGAACTGCAATTCGAATTGCTGCCAGGGCTCGCGCCGCCAGCGATGGATGTCGAAAGCGGAGATGAGCAGGAAGGTGGCGATACCCGCCTGGGTAAGCCGGTGCAGGAGGCGATCGATGCGGCGCTGCGCCTCCTGGGGCATGCTCCTCAGGCCTCGTCGGCCATGCGCTTGGCCTTGGCGATCGCCTGATCGATCCCGCCGACCATGTAGAACGCCTGCTCGGGCAGGTGATCGTACTCGCCATCGACCACCGCCTTGAACGAGCGGATGGTGTCTTCCAGCTGGACGAACTCGCCCGGGATGCTGGTGAACACCTCGGCGACGTGGAACGGCTGGCTGAGGAACCGCTGGATTTTTCGCGCCCGAGCCACCGTGAGCTTATCCTCCTCGGACAGCTCGTCCATGCCCAGGATGGCGATGATGTCCTGCAGGCTCTTGTACTTCTGCAGCGTCTCCTGGACCCGGCGTGCCACGGTGTAGTGCTCCTGGCCGACGACCGCAGCGCTGAGCACGCGGCTGGTCGAATCGAGCGGATCGACCGCCGGGAAGATCGCCAGCTCGGCGATCGAGCGCGACAGCGTGGTGGTCGCATCCAAATGGGCAAACGAGGTGGCGGGCGCCGGATCGGTCAAGTCGTCGGCGGGCACGTAGATGGCCTGCACCGAGGTGATCGAGCCCTTCTTGGTCGAGGTAATGCGCTCCTGCAGGGCGCCCATGTCGGTCGACAGGGTCGGCTGATAACCCACCGCCGACGGGATGCGGCCCAGCAGCGCCGACACTTCCGAGCCCGCCTGCGTGAAGCGGAAGATGTTGTCGATGAAGAGCAGCACGTCCTTGCCTTCGGCGTCGCGGAAGTACTCAGCCACGGTCAGCGCCGAGAGGCCGACGCGCTGACGCGCACCAGGCGGCTCCGTCATTTGGCCGTAGACCAACGCCGCGCGCGACTTGGACGGGTCCTCGATGTCGATGACGCCGGACTCCTGGAACTCCAGCCACAGGTCGTTTCCTTCGCGCGTGCGTTCGCCAACCCCGCCGAACACGGACACGCCGCCGTGCTTGAGGGCGATGTTGTGAATCAGCTCCATGATGATGACGGTCTTACCGACGCCGGCACCGCCGAAGAGCCCGATCTTGCCGCC
>JANNOJ010000075.1:0-1540 GCA_031399025.1 Erythrobacteraceae bacterium | reverse complement strand
GAGCGGAAGGCTTCGGTCAGGCCGTACATCGGGACCAGTCTCGCCTCGGGGAAAGTCGCGCGCAAGCGGCGGACGAGGTCCACGCTCAGCGCCCCGCCGCTGTTCGTCAGCCGCCGCATCGCTGCGGTGGCTTCGGCGGGCCAGTCGGCCTCGATCAGCTGCCACCACAGCGGCGGGACCGCGGCGAGCGTGGTGACGCCGTGCCGTGCGCAAGCTTTCACCACATCGCGTGCCAGCAGATAGTCGAGCGGCACCACCCGCCCGCCCGCGTACCAGGTGCTGAAGAGTTGGTTCTGGCCGTAGTCGAAGGCGAAAGGCAGCACGCCCAGCGTCACATCGTCCGCGGCCATGCCGAGGTAATGCGCCACGCCGACCGCGCCCAGCCAGAGGTTTGCGTGGCTGAGCATCACCCCCTTGGGCCGCCCGGTCGAGCCCGAGGTATAAAGGATCGCGGCAAGGGTGTCCGGATCGGCGTTTGAAGGCCCCAGCGGCTCGCCCTCGAAGCGCTCGCCTTCCTCGACCAGCGCGCAGCCGGACGGGACATCGCCCGCCTCCAGGCTTGCCAGCCGCGCGGGCGTGCCGATCAGCGCGCTCGCCCCGCTGTCGGCGAGGATATGCGCCGTTTGTATACGCTTGAGCAGCGGATTGATCGGCACATGAACCAATCCCGCGCGCGGTGCCGCCAGCGGCAGCAGGCTCGTCAGCCAGCCCTTGGCCGCCCAACTTGCGATGCGCGCGCCCGGCTCGGGCACGGTGCGCCGCAGCCAGCCCGCCAGCGCGGCCACCTCGGCCTCCAATTCGGCGAATGGAAGCTCCCGCTCCTTGAGCACCAGCGCCACCGCATCGGGCGCCCCGCGCAACGCCACGTGATCGATCGGATATGGTGTCGGATCGAGCTCGCTCACGGTAGCGAGCTATCATGGCGCGCTCGCCAAAGCGCAAGGCCGCTCGACTTGCCAGTTTAGTGCCGCGGCCCTAAAGGCGCGCGGCCTTCAGCAACAGCAGGTTGTTCAGCCCCGATGACGCGCACGCCCGCCGCAGCCGCCAACCTCCCGCCGTCGCGAGCCGCAATCGACACAGCGTTGCGCGGTGTGTTGGTCGATATCCTCGGGCTCGACGCTGACCGGGTGGCGGAGTTCGACCGCGATACCGGCCTGTTCGGCCATTTGCCCGAGCTGGACAGCATGGCGGTGGCCACGCTGCTGACCGAGATCGAGGACCGGTTGTACCTCACGATCGAGGACGACGAGGTCGAGGGCGCAATGCTGGAAAGGTACGGCGCGCTGCTCGCCTTTGTCGAAGGCAAGACGATCCTGTCCTAGGCCGTCGGGCCCCCTCCGTCAGCGCTGCGCGCTGCCACCTCCCCAGCAAGCTGGGGAGGATCGCGGGATTAAAATCCTCCCACACTCGTTGGGGAGGTGGCAGCCGCGTTAGCGGCTGACGGAGGGGCTTAGCGCACGAACAGGCTGGTCAGCTCGACATGGGTGGACCAGCGGAATTGGCCGACGGGGCGCAGGCGCTCGAGCCGGAAGCCGGCATC
>JANNOJ010000030.1:0-26434 GCA_031399025.1 Erythrobacteraceae bacterium | reverse complement strand
TGAAGCGATCAGCACGGCGGCGAGGAAGTTTCGGGCCAGCTTGTCGAAGCGGGTTGCGATGCGCCGGAAGTGCTTGAGCTTGCAGAAGTATCGCTCGACGACGTTGCGCTGACGGTAGATTGCCGGGTCGATGGAGCGTTGGACCTTGCGATCCTTTTGGGTCGGGATATGGGCGCATCCGCCTTTGGCGGCGACCAGGTCGATGACGGCGCGGGCGTCGTAGCCTCGATCCGCCACGAGAGCCTGAGCGGGCTTGAGGCCGTCGATCAGGGCCTCTACAGCGGCTTTGTCTGAAGCGTGACCGGCCGAGAGCACGATCCGGAGCGGCAGGCCGTCC
The DNA here is from genome assembly GCA_031399025.1 of Erythrobacteraceae bacterium. Lineage (GTDB taxonomy): Bacteria > Pseudomonadota > Alphaproteobacteria > Sphingomonadales > Sphingomonadaceae > CBDBZL01. The sequence goes on along the minus strand of JANNOJ010000030.1, from coordinate 26,097 downwards.
TGATCGACCAGGGCGTTGATCTTGGTGCTCAATCCCCCACGAGAGCGGCCGATGGCGTGATCCGGGCCCCCTTTTTTCCACCGGCGGCGTGCTGGTGGGCCCGGATGATGGAGCTGTCGATCAGGTGCATCGAACCGGGTGAGCTGGCTGACAGGGCCTCGAACACCCGGACCCAGACGCCCGCCTTGGCCCAGCGGTTGAAGCGATTGTAGACCGTCGTGTGAGGACCGTAGCGGCTGGGCAGATCGCGCCACGGCGATCCAGTCCGCAGCACATAGAAGATGCCGTTTATGACCCGCCGGTCGTCCACCCGCGCCACGCCTCGCGGCTTGTTCGGCAGCAACGGCTCGATCAGCCGCCACTCAACCTCGCTCAGATCGTATCGCGCCATGCCAAGGCTCCTTTCGGAATCCTTGAATCAGCCAAAGCAACCACTCGCAAGCTTTATGAGTTCAGAACCTAAGCCACCCGCGGCGCCGCAGGGTTCGACCACACCTTCGCCGAGCCGCCGCAGCTTACCGGTTCCGCCATGCTGCACGCGCTACGATGCACCTCATGGAGACGCTCGCTTCCGAGCGCTGACTGGCGCTGCAACGGCACCGGCACCGCCTTCAGCTCGCCCTAGGCTTGCTCGGCCGCCCCGGCCGTTCTCGCGCCCCCGGTCGCTGGCCCTGCCGCCGCCCGGCGGCAACGCCGGCTCCACCCTGCCGAACGTTGATCCGCAACCTGCCGGTCCCCAGCCGCCACGCCAGGCGGCCGCCCGGTAATCCGACCTGCGTCTCGTTCCCAGCTTGCCCAGGCGGTCGCTATCGTCAGCAGCGGTGAAGCGCCTCGCGCCGAGGACCGGGCCGAACATCCCCGCCTGCCGGCCGATCTCGACCGACGAGGTCACCCGTTCCAGCTGCTCGGGCCACGCGCGAGGCGCGACGAGCGTGGCGGGATCGCCGGCGCGCATGGCCTGGCAGGATAATACGGCGAGGGTGGAACCCGGCGCGGATGGAGGCTTTGGATGGGGAAACCCCCTCAAATACCGTCAATCCATCAAGGAACCCGCCATGGCCCGCATCCTCGTGCTCTATTATTCCTCCTACGGCCATGTCGCGCAAATGGCGGAGGCAGTCGCCCGCGGCGTCATCGAGGCCGGGCACGAATGCGACATCCGCCACGTGCCCGAGACCGCGCCGCCCGAAGTGGTCGAGGCCGCGGGCTTTGTGAAGATGGCGGCTCATCAGCAGATCGAGAGCCCCGGCCACCTGGCCAATTACGACGGCCTCGTGGTCGGCACGCCGACCCGCTACGGACGCATGGCCAGCCAGATGGCCGGCTTCTGGGACCAGACCGGCGGGCTGTGGATGCAGAACGCGCTGGTGGGCAAGGTGGGCGCGGCCTTCACCTCCACCGCCGCCCAGCACGGCGGCCAGGAGACGACGCTGCTGAGCGTGCTCACCAACCTGTTGCACATGGGCTGCACCATCGTCGGCCTGGACTACAGCTTCACCGGCCAGAACGGCGTCGACGAGGTGCGCGGCGGCGCACCCTACGGCGCCACCACCATCGCCAACAACGACGGCTCGCGCCAGCCGAGCCAGGTGGAGCTCGACGGCGCGGCCTTTCTCGGGCGGCGGGTGGCGGAGACCGCGGCCAAGCTGCACGGCTGAGCGAGCGCCCACCAGCGCCTCGCTCGCCCGCTAATCTAGAACTGCGACTTGAACGTCAGTCCGTAGGTCTGCGGATCGCCCGGGGTGCCGACGATCAGGCCGGTGCTGCCGGGCGCGACCTGCAGCAGTTCGAAATATTCCTCGTCGAAGGCGTTGCGCACCCAGGCGAACATGTCGATCCCACCCTGCGTGCGGAAGCCGACCCGGAGGTTGGCCAGCGAATAACCCTCGATCCAGGTATAATCGGAAGGGCTCGGGTTGGACGAGAAGCGGGTGCGATAATTGCCGTCGAAGCCGACGTAGACCTGCCCTTCCCGCGCGAACAGCTGGGTCGGATAGCTGTATTCCGCGCCGTAGGAGAAGTTCCACTTGGATACGCCGGGCAGCACCTGACCCGAAATGTCGCACGAGGCCGGGCTGATCCCGCCCGCCGTCCCCGCGGGGCTCGGCGTCTGACCCGCAGCGATCGCCGAGCCGCCCGACAGTTCGGGCGGGCACGGCGCGCCGGTGAAGCGCACGTATTCGGCGTCGGTATAGGCGCCGTTGACATAGAGGTTGAAGCGCTCGCTGGGCCGCAGCGAGAGCTCCGCCTCGACGCCTTGGGTGCGGACCTGCTCGGCATTGGCAAGGTAGCCGCGCGTGGTCGAGACCGCGCCGCTGTTCACCAGCGCCTGGAAGTCCTCGATATCGGTGCGGTAGGCCGACAGGTTGAGGGTGGCGATCCGGTCGAGGAACTGGCTCTTGAGCCCGATTTCGTAGTGATTGACCGATTCGGGCTCGATCGCGCCCACCTGGGTGAGCGGATTGCCCTGCGCATCGTTGGGCACGCCGTTGAGATTGATGCCGCCCGACTTGAACGTCTTGGCGTAGGTGGCATAGGCCAGGACGTCCGGGGTGACCTCGTAACTGACGTTGATGTCGTAGGAGAAGTTCCACTCCTCGAAGCTGGGTTCGATCCGCTGCGGGGTCAGCTGGTCGCGCGCGGCCACGATGCGGATGTCGGTGATGAGGTTGCCGTTGGCATCGGTGAACAGCACCTGGTTGCCGGCGCCGTCAAACACCACGCGCTCGTAGAGACCGTCCTTCTTGTCGTAGTTGAGGCGCGCGCCGGGGCGGATCGTCAGCCCGTCGATCACCTCGTAGCCGACCTGGCCGAACAGCGCGGCGCTGGTGTTGTCGAGGCGGATGTCGTTGTACGCGATCACCCCGTCGAGCACCGTGGGATCGCAGGCGAGTTGGTTGGATGCGCTCGTGCCGCAGCCGGCCGAGCCAGCCGCGACGCTGCTGCCGGGATTGAGCAGCCAGCGGCTGGCGGAGGAGCCCAGGGCTTCGGTGCCCTGGGTGCGGATCTGCTGCTGGTAGCCGAACAGGCCGATGACGGCATCGATCCGGTCGCCCGAGTAATTGTAGCGGAACTCCTGGGTCCATTGCTCCTGCTGCGAAGGGTTCTGCGATTGCGTGGTAATCGGCAGACCGGTGAAGTCGCGGTCGTTGGCCGGGACCCAGTCCCAGAAGCGCCAGGCGGTAACCGAGGTGAGCGTGCCCGGGCCGACATCCCACTGGATCCGCAGGCCCACGCCGCCGATGTCGTTGCCCGCGTTGAGATCGGCATCGACGTCGGTCACCCGGTCGAACGGATCGGTGCTGGGAACGGAATAGCCCTGCGCCGCCGCCAGCGCGGCATATTGCCGGTTGAGCGGCCGCTGGGTGGCCCCGGTGCGCACATACACGGTGCCGCAGCATTCGGGATCCTGGGTGCTGAAATCGCCCGACAGCAGGATTTCCAGATTGTCGCTGGCCTCCCACAAAACCTGCCCGCGCAGGCCGATATTGTCCTGCTCGTTGATGTAATTGCCGGTCGCCACGTTGAAGATGGTGCCGCGCCGACTGGTGCCCGACAATGCCAGGCGCGCGGCCACGCTGTCGCTGAGCGGGCCGGAGATGGCCGCCTTCACCTGCTTGAACCCCAGATTGCCGATCGAGGCTTCCACCCGGCCCTCGAAATCGAAGGTGGGCCGGCGCGAGGTGATGTTGATGGCGCCGGCGGTGGTGTTCTTGCCGTAGAGCGTGCCCTGCGGCCCGCGCAGCACCTCGATCTGCTGTACGTCGAGGAAGTCGAACGTGGAGGAGGCGACGCGCGAGAAGTAGACATCGTCGACATAGATGCCCACGCCCTGCTCGAAGCCGTCATTGGTGAGCCCGAAGGGCGCGCCGATGCCGCGGATGGAGAGCGAGGTGTTGCGCGGGTTGGAAGAATAATATTGCAGCGTGGGCGTCAGCTGCTGCAGCCGGCCGACGTTGAAGGCGCCGGTGGCGTCGATCTTCTCGCCGCCCACGACCGAGATCGCCAGCGGCACGTCCTGCGAGGTTTCCTGGAGCCGGCGGGCGGTGACCATGATGGCGCCATCGTCGGTCGCCCCGGTGCCGACGGAGACCTCGTTCTGGCTCAGAGCGGGTTCGGGAGCGGGTTCGGGCGCGGGCTCGGCGACCGGCCGGGGCGGCGGCGCGGGCGCGGCGGTGTCCTGGGCCGCCACAGCGTGCCAGGAGGTGGACAAGGTAAGGACGGCCAGAGCGGCCCGGAAGGGTTTCGGTTGCATGATCTCTCGCTTTCGAAAGGTGGAGATGCATCCGGTCGACCGGTCTGCTCTGGCTGGTTGAGGTCCGTTGGGTCACACAGGTAAAACGAAGGGTGAGTGGCGCGCGCAATTGCGGCGCACTCGACCGCCGGCACGCGCCCCGCGTTGCGAAGCGCGCTCGTTCCGGCTGGTAGGCAGGTGGGTTGGTCAGTCGGTGAAGCGGCGCCGCTCGGTCACGTCGACCTGCATCAGCTTGCCGTCGTGTACGGTGATCTGGATGACGCCGAAGCGCAGGCGATCGAGCGCTTCCGCGACGGCCTGGTAGGCCTGGCTTTCGATGAACTCGGGCTTGGGGACACGCAGCTTGAAGGCATCTGACATGGCGGTGTCTCTCGCTGTCGCGACTCGGTGTCGCTTGACGGGAGGTATTCTCAACTTAATTGGTTGGCAATAGGCAATCGCGCGACCTGTCCCGTTCCGGCCCAGCCTGCGGCAGCTCGCGCCTGGCGCGGCTCACCCCTCCTCGGGGTCGAACGCCGCCACCGGTTCGATGCGGTCGGACAGGCGGATGGCGTCGAGGATCTCGGCGGTACGGTCGCGCACCTCGAGCATCAGCGCGCGCGTGCGGCAATCGCCCTCGGCGACGCAATTGCGGCACTTCTCGTGGGCGAAGCGGCTGGCGCAGGGCACCAGCGCCAGCGAGCCGCGCATCACCCGGATGAGATCGCCATAGGTGACGTCCACCGGCGGGATCGCCAGCCAGTAGCCGCCATCCTTGCCGCGTTGCGAGCCCACCAGGCCGAACCGCGCCAGTTCGGACAGGATGGTGGTGAGGAAGTTGGCCGGGATGTTCTGCGCCGCGGCGATCTCGGCCAGTTGCACGCTGCCCTGGCCGTAGCGATCGGCCAGGTGCTGCATCGCCCGAATGGCGTAGCGGGTCTTCTGCGACAGCATGGCGCCGCGATCATGCGCCGTGCGCCGCGCCCGGGCAAGGCCGGTGCGGATTCACCGCGACCCGCCCCGCCCGGCCGGCTCGCGGCGCCCGCCTCAGAATGCCCGGCTCACCCCGAATTTTGCGGTCAAGCCCAAGGCGTCGGCTGTGAACGGGTCGAAGTTCTGGTCGAGGCGGGCGAAGGGGGGGTCCGCATCGAGAATGTTGACCAGTGCCAGCGACAGCGCGGTGCCGGTCGGCAGGGTCCAGCGCCAGGTGGCATCGAGCGTGGTGAAGGCGGCGATCTGCTCGCCGGCGGCCACCACCGCTCCGGCCAGCGAGGCGGTGTTGGGAGCGAACAGTTCGGACCGCTGGTCACGGTAGCTGCCCACATAATTGACCTGCAGCCGCAGCGCGTGATCGCCCCCCGCGCGCCCCAGTCCGCCCGCCAGCCCGCCCCCCAGTCCGCCCGCCAGCCCGATCTCCAGCCAGGCCTGGCCCTTGAGCCGCGGCAGCGGATAGGCGGTGGTCTGATAATTCAGCAGGCCCGCCGCGTCGAAGGCGGGCTGGACGATGACGCCTTCCACCAGCGTGTCGGCGACCCGGTACTCGAACACATAGCTGCCCTGCACGCCCGCCTGCATCTGCGCGGGCGCGGCGCGGAAATCGTAGCTGGCCTGAACATCCATCCCGCTGGTGGAGATATCGGCCGAGTTGAAGGCGTAAGTGGCGAGGCGCTGGACGTTGGCCGAGCCGCATACGCCGCCGGCAAAGGTGAAGCGTGCCTGGAGCGCAGCGTAGGCCGCCGCGCCGCAATTGGCTGCGCCGGTCGCGCCGAACAGCGCCGAGACGATGCCGCTCACCGGCTCGCTCTCGATCGCGCCGGAGAACTCGTAGCGCCAATAGTCGGCGCTGGCGGCAAAGCCGCCGCGGTCGAACACGAGCCCGGCGGCGTAGGTGGTCGCGGTCTCGGGTTCGAGATCCGGATTGGCGAGCACGTCCACCGCGCGAAAGGCGCCGCCGATGAAGGTGAGCGCCACCAGGTCGGCGGCGGTGTTCTGCGGCGGGGCGGCGCGAAAGGTGGTGCCCACGCCGCCGCGCAGCGCCAGCCCCTCGGCCAGCGCGACCCGCCACCGCGCCTGCGGATCGAAGGTGACGCCAGCCTCGCCGTAATCCTCGTACCGCGCCGAAAGCTGCGCGGTGATGCGGCGGGTCAGCGGCAGGCGCAGTTCGGCAAACAGCGCCCACACCTGGGCGCTCACATCCACATCACGACCGCCGCCGATGAAGCCCAGCGCACCGGGCTGCGGATTGCACGCCGCCGCCGGGTTCAGCACCGAGCCCGGGCAGGGAAAGCGATCGAGATCGTTGCCCCCTTCATAGGTCCGCGCGTAGCCGTCGCGCCGGTACTGCCCGCCGAGCGCGAACTCGACCGCACCACCGGCCAGGCGCACGCCGCTGCCGCCCGCCAGCACCAGGTCGGCGGTGAGCTGCCGGGTGCGCGCGGTGCGTTCCCAGATATTGTAGAACTGCTCGATAGTCGCGCGATCGTTGACCAGCCCGGCGCCGGGCGTGGTGCCCAGCCCGAGCGGGCCGCCATTGCCGGCATAGTTCGGGTTGACCGCGCCGGTGATCCGGTTGCCTGCGACCGCGGTGGAGAACGGGTTGAACCAGGTACAGCCGCCGGTGCCGGCGAGCGCCGCCAGCTGGGCGCTGGTCAGGCCGGCCCTGGCGGCAGGGTCGGCATAGGCGCAGTCCGGCCCGCCGAAGCCGGCGAGCGCGTTCTGCAGCAGGTCCACAAAGACATCGCCCACCTCGAACTGACGGAAATATTGCGACCAGGCGAGCCCGGCGGTGAACTCCAGGCCGTCGGCCAATTCCCGGCGCAGCTCGCCGGTAAGCTGCAGGCTTTCCGAATAGCGGTCGAGCCGGGCGCTCCCGCGATCGTTGTCGAACACCGGGTTGCCCCCGGCCAGAAACGGGCGGAAGCGTACCGGGGCGGCGAGCGCCGCCGCCTGCGGCGCGCCGGCCGCGTCCACCAGGCACCCCGCGGCCGCCCCGAACCGGGCGCAATAATCGGCCAGCGCCGGCGCGTAGGCGGGGATGGTGAACTGCCCCGTACCGCCGAACGCCGCCTCGGCCGAGGGGGCGATGGTGGGCAGGAAGCTGGGCGAGGTGTTGAGCTCGGTATCGGTGCGGCCGAACAAAGCGGTCACCCGCAGGATGGCGCCGGGCGCGACCTCGCGTGCCAGGTCGCCGAACAGCTGGAAGCGGTCCTCGGGCTCGACCAGGTTGGAAAAGCCGGTGTAATTGGCATAGCACAGATCGGTGCTCGATCCCGCCAGCGTGCGGAAGGCGCCCAGCCCCTCGCAGCCCTCGTCGGCGGTGAAGGCGGTGCCGCCGTTCGCCGCATCGAAGTCGAAATTGCCCGGATTGCCGCCGCCCGACCAGCCGCCTTGCGGGTTCTCCTCGAACGCAAGCAGCGCATAATCGCGGTCGGTCGCGCGCAATTCGCTGCGGCGCTGGTAGCCCGCGGCGAGGAACAGCCGCGCCTCGCCCAGGGCGCCGCCCCACGAGAGCGCGGCGGTCCGGTCGCCCCCCGAGCCGGCGATCAGGCGGTAGTCGCCGCTCGCCAGGACGCCGTCCTGGCGCGTCCGGGTGACGAAGTTGACCACGCCGGCGATGGCGTCCGAGCCGTAGGTGGCCGCGGCGCCGTCCTTGAGGATCTCGATCCGCTCGAGCGCACCCACCGGCAGCAGATTGAGGTCGACGAGCGGCACATTGCCCGCGCCGCTCGCCGCGAGCCGGCGGCCGTTCAGCAGCACCAGCGTGCGCTGCGGGCCCAGGCCGCGCAGGTTCACGCTCGCCAGCCCCTCGCTGAATTGGCTGCGGGTATCGTACTGGGCGGAATCGCCGAGCACCCCGGCCGAAACCGACAGCCGGCGGGAGAGGTCGAGCAGCGAGGGCGAGCCCTGCCGCGCCAGCTCGTCCGCGCCCAGCACCTCGACCGGCGCCAGCGCATCCTCGCGGGGACCGCGCAGCAGCGTGCCGATGACGACGATCCGGCCCTCGCCCTCTGCCTGCATGGGGCGCGAAAGGTCGCCGGCCTGGGCCCGCAATGGCGCGCCGGCCAGCAGGCTTGCCGCGACCGCCAGCGATGCGGCGCAATACCGGTGTCGCGGCCGCATCCGCCCTCCCCCACTCCCTCGACGCCGAGCCGGGTAGCGGCAAGCCCGGCCCCCCGTCAACGCCGTTCCAGCGTCCGCTCGGGCGAGGCGCCGGAGCGGCGCCGGAACGGCGCCGGAGAGGCGCCGGAGAGGCGATTGCCACCACCGCCGGTGCGCGGTATAGCCCTGGCCCTACGCCCCGGCGCCGCGAAGCCACCCGCTTCGCGCCCCGGGGCGCTCGCTTTTGCAGCTGGGCGCGCCATATCTCGTCCGACGCCGATTGAAGGGGTTTGCCGCCATGTCCCGCCGCCGCCAGATCTACGAAGGCAAGGCCAAGATCCTTTATGAGGGGCCCGAGCCCGGCACCATCATCCAGTACTTCAAGGACGATGCCACCGCCTTCAACGCGCAGAAGAAGGGCACCATCAACGGCAAGGGGGTGATCAACAACCGCATCTCCGAGCACGTTTTCCTGAAGCTCGCGCATATCGGCATCCCCACCCACTTCATCCGCCGGCTCAACATGCGCGAGCAATTGGTCCGCCAGGTCGAGATCATCCCCCTGGAAGTGGTGGTGAGGAACGTCGCCGCCGGCTCGCTGTCCACCCGCCTGGGCATCGAGGAGGGCGAGCAGCTGCCGCACACGCTGATCGAATATTACCTCAAGGCCGACGAGCTGAACGACCCGCTGGTGGCCGAGGAGCACATCGCCTGCTTCAACTGGGCCGGGCACGAGGAGATGCAGGACATCGCCTCAATGGCCATAAGGGTGAACGATTTCATGTCCGGCATGTTCGCCGCCATCGGCATCCGCCTGGTCGACTTCAAGCTCGAGTTCGGCCGGTTGTGGGAAGACGATTACAGCCGCGTGATCCTGGCCGACGAGATCAGCCCCGACAATTGCCGGTTGTGGGACATGACCACCGGCGAAAAGCTCGACAAGGACCGCTTCCGCCGCGATTTGGGCGGCGAGGAGGAGGCCTACCAGGAGGTCGCCCGGCGGCTGGGCGTGCTTTCGGGCGAGGAGGATAGCGGGCCGGGCGAAGTGCTCGACATGTCGGCGCACCGCTCACGGCTGAGGTCGAGCGGGCCGCCGAAGGCGAAGAAGTAGGGGTCGCTAGGTCCGTTGGCGGGTGGAAAGCTGACCAAATGCTTGCGTTAAAGTGATTGTGATCACATTCTATTTCAGTTGCATCTCCGAATGGTTCGCGCCCCAGTCGCGCATCGCATAGAGGATCGGAGCAAGGGTTTGCCCATACCCGGTCAAGCGATACTCTACTTTGGGTGGCACCTGCGGGTAGATGGTTCTTTCAACTATGCCGTCAGCCTCAAGTTCGCGCAGTTGGTTGGTGATCATCTTCTGGGTTACATTGGGAATGTGGCGCCGCAGCTCACTGAAGCGCAGCACGCCCTCCTCCATCAGTTTAAACAGGATGACCGGCTTCCAGCGCCCGCCGATCACAGCAAGCGTCGCCTCCACTGAACAGCCAAAGGGCCCCTGAAATCGAGCATTTTCAGAAATTTGGGGCGCAGTCGATAAGGCCATGGTATTCTTTTCGATACTACAGAACCAAAAAGTGCATTCTTGCACAACTGATACCGGTCTCACACCTCCTGCGCAACCAAGCTTGCAACCCTGAGGAGCACGAGCATGAAAGCCGCCATTCTCGAGAAGCTCGGACCGAACGCACCCTTCTTGCTCGTCGATCTTGCGCAGCGCGAACCTGCCGAAACCGAGGTTACCGTGCGCGTTCGGGCGACCAGCATCAATGTCATTGACACCAAGATCCGAGGCGGCAGGGGCGATATCGCGCCAGCTGGTCCGATCGTTCTGGGTTGCGATGTTGCAGGCGTCGTGGAGTCAGTCGGCCCAGGTGTCACCCGATTTGCGCCCGGCGATGAGGTTTATGGCTGTGCCGGGGGAGTAAAGGGGCGCGACGGCGCCTATCGCGAATTGATGATTGCCGATGCGCGCCTCCTCGCGAAGAAACCCCGTTCGCTTTCCTTCCAACAGACCGCCGCACTCCCCCTTGCCGCGATTACCGCGTGGGAAGCATTGGTAAACCGCGCCTGCGTCAAGCCAGGTGACCTAGTCCTTGTTCATGGTGGAACCGGCGGGGTCGGTCATCTCGGTGTACAGCTTGCCAAAGCGCTGGGTGCAATCGTCCATACGACCGTATCGTCCAAGACAAAGGCGGAAATCTCAAGCGACCTTGGTGCGGACAAGACCATCAATTATCGGTCGGAGACCGTCGCGGAATACACCGCGCGGCTAACCGATGGTCGGGGCTATGACGTCGTGTTCGACACAGTCGGCGGCGACAACATCGAACCCGCGCTCGAAGCGCTCGCGATCAACGGGCGCTGCGTGTCGATCGTGTCATTGGGAGCGAGGCCTGACCTCACGCCACTCCATCTCAAGAATGCCCGACTTGATCTTGTTTTCATGCTGGTGCCAATGCTGACCGGCAAGGGCCTAGAGGCGCATGGCTGTATTCTGGAGCGCTTGGCCGCAATGGTTGATGCTGGATCGATCCGTCCCCTGCTGGACAAGCGGCAATTTGACTTGTCCGAATTGGCTGAAGCGCACGACTACCTGCAGAACGGGAGCGCGGTGGGCAAGATAATCATTCGCGTCTAGGAACAAGCGCTGGCCAGCGCAATTTCACCCTAGATGTACGAAACAAGCTTACCGAATGACTGCTGCGGGATCGTTAGCTGACGCACCTTCGCACTGCCCTGTCCTACACCCGAAACCCCCGCCATACTCCCATCCGCTCTTTGCAATCGTCGGCTCCCACGAAAACGGATCGGGCAAGTGTCGCCCCCGGTCCGCTGGACAGATAACGCAGAAAATCCAGCTGTTGACATCTCATGAGCGAAGTTGACACAATGGCGCCTTCGTCAACTTGGTTAGCGGGTGTTTCGCGCCCACAGGCCATTGCCCATTCAGCATGGGCAGTCAAAAAAGCATGCATGATCCAACGCCTGCTGCTTGCCTTCCTCCTCTCCCTCGCCGCCCTCCCCGCCGCCGCCCACGAGGCACCCGCTCCCACGCCAGCCGGCCCCGAGTGGCCGTTTGCCGCCAGCGACCTGCCGCCCGATCCGCAATACCGCTTCGGCACGCTTGAGAACGGCCTGCGCACCATCATCCGCCCCAACTCGACGCCCTCCGGCCAGGGCATGGTGCAGCTGTGGGTCGGCGCCGGCTCGGTCGCCGAGCGCCACGACGAGCGCGGCTTTGCCCATTTCGTCGAGCACATGGCCTTCAACGGCTCGACCAACGTGCCCGAGGGCGAGATGGTGCGGCTGCTGGAGCGCGAGGGCCTGGCGTTCGGCGCCGATACCAACGCCGCCACCGGGTTCGATACCACCATCTACCGGCTCGACCTGCCGCGCGCCGACCCCGAGCTGCTGGGCACCGCGCTGATGCTGCTGCGCGAAACCGCCGGCGAACTGCTGTTCGAACCCGGCGCGGTGGACCGCGAGCGCGGCGTGGTCCTGGCCGAACGCCGCGCACGCGACACCTACGAGCTGCGCAACACCATCGACAGCCTCGGCTTCCTCTACCCCGAGGCGCGGTTCCCCCAGCGGCTCCCGATCGGCACCGTCGCGGCGCTCCAGGGCGCCACCCCGGAGGCCTTGCGCAGCTTCTGGCAGCGGCACTACCGGCCCGGCAATGCCGCCATCATCGTGGTCGGTGATTTCGATGCCGCCCTCGTGGAGGCGGCCATCGCCGAGCACTTCGCCGACTGGCAGGCCAGCGAGGCCGCCGCCCAGCCCGAATTCGGCCCGGTCGATTACGCCCTGGCGGGCAGCACCGACATCTTCCTCGACCCGGCGCTGGCCGAGCGCGTCACCGTCTCGCGCCACGGGCCGTGGATCACCCCGCCCGACACGCTCGCCAGCCGCCGCGAGCGGGTGCTGCGCGAGCTCGGCTACGGCATCGTCAACCGCCGCCTCACGCGGCTGACCCGCATCGAGGATCCACCGTTCCGCGGGGCGGGCCTGGGCACCGGCGAGGTGTTCGAGGTGGGCCGCACCACCAACCTCATCGTCGATGCCGGCGAAGGCGAATGGCAGCGCGGCCTCCTCGCCGCGCAGCAGGTCTATCGCCAGGCGCTCGACTACGGCTTCACCGCCGCCGAAGTGGCGGAGCAGGTGGCCAATCTGCGCTCGGCCGTCGAGACCAACGCGGCAGGCGCGGCCACCCGCAGCAATGCCAGCTACGTCGCGGGCGCGATCGCCCTGCTGGAAGATGGCCGGGTGCCCACCACGCCGCTGAGCGCCCTCGATCGGTTCCGCGCGCTCGAGCCTGCCATCACGCCGGAAGCCGTCCTCGCCGCCATGCGGGCCGACCTCGTGCCGCTGGACCAGCCGCTGATCCGGTTCCAGGGCCGCACCCCGCCGGCCGGCGGCGCCCAAGCCCTGCGCGCCGCGTGGGACGAGGGGATGCGAGGCACGCCGGCGCCCGCTGCCGCCCCCGCGGTGGCCGAATTCGCCTACACCGAGTTCGGCCCGCCCGGCGCCATCGTCGCCGACACCACCGAGCCGCTGCTCGGCATCCGCACCCTCACCTTCGCCAATGGCCTCAAGCTCAACCTCAAGCCCACCGAGCTCGAGCGCGACCGGGTCCGCGTCGAGCTCAACGTCGATGGCGGCGACATGCTCAAGACGCTCGACGCGCCGCTGGCGACCGCCATGACCTCCTCGCTGGTCTCGGGGGGCCTGGGCGCGCACACGATCGACGAGCTGCAATCGATCCTGGCCGGCCGCCAGGTCTCCTTCGCCATCGACGCCGCGGCCGAGACCTTCCGCCTCGGCGGCACCACCACGCCCGGCGACCTCGAGCTGCAATTGCAGCTGCTCGCCGCCGCGCTGACCGACGCCGCCTATCGCCCCCAAGGAGAGGCGCAGTACCGTCGCACCATCGCCAACTACTTCGCCCGCCTCACCGCGACGCCCGAGGCCACCATCGCCAACCAGCTCGGCACCATCCTGTCGGACGGCGACCCGCGCTTCTCGCTCCAGCCCGAAGCCGAATTCCTCGCCCTCACCCTCGCCGACCTGCAACGCACCATCGCCGACCGCCTGGCCGGCGGCGCGCTGGAGCTGGCGCTGGTCGGGGATTTCGACGCGGCGCCGGCCATCGCCCTCGTCGCCCGCACGCTGGGCGCGCTGCCGCCGCGCGAGCCGGCCTTCCGCGCCTACGACGACAATCGCCAGCGGCCCTTCACCGCCAATCGCGAACCGCGCGTGCTCTACCACGAGGGCGCCGCCGACCAGGCGCTGATCCAGATGATCTGGCCCACCACCGACGATAGCGATTTCATCGCCTCGCTCACGCTCGAACTGCTCGAACGCGTCGCCCGGCTGGAGCTGACCGACAGCCTGCGCGAAGACCTGGGCCAGACCTATTCGCCCAGCGCCGCCGCCTCGCAGTCGCGCGTGTTTCGCGGCTACGGCACCTTCCAGATCGGCGCCGCGGTCGATGCCGCGCAGGTCGACGAGGCGCGCGCCGCCATGCTGGCAACGGTTCGCGCGCTCGCCGCTGAACCGGTGGATGACGATACCCTGTTGCGCGCCCGCCAGCCGCTGCTCGAAAGCTACGACAATGCCCTCAAGACCACGGCGGGCTGGCTGGGCCTGGTCGATCGCGCGCAGAGCGAGCCCGAGCGGATCGCGCGGTTCGCGCAGGGCAAGACGCTGCTGGCGCAGCTCGGCGCGGCGGACTTGCAGGCCATGGCGGCGCGCTATCTGGTGCCTGAGGAGCGCGTCGAGATCCTGGCGGTGCCGCGGCCGGTCGAGGAATAGGGGGGCGAGGGCCATTGCCCTCGCGCTCCCCTTACTGTCGGGCGTTGCACACCGGCTCGAAGCTCCCAGCCGGTCAGGGGATGGCGGTCGTGTGGATGTGGAGTTCGCCCTCCAGCGTACGGTGGACGGGGCAGCGCTCGGCGATCTCCAGCAACCGGCGGCGCTGCTCTTGCGACAACCGCCCGGTCAGCTCGATCGCGCGGTCGATCGCCTGGACCCTGGCGCCCGACTTCTCGCAATCCGTGCAATCCAGGTGATGGTCGCGGCTGTGTTCCAGCTCCACCCGCACGGCCTCGAGCGCAATGCCCTCGCGCTCGGCATACAGCTTGATGGTCATCGAGGTGCAGGCGCCCAGCGCCGCCAGCAGCAGGTCGTAGGGGGTGGGGCCATGGTCGCTGCCGCCGGCGGCCACCGGCTCGTCGGCGATGAAGGCGTGATGCGCAGTGCGCACCCATTGGGCGAACTTGCCGCCCGCGCTCGTCACCTCCACCGTCCCGGCCGGTGCCTTCGCCAGGGGTAGAACCGGGTCGAGATGCGGCGCAGCCCAGGCGGCGATCAGCTCGGCCGCCTGCGCCGCGGCGCCAGGCGTGGTCAGCAGGTGATCGGCGTGCTCCAGCGCGACGAAGCTCTTGGGATGGCGCGCCGCCTCGAAGATGGCGCGCGCATTGTCGATCCCCACCACCTCGTCCAGCGGCGCGTGCAGTACCAGCAGCGTTCGCCCCAATTGCGCCAGCCGCTGGCCCTGCGGCTGGTCGCGGCCCTGCTCGATGAAGGCGCGCGAGATGCGGAAGCTGCGGCCCGCCAGCGTCACCTCCCCCTCGCCTTCCGCCTCGATCACGCCCAGCGCATCGCCGAAGTGCCCGAACACATGGGCGGTGTCGAACGGCGCGCCGATCGTCGCCACCGCCCGTGCCTGCGGAATGTCCGCCGCGGCCGCGATCACCGCCGCGCCGCCCAGGCTGTGCCCGACCAGCAGGGTGGGCGCCAGGCCCGCCGCCGCCAGCGCCCGCGCCGCGGCCACCAGGTCCTCGACATTGGACACGAAGCCGGCATTGGCGAAGTCGCCGTCGCTGCCGCCCAGCCCGGTGAAATCGAACCGCAGCACCGCCAGGCCCCGCGCCGCGAGCGCGGCCGCGATCCGCGTCGCCGCCTGGCTCTGCTTGCCGCAAGTGAAGCAATGGGCGATCAGCGCCGCGCCTCGCGGCTTGACGTAGAGCGGCTGCTCCAGCCGTCCGTCGAGCGTCTGGCCCTGCGCCCCGGTGAAGCTGAATTGCTCGACGCCGATCATCGCCGCATCCCTTGCCGATTCCCGCTGCCGGCGCTTGTCGCACGGATTGGGACGCCAGGGGCACCCCTCTTGCCGCGCCGCCGGGCCCGCGCCATAGCACCGCCACCGCCTCGATTACGGGCAGCGAAGGTGCGCTCATGAAAGTCTGTGTCCAGATCAGCCTCAAGCCCGGCGTGCTCGACCCGCAGGGCCGCGCCGTGCACCACGCGCTGGAGGGCCTGGGCTTCACCGGCATCGACGACGTGCGCGTCGGCCGGCTGATCGAGCTGGAAGTGGCCGAGGGCACCA
This sequence comes from Erythrobacteraceae bacterium, assembly GCA_031399025.1. Lineage (GTDB taxonomy): Bacteria > Pseudomonadota > Alphaproteobacteria > Sphingomonadales > Sphingomonadaceae > CBDBZL01. The sequence continues at coordinate 10,375 of JANNOJ010000030.1, read as the reverse complement.
CGCCCGAAACGCTCGATCGCATGTGCCGCCAGCTGCTCGCCAACCTGGTGATCGAGAACTACCGCATCGAGCCGGTGCAGCCGGGCTGATGCGCCTCGCGGTCATCACCTTTCCCGGCTCCAATTGCGACCGCGACCTGGCGGTGGCGCTGGAGCGAGTGGCCGGCGTGGCGCCGATCCGCGTCTGGCACGGCGATGCCACGCTGCCCGAGCGGCTCGACTTCATCGGCCTGCCCGGCGGCTTCTCCTACGGCGACTACCTGCGCTCGGGCGCGATGGCGGCGCACAGCCCGATCATGCGGGCGGTGAAGGAGGCGGCGGCGCGCGGCGTACCGGTGCTGGGGGTCTGCAACGGCTTCCAGGTGCTCACCGAGGCCGGCCTGCTGCCCGGCGCGCTGATGCGCAACGCCGGCCAGACCTTCATCTGCCGCACCGTGCCGCTGGTGGTGGAGCACAGCCGGTCGCTGTTCACCGCCGGCTACGCGGCCGGCCAGGTGATCTGTATCCCGGTGGCGCATCACGACGGCAATTACTTCGCCGACGAGGCCACGCTCGACCGGCTCGAGGGTGACGGCCGGGTGGCCTTCCGCTACCAGCACAGCTGCAACGGCTCGCGCCGCGACATCGCCGGCATCCTCAGCGCTGGCGGCAACGTGCTGGGCATGATGCCCCACCCCGAACGCGCCATCGAGGCCGACCACGGCGGCACCGACGGGCGCGCCCTGTTCGAAAGCGCGGTGCGGGGCCTGGTCTCCGCCTGACGGGCGGGCCGGGGTCCCGGTCAGCCGGGCTCCTGCCAGACCAGGCGCGGCTGGCGGGCAGCGAGAGTTTCGTCGAGCCGGCGACGCGGCGCTTCGCGCGGGCAGGACTTGAGACTCGAATCGCCCAGCCGCGCGCGTTCGGCGATCTGGCGCAGCGCGCCCACGAACTCATCGAGCGAGGCCTTGCTCTCGGTCTCGGTCGGCTCGATCAGCATGGCGCCGTGGACCACCAGCGGGAAGTACACGGTCATCGGGTGAAAGCCCTCGTCGATCAGCGCCTTGGCGACATCGAGCGCCGCGATACCTTCGGCGAAACCGCGATCGCTGAACAGCGCCTCGTGCATGCACGGGCCCGACGCTGCGAACGGCGCATCGAGCACGTCCTCCAGGCGGCGCAGCAGGTAATTGGCCCCGAGCACCGCATCGCCCGAGACCTGGCGCAGGCCGTCCGCCCCGTGGCTGAGGATGTAGGCGAGCGCGCGGGTGAACATGCCCATCTGGCCATGGAACGCGGTCATCCGGCCGAAGGCGCTGGCGTGGTGCTCCCCGGCGGTCTCCTCCTCCACCAGGCGGAAGCCCTCGCCGGTCTGCTCGACGAACGGCAGCGGCGCGAACGGCGCCAGCGCTTCTGAGAACACCACCGGGCCGCTGCCCGGGCCGCCGCCGCCGTGCGGGGTGGAGAAGGTCTTGTGCAGGTTGATGTGCATGGCATCCACGCCCAAATCGCCCGGGCGCACCCGGCCGACGATGGCGTTGAAATTGGCCCCGTCGCAATAGACGAAGCCGCCGGCGGCATGGACCACTGCGGCGACCTGGTGGAAATCGCGCTCGAACAGGCCGCAGGTGTTGGGGTTGGTGATCATCACCGCCGCCACGTCCGGCCCCATGCGCGCGGTCAGCGCGGCAAGGTCGATGCGACCCTCCGCATTGGCGGGGATCTCCTCCACGCCATAGCCGCAGAAGGCCGCGGTGGCGGGGTTGGTGCCGTGCGCGCTTTCGGGCACGAGCACCACCTGGCGCGCATCGCCGCGCGCTTCCAGCGCCGCGCGGATGGCCAGCAGACCGCACAGCTCGCCATGCGCGCCGGCCTTGGGGCTCATCGCCACCGCGGCCATGCCGGTCAGCGCCTTGAGCCATTCGGCCAGCTGGTGAATGACCTCGAGCGCCCCCTGCACGCAGGCGACCGGCGCCAGCGGATGGAGGTCGGCAAAGCCGGGCAGCCGCGCGAGCTTCTCGTTGAGGCGCGGATTGTGCTTCATCGTGCACGAGCCGAGCGGAAACAGGCCAAGGTCGATGGCGTAGTTCTGCCGGCTCAGCCGGGTGTAGTGGCGCACGGTCTCGGGCTCGGACAGGCCGGGCAGACCGATCGGCGCGGCGCGGGCGAGGCCCCCCAGACGGGCGCTGTCCGCTGCCCCGGGCTCGGGCAGGTCCACGCCGGTGGTGTCCGCGCCGCCGAGCTCGAAGATCAGCGCTTCCTCGAGCATCAGGGCGCGGTTGCCGGTGAAGGTCGCCGGGGCGGGGGCGTCAGCCTCGACCGGACGTTCGGGACGCCAGCCAGCTTGGTTGATGTTCATGCCAGCGCCTCCTCAAGGCCCGCGGTCAGGGCGTCGATATCCGCCTGGGTCGTCGTCTCGGTCACCGTCACCAGCAGACCCTGGGCCAGCTGCGGCTGGTCGGGGTAGAGCCGCCCGAGTGAGACGCCGGCCAGGATGTCGCGCTCCGCGAGGTGGCGGACCACTTCGCGGGCATCGCGCCCGAGCAGCACGGTGAACTCGTTGAACCAGCTCTGGTTGAGCACGCGCACGCCTGGAATGCGCCCCAGCCGGTCGGCGGCGAGGCTGGCGAGGCGGTGGTTCTCCGCCGCCAGCGCGCGCAGGCCCCGCTCGCCCAGCAGCGTCAGGTGGATCGAGAACGCCAGGGCGCACAGGCCCGAATTGGTGCAGATGTTGCTGGTCGCCTTCTCGCGCCGGATATGCTGCTCGCGGGTCGCCAGCGTCAGCACGAAGCCGCGTTTTCCTTCGGCATCCACGGTCTCGCCGCACAGCCGCCCAGGCATCTGCCGCACGAACTTCTCCCGGGTCGCGAACAGGCCCAGGTACGGACCGCCGAACTGCAGCCCCACGCCCAGCGCCTGGCCTTCGCCCACGACGATGTCCGCGCCCATCTCGCCCGGGCTGCGCAGCGCGCCGAGCGCCACCGGTTCGGTCACCACCGCGATCAGCAGCGCGCCCCCGGCATGGGCCGCCTCGGCCAGCGCGGACAGATCGGCGATCCGGCCCAGGATGTCGGGAAATTGCACGACCACGCAGCTCGTCTCGTCGTCGATCGCGGCGATCAGCTCGGCGACGTCGCCCGCCGGGGCCAAAGCGGGCGGGGCGTAGTGGATCTCGTCCTCGGTGAAGCGCGCCATGGTCCGCACCACCGACACGTAATGCGGGTGCAGCCCCGCCGAGAGCACCGCAGCCTTGCGCCGGGTGATCCGCCGGGCCATCGAAATGGCCTCCCAGCACGCGGTCGAACCATCGTACATCGAGGCGTTGGCGACCTCGCAGCCGTAAAGCCGCGCGACCTGGGTCTGGAACTCGAACAGTACCTGCAGCGTGCCCTGGGCGATCTCGGGCTGGTAGGGCGTGTAGGAGGTCAGGAACTCGCCGCGCTGGATCAGATGGTCGACGCTGGCGGGCACATGATGGCGATAGGCGCCCGCGCCGAGGAAGAACGGCCCCGCCCCCGCCGCCAGATTGCGCGACGCGAGGGCGGCCATGTGCCGTTCGACCGCCAGTTCGCCGGCGTGGTGAGGCAGGCCGGCGATGGGCTCGGCCAGCCGCGCCGCCTCGGGCACCTCGACGAACAGCGCGTCGATCGTCGGCGCGCCGATCACCTCGAGCATCGCCGATCGGTCGGCATCGGTCAGGGGAAGGTAGCGCATCGGGATGATCGGCCTCTCAGGCTTGGTCGGCGACGAATTGGCGGTAGGCGGCCTCGTCCATCAGGCCGTCCAGCTCGTCGGCCCCCGCGACGGTCAGCTTGAAGAACCAGCCCGCGCCCTCGGCATCGGCGTTGACCAGCGAAGGGTCTTCCTCGATCGCGCCGTTGCCCTGGGTCACCGTGCCGCTGACCGGCGAGTAGATGTCGCTCGCGGCCTTGACCGATTCCACCACCGCGGCTTCCTTGCCCCGCGCCAGCACGGCGCCCGGCTGGGGCACCTCGACGAAGACGATGTCGCCGAGCTGGGATTGGGCATGATCGGTGATGCCGACCGTGCCGGTGTCGCCATCGACCTCGATCCATTCGTGTTCCTGGGTGAAATAGCGGGTCATTGGCCTGCTCCATGGCGGATATAGCGGTGGCGGACAAAGGGCAGCGGCGTGACGAGCGCGGCGAGCCGCCGGCCCCGGACCTCGATGGTGAGCGCGGTCCCGGTCGCGGCGTGCGCCGCGGCGACATAGGCCATAGCGATCGGATGGGCCAGGCTGGGGGAAAAGCCGCCCGAAGTGACCCGGCCGACCGGCGTGTCAGCGGCGAACACGAGCGCTCCTTCGCGCGCCGGCAGGCGACCCTCGAGCGACAATCCCACCCGCCGCCGCTCGGGGCCGCTCGCCAGCAGGTCCGCAATGCGCGCGTGGCCGGGATAGCCGCCCTGCTGGCGGCGGCGCTTGCCGATCGCCCAGGCCAGCCCGGCGCTGACCGGATCGGTCGTGCGATCCAAATCGTGGCCGTAGAGCGGGAGCCCGGCTTCCAGGCGGAGCGAATCGCGCGCGCCCAGCCCGGCGGGCCGCACTTCCGGCTCGCCGCACAGCAGCTCGGCAACGCGCTCCACTTCCGCCGCCGGGAGCGACAGCTCGAACCCGTCCTCGCCGGTGTAGCCCGAGCGGCTGATCCAGGCATCGACCCCGCCCACCGCGAATTGGCCGCCGCGCATGAAGGCGAGCGCGCCGAGCGGCGCCGGGCCGGTGACATGGCGCTCGAGCGCAGCCAGGGCTTGCGGCCCCTGCAGCGCCAGCAAGGCCCGCTGCTCCAGGTGCTCGAGCACGACCTTGCCCGTCCCGGCGCCGGGCAGCCGGGCGCGCAGGTGGGCGATATCGTCCCATTTGGTCGCCCCGTTGACGACGATGAAGAAGCCGCCCGGCCAGCGCGAGACGATCAGATCGTCGAGAATGCCGCCCGCCTCGTCGAGCAGCAGCGAATAGCGCGATTCGCCGCTGCGAAGCGTTGCCAGGTCGATCGGCAGCAGCGCCTCCAGCGCCGCCTCCGCCCTGCTGCCCGATATCAGCAGCTGCCCCATATGCGACACGTCGAACAGGCCGGCGCCATGGCGGGTCGCTTCGTGCTCGGCGACGATGCCGCCCGACGGGCCCGAATACTGGACCGGCATCGCATAGCCGGCAAAGGCCACCATGCGTCCCCCGCGCCGCCGATGCCAGGCATCGAGCGGCAGCGTGCCCAGCGGGTCAGCCTGATCCTCAACCGCCATCGGGGCAGGTCTCGACCGGGCCGGCCAGCAACACCTCGCCCCGGTTCGGCCGCGGCGGGGCGGAACAGCGCCCGGCATTGACGCCGGCGATAGTGACTCGGCTCATCATTGACTTGCTGATATAACGATATCCGCATATATGCAATGGAGCTGGTCAGTCGCAGCGTGGATGGGACACCGGAGCGCCGCCGGTGCCAACTCGCCCGTCCCGCTGTCCGGCGCGCTAATCGGAGACGTTGCATGAACCATTACCAGCGTCCTTATTCTGGCCCCCAAGCAGGCCCGGCCTGCGCCGCTCCGCCCGCCGACATCGCCGTCTCGTTCGAGTTCTTCCCGCCTAAACCGGGGGCTCCGGCAAGCCAATGGTGGACCACGGTCGAAAAGCTGGTCCCCTGCGAGCCCAGCTTCGTTTCGGTCACTTACGGCGCGGGCGGAACCACCCGCGAAGGCACCCTGGCCGCGGTCCGCCAGATCGCCTCGGGCACTCCGCTCGCGGTCGCCGCCCACCTGACCTGCGTGGGCGCGAGCAAGGCGGAGGTGGCGACGCTGGCGCAGGAATACTGGGCGGCGGGCGTTCGCCATATCGTCGCCTTGCGCGGCGACGGGGCCGCCGGCGGCCGCGGCTTCACCCCGCATCCGCAAGGCTTCGCCAACGCCGCCGAGCTGGTTGCCGGCTTGCGCGAATCGGCGCCGTTCGAGATTTCGGTCGCCGCCTATCCCGAAACCCACCCCGACGCGGCGAGCCCCCAGGCCGATCTCGACAATCTCAAGCGCAAGCTGGACGCCGGCGCCACCCGCGCGCTCACCCAGTTCTTCTTCGACGCCGACACCTTCCTGCGCTTCCGCGACCGGGCGGCGGCGGCGGGGATCGCCGCCCCGCTGGTTCCGGGCATCCTGCCGATCACCAATTTCGCCCAGACCCGCAAGTTCGCCGCGGCGTGTGGCGCCGGCGTGCCCGAGTGGATGGCGCAGCTGTTCACCGGGCTCGACGACCACCCCGAACCGCGCCAGCTGGTCGCCGCGACCGTGGCCGCGGACCTGTGCCGCCGCCTCTATGCCGAAGGCGTGCGCGAGTTCCACTTCTACACCCTCAACCGGGCCGAGCTGACCCAGGCGGTGTGCCATCTGCTCGGCCGCCGGCTCCCCGGGCAAGTGGAGCAGGCGGCATGAGCGCGCGCGCGGCCCTTGCCGCGGCGGCGGCGGAGCGCATCCTGCTGTTCGACGGCGCCTACGGCACCCAAATCCAGGCGCGGCGCCTGGGCGAGGCGGACTTCGCCGGCGACCTCGGGCTCGCCGCCGAGCAGAAGGGCAACAACGACCTCCTCGCGCTCACCCGCCCCGACGTGGTGGCCGCGATCACCCGCGATTACTTCGAAGCGGGCTCGGACATCGTCTCGACCAACACCTTCTCGGCCAACCGCATCAGCCAGGCCGATTATGCCGCGCAAGAATTGGTGGCCGACATCAACCACGCCGCCGCGCGGATCGCCCGCGAGCTGGCCGACGAATTCGCCGCCCGCGACGGCCGGCCGCGGTTCGTCGCCGGCGCGATCGGCCCGACCAACAAGACGCTCTCGCTCTCGCCCCAGGTCGAGGATCCGGGCTTCCGCGAGATCGATTTCGACGGGCTCGCCGGGGTTTACGGCGAGCAGGCGGCGGCGCTGGTGGAAGGCGGCGCGGATTTCATCCTGGTGGAGACGGTGTTCGACACGCTGAACGCCAAGGCAGCCATCTTCGCGGTCCGCCGGCTCGAGCGCGAGCTGGGCCGCGAGATCCCGCTGATGCTCTCGATGACCCTTACCGACCTTTCCGGCCGCAACCTGTCGGGCCATACCGTGGAGGCGTTCTGGTGCGCGGTGCGCCACGCCGACCCGTTGACCATCGGCCTCAATTGCTCGTTCGGCGCCGAGCAGTTGCGCCCGCACATCCAGCTGCTCGCCGGCATCGCCGATACGCTGCTGCTGGCCTACCCCAATGCCGGCCTGCCCAACGAGCTGGGCGAATATGACGAGGAGCCGCACACCACCGCGGCGTACCTGCGCGAGTGGGCGGTCGACGGCCGCGTCAATATCCTGGGCGGCTGCTGCGGCTCTACCCCGGCACATATCGCCGCGATCGCCCGCGCGGTCGCCGGCGTCGCCCCGCGCGCCGTGCCGGCCAGCGGGCGGGTGACCCGCCTCGCCGGGCTCGAACCCTTCACGCTGGCCGCCTGAGATGGACGCGTAACGATGGCCACCGCCTTCAAGCTCGAGCCCGCCGAGGGTCCCGCCACCGCGCGCTTCGTCAATATCGGCGAGCGCACCAACGTCACCGGCTCGGCCGCGTTCAAGCAGCTGATCCTGGCCGGCGACTATTCCGCCGCGGTCGAGGTCGCGCGCCAGCAGGTCGAGAACGGGGCGCAGATCGTCGATGTGAACATGGACGAGGGCCTGCTCGACGCGGTCGAGGCGATGACCACCTTCCTCAAGCTGATCTGCGCCGAGCCCGACATCGCCCGGGTGCCGGTGATGATCGACAGCTCGCGCTGGGCGGTGATCGAGGCGGGGCTGAAATGCGTCTCGGGCAAGCCGATCGTCAATTCGATCAGCATGAAGGAAGGCGAGGCGGCGTTCCTCGAACAGGCGCGCCTGTGCCGCGACTACGGCGCCGCGGTGGTGGTGATGGCCTTCGACGAGCAGGGCCAGGCCGATACCCGCGCCCGCAAGGTCGAGATCTGCGAGCGCGCCTACCGGCTGCTGCTCGGGATCGGCTTCCCGCCCGAGGACATCATCTTCGATGCCAACATCTTCGCCGTCGCCACCGGCATGGAGGAGCACAATCGCTACGCGCTCGACTTCATCGAGGCGGTCGCCGAGATCCGCGCGCGCTGCCCGCATGTCCATTGCTCGGGCGGGCTCTCGAACCTCTCGTTCAGCTTCCGCGGCAACGAGACCGTGCGCCGGGCGATGCACTCGGTGTTCCTCTACCACGCCATCCCCGCCGGGCTCGACATGGCGATCGTCAATGCCGGCCAGCTCGACGTGTACGACACCATCGAGCCGCGCCTGCGCGAGGCCTGCGAGGATGTCATCCTGTGCAAGCGTGGCGACGCGACCGAGCGGCTGATCGCGCTGGCGGAAAGCTACAAGGGCAAGTCGCCCGAACAGGAGCAGGCGGCGCAGGAATGGCGCGGCTGGGCGGTGGAGAAGCGGCTCGAATACGCGCTCGTCAAGGGCATCGATGCGCATATCGTCGAGGACACCGAGGACCTGCGCGTGGCCATCGCCGCGCGCGACGGGCGGCCGATCGAGGTCATCGAGGGCCCGCTGATGGACGGCATGAACGTCGTCGGCGACCTGTTCGGCAGCGGCCGGATGTTCCTGCCCCAGGTGGTCAAGTCGGCGCGGGTGATGAAGAAGGCGGTCGCGCACCTCGTCCCCTTCATCGAGGCGGAGAAGCAGGCCGGGGCCAAGCCCAAGGGCCGCATCGTGATGGCGACGGTCAAGGGCGACGTCCACGATATCGGCAAGAACATCGTCGGCGTCGTGCTCCAGTGCAACGGCTACGAGGTGATCGATCTTGGCGTCATGGTGCCCTGGACCCGCATCCTGGAGACCGCGCAGGAGCGCCAGGCCGACATGATCGGCCTCTCGGGGCTCATCACCCCCTCGCTCGACGAGATGGTGACCGTGGCGCAGGAGATGCAGCGGGCCGGGCTCAGCCTGCCGCTGCTGATCGGCGGGGCGACCACCAGCAAGGTCCACACCGCGCTCCGGATCGACCAGGCCTACGAGGGCCCGGTGATCCACGTGCTCGATGCCAGCCGCGCGGTCGGGGTAGCGAGCAAGCTGCTGTCCGACACCCAGCGCGACGGCCTGGTCGCCCAGACCGCCGACGAATACGAGGCGGTGCGCGAATCGCGCGCCGGCAAGAACCGGTCCGAGCTGCTCTCGCTCGAAGAGGCGCGCGGCAACGGCTTCGTCGCCGACATGGCCGACAAGGCGCCGCCGCCCCGCCAGCCCGGAGTGCACCGGTTCGAACGCTGGTCGCTGGCGGATCTGCGCGCCTGTATCGACTGGACCCCGTTCTTCCGCGCCTGGGAGCTGGCGGGCACCTACCCGGCCATCCTCGAGGACGAGGTGGTCGGCGAGACCGCGCGCGCGCTGTTCGCCGATGCCCAGGCCATGCTCGACCGGATCGTGGCCGAGGAATGGCTGGTGGCCAACGGCGTGTGCGGCTCCTGGCCCTGCCGCCGTGACGGCGATGACGTGGTGCTCGCTGACGGCACGCTGCTGCCGTTCCTGCGCCAGCAGGTGAGAAAGTCGCGCGATCGGGCCAATTTCTGCCTCGCCGACTTCATCGATCCCGCGGGCGACTGGATCGGCGGCTTCGCGGTCGCCATTCACGGCATCGAGCCGCACAGCGCGCGCTTTTTGGCCGCCAGCGACGATTATTCGGACATCCTCTTGAAAGCCCTGGCCGACCGCTTCGCCGAAGCCTTCGCCGAGCGCCTCCACCAGCATGTCCGCACCACCCTGTGGGGCTATGCGCCGGGCGAACAGCTGACCAACGAGGCGCTGATCCGCGAGCAATATCGCGGCATCCGCCCCGCGCCCGGCTACCCCGCCTGCCCCGACCACAGCCTCAAGCCCATCCTGTTCGAGCTGCTCGGCGGCGAGGCGAATGTCGGCATCACCCTCACCGAGAACTTCGCCATGCTCCCCGCCTCGGCCGTCAGCGGGTTCTACTTCGCCCATCCGCAGAGCCAGTATTTCGGCGTCGCCCGGATCGGCCGCGACCAGCTGGGCGACTACGCCGCCCGGCGCGGCGTGGAGCCCGAGAGCGCGGAACGCTGGCTGCGGCCGAACCTCGATTGAATCGCGGATTGAACCTTGCCCCAGGGAACCCCTGCATGACCTCCGCCACTCTCGCACCCGCGCTCGATGACGCCCGCTCCTCCTTCTGGCACGCCGATCTCGCGTCCGCCGACCCTGTGGTGCACGCGATCATCGGCCGCGAGTTGGCGCGCCAGCGCGAGCGGATCGAGCTGATCGCGAGCGAGAACATCGCCAGTCCCGCGGTGCTGGAAGCGGTCGGCTCGGTGCTGACCAACAAATACGCCGAAGGCTATCCGGGCAGGCGCTATTACGGCGGCTGCGAGC
>JANNOJ010000028.1:0-28718 GCA_031399025.1 Erythrobacteraceae bacterium | reverse complement strand
CCGGATCAAGATCGAACACGACCGGGCGCTCTACAGAGAACGAAACCACATCGAACGCTTCTTCGGGCGCCTGAAAATCAACCGCGCCATCGCCACCCGCTACGACCAACTCGCTGAAAGCTTCCTCAGCATGGTCCATATCGCTGCCGCCAGATACTGGCTCAAATTTGTCCACACCGCCTAGTCCGCGACCCGGCGGTAACGGTGGCCGAGCACCGTCAGCAGCTCGTATTGCGACAGCCCGGTCCGGTTCGCGGCGACCGGCAGGGCGTAGGGAAACTCGACGAAATCTCCCGGCGCCAGATCCGGCGCCGCGGTCGCGTCGAGCACCACCATGTCCATCGAAACGCGGCCGATGAAGTCCAGTTCGGCGCCTTGGAAACGACCCGCACCCCTCCCCGACCAGGCGCGCAGCAGGCCGTCGGCATAGCCGATCGCGACGGTAGCGACGCGCATGGGGGCGGGCGCGGTGAAGGTGGCGCTGTAGCCCACGCTATCGCCCGCTTCGAGGTCGCGCAGCTGGAGCACCGCGGCGGCAAGGTGCACCACCGGGGCGATTGCGCTCGCCAGCTCCGGGCGCGGCACACCGCCGTAGAGCGCCAGGCCGGGGCGGGTCAGGTCAAGGGCGTATTCGGGGCCGAGCGCGATACCGGCGCTGTTGGCCAGGCTGTGGCGGGGCGCCAGGCCGAGCCGCACGATTTGCCGGAACAGCGCCAGCTGACGCGCGCTTTGCGGCGTGTCCTCGTCGGCCGAGGCGAGGTGCGAGTGCAGGACCTCCAACTCCAGTCGGGCGACCAGCGGATCGCCGAGTTCACCCGGCGGCAGGCCGAGGCGGTTGATCCCGGTATCGACCATCAGGTGGCACGGCCCGCCACCGCTTTCGAGCCACAGCCGCGCCTGGTGGAGCGAATTGATGACCGGGCGCGCGCCGGCGGCGCGGGCGAAGGCGGCGTCCGCGGCGGTGAGGGGGCCGTGCAGCACGGCGATCCGGTCGCCGGGAACGTGGGCGAGCAGCGGGGGCACCTCGGCCCAGTGGGCGACGAAGAAATCGCGCACGCCCGCGGCAGCCAGCGTGCGCATCACCGGATCGATGCCCAGGCCATAGGCGTTGGCCTTGACCGCGGCGCCTGCCCGCGCCCCGCCCGACAGCCGGTCGAGCGCGCGCCAGTTGGCCGCGAGCGCTGCGCGGTCGATCCGCAGCCGCAGCGGCGGCGGCGGACATGGGGGCAGGTTCATCCGCCGGCTTCGTCAGCGAAATCGCGGGGGCGCCCGCTCGGCAAGCTCCAGGCGGCTACCGCTAGAGCAACGATCAGCAGCACCCAGGTGTACCACAGCCCGGCGTAGATATCCCCCGTGCGCGCGACGATGTAGCCCGAGATCAGCGGCAGGAACCCGCCGAAATACCCTGCGCCGATGTGGTAGGGGATCGACATGGAGGAATAGCGGATGCGCGGCGGGAACATCTCGCTCAGCAGCGCCGCGACCGGGCCGTAGGTGGCGCCGGTGAGCACGCCGAACGCAAAAACGATGAGCACGATGCCGATCATGTTGAGCGGCGGCGGCACCTGGTCGGGGCCGGTGTAGCCCAGCGTTTCGAGGTGGGCGGCGATGGTGGCGCGGTTGGCCCCGCTGCCCGGCGTATCCGCCAGCGGCAACGCGCGCGTGCCGAAGCGCACGGCCAGGCCCGGCCCCTGCTCGACGCGGTAGGGGATGCCCTGGTCCGACAGTTCGGCCATCAGCCGGCCGCACTCGCTGGCCTGTTCCGAGGCGAACGGATCGTAATCGCAACCGCGCCCCGCCAGCACGATCGGGTTCGCCTGCTGGGTGGCGACGAGGCCCGGATTGGCCACCGCGGCCAAGGCCCAGAACAGCGGGAACAGCAGCACCAGCGCGGCGGCATAGCCCCACACGATGGGTTTCTTGCGGCCCACTCTGTCCGACAGCCAGCCGAAGAACACCAGCGTACCCACGCTCGCCAGCGAGCCGACGCCCACCAGGATTTCAGCGGTGGTGTCGTCCACCCGCATCGGCCCGCGCAGGAACGACAGCGTGGAGAACAGCGCGGTGTAGAACACGATCGTGAGCCCGCAGGCGACACCGAACAGGGCAACGAGGATGCGCCGCTTGTTGCCCGGATAGGTGAAGCTCTCGACGAACGGGTTCTTCGAGGTGTGCCCCGCCGCCTTCATCGCCTTGAACACCGGGCTCTCGTTCAGCTTGAGGCGCATCCACAGCGAGATGCCCAGCAGCACGATGGAGAGCAGGAACGGCACGCGCCAGCCCCAGGCGGCGAAATCGTCGGGCGGGATGAGGAACCGGCAGGCGAGCACCACCAGCAGGCTGAGGACGAAGCCGCCGACCACGCTCGCCTGGATGAAGCTGGTGTAGAAGCCCCGCTTCTCGGGTGGAGCGTGCTCGGCGACATAGATCGCCGCGCCGCCGTATTCGCCGCCCAGCGCCAGGCCCTGGGCGACGCGCAGCAGGATGACGATGATGGGCGCGGCGATGCCGATGGTCTGGGTGGTGGGGATGAGGCCGACGCCCGCGGTGGCGATGCCCATGAGCGTGACGGTGACGAGGAAGGTGTATTTGCGCCCCAGCCGATCACCCAGATAGCCGAACAGCACCGCGCCCAGCGGCCGGAAGCCGAAGCCGATGGCGAACCCCGCCCAGGTGAGCAGCACCGAGAGGGTGGAATTGTCGCTCGGGAAGAACGCCGCACCGATGAAGGCGGCAAGCGTGCCGTAGATGAAGAAATCGTACCATTCGAACACCGTGCCCGCCGAGCTGGCGGCGATGACGAGGCGGATTTCCCTGGCGCTCGGTTCGCCTGTCGCGGGTATTGCCGCCGCACTCGTGGCCATGTCGCTCCCCTGCCCGGTCGATCGCTGCGCGGCAGGCTAGCTGGCGGAACCGACGGTGGAAAGGGCGCAGGTGGCCGCCAGCCACGGCAGCAGCATGGCGCCGTGGCGGCCGGGATAGTCGCGCGCCGGCTCGATCAGCGCGAGATCGGGCCAGGCGGGCATCGCGCCCTCCGCCGCCAACCAGCGGCGCATGGCGGCCAGCGTGGCGGCGAGTTCGACGCCGTCGCGGCCGGCGGCGTGGCGGGCGAAGATGGTCGCCGCAGCCTGACCCACCGCGCAGGCGCGCACGCGCAGGCCGATCCGGGCGATGCGGTCGGCATCGTCGAGCGCCAGGCTCAGCGTGAGCGTGGAGCCGCAGGCGGGCGAGCGGGCCTCGCCGGTTATCCGCAGCGTGTCCGCCAGCGGGTAGCGGGCCAGTTCCACCGCCAGGCCGAGCAGTTCGGGCGTGTACAGCCTGGCCGCGCTCATGCGGCGCTGTCCTGCTCGTCGCGCCAGTAATCCTGCCGTTCGCGGATAAGCTGCACCATGGCTTGGGAACTGGCATTGACGAAGGCGTAGGTGCGCGCGTCGCGCACCCATTCGGGGCGGCCTGCCGCGCCCCAGACGGTGTCGTAGCCCAGCACCACCAGCGAGAACAGCATCACCACGATGATCACCCCCTTCACCGCGCCGAAGCCGAAGCCGAGCACGCGATCCACCGGCCCCAGCACCGATTTGCGCGAACTGCGCCCGGCGCGCGCGGCGATGGTGCGCAGCACGATATAGGGCACCAACAGCAGGATGACGAAGGCGAGCACCGCAGCGGCCGAGGGGCTGCCGAGATAGCCGAGCAGAATGGTGCTGAGATCGGTGTGGAGGAAGGCGATGGCGATGATCGCCAGCACCCAGGCGGCGAGCGACAGGACCTCCTGCACGAACCCGCGCATAAAGCCGCCGACCGCGCCCACGCCCACGATCGCCATGACAATGATGTCGAAGCCCGTCATCCGTTGCTGCGGAAGCTATGCCGAAGCCATCACGCGGTCAACGAGCCCGCCGAGGCTGGCGAGGCCGGTGAAGCGCAAGGCCGGCCGATCACGTTTCCGGTCGGCGCCGCTGTCGGCCGGCCCGCACGCGCGGTCGAAGCCCAGCTTGGCGGCCTCGCGCAGGCGCAGGCCGGCATGGGCGACCGGGCGGATCTCGCCCGACAACGACACCTCGCCGAACCACACCGCGCGCAACGGCAGCGGCTTGTCGGCGAGCGCGGAGACCAGCGCGGCAGCCACCGCCAGGTCGGCGGCGGGATCGGTCAGGCGGTAGCCGCCCGCGACGTTGAGATAGACCTCGGCGTTGGAGAAGCTGAGCCCGCAGCGCGATTCGAGCACCGCCAGCAGCATCGCCAGGCGGCCGCTGTCCCAGCCCACCACCGCGCGGCGCGGGGTGGCGCCCGATTGCAGGCGGACGATGAGCGCCTGGATCTCCACCAGCACCGGCCGCGTGCCCTCGAGCGCCGGGAACACCGCGCTGCCGGCGAGCGGCTCGTCACGACCGGAAAGAAACAGGGTGGAGGGGTTGCTCACCTCGGCGAGGCCATGGCCCTCCATGGCGAAGACGCCGATCTCGTCCACCGCGCCGAAGCGGTTCTTGAGCGCGCGCAATATGCGATATTGATGCGAGCGCTCGCCCTCAAAGCTCATCACCACGTCGACCATGTGCTCCAGCACCCGCGGCCCGGCGATGGTGCCGTCCTTGGTGACGTGGCCAACCAGCACCAGCGCGGCGGCGTTCTCCTTGGCGTAGCGGATCAGCTCGAAGGCCGAGGCGCGCACCTGGCTGACGGTGCCGGGCGCGCCTTCGATCAGGTCGGAATGCATGGTCTGGATGGAATCGATGATCAGCAGCGCGGGCGGCGCGCCGCGGGCCAGCGTGGTGAGGATGTCGCGCACCGAGGTGGCGGCGGCGAGGCGGATCGGCGCATCAGCCAGGCCCAGGCGCGCGGCGCGCAGGCGGATCTGCGAGGTCGCCTCCTCGCCGCTGACATAGACCACGTCCGGTCCCGCGCCGTCCGTGTTGGCGCGCGCGATGGCGGCGGCGGCCTGGAGCAGCAGCGTCGACTTGCCGATGCCCGGCTCCCCGCCCATCAGGATGGCGGAACCCGGGACGATGCCGCCGCCCAGCGCGCGGTCGAATTCGGCGAGCCCGGTGGTACGGCGGACGAGCGGCTCGGACGGCGCATCGAGCGGCTCGAAACGCACTTCGCGCCCGCCCGCGGAAAGATGGTGTTTGGCGGCGAACGCGGTCTCGGGCGCATCCTCGACCAGCGTGTTCCACTCACTGCAGTCGGCGCATTGCCCCTGCCAGCGCGTCGCGACACTGCCGCATTCGGTGCACACGTAGCGGCGCTTGGGCTTGACCATGCGTCTGCCTAGGGCGAAACAGAGCAAGAACGCAAGGCAGGCAGGTGAAGTTCGCCAGGATCGACGCGAAGGCAGGCGATCTGGCCGATGGCAGGGAACGCAACCGACGGTGGCGATCCTGCGCCGATCCGACCGGTTGCGGTGCTCGCGCGCCTGGGGCAACGTGCGGCGATGACCATGCGTAGCAGGCTGAGCGTCTGCGCCAGGAAGGCCCGCTATCGGACCCGGGAGGAGGCGCTCGTGGTCGCCAAACACTCCGGCGCGCAGCTGAGGACCTATCGCTGCGACCGCTGCCGCTTCATTCACCTGACGAGCCGCCTGAAAGGCAAGCGCGTCGCTCGGCCGCACGGCAAGCCACCACCGGTTGCGAACAATGGCCTCCAGCCACCGGGCACCTGAACCCAAAAACCCGGGTCATGCTCCGCCGAGCATGGCGCTGGGGTCGAGGGCGAACTGGCAAGGCGCAAGCCCGGCTGCCTCGCCGCATCCCCCCCACCGCGCTGCAGGGTTGCCGTGGCACGATGGCGATCGTGCGCTGGCCGAAGCGGCTGCCGCCGTGGGCCTCCCCTTCACCATCGCGAGCGCCGGCTTCATCGACCTGGAACGCATCGCCGAGGCGGGCGGGCGGCTGTGGCTCTGCGAGGCACTGTTGGCCGGGCCGACTGGTGCCCACGGGCATCGTGCACCCCGGCGGCGGCGCGCAGGCGCTGGAGATCGGCGCGGATGGCGTAATCGTCTCCAACCAGGGCGCGTCGACACGGTGATGGCCGGCGGGGCGCCGCTCCATTGCCCGGCCGCCGGCGGCGCTCGCGGGGGTCGCCCAGGCGCGCGGTCACCCTGGCGGCGGAACTACCGCGGACCATGGTTAAGCCGGGCGCGCGCGTCGAACTCGGGGCGCCGCAAGCCGGCGGCCGCTCAGCTGCCGTAATGCGCCCTGTACCAGTCGACAAACAGCGGCACGCCCTGTTCGATCGAGATCGCCGGCGAGAACCCCAAATCGGCGGCCGCGCTCGCGATGTCGGCATAGGTGCGGACCACGTCGCCGGGCTGCATCGGCAGCATCTCCAGTACCGCCTTGCGCCCGCAAGCCGCCTCGATCACGCCGATGACTTCGCGCACCTGTTCGGAACGGTTGTTGCCCAGATTGTACAGCGCGTGCGGCTTGGTGCTGCCGCCCGGTTTGAGCCCGCCATCGTCGGCCGGCGGCCGGTCGAGGGCGGCCAGGACGCCGCTCACCACGTCGTCGATATAGGTGAAATCGCGCCAGGATTCGCCGTTGTTGAACACCGGCAGCGGCTCGCCGGCGAGGATCTTCTGGGTGAACAGCCAGACCATCATGTCCGGCCGGCCCCAGGGGCCGTAGACCGTGAAGAACCGCAGGCCGGTCTGCGGGAGGCGATAGAGATGGGCGTAGGTTTCGCTGATCAGCTCATCGGCCTTCTTGGTCGCGGCGTAGAGCGAGAGCGGGTGGTCGACCCGGTCTTCGACCGCGAAGGGCGCCTTCTCGTTCCCGCCATAGACCGAGCTGGAGCTGGCATAGACCAAATGCGCCACCCCGCGCCGGCGCGCCAGTTCGAGCAGGTTGAGATGCCCCACGATATTGGCCTGGATATAGGCGTGCGGATTGGTCAGCGAGTAGCGCACCCCCGGCTGCGCGCCCAGATGGACGATGTGCTCGAAGCGCTCGCCGGCCAGCGCCGCGTCGAGCACAGGCTGGTGGCCGAAATCGATGGGGTAGAAGCGGAACTCACCACCCGCGGCGGCGCGCACCCGGGCCAGTCGGGCCTGCTTGAGCGCCACCGGGTAATAACCGTTGAGGTCGTCGACGCCGATGACCGTCTCGCCCCGCGCCAGCAACTGCTCGGCCACCGCCGCACCGATAAATCCGGCGGCGCCGGTGACCAGCACATTCATCGCTCGATCCCCCCCGCCCGGCGCTCCCGCTCAGCCCCCTACGGTGTCATGAAGCGCCGGTACATGCAAAAAAAATGACGGCGGAAGGTCATTCCGCCGTCATCAACCTCTAACAGCTTGTAGCAGGTGCTACGGGCTTTCGGACTCTTCGGACTCGTCGTCGTCTTCGATGATGACCAGCGCCACACCGGCGGCAACGGCCAGTGCGATGATCCAGCCGGTGCTGAAACCCCCCGCGCCTTCGGCCTCGTCCACAGCGGCCGGCTGGCGCAACGTCTCAGCGCCGGCGGCCACCGCGGCGGTGCCCCCGAACACGAGACTGGTGGCAACAAACGCCGACAAGGCTTTTCGGATCGTCATAACATTACCCTTACGTGATTGCCGCACCGCAATACCTGACTTTTCGCCGTCGTCAATGCCCCTTCACCAACGATCGGTAGCAGGAATGCACCATTGCGCCAAGGCCTTGTGCTCCGCTATTGCGTTCGCGAAGGGGGTCGCCCGCCTTGCCGTGCCCCCGCCCCAACCCAGCCGGTTCGTGCCGATGCACCGGATTGTAGCTCTTGCCCTTGCCGCGCTGTTTGTTGCATCGGCGGCCAGCTCGGCGCAGGCGCCCACACCGGCTCCCAGCTCCCGGTTGGCCGCGTTGCATGAACAAGACGCGCGCCTGGCGCGAATAGCCGACACCCTGCTGGCGGCCAATCACCCGCTGTGCCGCCAGCTCATGCCGGTCACGGGCATGGTCATCCACAGCCAAGATCAGTACGGTGAGGCCGCGATGCCGGCTTTCACCGGCGCGACGGTGGCGGTCGCGGCGGTCGTCCCCGGCTCGCCAGCCGACCTCGCCGGCCTGCTTGCCGGCGACGGCCTGCGCGCCATCGGCGGCCGCCGGCTTGCCGACCTCCCGCCACCACCCGGGGGTCCGCTGCGCGATGCGGTGTTCCAGGTGCTGGCCGAACTGCCTGCCACCCGGCCCGTCGTGGTGCAGGTCGTCCGCGCCGGCCAGGAGTTCGCCGTCACGCTCCAACCGCAGCCCGGCTGCCGCGCGCTGGTCGAGGTGGTGGTCGGCAGCGGGCGCATCGCCCGCTCCGACGGCCGCGTCATCCAGCTGGGCGACGGCCTGACCAGCGAGCTGTCCGACGACGGGCTCGCGGTCACCTTCGCTCACGAACTCGCCCACGTGGTGCTCGAGCATCGCCGCCGGCTGAGCGCCGCCGGCGTCAGCAAGGGGCTGTTCGGCGAATTCGGGGCCGACCGGCGGCGCAACCGGGAGGCCGAGGTAGAGGCCGACCGCTTGTCGGTCCACCTGCTGGCCAATGCCGGGCTCGATCCGCAGATCGCCCCGCGCTTCTGGCGCTCGCGCGAGGCTCGCCGGGTTGATGCCGGCGTCTTCCGCAGCGCCTATTACCCGCCGCCCTCCGAACGGGCCGAGATCATCGCCCGCGAGCTGGCCGAACATCTGCCGCACGGTCGCGGTCCCTCCCGCCCCGACCATCTCCTGGCGCTGCGCGACACCGAGTTCTGACGACACGCCGGTCGGCGCAACGTCAGCGAACCCCGCGCTCGGGCGCCCGGCTGATGTCGATATAGTGCCGGTCGAAATAGGTCAGCGGCGTTGCATCCTGCCGGTGCTTGGCCGCGATCAGCTCGCCGATGAAGATCGAATGGGTGCCGAAATCGTGGCGATGCGCCGTCCGGCACACCAGGCTCGACTGGGCATTGGTGAGGACCGGCACGCTATGCATCTCCTCCCATTCGCCCACCGCGAAGCGCTCGCGCGCCGGCTGGTGCATGAAATGATCCGCGACATCCCGGTTGGCCAGTCCGAGGACGTTGACGCAGAACACCTGGGCTTCGGCCAGCGGCGCATGGAGCGAGGCGGCCCGGTTGACGCATACCAGCAGCGACGGCGGCTCGAAGCTCAAGGAACTCACCGCAGTGGCCAGGATGCCGAACCGCCCCCCGCCGTGACCGGTGGTGACCGCGAACACCGTGGCCGCCACATGGCGCATCGCGGCTTGGAAGGCGCCGAGGAGGTCAGGCGGGGGTTGCAACGGATCGCTCACGCTCGTTCCATGGGCAGGCGGGCGGCCCGACGCAAGCATTGCGCGAACATGTGACGTTAATGTGCCTCAAAGGTATTGTGATCACATCGTAATGTGCCTAGATACGCGATATGAACATCGCCACGATCGACAAGGTGCGCGAGATCGTCGCCAGCGGTCGGATGACGCGCGCCGGGCTGGCCCGCGCCGCCGGGCTCCACGCCAATACCTTGCGCGAATGCGGGCTCGATGGCTGGAACCCCACCTCGGACACGCTGGCCAAGCTGGAGCGCTTCCTGGCCGCCAATGACGAGGCGCCGGTTCTCGTGGCGGTCGAGACGATCATCGACGAGGCGCGCAATGGCCGCATGTTCATCCTGGTCGACGACGAGGATCGCGAGAACGAGGGCGATCTGATCATCCCGGCGCAGATGGCCACCCCCGAGGCGATCAATTTCATGGCCACCCACGGCCGCGGCCTGGTCTGCCTGGCGCTCACCGCGGCGCGGGTCGACCAATTGGGCCTCGCCCCGATGAGCCGGCACAACCGCGCCCGGCACGAGACCGCCTTCACCGTCGCGATCGAGGCGCGCGAGGGGGTCACCACCGGGATCAGCGCGGCGGATCGCGCCCGCACCATCTCGGTCGCGATCGATGCCGCCAAGGGCCCGGAGGACATCGTCACCCCGGGGCACGTCTTCCCGCTGGTGGCGCGTGAGGGCGGGGTGCTGGTGCGCACCGGGCACACCGAGGCGGCGGTCGACATCGCCCGCCTCGCCGGGCTCAACCCCTCGGGCGTGATCTGCGAGATCATGAACGAAGACGGCTCGATGGCGCGCCTGACCGACCTCATCGGCTTTGCGCGCCGGCACGGGCTGAAGATCGGCACCATCCGCGATCTCATAGCTTATCGCAGGAAGCACGATCATCTCGTTGAGAAACGTGGAGAAAGCCGGTTCACCAGCGCCTGGGGCGGGGAGTGGCGGGCGATCAGCTTCTACAACAAGGCGACCAGGGGCGAGACCATGACGCTGGTCAAGGGCCACATCGACCCTGCCGCTCCCACGCTGGTGCGGATGCATGCTTTGTCGATCTTCGACGACGTGTTCGCTCGCGACACCGGCCGCCGTGGGCTGCTGGCCGGCGCCATGGCGGCGATCGGCCGGGCCGGCGCGGGCGTGGTGGTGCTGATCGACCGGCCGATGCCCGACCATGCCTCGGCGGCGATCCGCCGGCTCGTGGACGACCATGCCAGTGACCGCGCGCCCGATCCCGAGAGCGACGTGCCCCCCGAGCAGCGCGATTATGGCGTGGGCGCCCAGATCCTCGCCGAACTGGGCGTGCGCGACATGATCCTGCTCACCAACACCCACCACTCACTGGTCGGCCTGGACGGCTACGACCTGTCGATCGTGGGCGAACAGCCCATCCCCGTGGGCACGAGCTGATGGCCCGCTTCCTGATCGTCGAGGCCCGCTTCTATGCCGAGCTCAACGACATGCTCGTCGCCGGCGCGCGCACCAGGCTGGAGGCGGCCGGACACCTGGTAGAGCTGCTCACCGTCCCCGGCGCGCTGGAAGTTCCCGGCGCCATCGCGCTCGCCGCCGAGAGCGGGCGCTACGAAGGCTTCGTGGCGCTGGGCGTGGTCATCCGCGGCGAGACCTGGCATTTCGAGATCGTCGCGGGCGAGAGCGCGCGCGGTATCATGGCGCTCACCATGGACGGCATCGCGGTGGGCAATGGCATCCTCACGGTGGAGAACGAGGCCCAGGCGATCGTCCGCGCCGATCCGCGCCGGAAGGACAAGGGCGGCGAGGCGGCGGCGGCGGCGATGGCCCTGCTCGCCATCCGCGAGCAATTCGCATGACCGGTGCCGCAGCCCAGCACCCCGCCATTGCCGGGCTCCCCCTGGTCCTGGGCGGCAACGTCTTCGGCTGGACCGCCGACGAGCGGGCCAGCTTCGCCGTGCTCGACCGCTTCTACGAGGCCGGCGGGCGGATGATCGATACCGCGCAGGGCTACTCGGCCTGGGTGCCCGGCCACAGCGGCGGCGAGAGCGAGACGGTGATCGGCCAGTGGCTCGAACGCACCGGCGTGCGCCGCGAGCTGCGCATCGCCACCAAGACCGGCATGGCTGGCGACAAGGGGGGCCTCGCCCCAGCCAGGGTGGCGGCGGAGCTGGACCAGTCGCTCGCCCGCCTGCAGACCGATTACGTCGACCTCTATTACGCGCACCGCGACGAGGAGGGGACGCCGCAGGACGAGGTTGCCGCGGGATTCGACGCGCTGGTGCAGGCGGGCAAGGTGCGCGCGCTGGGCGCCTCCAATTTCACCGCCGAGCGGCTCGCGACGATCATCGACCTGGCCGAGGCGCGCGGGCTTACCCCCGTGAGCGTGCTGCAGAACGAGTACAATCTGGTCGCGCGCCAGGAGTTCGGCCCCGAGCTCCAGCGCCTATGCCTGCAACGCGGCATCGCGGTGCTGCCGTGGTTCGGCCTCGCCGCCGGGTTCCTCACCGGCAAATACCGGACCCGCGAGGATCTGGCGCGGCTCGACCGCGGCTCGAGCATCGCGCGCTTCTTCGAGCGCGGCCTCGCCGTGCTGCCGGTGCTCGACCAGGTCGCCGTCGAGACCGGTGCCAGCCACGGCGCGGTCGCCCTCGCCTGGCTGCTGGCGCAACCGGCGATCACCGCCCCCATCGCCAGCGCGCGCATGGCCGAGCAGCTCGACATCCAGTTCGAAGCGCTCGATCTGGCGCTCACCGGCGATCAGCTCGAACGGCTCACCCGCGCCGGAACCTGACGGCGCCCGGGCGCTTGTGGGCTTTCATGAACGGAACTCTGGAATGGATCGCCGCCATCGGCACGATGCTGGCCGCAGGCCTCGTCGCAGCGGATCTGGGCCGGCGCGTCACCGGCTGGGGCTTCGTGCTGTTTTGCGCGGTGGCGATCACCTGGATCTATTCCGGGGTAACCTCGGGCGCCACGCCCGTGGCGGCGATGAACGCCATCCTGCTGCTCATCAACGCCTGGGGGGTGTGGCAGTATCTGCTGAGCCCGAAGAACAAGAAGGTGATGGAGCGGCTTGCGCCGGTGCAGGCGCACATCGAGGCCGAGGTGGAAGCGCAAGACGAAAAAGACCGCCGCTAGCGCAGCACGTCAGTTCTTCGTCCACTCGCCCGACCCCATTCCCCGACCCAGGAACAGCCCGTCGCTCCGGCGGCAATCGCCACGCCATTCGACCAGCGCTACCGGCCACCCGCCCTACCGCGCCAGGCGTCCCAAGCAGCCCTTGCCCGCATAGACCGCGCTGTCGCCCAGTTCCTCCTCGATGCGGAGCAGTTGGTTGTATTTGGCGAGCCGGTCGGAGCGGGCGAGGCTGCCGGTCTTGATCTGGCCGCAATTGGTGGCGACCGCCAGATCGGCGATAGTCGCGTCCTCGGTTTCGCCCGAGCGGTGGCTCATCACCGCCGTGTAGCCGGCGCGGTGAGCGATGCTTACCGCCTCCAGCGTTTCAGACAGCGTGCCGATCTGATTGACCTTGACCAGCAGCGAATTGGCGAGGCCCTTGGCGATGCCGTCGGTGAGGCGCCGCGGGTTGGTGACGAACAGATCGTCGCCGACGAGCTGCACGGCGTTGCCGAGCAATCGCGTCAGCGCGTCCCAGCCCGCGAAATCGTCTTCCGCCATGCCGTCCTCGATCGAGCGAATCGGATAGTCATCGCACAATCGGGCGAGGTAGCCGGCCATCTCTTCGGGCGCGAACGACAGCCCCTCGCCGGCAATCTCGTAGCGGCCATCGCGGAAGAACTCGGTCGCCGCGCAGTCCAGCGCCAGCACCACGTCCCGTCCGGGGGTGAACCCCGCCTGTTCGACCGAAGCCATGATGAAATCGAGCGCGGCGCGGGTGCTGGCCAGGTTTGGCGCGAAGCCGCCTTCGTCGCCCACCGCGGTCGATAGGCCCTGCGCGGCCAGCCCCTGCTTGAGCGTGTGGAAGATCTCCGCGCCCCAACGCACCGCCTCCGCCAGGCTGTCCGCACCGACCGGCATGACCATGAATTCCTGGAAATCGATCGGATTGTCGGCATGTTCGCCGCCATTGACGATGTTCATCATCGGGACCGGCAGGACGTGCGCCGAAACCCCGCCGATATAGGCGTATAGCGGCAGCCCGCGTGCATTCGCCGCCGCCTTGGCCACCGCCAGGCTGGTGCCCAGGATGGCGTTGGCGCCCAGTCGCGCCTTGTTCCGGGTGCCGTCGAGAGCGATCATGGCGAGGTCGATCGCGCGCTGGTCTTCTGCGTCCATGCCCAGCAATCGGTCGGAAATCTCGCGGTTGACCGCGTCCACCGCCTGCAACACCCCCTTGCCCAGATAGCGCGCGCCATCGCCGTCGCGCAGCTCCATCGCCTCGTGCGCGCCGGTCGAGGCGCCCGAGGGAACCGCCGCGCGGCCGAAGCTGCCGTCGTCCAACAGCACGTCCACTTCCACGGTGGGATTGCCGCGGCTGTCGAGGATCTCGCGAGCGTGGATATCGATGATGGTGGTCACGGTGGCGTCGCTCCCCTGCAGCCGGCCCGCCGCGCTCTAGGCAGCGGAACCACGCGGTGCAAGCCGCGTTCAATGGCGCAGGGACGGCAGCCGCCTGCGGGCGGGCTGTAGCATTACGAGCCCAGCAAGCGATGGGCGACAAGGGAAGGCACCCGATCATGGCCGACGAGACGACCAACAACCCCAGCATCCCCGCAACGCCGCCGCTCATGCCGGTGGAACAAGATGGCGTAAACGCCCAGGACGGCGTCGGCGTCGTCCCGCAGCCCGCCTCGCCGTACACCGAAGAGGCCAAATCGCGCTTCAACGCCGCGCTCGAAGAGGCCAAGGCCGGCGCCTCCGCGCTCAAGGAAGAGGCGGTCACGCGCGCCTCGTCCTATCGCGACCAGGCGCTCGATACCGGCGAGCATTGGTCGAGCGAAGCCCGCACCATGGCCGGCGATCTGGCGGTCGAGGGCAAGGCGAAGGCGAGCGGCGCGCTGCTCGGCCTGAGCCGGCTGGTGGACGAGAACGCGGCCAAGATCGATGCCAATCTCGGTCCCAAGTACGGCGACTATGCCCGCAGCGCCTCACAGTCGTTGCGCGAGACCGCGGACACGCTGGAGCGCAAGAGCATCGAGGAACTGGGCGACGATGCCCGGACCTTCGTACGGGAGAAGCCGGCGGCCGCGGTCGGCCTGGCGGCGCTGGTCGGCTTCGTCGTTTCGCGCATGTTCAGCAAGTAAGCGCGGTGACCCAGCTGGCGGAGGACAGGTCCGCACCGCTTGCTTCCGCGGGCGACGGCAGCGCTGATCCCTATTTGCGACCCCCGTACGAGCCGGAGCCGGGAGACCCCCCGGCCCGATCGCTGATCGACGATCTCGAGGCGCTGCTCGACGACGGGCGGAGCTATGTCCGGGCCGAACTTTCCTACCAGAAAACCCGCGCATCCTTCGTCTCCAACCGCATCGGCAAGGCCATCGGCCTGGCGCTCGCGGCGGGGGTGATGGGTTTGCTGGCGGCAATCGGGCTGACGGTGGGCCTGATCATCGCTTTGACGCCGCACCTCACCGCCTGGGGCGCAACGGCACTGGTGGCAGGTGTGCTGCTGCTGATCGCCGTTCTGCTGATGCGCCGGGCGAGCCGTAATTGGGCGAGCGCCAGGGGCGCCACCAGTGGCGGCGCCGGATCTCACGGGGGCGAGGGTTGATCCATGAGCGACTTGGAAGCCCGGCTCAAGGAAGATAAGGCGCTGCGCGACACCGCCCGCCAGATCGTCGCGGCGGACCTGGCGCAGGTCAAGGGTGACACGCCCGAACGCAGCATCGCCAGGCGTGCGGCCGACGGGGTGAGCGAGACCTCGTTCAGCCTCGCGGACCGGGCGCTCGGCTACGCCACCGCCAATCCGCTGCTGGTGGGCGGCGGTCTCATTGCCGTGTTGCTGTTCGTGCTGCGCGGGCGGCTTGCCGAGCTGTTGTTCGGCGGGTTCGATCGCCACGACGATGACGGCGAAGGTGATGGAGCGGAACCTTCGCCGCGATACGAACCTTGAGACCACTCCAGCCCGCCGGCGGAAACCGCCCGGCGCGCGGATCGTTCGACTGCCACCCGTGGCCATCGGGCCCAAAGCTATCGAATGGAGTGAAGCGATGAACGACCCCAAGCGCCAGGAGATCAAGGAGCGGATCGCCACCGGCCAGCAGGGCCGCCCGGGGCGCGGGGGCAGCCAGGCCCCCGCTCGGCCCAACCGCCCTGCGAGCCTCGCCGCCTTCGCCGCCGATCATCCGGTCCTGGCCGTCGCCAGCGGCGTGGCGGTCGGCGTGCTGGTCGCCGGCCTGTTCCCCTCGGCCCGCAGCGCCGCGCGCCGGGGCGGCAAGCGGGCCTCGAAGCTGGGTGCGGCGAGCACCACGGCCGCGCTATCCTTGTTCCAGCACCTCATCGACACGGCCGGTGACGCCAGCCGGTCGAGCGGCGAGACGCTCGCGGACGTGGGCGCGACGATCGGCAAGTCCGCCCGCGGCGCCAGGCGCGAGGTTCGACACGTGGCCGACCAGTCGAGCGAGAGCGCGCGGATCGCGGCGCGCGATGCCGGCCGGGCCCTTTCCCGTTCGCTGAACAGGTTTTGGCGCTAGGCGTTCGAGCGCCTGGCCGCGTATCCGGCTGGGGGCCGGGCTTGCTTGCGGCGCGGGCAGGATGCCCTAAGGAACGCCCGAGCAGGGAACGGCACGGCAAGGGGCACGCGAATGGACCGACAATTGCTGCATCTGGTGATGGGTGGCCGGGTCAAGGACCCTAGCGGCATCGAGTTCCAAAACCTGGCGGAGATCGATCTGGTCGGCGTGTTTCCCGATTACGCCTCGGCCGAAGATGCGTGGCGCGCGCAGGCGCAGCGCACGGTGGATGACGCCGAGATGAAGTACGTCGTCGTTCACCTGCACCGGCTGCTGGAGCCGCCCCTGGCGCCCGGCGCATGATGGCGGTCAGCGCCAGCGTCCGCCCTTGCGCCCGGCCGCGACGCCTTCGGCACCGCTCCGCCCGGCTGGCAATCAGATGAATTCGACCTTGTCGATCAGGTAGAACCGATCGCCCGAGGGGACGGTGACTTCCACTTCATCGCCCGGCCGCTTGCCGATCAACGCCCGGGCGAGCGGCGATTCATACGAGATCCGGCCCTTCTTGGCGTCCGCCTCGGTCAGGCCCACGATCTGGTATCTCACCGCCTTGTCGCCCTCGTCGATGAGGGTGACGGTTGCCCCGAACTTGACGTCGTCGCCCGACAGGCTGGTGGGGTCGATGATCTGCGCGCGGCTGACCCGGTCCTCGATGTCGGCGATCTGCGCCTCCACCTGGCCCTGGCGCTCCTTGGCGGCGTGGTACTCGGCGTTCTCCGACAGGTCGCCATGCGCCCGCGCCTCTTCGATCGCGTCGACGATCAAGGGCCGCTCCTTGCGCAGGACCTTGAGGTCCGCGGTGAGCTTTTCATAGCCTTCCGCCAGCATCGGCACTTTATCCATTGCAACTCTGCCTCGTTTAGCCCCCCCCTGAAACGATCGCGTCCCCGTCCAAAGACAGTCAGGAAGCGTCGGAGATGTGGGGGGAGGCGCGTACTATCCCGGTATAATAGTCCTGCAGCGAGCGTACTTCAAGTTCGCTCGCACGCACCGCCAGGATGGCCCGGGCGGCGGCGCTCGAAGCGGCCGCGGTGGTGTAATAGGGCACCTTCATCGCCAGCGCCGAGGCGCGGATCGAGGCGCTGTCCTGGTGGCTCTGCCAGCCCTCGGTGGTGTTGAAGATGAGCGCGATGTCCCCATCCACGATCCGGTCGACGATATGCGGCCGCCCTTCGGCCACCTTGTTCACCCGCTCCACCGGCAGGCCCGCCGCCGCCAGATAGCGCTGCGTGCCGGCGGTGGCGATGATCCGGAAGCCGCGCGCCGCCAGATCGCGCACCGGCGCCAGGATGTGCGGCTTGTCGCCCTCCTTCACCGAGACGAACAGCGTGCCCGCTTCGGGCAGCATGGTGCCTTCGGCGATCTGCGACTTGGCGTAGGCGCGTTCGAAATCGACATCGATCCCCATCACCTCGCCGGTGGATTTCATCTCCGGCGAGAGCACCGGGTCCGAGCCGGGAAAGCGGGCGAAGGGGAACACCGCCTCCTTCACCGCCACGTAGTCGATCTCGCGGCGGATCGCCGGCAGGTCGGCCAGCTTCTCGCCCGCCATGATCCGCGCGGCGAACTTGGCCACCGGCTGGCCGATCGCCTTGGCGACGAAGGGCACGGTGCGGCTGGCGCGAGGATTGACCTCGATGAGGTATACCTGCTGCCCGTCGGGCCCGTCCTTCACCGCGAACTGCACGTTCATCAGCCCGCGCACGCCCAGCGCCGTCGCCAGCGCCTGCGCTTGGCGTTCCATCTCGGCGATGATCTCGGGTCCCAGGCTGTAGGGCGGCAGCGAACAGGCGCTGTCGCCCGAATGGACGCCGGCCTCCTCGATGTGCTGCATCACCCCGGCGATCACCACCTGCTCGCCGTCGCACAGCGCATCGACGTCGCATTCGATGGCATCGCGCAGGTACTGGTCGACCAGCACCGGGCTGTCGCCCGAGACGCTCACCGCATTGGCGATGTAATTGTCGAGCTGGGCTTCTGAATCGACGATCTCCATCGCCCGCCCGCCCAGGACGTAGGATGGGCGCAGCAGAACGGGGTAGCCGATCCGCGCCGCCACGGCGGCCGCCTCGTCGCGGCTGCGGGCCAGGCCGTTGGCCGGCTGGCGCAGGCCCAGCCTGCTGACCAGCGCGGCGAAGCGCTCGCGGTCTTCGGCCAGGTCGATCGCCTCGGGGCTGGTGCCCAGGATCGGGATGCCCGCCTGCTCCAGCGCGCGCGCCAGCTTGAGCGGCGTCTGCCCGCCGAACTGCACGATCACGCCGGCCAGTTCGCCGGTCGCATTCTCCACCCGCAGGATCTCGAGCACGTCCTCGGCGGTGAGCGGCTCGAAATAGAGCCGGTCGGAGGTGTCGTAATCGGTCGACACCGTCTCGGGGTTGCAGTTGATCATGATCGTCTCGAAACCGGCTTCGGCGAGCGCGAAGCAGGCGTGGACGCAGCAATAATCGAACTCGATGCCCTGGCCGATCCGGTTGGGACCGCCGCCCAGGATCACCACCTTGCGCCGCTCGGTCGGCATCGCCTCGTTCTCGGGCTCGCCGAACGAGGGCGCCTCGTAGGTGGAGTACATGTAAGGTGTGATCGCCTCGAACTCGGCGGCGCAGCTGTCGATGCGCTTGAACACCGGCAGCACCCCCAGTTTCTCGCGCAGCTGGCGCACCTCGGCCTCGCTGGTGGCTCCGGCCATCGCCCGCAGCGCATCGTGGAGCAGGCCCGAACGCTTGGCCTGGGTCTCGGCCAGGCCGCCGGC
The DNA here is from genome assembly GCA_031399025.1 of Erythrobacteraceae bacterium. Classification (GTDB taxonomy): domain Bacteria; phylum Pseudomonadota; class Alphaproteobacteria; order Sphingomonadales; family Sphingomonadaceae; genus CBDBZL01. Next base: position 10,050 of record JANNOJ010000028.1, on the reverse strand, counting down.
CACGCCGACCGAGCGCACCGCCAGCGTGGCGAGCCGCCGGTCGGAGAAGCCCATCGCCTTCAGCCGCCGCAGCCCTTCGGCGGTGCCCGGCAGGCCATCGGCGTTGATCGCCGCCTCTTCGGCCACGATCTCCTCGATATGGCGCAGGAACCAGGGGTCGTAATGGGTGATCGCCTGGATCTCCGCCACGCTGAACCCCTCGCGCATCGCCTGCGCCGCGTGCAGCAGCCGGTCGGGCGTGGCGCGGGCCAGCGCCGCGGTGATCTGGTCGCGGCTCGCGCCTTCCAGCTCGACCACGCGGTTGAAGCCGTCCAGCCCCGTCTCGAGCCCCCGCAGCGCCTTCTGCAGCGATTCCTTGAAGCTGCGGCCGATCGCCATCACCTCGCCCACCGACTTCATCGAGGTGGACAGCTCCACCTTGGCGCCCTTGAACTTCTCGAAGGCGAAGCGCGGGATCTTGGTGACCACGTAATCGATCGTCGGCTCGAAGCTGGCGGGCGTGGCGCCGGTGATCTCGTTGGTGATCTCGTCGAGCGTATAGCCCACCGCCAGCTTGGCCGCGACGCGCGCGATCGGAAAGCCGGTGGCCTTGGAGGCCAGCGCCGAGGAGCGCGAGACGCGCGGGTTCATCTCGATCACGATCAGCCGGCCGGACTTCGGATCGACTGCGAACTGGACGTTGGAACCCCCTGTTTCCACGCCGATTTCACGCAGCACGGCAATGCTCGCCGAGCGCATGATCTGATATTCCTTGTCGGTCAGCGTCAGCGCCGGGGCGACCGTGATCGAATCGCCGGTATGCACCCCCATCGGGTCGACGTTCTCGATCGCGCAGACGATGATGGCATTGTCCGCCCGGTCGCGGACCACCTCCATCTCGAACTCCTTCCAGCCGAGCAGGCTTTCCTCGATCAGCACCTCCTTGGTCGGGCTGGCGGCCAGGCCGCTCTTCACGATCGCCTCGAACTCGCCCCGATTGTAGGCGATGCCCCCGCCCGTGCCGCCGAGCGTGAAGCTGGGGCGGATGATCGCCGGCAGCCCGGTGTGTTCGAGCACCGCGAACGCCTCCTCGACGTTGTGCGCGGTGCCGCTGCGCGCGCTTTCCAGCCCGATCCGGTCCATCGCCTGGCGAAAGCGGGTGCGGTTCTCGGCCATGTCGATCGCGTCGGCCTTGGCGCCGATCATCTCCACACCGTACTTGGCCAGTGTGCCGTCCGCATCGAGCGCCAGCGCGCAATTGAGCGCGGTCTGCCCGCCCATCGTCGGCAGCAGCGCATCGGGCCGCTCGCGGGCGATGATCTTGGCGACGATATCGGGCGTGATCGGCTCGATATAGGTGGCGTCCGCCATGTCCGGATCGGTCATGATGGTGGCGGGGTTGGAATTCACCAGGACGACCCGATAACCCTCTTCTTTCAAGGCCTTGATGGCCTGAGTTCCCGAATAGTCGAACTCGCACGCCTGGCCGATGATGATCGGCCCCGCGCCGATGACCAGGATCGAGGAGATGTCGGTGCGCTTGGGCATCAGCTATCCGGTGTTGCGGGGTTTGTGGCGGCGGGCGTTTCGCTCAAGGGCACCGCGATGTCCACATACTGGCGCATGATCGCGGCGTAATCTGTCCCGCGCCGCGGCTCGCCGAGATGGCGGAACTCGCAGTTGAGGCGGATGTCATACAGGTAGGGCTCGGCGCGGTAAGCGAGGAAGGTGAGCACGTAGTGCCGGTGCGGCTCGCCCGCATGGCCGACGATTTCCAGCCGGCGGATGGCATCGCTCTGGGTGTAATCGTCGCTGTCATCGTCGAGCCCGCTCCGCTCGCGCTCCTCGCGCGTATCGCGATAGCGCTGGCGGATATCGAACAATGCGTCGGTATAATCCTCCCGCACCCCCGCGAGCTTGCAATCCATCCGCCCACCGATCGGCCTGTCGCTCGGCCCGAAGGTCACGGGGCGCCAGAAATCGAGCAGCGCGCCATCCGGCTCGCGCACGTCCTGCCGCAGCCCGGCCTGGGTGGTGAGGACGAGCGCACCATCGAACAGCGGGAGCTGAATGGCTTCTTGAGCAAATGCTTCGTGGGTATATGAGCCTACCATCAACGCTAAGGCTAGTTGCGCTCTACTCACCGGAACAACGCCAACAGCGACACCACAAGGGCGCCCAGAGCTATCCAATCACTCCGTGGGATCGACCTTGCTCTTTCACCGAAGGTGGGTGTCCGTGTTAGTTTCCTGATCGCCTCTGCTTCCATGAAGCCCGGACCCTTGATGTAAAACAAGCGCCCGTCTAGAGTTGACCAGTCTTCTCCGAAACCATGGTTCACGAAAGTGCCGATTACAGATTCAACCCAAGCATGTGGAACATTCGAAAAGCGATCTGCACAAAGGCGGTCAATGTCGACCGGCTCGGTGGTGTGGTGACGTTGCTCGTCAGCACAAGCTAGCAAGACACCTGAGCAGAACTCACTGTAAGTGTCTGACGGCTTTGCGCTCACCCCAGCATCCCCACGAACTTCTCGAACAGGTAGAAACTGTCCTGCGGCCCCGGGCTCGCCTCGGGGTGATACTGCACCCCGAACGCCCGCTTGCCCCTGATCGCAATCCCGCAATTGGTGCCGTCGAACAGCGACACGTGCGTCTCCTCGATCCCCTCGGGCAGGCCGATATTGTCCACCGCGAAGCCGTGGTTCATCGAGGTGATCTCGACCATGTCGGTGTCGAGCCGCTTGACCGGGTGGTTGGCGCCGCGATGGCCCTGGCGCATCTTCGAGGTCTTCGCCCCCGCCGCCAGCCCGAGCAGCTGATGGCCCAGGCAAATGCCGAAGATCGGCACGTCGCGCTCCAGCAATTCCTTCACCACCGGCACCGCGTAGACACCGGTCGCGGCCGGATCGCCCGGACCGTTGGACAGGAACACGCCGTCGGGCTCGAGCGCCATGATCTCGTCGACCGAGACGCGCGCGGGCACCACCGTCACCTTCGCCCCGGCCTTCACCAGATTGCGGAAGATATTGTCCTTGCTGCCGTAATCCACCGCCACCACGTGCGGGCGGTCACCACCATCAACCGCGCCATAGCCCTGCCCCAGCACCCAGGCGCCGCCGCCCCACTCCTCTTGGCGTTCGCGGGAGACGCGCTCGGCCAGGTCCATCCCCTCCAGCCCGGGCCATTGCCGCGCCTGCGCCTGCAAAGCGGGGATGTCGAACACGCCATCGGCGGCGTGCGCGATCACCGCATTGGGCGCGCCGCGCTTGCGGATGCGGCGGGTGAGCGCGCGGGTATCGACGCCCGAAACCCCGATCTTGCCCGCCTCCGCCATCCATTCGGCGAATTCGCGCTCCGCCCGGAAGCTGGAATGGCGCGTCACCTCCTCGCGCACCACGCAGCCCAAAGCGCTCTCCACGCGGCTCTCCACGTCCTCGGCGTTCGCCCCGACATTGCCGATGTGCGGGAAGGTGAAGGTGATGATCTGCCCGGCATAGGAGGGGTCGGTGAGGATCTCCTGGTAGCCGGTCATCGCGGTGTTGAAGCACACCTCGCCCACCTTGGCGCCGGCCGCGCCGAAGCCCTTGCCCCACACGCAGGCGCCGTCGGCGAGCACCAGCACGCCCGTCGCGCCCCCGGGCTGCGCCTGCCCCTTGGTCTGCGCAACTTGAGGCGCGGAAAAAGCCATGGAAGGGCTCCCGTCTGCGAGTAATCCGGCGATGGTGCTAAGGGGCGGCGGCTAGACCTGCCCATCCGCCGCGTCAAGCGGCCCGTCGCGCGCGGCGCCGTGATGGTTTGACCGGCGACGCGACTGCAGTAGGAGAGCGGCCGGGCCGTTCGTGGCGGACCCCATGGGCAAGGAAGGCACCGATGCTGCGGCAGGACATCCAGGCAGCCACCATCGCCGCGATGAAGGCGGGCGACAAGCCGCGGGTGGCGGCGCTGCGGCTGATCGGCGCCAAGCTCAAGGATCGGGATATCGAGCTGCGCCCCGCCGCCAGCCCACCGCCCGACGACGAGCTGGTCACCCAGGTGCTGCTCAGGATGGCCAAGCAGCGCGCCGAATCGATCGAGCTGTTCGTCGCCGGCGGTCGCGAGGAGCTGGCCGCGCAGGAACGCGCCGAGCTGGCGGTCATTCAGGAGTTCCTGCCGACCAGGCTCGACGAGAGCGCCACGCGCGCCGCGATCGACGAGGTCAAGGCGACGTTGGGGGCGAGCGGCCTCAAGGACATGGGCCGGGTGCTGGCCGAGCTGAAAGCCCGCCACGGCGCCGCGCTCGACATGAGCCAGGCAAGCGCGCTGGTGAAGGCGGCGCTGGCCTAGCCAGGCCTCGGCTCAGGATGGGGGATGGTCGCGGCGCGATTGTCCCCGAATCGCTGTAGGCGTGTTAGCGTTCGCGCCGATGTCGCTCTCCCCCCAATGGCTCGACGAATTGCGCTCCCGCACCAGCCTCTCGGGGCTCGTGCGGCGCACGGTCAAGCTGGTCCGCGCGGGCAATGAGTGGAAGGCGTGCTGTCCGTTCCACAACGAGAAAACGCCCAGCTTCACCATCAACGACGCCAAGGGCTTCTACCATTGCTTCGGCTGCGGCGCGCACGGCGATGCGATCCGCTGGCTCACCGACCAGCGCGGCCTGGCGTTCATGGACGCGATCAAGGAGCTCGCCGCCGAGGCGGGGCTGGAACTGCCTGCGCCCGACCCGGCCTTCGCGGCGCGCGCGCAACAGCGCGCCACTCTGCACGACGCGACCCAGGCCGCGCAGGACTGGTTCGTCGCCAGCCTCGCCGCCCCGCCCGGCGCCCGGGCCCGCGATTACCTGGCCCGGCGCGGCCTCGATGCCCGCACCATGGAGCGCTTCGGCTTCGGCTGGGCGCCCGATGAGCGCGGCGCCCTCGCCCAGGCGCTCGAGCGGTTCGGCCAGCCGCTGCTGGTCGAGGCCGGGCTGCTGGTGGCGGCCGAGGGCAAGGAGCCCTACGACCGCTTCCGCGGCCGCATCACCCTGCCGATCCAGGATGCGTGCGGGCGGGTGATCGGCTTCGGCGGCCGCCTCCTCGAAGCCGCCCCGAACGCGCCCAAATACCTGAACTCGCCCGATACCCCGCTGTTCGACAAGGGCCGCACGCTCTACAACCTGCACCGCGCCGGGCCGGCGGCGCGCGAATCCGGCCGCCTGGTGGTGGTCGAAGGCTACCTGGACACCGTCGCCCTCGCCCAGGCCGGCTTCGAGGCGGTGGTGGCGCCGATGGGCACCGCGCTGACCGAACCGCAGCTCGAACTGCTCTGGCGCATCGCCGACAAGCCGCTGCTCTGCTTCGACGGCGATGCCGCCGGGCAGCGCGCGGCGATGCGGGCGATCACCCGGGCGCTGCCGTTGCTGCAGCCGGGCAAGTCGCTCGAGATCGTCCGCCTGCCGGCCGGGCTCGACCCCGACGACCTCGTGCGCCGCGACGGCCCGGCCGCGCTCGAGCGGCTGCTGGCCGCGCCCGCCTCGCTGATCGACGCCATCTGGCAGCACGAGAGCGACGCCCTCCCCCTCGCCGCGCCCGAGGACAAGGCCGGGCTCAAGGCCCGAGTGCTCGCCCATGCCGACACCATCGCCGACCGCGACATCCGCGCGCTCTACCGCCGCGAGCTCGGCGATCGTTTCTCCGCCTTCGCCTTCCCCCGGCACGAACGCGAGCCGTTCACCCCCGCGCGCCGCGCCTGGCAGCCCCCGGCGCGCCGCGGCGCGGCGCCCGCCGCGGCCCCGCTCTCCCCGGACGGCGCGGCGCAATTGCGGCAATCCGCTACCGGGGGGGCGCGCGACCTGTTCACCCGGGCGGTAATCGCCGGCCTGGCCCGCCACCCCGGCGAGATCGGCCGCCACGCCGAGGGGCTGCTCCAGCTGGCCGCGAGCGATCCGCGCCTCGCAGCGACCATCGATCTGCTGCTCGAGCACGGCGAAGCGCTTGAAGCGGGCGGGAATTCCACCATATCGGAACCCGGAGGCGTCGCACCGTGGCCGGGCGGCACCCGTTTCTCCTTCCTCGTGGAGGGGCACGACCCGATCGAGGCGCGAGAGGATTTGGCCGAAGCCGTTACGCTGCTCGTCGAGCGCCCGGCGCTCGATGCAGCCATCGGCCAGGCCACTGCCCGGTTCGGCGACGAGCCCGCCGCCGCCTATGCCGAACAGCAGCGGCTGCGGAAACGAAAACTGGAAATCGAGTCGCGACTCGGGCATCTGGCGCGAAAAAGGGCCGCCTCGGCGGCAGTTGACGACGAATTGGCAGGTCGAGCGTAGTCTCTACCAGGCGACCCAAGGACGGAACGAAACCAGGCAGATGGCGACCGAAGCGAAGACCAAGCAGAGCGAGGACGCCCCGCTCATCGACCTCAACGAGGCGTCGATCAAGAAGCTGCTGGCGAAGGCGAAGCGGCGCGGTTACCTCACGTACGACGAGCTGAACGAGGCCCTCCCCCAGGACCAGATGTCGACCGACCAGATCGAAGACGTCATGTCCGCGATCTCCGAGATGGGCGTCAACATCGTCGAGAACGACGAGGACGCGGCCGAGGAAGACGACGACGGCGCCGAGGACGAGGTCCGGCCCGCTGGCAGCGAGGACGAGGACGAGACCGCCGAAGACGACCAGAACGTCCCCGAGAAAAAGAAGAAGGAAACCACCGAGCGCACCGATGATCCGGTGCGCATGTATCTGCGCGAAATGGGCGCGGTGGAACTGCTCAGCCGCGAGGGCGAGATCGCCATCGCCAAGCGGATCGAGGCCGGCCGCGACATGATGATCATGGGCTTGTGCGAGAGCCCGATCACCTTCCATGCCATCATCCAGTGGTCCGACGCGCTCAACAACGGCGAGATGCAGCTGCGCGAGATCCTCGACCTGGACGCCATGCTGTCCAAGGAGCCGCCGGTCGACAAGCTGGAGCAGAGCGAGGACGATGACAGCGGCGAGATCTCGGAAGCCACGGCCGGCCCGTCCTACAAGGAGGACGAAGAGGAGCCCGAGGAGCCGCCCGCGGTCGAAGACGAGGACGACGATGGCGAAGGTGCCCCGCGCCGCCGCGAGGAGGAAGAAGAGGAGGACAACACCCTCAGCCTGGCGCAGATGGAGGCCGCGCTCAAGCCCGAGGCGCTCGAGCGCTTCGCGCGCATCGCCGACCTGTTCGGCAAGTTCGAGAAGATCCAGGGCGAGCGGGTGGAGATACTCGGCCGCGCGGTCGCCTTTCCCAAGGCCCGCGAGAAGAAGTACGAAGAGCTGCGCGAGCAGCTCACCGCCGAGGTGGAAAGCGTCCAGTTCCACGCCACCAAGATCGAGTTCCTGGTGGACAATCTCTACGCCTTCAACCGCCGGCTGACTGCGCTGGGCGGCCAGATGCTGCGCCTGGCCGAGCGCCACAAGGTCAAGCGCAAGGATTTCCTCGACAGCTATGTCGGCCACGAACTCGACGATTCCTGGCTGGCCGGGCAGACCAGGAAGGACAAGAAGTGGGCCGCCTTCGCCGACAAGGAGGCCGACGCGGTCGAGCGCATCCGCGCCGAGATCGCCGACATCGCCGGCCAGACCGGCATGAGCCTCCACGAGTTCCGCCGCATCGTCAACATGGTGCAGAAGGGCGAGCGCGAGGCGCGCATCGCCAAGAAGGAGATGGTCGAGGCCAATCTGCGCCTGGTGATCTCGATCGCCAAGAAATACACCAATCGCGGCCTGCAGTTCCTCGATCTGATCCAGGAAGGCAATATCGGCCTGATGAAGGCGGTCGACAAGTTCGAGTACCGCCGCGGCTACAAGTTCAGCACCTATGCCACCTGGTGGATCCGCCAGGCGATCACTCGCTCGATCGCCGACCAGGCGCGCACCATTCGCATCCCGGTCCACATGATCGAGACGATCAACAAGCTGGTGCGCACCAGCCGCCAGTTCCTGCACGAGCAGGGCCGCGAGCCCACGCCCGAGGAGATGGCCGAGCGCCTGAGCATGCCGCTCGAGAAGGTGCGCAAGGTGATGAAGATCGCCAAGGAGCCGATCAGCCTCGAAACGCCGATCGGCGATGAGGAGGATTCGCATCTGGGCGATTTCATCGAGGACAAGAACGCGGTCATCCCGGTGGATGCCGCGATCCAGGCGAACCTCAAGGAGACCGTCACCCGCGTCCTCGCCTCGCTGACCCCGCGCGAGGAGCGCGTGCTGCGCATGCGCTTTGGCATCGGCATGAACACCGACCACACGCTCGAGGAAGTCGGCCAGCAGTTCTCGGTGACGCGCGAGCGCATCCGCCAGATCGAGGCCAAGGCGCTGCGCAAATTGAAGCACCCCAGCCGCAGCCGCAAGATGCGCAGCTTCCTCGACCAGTAATCGCCGGGCGCCGGCGGGTGGACGCCTAGCCTCGCCCGATCACGATATTGCTCTTGGGCATGCCCAGGAAGCTTTCGGTCTTCACCTCGGCGCCCGGGAAATAGCCCCGCAGCTCGGCCACCGGCAGCAGCTGGGTCTGGTCGAAATACTGCTTGATGTTCACGTCGGACATCAGGTTGAACGGTGAAACGACCACCACCTCGCGCGCTACCTTACGCGGCAGCCAGTGGACGAACGGTAGCCCGAAGTGCAGCTCGAGCGGAAACCCGGGCGATGGCGTCTGCACGATGTAGGTGCGCCCCACCCGCCGGATTTCGCGCGCCAGATTCGCTCGGGCTGCTGGCGGGACGTGCTCGATCACCGAATTGCACAGCACGAAATCGGCCGCCTGGTCGTCGACCGGCAGCCGCTCGCCGTCGTACAGCTCCACCGTCAGCCAATCCTCGTGGTGCGTCTGGAACATCTTGCTGCGGTGTTCCGAGATGTTGAAGATGCGCACCGAGCCGGGCTTGAGGATGTGCCCCACCGCGCGCCAGAACGGCAGCGCCCCGCCGACATCGATGACCGAGGCGCCCTCGATCTCGGGCGCCAGCCGCCTGATCAGCTCGGCGCGCGCAGTGCGGAATTTGCGCTGCTGCGGCATGATGAGCCGGGACCAGAGATCTGCCATGCGCTCACCTTTCGCGGCATGATTCTCAATTGGAACAGCATATGCGAGCAAACCGCATGGCTGCCAAGCGTGGTGTTGCACTGCATCATGCGCCCACGCACCCACGCAGTCCACCGCCATGGGCGTCGTGCACGCACCGCCGCTGGCTCCGAGCGTTGCTCGCGACGACTCCGCCCCCCGGCCAGGGCGGCTTCCCCTCGCTGCGCGATGTCGCCGGCGCTGGTCCCCGGTCGCGGCGAGGTGGTGACATACTGGGTGCGGGACACGGCGATTGCGGTGGCAAGCGCGAGCCACACTCCCTATGTGCGGGGCGCATGACAATCGCCGCCACCAAACTCGCCGCCACGAAGATCACGCCATGAAAATCGCCATCGCCTCCGATCACGCAGCGCTTGCCCTCAAGGCCGAGCTCGTCGGCTGGCTCCACGCCCAGGGTCACGAGGTCGACGATCTCGGCGCGCATTGCGCCGATTCCGTCGACTACCCCGATTACGGCTACAAGATCGCTGCAGCGATCGCGGAGGGCCGAGCCGAGCGCGGGGTGGCGTTGTGCGGCAGCGGGATCGGCATCTCCATCGCCGCCAACCGGCATCCGCAGGTGCGCTGCGCCCTGGTGAGCGAGCCGGTCTCCGCCCGCTTCGCCCGCTCGCACAACGATGCCAACATCATCGCCATGGGCGAGCGGGTGATCGGCGTGGAGCTGGCCAAGGCCTGCCTGGAGGCATTCCTGGCGACCGCGTTCGAGGGCGGCCGCCACACCCGCCGGGTGGAGAAACTGTCGCACTTGCCCCAGGACGTACCCGCATGAACACCAATCCTGCCGCCGCCGATCCGCTCGACCGCTTCTGGCACGCCGATCTCGCGTCCGCCGACCCTGTGGTGCATGCGATCATCGGCCGCGAGCTGGCGCGCCAGCGCGAGCGGATCGAGCTGATCGCGAGCGAGAACATCGCCAGTCCCGCGGTGCTGGAAGCGGTCGGCTCGGTGCTGACCAACAAATACGCCGAAGGCTATCCGGGCAGGCGCTATTACGGCGGCTGCGAGC
>JANNOJ010000025.1:0-17127 GCA_031399025.1 Erythrobacteraceae bacterium | reverse complement strand
CAGTAAGCCTCACTACGGTAGTTCCAGCGCCGTTCGCAGGCCAACCGATTTCAAACCCTGGCGGCGCAGGCGTTCGAGCAGCAGCGGCAATACGGCAAGCACCATGGCCTGACCCTGTGCGGTTCGCGCCGCGCTTCCGTCGTGCAGCAGCAGCACGTCCCCCGCGGCGAGTCCTCCTGTCAGCTTGTCGATAACTACCCGAGGGTCGCGGCAGACCGTGTCGTAGCCGCGCCGGGTCCAGGACACGTAACGCAATCCGCGCTTCGCCAGCACCAGATCGAGGAGTGGATTGCGAAATCCTGCCGGCGCGCGAAAAAAGCCGGGAGCGCGCCCGGTGATTCGTCCGATGATCGATTGCGCCGCATCGACTTCGCGCGCGAGCCGCGACAGGCCGTAAAACGCGAAAGCGTAGGAGTGGCGAGCGCTGTGGTTTTCGACGCTGTGACCGCGGCGGGCGATTTCCTTGACGATTTCAGGAAATGCCTCGGCCTTTTCGCCGATGCAGAAAAAGCTCGCTTTCATCCGATAGCGATCCAGCAGGGCGAGCACCTGCGGTGTGAGCTCCGGATCGGGACCATCATCGAATGTAAGGACGATCTCGCGGCGCGCCACGGCCTCAGCGGGCAAACGGGTGATATTGGGACCCAGAAACGCCCCTCGCGGCCAGAAGACGGCGCCGATCAGAATCAGATGGTTGGCAGCGAGCGCCATCACGACCCACGCCCATAGCGCCGGCTGAATTACCAGCGTGAGCGCGCTCGCCGCGTGCAGCGCAACCGACAGACGGATCGCAGGCGCCGGATGCCAGCGACGGCCGGGAGCGCTGCCTGCGGCTTCGGGATTGTCTGTCATCTCATCTAGCGCCCCGGCTGGCGCGATGCTTCCGCGCCGCAGGCGAACACGCCGCGGTCGAGTAGCATTTCCCACAGAGCGCCCCAGGTCTTCCAATCGTGGCCCCCGGCTATCGTAACGATCCGGCCGGGCGGCAAACGATTGCCGAGCATCGCGCTCGCGGCAAAAAAGCGGTCACCTGTGCCGTAACCCAGGTGGATTTGCGGTAACGCGGGATTTTCGGATCGGTATGCCTTTAGCCACACGAGCAAAAGCCGCTCGTCGTCCTGCGGCGCGATCGCGCCGGGCTCCCACCGATCGATCCCGCCGGCGCGAACGATCTCCTCGATCGTACCTTGCACGCCGAGAAAGGGCGCCAGGACGACCACGCCTGCGATTTCTTCGGGATGCTCGCGTGCATAGTTCAATGCGCCCATGCCGCCGAGCGAAATGCCCATGAGCCAGAACCGCCTGTACCCTCGAGCACGCGCAGGGGCGATGATGTCCTCGGTGAGACGCCCGACCAGGCTGCGCTCGAGATAGTAGCCAAGGTGCGCATCGACTGCGACCGTGTCGACCGGCAATTTGCGCTGGCGCAGCGCGCGGATAAATCCCTGCCGCGCGAAGTCCTCCGGCTTGTGCGTAGCACCCGGCAACATCACGAGCATGCCCCCGTCAGTCCCTTGCGGCGATTCCAAGTCATAAATCGCATCCATCGGGCGCTTAGTGAGTAATACGTAAGTGAATGACAGTCACTTACGTCTCGAACCTCCCCTCGCCCTCTGGGAGAGGGGTCGGGGGAGCGGAGCGGTCGGGGAGGGAATTGAGCGCGTCATGTAGTTATGAAAAGCTCAATAGCGGAGTTGCTCAGGCTGGCGCGCGAGGAAGACCGCTGAAAACACAAAACTCAGAATCGCGCCCATGCCCACCGTCGAGCCCAGTGCATTGAGCACAGGAACCTGCGAGAAGGACAGCACGCCGAATCCAAGCACCGTCGAGAGCGTTGCGAACAATACCGATACGATGGTGCGGGTGCGGTCTTCGGCGGAGGTCCCGTAACGCTCGAAAAACAAGGAGTAGTTGGAGCCGACTGCGACGATGATTGCGGTGGTGGTCACCAGTCTGATCGCGCTGGTGCAGCACGACATGAAGAAGCTCATCGCCTATTCCTCGGTGGCGCACATGGCGATCGTCACCGGCGGGCTGTTCGCCTTCAACGTCCAGGGCCTCGAAGGCGCGATGGTCATGATGCTCTCGCATGGCCTGGTCTCGGGCGCGCTGTTCCTGTGCGTGGGCGTGATCTACGACCGGCTGCACACCCGCGAGATCGACCGCTACGGCGGCCTGGCGATCAACATGCCGCGCTATGCGGCGCTGTTCCTGCTGTTCACCATGGCCAGCATCGGCCTGCCCGGGACCAGCGGCTTCGTCGCCGAATTCCTGGCGCTGGCCGGCGTCTACCAGGTGTCGAGCCTCGCCACCTTCGTGCTCACCACCGGCATCATCCTGGGCGCGGCCTACATGCTCTACCTCTACCGCCGCGTCGCTTTCGGGGTGCAGAAGAACGCCGATGCGGCCGCCATGCCCGACCTCTCGGGCCGCGAGCTGGCGCTGCTCGCCCCGCTCGCTGCCGCGGTGCTGTGGATGGGCATTTACCCCGAAAGCTTCCTGGCGCCGATGCGCGCCGACATCGCCGTGCTCGACGCGCGGCTCGTCCGCGCGGCGCCGGCGGGGGACGCGCGGCTGGCGCGGGGACCGGGCACGGCGCCCGCGGTCGCCCCGGCCCATGGCGACACGCATTGATGCCGCCGCTCGAAATCTCGCTCGCGCTGGTCGCGCCCGAGGCTCTGCTGAGCCTCGCTGGGCTCGCGCTGCTGCTCGCCGCCGCCTGGCTTGGCGACGGCGCTGCCCGCGCGATCAGCATCGCCGCCGCCATCGCGCTGGGCACTGCATTCGCGCTGGTCCTGCCGGGCGTGCTCGACGGCGCTGCCGGCCCGGCCACCCACGCCTTCGGCGACCAGTTCCGCGCCGACGCCTTTGCCGGTTTCGCCAAGCTGATGATCTTTGCCGCCAGCATCGCCGCGCTAATCATCGCGCCCGCCTTCTTCGCGCGCCTGCGCGCCATGCGCGCGGAATATCCGGTGCTGGTCCTGTTCTCGGCGCTGGGCATGAGCATCATGGCTTCGGCCTCGGACATGATGACGCTCTACGTCGGGCTCGAGCTGCAATCGCTCTCGGCCTATGTCCTCGCCGCTTTCCTGCGCGACGACACGCGTTCGGCCGAGGCGGGGCTGAAGTACTTCGTCCTCGGCGCGCTTGCCAGCGGCATTCTGCTGTTCGGCATCAGCCTCACCTACGGCTTCACCGGCACCACCAATTTCGCCGCCATCAGCCTGGCGCTGAGCGAGGAGCTTTCCAGCGGCGCGCTGTTCGGGCTGGTCTTCGTGCTCGCGGGCCTGGCCTTCAAGATCAGCGCGGTGCCGTTCCACATGTGGACGCCCGACGTCTATGAAGGCGCGCCCACGCCCGTCACCGCCTTCTTCGCCAGCGCGCCCAAGGTGGCGGCGATCGCGCTGACCGCGCGGGTGGCGCTCGAGGCGTTCGGCGGCCAGCTCGACGCCTGGCGCCAGGTGGTGGTGTTCGCCGCGCTTGCTTCGATCGTGGTCGGTGCATTGGGCGCCATCGGCCAGAGCAATGTCAAGCGGCTGCTGGCCTATTCCTCGATCAACAATGTCGGCTTCATCCTGATCGGCCTCGCCACCGGCACCGTCCAAGGCGGGGGCGCCATGCTGGCCTACCTGGCGGTTTATGTCGCCATGACGCTGGGCAGCTTCGTCGCCGTGCTCATGATGCGCACCGCCGACGGCACGCCGGTGGAGGGCATCGCCGATCTGGCCGGGCTCTCGGCGACCCGGCCCGCGCTCGCGTGGTGCCTGATGGCGCTGATGTTCAGCCTGGCGGGAATTCCGCCGTTCCTCGGGTTCTGGGCCAAGCTGGTCGTCTTCCAGGCGGCCGTCGAAGCCGACCTCCTGGCGCTCGCGGTGATCGGCATCGCCGCGAGCGTCATCGGCGCCTACTACTACATCAAGATCGTCAAAGTGATGTTCTTCGATCCGCCGGCCAACGTGATCGCGGGTCGCGCCGGCACCGCGGACTGGGTATTGCTGGCCGGCGCCACGCTGGTCATCTCGCCGCTCGGTTTCCTCGCCACCGGCTGGCTGAGCGCGGTGGCCGACCTTGCCGCCGCCTCGCTGTTCGTGGCCTGAGCGGTTGCGGCGGTTAGGTGGGCAAGGGATTGCCACCTGCTATCCAGTTCGTCGCCGAAAGCGGTTCGACCAACGCCGAGCTGCTCCAGCGCCTGGCCGCGGGAGAACGATTGGCCGAGGGCTCCTGGCTCGTTGCCGACCGGCAGCGCGCGGGGCGGGGGCGGCATGGTCGGCGCTGGCTCGATGCGCCGGGCAATTTCATGGGCTCCACCCTGGTCCGGCTCGCCGCGAGCGATCCGCCCGCGGCCACCCTCACCTTCGGCGCCGCTCTGGCGGTGTACGAGACCGTGCTCGAGCGCCTTGCGGAGCCGCAGCGGCTGCGGCTCAAATGGCCCAATGACCTCGAACTCGACGGCGCCAAGTTCAGTGGCATTCTGCTCGAGCGCGAGGGGGCACACACCGTGGTAGGTTTCGGCGTCAACCTCGCCGCGGCGCCTGATGTCGCGGGCCGGGCAGTCGGCAGCCTCGCGGCCTACGGTCCCGCGCCCGATCGCGACGCGTTCGCCGCGGCGCTGGCCGCCAGTTTCGCGCGCGAGCTCGCCCGCTGGCGCGAATACGGGCCCGAACCGATCCTCGCCCGCTGGCTCGCCGCCGCTCATCCCCCCGGCACGGCGCTCACCGTGCACGATGCCGGCGGCGCGCCGGTCAGCGGCGCCTTCGCCGGGATCGAGCCCGACGGCGCGCTGCGGCTGCACTTGGCCGATGGCACGTCGCGTGTCATCCATGCCGGTGATGTGGAGGTGGGAGCCAAGTGATGCTGCTGGCGGTGGATGTGGGCAACACCAACGTGGTCTTCGCGTTGTTTTCCGCCGATGACAAGTCGGGCGGACCGGCTATTCGCGCCCGCTGGCGCATCGCCACCGACCCGCGGCGAACGGCCGACGAATACGCGGTCTGGCTGACCCAGCTGCTGCAGATCGAGGGCGTCGCGCGTACTGACGTGCACGCCATGATCGTCGCCAGCGTGGTGCCGCGCGCGCGGCACAACCTCGATATCCTCGCCCGCAAGTACTTCCAGGTCGAACCGGTGTTCGCCGGCGAGAGCGAGGCGGGGTGGGGCATGGCGATCGATGTCGAGGAGCCGCGCTCGCTCGGCGCCGACCGCGCGGTCAACGCCATTGCCGCGCATTCGCGCTACCCGGGCGACCTGATCGTGGTCGATTTCGGCACCGCCACCACCTTCGACGTGGTCGACTTCGCGGGCGCCTACAAGGGCGGGATCATCGCGCCGGGCATCAATCTGTCGCTCGATGCGCTGGTCAGCAACGCGGCCAAGCTGCCGCGCATCGCCATCGAGGCGCCGCGCACCAGGTCCGTGCTCGGGCGCAATACCGAGGACCAGATGCAGATCGGCGTGTACTGGGGCTACGTCGCGTTGATGGAAGGGCTGATCGCCCGCCTGCGCACCGAAATCGGCCGCCCCGCCAAAGTCATCGCCACCGGCGGCCTGGCGCTGCTGTTCGACCAGCATACGGAGATTTTCGACTCAGTGGATACCGACCTGACGCTTACCGGCCTGGCCATCCTCGCCCGCCGCGAGGGCCTGATATGAAACGCGATTTCACCCCCGAGGACGAGCTGCTGTTCCTGGCGCTCGGCGGTTCGGGCGAGATCGGCGCCAACGTCAACCTCTACGGCTGCCGCGGCCAGTGGCTGATGGTGGACTTGGGCATGAGTTTCGGCGCCAACGAATATCCGGGCACCGAGCTGTTCTTCGCCGACCTGGAGTTTATCGAAGACCGGGTGGACGACCTCATCGGCATCGTCATCACCCACGCGCACGAGGACCATATCGGCGCCATCCCCTATTTCGCCGCGGACCTGGGCGTGCCGCTCTACGCTACGCCCTTCACCGCCGACCTCGTGCGCCGCAAGCTGGAGGAAGCGGGCTTGGCGCGCGACGTGGAGCTGATCGTGGTGGAGGAGGACCATGGCTCGATCCGGCTGGGGCCGTTCACCGTCACCTATATTCCGCTCGCCCACTCGATCGCCGAGGGCAATGCGGTGCTGATCGAAACCCCGTTCGGCCGCGTGTTCCATACCGGCGACTGGAAGCTCGACGACGAGCCGGTGGTCGGCACTCCCGCCACGGAGGCGGAGCTGATCGAGATCGGCGACGAGGGCGTGCTGGCGATGGTCTGCGATTCGACCAACGTCTTCAACCCGGCCCCCTCGGGCTCGGAGAGCACGGTCTATCGCGGCCTCCTGGAGGAGGTGAAGCGCCATTCCGGCAAGCGCGTGCTGGTCACCACCTTTGCTTCCAACGTCGCCCGGCTGCAGACGCTGGGCGCGGTCGCCGACGAGACCGGCCGCCGGCTGTGCGTGGCCGGCCGCTCGCTCGATCGTATCATCGAGGTGGCGCAGGCCAACGGCTACCTCGCCGACTTTCCCGAGACGGTCGATTTCGACACCGCCATGCGCCTGCCGCGCGGCCAGGTGCTGATCATCGCCACCGGCGGCCAGGGCGAGCCGCGTGCCGCCCTCGCCCGCATCGCCGAGAGCAGCCACCCCCTCGAACTGGT
The DNA here is from genome assembly GCA_031399025.1 of Erythrobacteraceae bacterium. Classification (GTDB taxonomy): domain Bacteria; phylum Pseudomonadota; class Alphaproteobacteria; order Sphingomonadales; family Sphingomonadaceae; genus CBDBZL01. The sequence goes on along the minus strand of JANNOJ010000025.1, from coordinate 10,508 downwards.
CGAAGGCGACGTGGTGCTGTTCTCCAGCCGCCAGATTCCGGGCAACGAGCTTGCCATCGGTCGCATCCAGAACTTGCTGTCGGGGCGCGGCATCGTGATGATCACCGACCGGCAGAGCGAAATCCACGTCTCCGGCCACCCCGGCCGCCCCGAGTTGGAGGCGCTGTACGGCTGGCTGCGGCCCGAGATCCTGGTCCCAGTCCACGGCGAGGTGCGCCACCTGCAGGAACAGGCGCGGCTCGGCCGGGCGCGCGGCATCCCCGCCGCGGTGTTCCAGAGCAACGGCGACATCGTCAAGCTCGCGCCCGGCGCGCCCGGCGTGCTCGCCAAGGTGCCCACCGGGCGGCTGGTGCTCGACGGCGACATCATCGTGCCCGCCGATGGCGAAGCCATCACCACGCGGCGGCGGCTGGCGCGCGACGGGCTGGTGGTGGTGACGCTCGACGCCCGCGGCAAGGCGCAGGTCCACGGCTTGGGGCTGCCGCTGGAGGAGGATTATCCCGCCTTCGTCGAGGAGGCCCAGCGCGACGTGGAGCAGGCCATCGGCAAGCTCAAGGGCAGCGCCGCGCGCGACCGCGCCAGCGTTGAGGAAGCCGCGCGGCTGGCGGCGCGCAAGGCGGCGCAACGCTGGTCGGGCAAGAAGCCGCAGACCAAGATCATCCTGCCGCTCGGCTGAGCGGCGCCGGCGCGATGAAGCTCACCTCCATCCTCGCCATCTACGCGCTGTTCTGGGTGATGTGCGCCTTCCTGCTGCTCCCGTTCGGCGTGCGCACGCATGACGAGGCGGGGATCGCCAAGGTCGCCGGCCAGGCCGACAGCGCGCCGGCCGAGTTCCGCCCGGGCCGGCTGGCGCTCCGCGCCACCGTGCTCGCAGCGGTGGTCTGTGCGCTCTACATCGCCAATTACGTCAACGGCTGGATTACCGTGGACGATCTCGACATCTTCGACCTGCGCGCCCGGATCGAGGGCCGGGTGCGCTGAGGGCTAGTCGCGCAGCCGCTCGGTCGCCTGGGCGAGCGCGACGTAGAGCTTGCCCACGTCCGAAGACAGCAGCGTCACCGCCAGCGCATGGGCGTTGCGGGTGGCCAGCACGACCCGCAGCATCGATTCGAAATCGCGCACATAGCGGTTCACCAGATCGCGGAAGCCCTCGTCGTGCTGATACAGCCCGAACACCGCCTCCGAGCGCTGGCTCGACAGCAGGCGCACGGCCTTGCGGGTGAACACGCCGTAATCGCCGCGCAGATAGGCCTGCCAGGCGACGTCGGGCACGTCGGCGTCGAACACCTTGGTGATATCGAGCGCGGCGCCGTTGAGCTTCTCGATGATCTTGGTCATCTCGATCGAGAAATCCTTGGTCGGCTCGTCCTGCGCCCGGGTGCGCGCCTCGGCCACACGGGCCTCGAGATTGCCGGCCATCTCCTGCACCTCGACCATCTGGTCACGCAACTGGCCCACCGTTTCGAGCCCGGCGCGGCCCGCGGCCCGCGCGGCGCTGTCGAGCTCGGCGATCGCCGCTTGCGTCTTCTCGCGCAATCCCCTGCCAACCACTTCCAGGCTGCGCTCGCCAAAGGTAGCGGCGAATTCGCTGAGCGCGGCCTCCTGGCCGGCGCGCAACCGATCGGCCAGGCCTTGCGAGCTGTTCTCCAGCTCGGCGATCGCTCCGCTGAGGTCCTCGCGCGTGCGCCTGGCCAGGGCGTCGGACTGCGCCGCGAGTTCCTCCAGCCGCTTGCCCAATGCATCGAGCGTCTCGGCCGAGACCGGCACGCCCTCGCGCGCCCGGTCGAGGTGAGTGACCAGCGCCGCGCCCTTCTCCTCGGCGGCGGCGATCGCGTCGCGCAGGGCGTTGGTCCGCGTCTCGAATGCGCCCAGCTGGTCCTGCGCCGAAGCGAGCGCGACGGGGATGGTTTGTGCCGAATAGTCGGCGCTGGCGCGCACCAGCTCGAACAGCCGAGTGCCCGCCTCGGTCATCCCGGCGAGCGACTTGCCGCTGGTCTCGAGCAGATCGCGGCTCTGCGTCAGACGGCCCGACAGATCGTCGGCGAAGCTGCCGAGCGCGTTGGACGCAGCCTCCACCTGGCCGACATGGCCGGCGAGCTGCGTATCGACATCGGCGAGCCGCGCGGCCAAGTCCTCGCTGCGCTCACCAAGCTCGGCGAGCCGCGCCAGCTGGATTTCGCGCCGCTCGTCCAGTCGACGGTCGAACTCGGCGAGCTGGCGATCCAACGCGGCCAGCGCTTCGTCGCCGCCGGCAAGCGAGGCATCGCGGCGGCGGGCGAGCTCGGTCTCGAAGGCCTGCAGCCGCTCGGCGGCGGCGGTATCGATCCGCTCGGCCTCGGCGTGCAACGCGGCGAGCCTGGTACGGGCGTTCTCCAGCGCGCCCTCGTCCACCTCGACGACCTTGCCCAACGTCGCCTGCATCCGCGTCTCGAGCGCGGCGACCGCGCCGTCCCAGCCGCGCAGGGCATCGGCCTGGACCCGCTCCAGCTCGCCGGTAAGGCGCAGGCTCTCGTCGCGCACGGTCCTGAAGCGGGCCTGCAGCTCGTCGAGCGCCTGCCCGGCGCTGCGGCGCATGGCGATATCCTGCGCCGAGAGCGCCTTGGACAGCTCTTCGGCACGCCGGCGGATGGCGGAAAGATTGTCGGACTCGCGCGATTCGAGCTCCACCTTGAAGCGCTCGGCCTGCAGGCGGAGGTGCTCCATGCGGCGCTCGACCAGGCGATCGAAATCGGCATCATTATCCTGCAGCAGAGCCAGCGGCGGCGCGCTTCCTCCCGCGCTGGGAGTTCCCCTGCCGAGTGTCTCGTCCAGGGCCGCAAGTCGCCGCTCGATCGCCGCAAGGTCTGCCTGCTCGGAGGCAGCATGGCTGGGGGAGGCGGCCGAATTGCGCGCTGCCAGCAGCCACAGGGCGATCGTCAGCAGAACCGGCATCGACCATTGCGCGACCAGCGCCGTCCAATGCTCGGGCCCGGCGCTTGGCTGGGCCGAGTCCGCGTTCGCCCATAGGAAGAACACGGTCCAGGCCAGGATGGCGATGCCGGCAATGAGTGGCGCTCGGCTCGCCGGGGCCGAGCGTGATCGGGCGGCGCTCATGCGATCGGCCAGGCAGTGCGCGTCGCTCGAACCCTCGCCACCACCCGCGACCTCCTCGTTGCCCGCTGCTCGATCACCTAAACCCTGTCGCGCTCGGCTTTGCAACCGATGCGTGGCGGTGCGACGGGTTGGCAGCGGCCCGGTGGCATCCTAGCACGCGGGCAGGATGCCCGGCCGAGGAGCGACCTGTTGCGCGTGGCGCTGATTGCGACCGGAGAGCGGGGGGCCGATCCTGCGCCCAGCGTCGCCGGCCGCGCGCTGGTGCTGCGCCAGTTCGATTTCGCCCGCGCCTGCGGGGTGGAGCGGGTGATCGGCTACGGCAACGGCGCGCCTGAGGAGGCGCTGGCGCTGGCCGAAGCCGCGGTGCGGGCCAGGATCGCCCATTCGGCCATCGCCTCCTCGCACGCGCTGGTGGCGTTGGTGGAATGGGCGGACGAGCTCATCGTCCTGGAGCCCGGACTGCTGCCCGAAGCGCCGGTCGCGATCGAGGCGCTGCGCCGGGGGCCTCGGGTGCTTTCTTTCAGCGCGGGCGCGGTTCGCGGCAGCGGCTTCGAGCGGATCGATGCCGCGAACTTCTGGTCCGGCGCGCTGATCATGCCCGGGGGGCTGGTGGATCGGCTCGAACAATTGGGTGAGGATGCCGATCCGCATGCGGCGCTGCTGCGTATCGCCTTGCAGGCCAGGCTGCCGCTCGACCAACTGCCGCCCAGCGTCCTCGCCGACGGCCGGTGGGGCCTGGCGCATGGCGACGAAAGGGCCGCGGCCCTGTGCGCGAGGCGGGTGCGTGCGATCGCTCGGTCGGGACCGCTGGCGCCGCCTTCGCGCCGGCTGGTAGATCACGCCTTCGTTCGCCTGGCGCCGCGCCTGAGCGAGCGGCCCTATGCGCCCGCCGCCAGCCTCTTGCTCGCCGGCCTCCTGCTGTGCGCCGGGCTGTTGGCCGCCTGGTCGGGGTGGACGGCTACCGCCTTCACCGCAATCGCGGCCGCCCCCCCGTTGCTGCAGCTGGGCCGCTTGCTCGACCGGGTGCGGCGCGCCGCATTCCAGCCCCAGCCACTGCCGCGATGGTTGGGCTGGCTGCCCGATGGGGCGCTGCTCGCGGCCGGCATCATGGCGCTGGAAGGACCATGGTACGGCCGGTTGTTTCCCCCGCTGGTACTGATCGTCGCCGTCCGGGCGATCACCCGCGGAGGGTGGTGGCGGGCGCTCGCGGCGGACCGGGTCGCCGGGGCGCTGGCGATCGGCGCTGCGGCGCTGGCCGGCGCTGAGGAGCCTGCGCTGATGGCCTGGGCGCTGCTCGCCCTTACCGCCGCAATCGCTTCACCCAGCAACGCCGGTCAGCGGTCCTCGACCGGCGTGTAATCGCGCTCGATCGGGCCGGTGTAGAGCTGGCGCGGGCGGCCGATCTTCTGGCCGGGATCGGAGATCATCTCGTTCCAATGCGCGACCCAGCCCACTGTCCGCGCGAGGGCGAACAAGGCGGTGAACATGGTGGTCGGGAATCCGATCGCCGAAAGGATGACGCCCGAATAGAAGTCCACGTTGGGAAACAGCTTCTTCTCGGCGAAGTAATCGTCCTGCAGCGCCATTTCTTCCAGCCGCAGCGCGGTCTCGAATACCGGATCGGTGACGTTGAGCGCGGCGAATACCTCGCGCACGGTCTGCTGCATCACTGTGGCGCGCGGGTCGTAGTTCTTGTAGACGCGGTGGCCGAAGCCCATCAGCCGGAACGGGTCGTTCTTGTCCTTGGCGCGCTCGATGTAGTGCCCGATTCGATCGGGCGTCCCGATCTCGCGCAGCATGTTGAGCGCCGCTTCGTTGGCCCCGCCATGCGCCGGTCCCCACAGGCAGGCGATGCCGGCGGCGATGCACGCGAACGGATTGGCGCCCGAACTGCCGGCGAGCCGGACGGTGGAGGTGGATGCGTTCTGCTCGTGGTCGGCGTGGAGGATGAAGATGCGGTCGAGCGCCTTCTCGACCGCGGGCACGACCTCGTATTCCTCGGCCGGCACGCCGAAGGTCATGCGCAGGAAGTTGCCGGTGTAGCTGAGCGAGTTCATCGGCTGCATGAACGGCTGGCCGATCGAGTACTTGAACGCCATCGCTGCGATGGTCGGCATCTTGGCGATGAGCCGGTGGCTGCTGATCTTGCGATGCTCGGGGTCGGCGATGTCGGTGCTGTCGTGATAGAACGCGCTGAGCGCCCCGACCACGCCGCACATGATAGCCATTGGATGCGCGTCCCGGCGAAAGCCCTGGTAGAACCGGCTCAGCTGCTCGTGCAGCATGGTGTGGCGCGAGATCGTGTAGCTGAACTTGTCGAGCTCGGCCTGGCCGGGCAGCTCGCCGTTCAACAGCAGGTACGAGACCTCCATGAAGCTGGAGTGCTCGGCCAGCTGTCCGATGGGATAGCCGCGGTGCAGCAGCACCCCTTCCTCGCCATCGATGAAGGTCAGCGCGCTCTCGCAAGCCGCGGTGGAGGTGAAGCCCGGATCGAAGGTGAACCTGCCCGCCTCGCCGTAGAGCTTGCGGATGTCGACCACCGCCGGCCCGCAGGTGCCTTCGAGCACGGGGAAGACGTGCGTGTCGTTGCCGATCGTCAGCTTTGCCTGCTCGTTTGCCACAACCCGTCTCCTCGATTAGATGGTGTCAATCGGCCGTGTGGCCTGGTGCTTGGCACGCCTGTGCCTGGGCCGCCTGGCGTTCCGCGAGCTGGCGCTCGCCGGCGTCATCGCTCGCCACCCGAGCGTCGATCCGGGCCAGGCTTTCCGCGCGCCCCAGCAGCACCAGCACATCGAAGATCCCGGGGCTGGTGGTCTGCCCGGTGAGCGCCGCGCGCAGCGGCTGTGCGAGCTTGCCCAGGCCCAGGCCGAGCTCCTCCGCCTGCGCCTTCAGCGTAGCCTCGAGCGCCTCCAGGGTCCAGTCGGCTTGGGCATGCAGGCGGGCGGCAGTGGCGGCGAGGTGAGCGCGGCCGGTCTCATCGAGCAGCGCCCGCGCCGCCTCGGAAATCACGAGGGGGCGCTGCGCGAACAGGAACGCCGCGCCGCTCGCCAGTTCGTCCAGGTCGCGCGCCCGCGGCTTGAGCACGGGCATCGCCTCGGCGAGCAGGTCGGCGTCCGCCCGCGGGCCGATCCGCGCCGCCACCAGCCCGGCCAGCCGCCGGTCGTCGGCCGCGCGGATGTAATGGCCATTGAGGCTGAGCAATTTCTTCAGGTCGAAGCGCGACGGGCTCTTGCCCACCCCGGCGAGGTCGAACAGCGCGATCGCCTCTTCCCTTGTGATCTCCTCGCGGTCGCCATGGCCCCAGCCCAGGCGCAGCAGATAGTTCACCAGCGCCTCGGGCAGGATGCCGAGCTCGTCGCGGTAGGCATCGACGCCCAAGGCGCCGTGGCGCTTGGAGAGCTTGGCGCCGTCTTCGCCATGGATCAGCGGGATGTGCGCGTAAACCGGCTCGTCCCAACCCGGCTCCAGGCCCTGCATGGCGCGGATCACCTGCAGCTGGCGGAAGGCGTTGTTGAGGTGGTCGTCGCCGCGGATGATGTGGGTGCAGGCCATGTCCGCGTCGTCCACCACCACCGCCAGCATGTAGGTGGGCGAGCCGTCGGCGCGCAGCAGGATGAAGTCGTCCAGCTCCTCGTTGCGCACGGTGACGCGGCCCTGGACTGCATCGTCGATCACCGTCTCGCCGGCCTCGGGCGTGCGGATGCGGATGGTGTAGGGCGCGCCGGCGGGAGCCTCGGCAGGGTCGCGGTCGCGCCAGCGCCCGTCGTAGCGCAGCGGCTGGCGGGCGGCCCTCTGCGCCTCGCGCATGGCGGCGAGGTCTGCGGGCGTGGCAAAGCACTTGTAGGCGCGGCCGGCCGCGAGCAGCTGGTGCGCCACCCCGGCATGACGCTCGGCGCGCTGCGACTGGTAGACCACCTCGCCATCGAACTCGAGCCCGAGCCAAGCGAGCCCGTCCAGGATCACGTCGATGGCGGCCTGGGTTGAGCGGGCCTGGTCGGTATCCTCGATCCGCAGCAGCGCCCGCCCCCCATGGTGGCGCGCATAGAGCCAGCTGAACAGCCCGGTGCGGGCATTGCCGATGTGCAGGAAGCCGGTGGGCGAGGGCGCGAAACGCGTAACGACATGGCGCTTGGCGCCGGTCGTCCGATCGCTTTCGCTTGCCTTGGCCATGCGATTATGCCCTGTCTTGTCCCATTATGGCAACGCGGTACCGGCAGGGTGTGCCCCTCGACGTGGACGCTGGCGATGCTGCGACGCAGCGCACGCATTGGCGAATGCGTTGGCGCTTGTCCAGCATGGCCGATGCGGCCGAAGCCTTTCTCGCCCGCTCGGGCTTCGACCGCGGGCCCTGGCTGGTGGTCGCCTTCGCCGGCGGCATCATCGCGTGGTTCTGGCTCGACGGGCCGGCTGAATGGATCGCCGCGCTGGCGATCTGCGCGATGCTGGGGCTGGGTACGCTGGCGCTGTGGAAGGGTCAGGAGGAGCGCCGGCACCTGGTCACCGCGGCGGTGGTCACCGGGCTGATGGTGGCAGCGGGCCTGGCGGTCATCTGGGCGCGCTCGGAGATGGTCGGCGCGCCGGCGCTGGAGCGTCCGCTCTCGGCCGAGTTCACCGGCCGGATCCTCGAGCGCATCGACCAGCCGGCCGAGGGCCGCGTGCGCCTGGTGCTGGCGACCCGCCATCCCGACACCGCCGCGCCGATCAAGGTTCGCGTCAACCTGCCGCTCGAGCAAGACCAGCCCTCCTTCGGCGAAGGCGCGGTCGTGCAGCTGCGCGCCAGGCTGATGCCGCCCGCGCCGCCGATGCTGCCCGGCGCCTACGATTTCGCCCGCGCCGCCTGGTTTCAGGGCTACGCGGCGACCGGTAGCGTCCAGGGGGAAGTGACCCTGCTCGAGCCGGCCGGGGAGGGCTCGTCGCTCGCCTCGCTCCAGCGCCGGCTCTCGGCGCATGTCCGCACGCGGCTGGATGGCTCGCCCGGGGCGATCGCCGCCGCCTATGCCAGCGGCGACCGCGGCGCGATTGCCGCGGCCGATGACGAGGCGATGCGCGATTCCGGCCTCACGCACCTGCTCTCGATCAGCGGCCTGCATGTGAGCGCGGTCATCGCCGCGGCCTATGTCCTGGCGATCCGGCTGCTGGCGCTGTGGCCCTGGCTCACCCTGCGGGTGCGCCTGCCGGTGCTCGCCGCAGGCCTCGCGGCGCTGGCGGGCGTCGGCTACACGCTGCTGACCGGCGCCGAGGTGCCCACCGTGCGCAGCTGCGTGGGCGCGCTGCTGGTCCTTGTCGCGCTGGCCCTCGGGCGCGAGCCGCTGTCGCTGCGCATGGTGGCGACCGCGGCGCTCGTGGTGCTGCTGTTGTGGCCCGAATCGCTGATCGGCGCCAGCTTCCAGATGAGCTTCGCCGCAATCATCGCCATCGTCGCGCTCAGCGCTTCGGCGCCGGTGCGCGAGTTCCTCCGCCCGCGCGAGCAATCATGGCTGGGGCGTGCGGGCCGCGGCGCGGTGATGCTGCTCGTCACCGGCATCGTCATCGAACTGGCGCTGATGCCCATCGTGCTGTTCCACTTCCACCGCGCGGGCGCCTATGGCGCGCTGGCCAACGTCATCGCCATCCCGCTCACCACCTTCGTGTCGATGCCGATGATCGCGCTGGCGCTGCTGTTCGACCTGGCAGGCGCGGGGGCGCCATTCTGGTGGCTGGCGGGCAAGTCGCTGGAGCTGATGCTGTGGCTGGCGCATTTCACCGCGAGCCAGCCCGGTTCGGTCCGGCTGATGCCGCAGATGAGCTATCTCACCTTCGCGCTGTTCGTCGCCGGCGGGCTGTGGCTGGCGCTGTGGCGCGGCCGCGAGCGGCTGCTCGGCCTTTTTCCGGTCGGCATCGCCACGCTGATGCTGCTCGCCACCCCGATCCCCGACCTGCTGGTTTCGGGCGACGGGCGGCATGTGGCGATCACCGGCGAGGGCGAGCGGCTCCTGGTGCTGCGGGCCACGCGCAGCGACTTCACCCGCGACAATCTGCTCGAGCTGGCCGGCGTCGCCGCCGAGCCGGTGCCGCTCGCAGAATGGCCGCTGGCGCGCTGCAGCGACGAGTTCTGCTCCCTTTCGGTGCGCCGCGGCGGGCGCGACTGGAACGTGCTGATGAGCCGCAGCAAGCAATACGTGCCGATCGCGCAACTGAACGCCGCCTGCGCCGCCGCCGATATCGTCATCGCCGACCGGGGTCTGCCGCGCACCTGTCAGCCGCGCTGGCTGAAGGCCGATCGACGCATGCTGGAAGAAACCGGCGGCCTGGCGATCGACCTCGCTCGCCAGCGGGTGACCGCGGTGGCGCAAAGCCAGGGCGACCACGGCTGGTGGCGAGGCGGTCCCTCGGGGGGCTGAGTCTTGTGCCTGCCGGCCGCTTTTCCGCCAGGTCAGTTGTAGCGGCGCAGCAACCCGGCCAACTTGCCTTGCACCTGGACCTCGTCGGCATTGTAGACCTGCGCGCTGTAGGCGCGGTTCGCCGGATCGAGGCGCACCTTGCCGTCGTCACGCCGCAGGTACTTGAGCGTCGCCTCCTCGCCGCGCACCAGCGCCACCACGATCTCGCCGTCGCGGGCCGTGTCGGTGCGGCGTACTAGCGCATAATCGCCGTCCAGGATGCCTGCCTCGATCATCGAATCGCCCGAGACTTCGAGCGCGTAATGCTCGCCGGCGCCCAGCAGCGCGGCGGGAACCGAAAGCATGCGGTCGTCCTCGAGCGCCTCGATCGGCATGCCTGCGGCGATCCGCCCGTGCAGCCGCACCTCGATCACGTCGTTCGCCGGTTGCGGCCGGCCGGCCGGGAGGGTGGTGGCCTTGGCGACGGCCCCGCTGGTCGCACTCGTCTGCCGGGTTGCGGGCGCGAGGTTCTCGGGCTGGCGCAGCACTTCGAGCGCGCGCGCGCGGTTGGGCAGGCGATGGATGAAGCCACGCTCTTCCAGGGCCGAGATCAGCCGGTGCACGCCCGACTTCGACTTCAAGTCGAGCGCCTCCTTCATCTCCTCGAAAGACGGGGAGATCCCGGTCTCTTCCAGCCGCCGCTGGATGAAGCGCAGGAGCTCGTGCTGCTTGGCGGTCAACATTGTGTGTCCCCTCGATGTTCCATTGGAACGAACGCGGAACAATTAAGCAACTTTCCAACAGCGGTCAAGCGTTTAGCGATTATCCCCTTCGAACAAGTATGTATCGACTCCGGTTGGAGCGGTGATATGAGGCGGGATGGAAGAAACGCGGCGCAGCCTTTTCGCGGAAGTCTTTAACAGGCCGCTGAAAAAGGCCACGGTTTAGCGATGAATGAGGTGTCGTCGCCATTATTGTAGGCGATTTCGCCTTCGAGCCAGCCATCTTCGCGCAGATCGGCCCATCCAGTGCCGGTGACCTGATCGCCTTCGTCGG
>JANNOJ010000003.1:0-72232 GCA_031399025.1 Erythrobacteraceae bacterium | reverse complement strand
GCCGACGAAGGCGATCAGGTCACCGGCACTGGATGGGCCGATCTGCGCGAAGATGGCTGGCTCGAAGGCGAAATCGCCTACAATAATGGCGACGACACCTCATTCATCGCTAAACCGTGGCCTTTTTCAGCGGCCTGTTAGGCGGCGGCGAATGGTGTAAACGGCAGGCCATGCTGCTGGTGATCGACAACCTGCTTGCCCCTGCCGAGGTGGAGCGCCTGCGCGCCGACCTCGCCGCTTCCTCCTGGCAGGACGGGGCCGAGACCGCCGGCACGCGCTCGGTCGCGGTCAAGCAGAACCGGCAGCTGAGCGCGACCAGCCCGGCCGCGCGCGAGCTGGGCAACCGCATCCTCGCCGCGCTCGGGCGCAACCCGCTGTTCGTCTCCGGCACGCTGGCCGAGAAGGTCTTCCCGCCGGTGTTCAACTGCTACCGCGACGGTGGCCATTACGGCTCGCACGTTGATTCCGCGCTGATGCGCGTGCCGGGCGCGGACATCACCGTGCGCAGCGACATCTCGGCGACGCTGTTCCTTTCGGAACCCGACAGCTATGATGGCGGCGAACTGGTGATCGAAACCGATTACGGCGCACAGGAGGTCAAGCTGGCGGCCGGCGGCCTGATCCTCTACCCCTCCAACAGCCTGCACCAGGTGGCGCCGGTCACCCGCGGCGAGCGGCTGGCGGCGGTCACCTGGGTCCAGAGCGCGGTGGCCGACGGCGCGGCGCGGGCCATGCTGTTCGACCTCGATCAGTCGATCCAGGCGTTGTCGACGCGGCTGGAGCGCGGCGGGACCGCGAACGATGATCCCGACATCGATCGGCTGATTCATGTCTATCACAATCTGCTGCGCCGCTGGGCGAAGCCGTGACGCCGCGCGCGCGCCTCGCTTTGCGCCTGGCACTGTGGCTGCTACTCGCCCTGCCGGCGCTGTTCATCATCCGCGCCTATACCTCGGGCGAGGCGCTGGCGATGGATCTGCTCCACCCTACCGGCGAGACCTCGCTGCGGCTGATGGTGCTGGCAATGCTGGCCGGGCCGCTCGCCGACATCTTCGGCCGCACCCGTCCGTTGCGCGCCTGGCTGGCGATCCGCCGCAACCTGGGCGTCGCCGCCTTCGCCTACGCCGCGCTGCACGTGGTGTTCTACGCCATCGACATGGGCGCGGCTGAAGGCAGCATCGCCCCCATGCTCGACGAACTGGGCCTACCCGGCATCTGGACCGGCTGGCTGTCGTTCCTCGGCCTGCTCGCCGCCGGCGCGATCAGCTCGAACGCCGCGATGCGCGCGCTCGGCCGCTGGTGGAAGCGCATCCAGGCCGGTCTCTACGCCGCCGTGCTGCTCGCCGCGCTGCACTGGTGGCTGCTCGACCGCGCCGCCACCCCAGCGCTGGTTCATCTCGCCCCGCTAATGCTCGCCTGGAGCGCCCGCTTCCTCGTTCGCCGCCGGCGCACGACCATACCCAAGGAGCTGACGACATGATCCGCCTGCCCGCCCTCGCCGCCGCCTTCCTCGGCCTCGCGCTCGCGTCCCCCGCTTATGCCGATGGCGACGTCGTCTGCCGCGGCGGGCCGCAGGATGCCTGGGTCCCGCAAGCCGATCTGCGCAAGAAGGCCTGGCAGGAAGGCTGGGAGGTGCTGCGCGTCCAGGTCGAGGGCGATTGCTACGAGGTCTATGCCCGGACCGAGCAGGGCCAGTCGATCGAGGCGTTTTTCCACCCGGTCACGCTGGAGAAGCTGGTCGTGTTCCGGCGCGGGCGCGAAATCTTCCGCAAGGCCGGCTTCACCGGCTGATTCCGGCCGTCCGGCGCCTCTTGTTCCGGGTTGGCAGTACCGCTGTAAGCTTGTAGAAGTCGTCGACCGACCGGCTGCGCTCGCTCAGCCGGCATCGACCGCCGCGGGACCGGCCTCGGGCAGGAATTTGCAGGGAGAGCGGGCGCATGGCCTACACGGTCACCATCAACGGCGAAGCGCGCGCGGTGGATGCGCCGGGCGAGATGCCGTTGCTTTGGGTGCTGCGCCACGAGCTCGGCATGGTCGGCACCAAATTCGGCTGCGGCGTCGGCCTGTGCGGCGCCTGCACCGTGCATGTCGACGGCCAGGCCACCCGCTCCTGCTCGCTGCCGCTCGCCGCGATCGGCGAGGGCCAGGTCACCACGATCGAAGCGCTGGCGCAAAGCCCGGTCGGGCGCGCGCTGCAACAGGCCTGGTTGGACGACGACGTGATGCAGTGCGGCTATTGCCAGGCCGGCCAGCTGATGAACGCCAGCGCCCTGCTCGCCCGCAACCCGCAGCCCGACGCCGGCGAGATCGAGACCGCCATGCAGGGCAATCTGTGCCGCTGCGCCTGCTACACCCGCATCCACCAGGCGATCGCCGCGGTTTCGCGGGAGGGCATCGCCAGTGTTTGACCCCTTGGCCGCAGGCTCCCTGCAGCTCTCGCGCCGCATGTTGCTCAAGGTCAGCGCGCTCGCCGGCGGCGGCCTGGCGCTCGTCGCCACCATGCCGATGCCGGCGCGGGCGGCCAGTGAAGGCGCTACGGGCGAGCTCAATGCCTTCGTCAGCATCGCGCCCGACAACACCATCACCATCGTCGGCAAGAACCCCGAGATCGGCCAGGGCATCAAGACCATGCTGCACATGCTGATCGCCGAGGAGCTCGATGCCGATTGGGAGCAGGTGCGCATCCGCCAGGCCGATGCCGATACCGCGCGCTACGGTCTGCAATTGGCCGGCGGCAGCTTCGCCACGCCGATGAACTGGCTGCCCATGCGCCAGGCCGGCGCGGCCGCCCGCGCGATGCTGTTGGCCGCCGCCTCGCAGCGCTGGGGCATGCCGGTCTCCGCCCTGCGCACGCAGATGAGCCGGGTGCTCGACGGCACCGGCCGTTCGCTCTCCTATGGCGAGCTGGCGACCGATGCCGCCGCCCTGCCCGTCCCCGACCCGGCTTCGCTCACGCTCAAGGACGCGGCCGATTTCACCATCATCGGCCGGGCAATAGGTGGGATCGACAGCCCCAGGATCGTGCGGGGCGAGCCGATCTTCGGGGTCGACACGCAGCTGCCCGGCATGGTCTATGCCGCCTACGAGCGCTCCTACGTGTTCGGCGCCAAGCTGACCTCGGCAAACCTGGATGCGGCCAAGGCGCAGCCCGGCGTGCTCGATGCGTTCGTCGTCGAGGGCCACGGCTCGGCCTCGCAGCTGGTTCCCGGCGTCGCGGTGATCGCCGCCAATTGGTGGCTCGCCAACGAGGCGCGCAAGGCGCTCGCCGTCGAGTGGGACACCGGCGAGTGGGCCAGCCATTCGTCCAAGACCTATGGCGAGACCGCCCGCCGCCTGATGGCCGAGGGTGCGCCGCAAGAGGTGTTCGCCACCAGCGGCGACGTCGAGGCCGCGTTCGGCGCGGCCGCGCAGGTGCTCGAAGCCGAATACTCCTACCCGTTTCTCGCCCACGCGGCGATGGAGCCGATGAACTGCACCGCCCTGATGCACGCCGACGGCCGGCTCGAGATGTGGGCGCCTTCGCAGACGCCGCAAAGCGGGCTCACCGGTGTCGCCGAGATGCTCGGGATGGAGGCCGGCCAGATCACCGTCCACATCACCCGCATGGGCGGCGGCTTCGGCCGGCGGCTGACCAACGACTACATGCACCAGGTCGCCGCCATCGCCGCCAGGATGCCCGGCACGCCCGTCCAGCTCATCTGGAGCCGCGAGGACGATCTGCGCACCGATTTCTACCGCCCCGCCGGCTGGCACAGACTGCGCGCGGCGGTGGATGCGGATGGCAGACTGACCGGCTTCGATGATCATTTCATCACCTGGGACCTGGGTGACGGGGCGTTCAACCCGGCGGCGATGAGCGCCGACGTGTTCCCCGCCAATTTCGTGCCCAATCTGCGCTACGCCCAGACCAAGCTGGCGACCGCGGTGCCGATGGGCGCCCTGCGCGCGCCCGCGTCCAACGCGCTCGCCTTCGTGATGCAGAGCTTCCTCGACGAGGTGGCGGTGGCCACGGCCAAGGACCTGCCCACGCTGATGCTCGAGCTGGTCGAGGGTGCCGAGGCGGCGCCGCCGGTGCAGGGCTTCGGCGGCATGTCCAACCCCGGCTTCGACCCCGGCCGCCTCGCCGCAGTCACCCGCAAGGCGATGGCGATGGCCAATTGGGGCCAGCCGGTGACCGCCGGACATGCGCTCGGCTTCGGCTTCTATTACAGCCACATGGGCTACTTTGCCGAGGTGGTGGAAGCCGGCATCAGCGAGCGCGGCGTGCCGCAGGTGCACAATGTGTGGGCGGCGGGCGATGTCGGCAGCCACATCATCAACCCGTCGGGCGCGCTCAACCAGGTGGAAGGCTCGATCATCGACGGCCTCGGCCAGGCGATGCAACAGGCGGTAGAGATCGAAGGCGGCGCGGCCAAGCAGTCCAACTTCCACGATTACCAGCTGCCGCGCATGCCGACCACGCCCGCCATCCACGTCGAATGGGTGCTGTCCGACAACGCCCCCACCGGCCTGGGCGAGCCGGCGCTGCCGCCGGTCATCCCGGCGCTCACCAACGCGCTGTTCGCGCTGACCGGCAAGCGGGTACGCTCGCTGCCGATCGACCGGGCGCTGTTCACGACGGCCTGATGCGCCGCTTTACGCCAGCGTGATCACCCGGTCGGCCAGCCGGGCCACTTCCGCCCGGTCGTGGCTGACGAGCAGGATCGGCAGCGCCAAATCGTCGCGGATCCGCTCGATCGCGCGGGTGATGCCCTCGGCCCGCTCGGCATCGAGCGAGGTCAGGGGCTCGTCGAGCAGCAGGAAGCGTGGGGAGGCGAGCAGCGCCCGGCCGATCGCCACCCGCTGCGCCTCGCCGCCCGACAGGGTCGCCGGCCAGCGCTCGGCCAGGTGGGCGATCCCAAGGATGTCGGCCACCTCGGCGCGGTCGATCCACTGCTCCCCGGCGGGCGCGAGCCGCGCGCCGTAGGCAAGATTGGCGGCGACGCGCTGGTGCGGGAACAGCCGCGCGTCCTGGAACACGTAGCCGGCCCGGCGGCGCTCGGGCGGCAGGTCGATCCCGGCCGCGCCGTCGAACAGCACCCGGCCGCCGACCACGATCCGGCCGGCATCGGGCCGCACCAGCCCGGCGATGCAGTTGAGCACCGTGGTCTTGCCGGCGCCCGACGGGCCCACCAGGGCGGTGAGGCGCGCATCGGTGGCAAAATCGAGGGTGATGTCGCGCTCGCCGATGCGGTGCCGCAGCACCACCTCAAAGGACATGCGCGCGCTCCCCTCCCGCACGTCGCATCAAGGCTTCGGACACGATGAGCGCGCCCACCGACAGCACGATCGAGATCACCGCCAGGCGCGCCACCACGCCCTCGCCGCCGGGCAATTGCAGGCCGGTATAGATCGCCAGGGGCAGCGTGCGGGTCTGGCCGGGGATGTTGGAGGCAAAGGTGATCGTGGCGCCGAACTCGCCCAGCGACCGGGCGAAGCCGAGCATGGCGCCGGCCATTATTCCAGGCAGGCTGAGCGGCAGGGTGATGGTGGCGAAGGCCCGGGCGCGCGTGGCCCCCAGCGTGCGCGCCGCCCCCACCAGCCGCCGGTCGACCGCCTCGATCGACAGCCGCATCGCCCGGACCATCAGCGGCAACGCCATCACCGCCGCCGCCAGTGCCGCGCCGGTCCACTGGAACACCAGCGTGACCCCCAGCGCCTGGTCGAGCCAGCGGCCGATGGACCCGGTGCGGCCGAACGCCAGCAGCAGCAGCCAGCCGGTGACGACCGGCGGCAGCACCAGCGGCAGGTGGACCAGCGCATCGAGCAGCAGCCGCCCCGGCAGGCGCCGCCACGCGAGCAGGAGCGCCAGCGCATAGGCCACCGGCAGCGTCGCCAGCACCGCGACCAGGCTCACCCTGAGCGACAGCGCGATCACCGCCCATTCCTCGGCGGTGAGGCCCAAGGTCATGGGAAGGATGTCATGGCGGCGGCGTCATGCCCGCAATCACCGGGCGATCCCGAACCCGTGCTGCCGGAAAATCGCCCGCCCTTCGAGCGAATCGAGGAAGTCCACGAAAGCGCTCGCATCCGGGTGGTCGCTCGCCGCCAGGACGGCAGCGGGGTAGCGGATCGGCGGATGACTGGCTTGCGGGAACATGTACACCACCTCCACCTCCCGCGACGCCTGGGCGTCGGTGGCGTAGACGATGGCACGATCCACTTGTCCCCGCTCCACCAGCGCGAGCGCCGCGCGCACGCTTTCGGCCGGGATCAGGCGGGACTCCAGTTCTCCCAGGCGGCCCAGGCTCTCCAAGCCGGCGCGGGCATAGCGCCCCGCCGGCACGGCCTGCGGATCGGCGATGGCGATGTTCCCGCCGCCGTCGAACGGATCCCGGCCCGGGCTGGTCCAGCCGACCGGCGCCACCACCACCAGCCGGTTGGTGAGCAGATCGACCCGGGTGCGCTCGGCCAGCAGGCCGGCCGCCTCCAATCGGTCCATCCAGTCCGCATCAGCGGAGATGAACACATCGGCCGGGGCGCCGCGCTCGATCTGGCGGGCCAGCGCTGAGGTGGCGGCGAACGACAGCGCAGGGAGGGCATGTCCTTCCGCCGCAAAGCTTTCGGCCGCCTCGGTCAAGCTTTCCTGCAGGCTCGCAGCGGCGAGCACCACCGGGCCGTCGGCAGCCTCGGGCGCCTGGTCGGGGGGTGATCCGCTGCAGGCGGCAATCAGCGCCATGCCGGCGACGGCGATCAGAACGGGGGCCAGACGGGCCACCAACGTAAGGGCTGGATTTGCGCGCACGGCGCCAGTCGTATACGGATGAATATAGCAGGTCCAGCCCGCTCGTGCGGCTGGCGCGGCGCTAGCGCCGCATGAGCCGGGCGACCGGCGGCGTCGGTTCCGCGCGGGCTGCCCGCATGGCGAACTCGCTCGGGCGCCGGATCGGGATCGTCAGCACGCAGTTCACCCCCTCGCGCTCGAACACCAGCTGCACCGGGTTCTTGAGCTCGTGGGCCACGATGCGTTCGATAAGGTCGGTGCCAAAGCCGCGATTGCGCACGTCGGGTACCGGCGGGCCGCCACGTTCCTGCCACTCGACCCGCACCAGGCGCTCGCTCGTCAGCCGCCAGCGAACCGAAACCCGGCCCCCGGCACGGCTGAGCGCGCCGTATTTGGCGGCATTGGTGGCCAATTCATGGATCGCCAGGCCAAGGGAAAGCGCATCGTTGGGCGCCAGTTCCACCGCCGGCCCCTCCAGGCCGACGATGTGGTCGGACCCTTGCGCATAGGGCAGCAGTTCGGCCTCGACCACGGCGCGAACCGGGGTGGTGCCCCAGTCCGAATTGGTCAGCAAATCGTGGGTGGCCGACAGCGCCCGGATGCGCCCGTCCAACCCGTCGGCGAACTCGGCGAGGCTGGTGGCGCGCCGGCGGGTGAGGGCGATGATCGACAAGACGTTGGCCAGCGTGTTCTTCACCCGATGGTTGAGTTCGCGGGTAAGAGAGTTGCGGATCGAGGCCTGCTCTTCGAACCAGGCCAGCGAGGCCTCGTCCTCCATCGCCTGCTGGGTGAGCATCCGCACCAACAGCATCAGCAGGCTGGCGACCAGCAGGCCGAAGATCAGCGTGGCCATGGACAGGCCGGAAAGGCCCCCGCCCTCGGACGAGCGGACCACCAGCACCCAGGGATTGTTGGCCACCGGGATCGTGCGCTGGATCGTTTCGTGCTCGTCACCCACCAGTTCGCCGCTGCTGGCGAGCAGCTCGCTGCTGGCGGGATCGCCGTCGTAGAGCTCCACCGAATAAGTCCCGGCATCCTCCAGCTCGAGCGCCGAGGCGAGAAAGTCACGCGCGTTGAACGGGCTATAGATGAAGCCCTTGAGGCGCCGCGCCCCGCCGGGGGCGGCTTCGAACACGGGCATGTAGATGAGAAACCCGGGCGCTGTGCCGGTGCCTTCCTGGCGCAGCACGATCTTGCGGGTCGCGGTCGGCCGCGCGGTGCGTTCGGCTTCGCGCATCGTCGCGCGACGAACGGGCTCGGAATACATGTCGTAGCCGATCGCCCGGCGATTGCGCTCGGTGTCGGGGTGCAGATAGGCGACCGGCACGAGGAAGGGCTGCGTGCCGGCAAGTGGCGGTTCGACCCGGAAGCGCCGGCCGGTCTCGCGCGATACTCGCTCCTCGAGCGCGGCAAGGTCTGCCGGCCGAACCACCGGGGCCCAGCCGATGCCTTCCGGGCCGCGATAGACCGAATCGAGCCGCAGCTCGGACACGAAACGCGAGAACTGATCGTACGGGACGTCGGGCAGGCTGGCCAGCAGGGCGGCGCCGGCTCTGAGATAGGCGCTGCTCGAATTGGTCCGTCGTTCGAGCGCGGAGGCGACCGCGATCGCCCGGCTGCGCAGCTGTGACGACGCCCGCTGATCCTGCCCGCGTTCGAGCGAGACGAGCGAGAGCAGGGTGATCGCCGAAATCAACGCGAACAGGGCGACGGGCAGAGCGCGCGGGTAACGCGTCAGCCAACGCCGCGTCCTGCTCCGTGTGCCCGAACCCTGCTCCGCCAACTCTCATCCCCAGCCGGCGGGTTGCGCGGCTCATGGCAACGTGGACCCGCGACCAGTAACGGGATCTGAGTTACCGCTGCTTGCATCGGGGAACCAGAGCGCGGGCATTTCGTTCCGAGCCGACCCATTGCGCACCCCCGTCCGCTCGCCGCCTCGACAGGTGCGCGGGGATTTACATAGCCGGCAATTGCGCTACGGCGCAGGCCGCCTGCCCGGGGATCGACCGGCGCGGCATCGTGACTGAGTGGGACAGTTTAGCACGCATGACCAAGCCAGAGACCGACAAGAACCCCGGCAGGCCCGGTGCGCGCTTGAAACAGCAGGGCGGCGACCCCACCAAGGAGCCGGACTGGACCCGCGGATTGAAGCGGCTGTACGATCAGGTGCTCGAAGAGCCCGTACCCGACACCTTTAAGGACTTGCTCGCGAAGCTCGATAGCAACCCCAAGCCATGAGCAAGGAACCCAAGCCGGCCATGGCCGAGCGTAGCGCCGACGACAAGGTTGCGTTCAAGCGCGAATTGACCGGTGTGGTGCCGCATCTGCGCGCCTTCGCCCGGGGCCTGTGCGGCCGCCCCGACATGGCCGACGATCTCGTCCAGGAAACCCTGCTCAAGGCCTGGGCGGCGCAGGACCGGTTCGAGCCGGGCACCTCGATGCGCGCCTGGACCTTCGTCATCCTGCGCAACGCCTACCTTACCGACATGCGCCGCAACCGTTTCCGCGGCGAATACGACGAGAGCGTGGCCGAACGCGTGCTGATCGCGCCTGCCGGGCAGGAAGAACCGTTGCACCTGTCTGACCTCCACCGGGCCTTGCTCACCCTGCCGCCCGAGCGGCGCGAGGCGCTGCTCCTGGTGGGCGCAGGGGGCTTCTCCTACGAGGAAGCGGCGACCATCTGCCGGTGCGCGGTGGGCACCATCAAGAGCCGCGTGGGCCGCGCCCGCGCCGCGCTCACGAGCATGATCGAGGATGGCGACATTCCCGACCGGGCGATCGGCGACCCCTCGGCGCACCGCGCCATCCTGGAGGAACTCGACGAGGTGGCCGCCGGCCGCGGCAAGGCCGAAGCGACCCGCTAGCCCATGGTCGAGCGGGGCCGTGGTGTTCGGGCCCGTGGTCGGTCTGGCCCGCGCCGCCCGTTCAGTGGTGCTGGCGACCGCCGTTCCCCGCTTGCTTGCGCCCCGCTGGCGAGCCATGCGTAGCGCAGCAGGTGGGTAGGGATCGGCGGTGGGCCATGAGCATCGAGGCGGACCAGGGCAGCAGGGACATGGCGCCGCCCGCGTTCGGCAGCCAATCCGATCGGGCCGCCCCGAGCGTGCCGGCAAGCACGCGCCCCGAGCCTGCCGCCTCTCCCATGGCGGTTCACGCTGCCCATGCTCCGGGCGATCAGCCCAGCGCCGTGCACCCGTATCGGAGCCACGAAGCCCCGCATCTGCGCCTGCTGTCCGCGCTGGTCGTGCTGCTCTCGGTCGGCCTGTTCCTCGCGCTGCCCTTCGTGCTGTCGATCGGCTCGGTGGTGTTCCTGCCGCTGGTGACGGCCATCGTCCTGACGATCATCCTCTCCCCGTTGGCCGACCGGCTGGCGATGGTCGGGCTGCCCAATTTCCTCGCCTCGCTGCTGGCGCTGCTGGTGCTGGTGGCGATCATCACCCTGGCGCTCACCGCGGTCCTGCGCCCGGCATTCACGCTGTTCGATGCCGTGCCGCAGATGATCGAGCGCATCGGCACGCATTTCAACCAGCTGCAGGGGGCGCTGGCCTGGGTCTCGCAGCTCAACGCGCAGATCTCGCGGATCGCCGGCAGCGAGGGCGGGCGCGAGGTGGTGCTGGCCGGGCCGACCATGCTCGAGCAGCTGGCGCTGGCCACGCCCACCGTGGTGCTCGAATTCCTGCTCACCCTGCTGATGGCGCTGTTCATGATCGAGGCGCGGGTGCGCCTGCGCCGCCGCCTGCTGCTCGACCGCCACAGCTTCGGCTCCAGCCTCAAGGCGGCCCGGGTGCTGCGCGACGTGCAGGACCGGGTGGCGGCCTATATCCTCACCGTGGGGCTGATCAACCTGGGGGTCGGGATCGTCGTTGCGCTGGGCGCCTGGGCGCTGGGGCTGGAGGCGCCGATCATGTGGGGCGGCCTTGCCACCCTGCTCAACTTCCTGCCCTATGTGGGCCCGCTGGTGATGACCGCGCTGCTCACGCTGTTCGGCCTTGGCACCGCCGACAATCCCGTCCTCGGCCTCATCCCCGCCGCCGCCTTCCTCGGCCTGCACGCGGTGGAATCGAACGTTGTCACCCCCCTGGTGCTGGGGGTGCGCTTCACCATGAACCCGGTGATGATCCTCCTCTCGCTCAGCTATTTCACCTGGATCTGGGGGGTGACCGGCGCGCTGCTGTCGATCCCCATCCTGCTCACCGTCACCGCCCTGTTCGATCACCTGGGCAGCCCTAATCTCATCGGCTTCCTGTTCGGCGAGCCGCTGTTCACCGGCCGGCAGGACGAGCCCGAGGAGGCCAATTAGGCGCATCCGGCGGCCGCGTTCTATCGCCGTGGCTTCACCCTGGGGAGCCGTTCGGCGACCATGCCCCCGCGGCGTTCAGCTGCCTGCCTGCATCTCGCCCCGGGCGAGATGCAGGCAGGCTGAGGGGCCGCTACCAGCGCCCCAGCTCCGCGAGTAAGCCGACCCCCGGGGGCCAACGAGCGAGCCCGTCGATCAGCCGCGCAATCCTCAGGCCGGATATTCCCAAGGCTTGCCGCGCGCCAGATTGTCGGCGGCGAAATCCCAGTTGAGGTGGCTCTCGATCAGCGCCTCCAGATAGTTGGGACGGGCGTTCTGATGATCGAGATAATAGGCGTGCTCCCACAGGTCGATGGTCAAGAGCGGGTTGAACCCCTGGTCGGCCAGCGTATCGCCGTCGTGCGTTTCCTCCACCGAGAGCGCATCGTCCTTTTCGGCCAGCCACACCCAGCCGCTGGCGAAATGACCCACGCCGGCCGCCGAGAGCTTGGCCTTGAGCTCGCCGAGCGAACCGAACGCCTCGTCGATCATCACCGCCAGCTCGCCGCTCGGCCCGCTCGCCTGGGGGGCGAGCGAGTGCCAGTAGAAGCCGTGATTCCAGCTCTGCCCCGAATTGTTGAACAGGCCCTGGTTGCTGCCGCGCGCTGCGGCGACGACCTGCGTCAGCGGCTTGCCCTCGAGATCCGTGCCGGCGATCGCGGCATTGGTCTTGTCGATATAGGCCTTGTGGTGCTTGCCGTGGTGGAAGCTGAAGGTCTCGGCCGAGATCGCCGGCGCCAGTGCTTCGCTGTCGTAGGGCAGCTGGATGAGTTCGAAAGCCATGTCTGTGGGTCCTTCTCGTTACACGCAATTCGGGGCTCGGACTGTCAACGTCCGCTAATGGCGCAGGTTGCCGGGCCAGGCAATTCCTACGCGAAAGGGTGACATCGCCGCGCGGAGGCGGCATGCGCTACCCAGGCTTCGGTAATGTGACGGGATGAAGGATGGCGCGCGAGTTTTTCGGCACCGATGGGATTCGCGGCCGCGCCAACGCCGGCACGCTCACCGCGGCGCTGGCGATGAAGGTGGGCCAGGCCGCCGGCGAGCATTTCCTTCGTGGCGTGCACAAGCACCGGGTGGTGATCGGCAAGGATACGCGGCTGTCGGGCTACATGATGGAGACCGCGCTCGTCGCCGGCTTCACCAGCGTGGGCATGGACGTGATCATGACCGGCCCGCTCCCCACCCCCGCCGTCGCCCTGCTCGCCCGCGAGATGCGGGCCGACCTGGGCGTCATGATCTCGGCAAGCCACAACCCGTTCGCCGACAACGGCATCAAGCTGTTCGGCCCCGACGGCTTCAAGCTGTCGGACGATGACGAGGAGGCCATCGAGGCGGCGATGGCGCGCGAGCAGGTGCTGGCGCAGGGCGAGGCGATCGGCCGCGCCCGCCGGATCGAGGATGCGCGCGGGCGCTACATCCACGCGGTCAAGGCCTCGCTGCCGGCCGATGTGCGGCTCGACGGCCTCAAGATCGTGGTCGATTGCGCGCATGGCGCGGCCTACACCGTCGCCCCCGCGGCGATCTGGGAGCTGGGCGCGGAGGTGATCGCGCTAGGCGTGGAGCCCAACGGTCTCAACATCAACGACGGCGTGGGTTCCACCTCGCTGGCCGCGATCAGCGCCCGGGTGGTGGCGGAAGGCGCCGATATCGGCCTGGCGCTCGACGGCGATGCCGACCGGCTCATCGTCATCGACGAGCAGGGCCGGCCGGTGGATGGCGACCAGCTGATGGCGCTGATCGGCAGCCGCTGGGCCGCCGATGGCCGGCTGCGCGGCGGGGGCGTGGTCGCCACGATCATGTCCAATCTGGGCCTGGAGCGGTTCCTTGCCGGCCACGGCCTCGAGGTCGTGCGCACTCAGGTGGGCGACCGCTACGTGCTCGAAGCGATGCGCGCCGGCGGCTACAATGTCGGTGGCGAGCAATCCGGCCATATGATCCTGCTCGACCACGCCACCACCGGCGATGGCACCGTGGCCGCCCTGCAGGTGCTCGCCGCGCTGGTGCAATCGGGCAAGCGGGCGAGCGAATTGCTCCACCTGTTCGATCCGGTGCCGCAATTGCTCAAGAACGTGCGCTTCGATGGCGGCGTCGGCGATCCGCTCGAGCAGCCGAGCGTGCGCCGGGCCATTGCTGCGGGCGAGGGCGAGCTGGGCGGCGGCGGCCGCGTGGTGATCCGCCAGTCGGGCACCGAGCCGGTCATCCGGGTGATGGCTGAGGGCGACGATGCCGCCCAGGTGGAGCGGGTGGTGGACGATATCTGCGCGGCAGTGAAGGCGGCGGCGTGAGATCTCAACCTTCCACCACTCATGCGGAGCTGGTCGAGCGACCGTTCTTTTCTGTTCGCGCCCTGGCTGGGAAGAAGGACGACCCTTCGATCAGGTCAGGGTGAGCGGACTATCCCAGGCCATGCCAAAGCCCCCTCCCCGCATCCTCGCCATCGCCGGCTCCGACAGTTCGGGCGGCGCCGGGATCCAGGCCGACATCAAGACCATCACCATGCTGGGCGGCTACGCGATGACCGCGATCACCGCGATCACCGCGCAGAACACGCTCGGGGTCACGGCGGTGGAGGTGCTCTCGCCCGAACTGGTGGCGGCGCAGATCGACGCCTGCCTGTCGGATATCGGCGCAGATGCGGTGAAGATCGGCATGCTCGGCTCGCCCGCCATCGCCAACATCGTTGCCGACCGGCTGGTCGGTCTCGACCTGCCCGTGGTATTCGACCCGGTGATGGTCGCCACCAGTGGCGCGGTGCTGGCGGACGCGGCCACCATCGCCGCCTTCGCCCGCCTGATGGCCCTGGCGACGCTCGTCACGCCGAACCTCCCCGAATTGTCCGCACTTGCCGGTATGGCCGAGGTTAGAGACGAGTTCGCAATGGCCGCGGCGGGCGAGAAGGTGATGAGACAATCCGGCGCGCCGGCCCTGTTGGCAAAAGGCGGACATCGGCCAGGAGGGCTGGAGCTTGATCCGGCGGGCGCAACAGCCCCCACGCAAGAGCTGGTGTTCGACTGCCTCTACACCTTGTCGGCCGAGGGACACTGGGCCGAGCGGACGTTCAGTCACGAGCGGATCGACACGCGCCACACGCATGGCACCGGCTGCACGCTGGCATCGGCGATCGCGACCTTCCTAGCCGAGGGCGAGGAGCTGCCAGTCGCGGTCCGAAAGGCGGGCGACTTGGTGGTCGCCGCCCTCAAGGCCGCCCCCGGCTTTGGCGCCGGCGCCGGGCCGATGGGACATCAGGCCGGGCGCCGGCTCGAGCCCACCCAACCCGCACGGGCCGTGCCGCCGCTCGCCTAGCCGGGCGGCGCGGGGTCGGTAATCTGGTAGAAGCCGGCGATGTGGCCCCAGGCCTCCTCCGCCGTCTCGCACCAGCGGAACAGGTCCAGGTCCGCCCGGTGGATCACGCCCTCCTCCGCCAGCCCCGCGAAATCAACGATGCGGTTCCAGTACTCGCGGCCGAACAGCAGCACCGGGATAGGCTTCATCTTGCCGGTCTGGATGAGCGTCAGCAGCTCGAAGAACTCGTCCAGCGTGCCGAACCCGCCCGGAAACACCGCCACCGCCCGCGCCCGCAGCAGGAAGTGCATCTTGCGCAGCGCGAAATAGTGGAACTGGAAGGATAGGTAGGGCGTCACGTACGGATTTGGCGCCTGCTCGCGCGGTAGGACGATGTTGAGCCCGATCGACTCGGCACCAGCGTCCGAAGCGCCCTTGTTGGCCGCTTCCATGATCGAGGGCCCGCCGCCCGAGCATACCACGAACTGCCGCTCGCCGTTCTCGATGATGCCCTTTTCGCTCACCAGCCGCGCGAGCTTGTACGCCTCGCCGTAATACTTGGCCTTGGCCGCCAGGCGCTCGACTACCCTGCGCTCGTCCTCGGGCAGGTCCGCCGCGCCGGCCAGCGCGGCTGCGACCGCGGCTGGCGGCGGGATGCGCGCGGAGCCGTAGACCACCAGGGTGGAGCCCACCCGCGCCTCCTCCAGCAGCATCTCGGTCTTGAGCAGCTCGAGCTGGAAGCGCACCGGGCGCAATTCGTCGCGCAGCAGGAAGTCGGTGTCGCGAAAGGCCAGGCGATAGGCCGGGTGCGCGGTCTGCGGCGTGCGCGGCGGGCTGTGCTCCGCAAAGCCGACCTCCTGGTCCGCCGGGTAGAACTTGCGCTCCGCCAGATTGCGATCCGGGTGATCGCCGGGAGTGTCGTCGATATCGGCCATGCGCGCTTTCGGGTCCGGCGATGAAGGGAGCGAGGGAACGAGGAGCCTGCCCCTAGGCCTGCACCAAGCGCTTGGCCAGCACCGCTCAGCTCTGGTCGAACGGCGCCAGGTTGGCCGCGCCCAGCACATCGGTGGGCGTGTCGCCCGGGACGGCGGCCGGCGCTTCGAGCGAGACCGCGATGGTGCCCGCGCTCTCGATGATCGCCTGCTGCTCGGCCGTCAGTTCCAGCTCGCTCACCGCGCCGCGCGTCCCGAAGCCCAGCGAGCGCGGGGTGCCGCTATCGTCGATCAGCCACAATTGCGGCACGCGGCTGGGATCGGGGATATCGGCGAGGCGCAGGTAGAGCCGCCCGGTCTCGCGGTCGTACAGCGCACTCAGCAACATGCCGGCCTCCGCGCCGTTGATCTGCGCCACGCTCAGCGCCTCGGGCGCAAAGGCCTGCTCCACCTCTACCGGCACCTCGACCATCTGCGGTCGGAAGGCCCAGAGCCCCGCGAACACCAGAGCGGCGAGCGACGCGGCCAGCGCGAACGGCTTCCACGGACCGGCATCCCGCACGCTCGCGGCTGTCGGCGCCGGCGCGGCAACCGCGACCGCCTCCGGACCCGCCCCTGCTACCCCTACCGGGCGCCGTGTGACACTCGCCTCGATCCGCGCCCATAAACTCTCCGCCGGCACCTCGTCGGGAGCTTGCTCGAGCCAGGCAAGACCCTCGCGCTCCCAGCGCTCGGCCGCGGCGGCAAAGGCGGGGTCCTCGAGCCGCAAGCGCTCGGCCGCCAGCCGCTCGCTGCCCTCCAGCAGGCCCAGCGCCAGCTCGGCCGCGAGCAGGTCCAGCTCGGGATCGAGAGGAATGGTCGGATCAGCCATCGGCCATCCTCATCCGCAAGACCTTGAGCGCGCGGCGGATGCGGCTCTTGACCGTGCCCAGCGGCAGGCCCTCGCGCTCGGCCACCTCGGAATAGGTTAGCCCCTCGATGAAGGCGGCGCGCAGGCATTGTGCGGCGGCTTCATCGAGGTGCTCGACCGCGCGCATCGCCCGGTCGCTCTCCTGGGCCTGCGCCAATTGCTCGTCGGCCGCGGGCTCGAACTCGGCTTCACGGGTCAACAGGTACTTCGCCCCGTCCAGGCTGGCCCGCCGCGAATGGGCGCGTGCCCAGTCGATCGCGGTGTTGCGGGCGATCATCGCCAGCCACGGCCAGGGCGCGCCGCGCTCCCGGTCGTAGCCCGCCGCCCGGTTCCACACCTTCAGATAGACTTCCTGCAAGACATCCTCGGCGGCCTCCCGGTCGCGCACGACGCCCAGGCACACCACGAACAGCCGCGCCTTGGTCGCCGCGTACAGCTCGTGCAGCCCCGCCACCTCGTTGCGGGCGATCGCATCAAGCTGGCCGGCCAGCTGATCGTCGGGGATTGTCTGGGCCATGGCGATCGTGCGGCGGGTTTCAGCACGCGCGCCGCGCCACCGCAACAGGAAACCGCGCTCTCAACCCGGCGAGCGACCGGCCGCCTGGCGATTACGCTAAAGCCGCTCCTTGAAGGTCGTCCCGCCTCCCGGAATTTCGCGATCGACCCAGCGCGCCAGCACGAACAGCAGGTCGGACAGACGGTTGAGGTAGATGCCCACCTCCTCCGGCACCACGTGTTCGCGCGCCGCCGAGAGCACGCGGCGCTCGGCCCGGCGGCACACGGTGCGGGTCAGGTGCAGGGCGGCAGAGGCCGGCGAGGCGCCGGGGATGACGAATTCGGCAAGCGGCGGCAGGTCTGCCTCGAGCTGGTCGATCGCCGCCTCCAGCCGGGCCGCCACGTCCCCAGGCAGGCGTGATTCGAGCGTCGATCTGGCGACAGCTTCGCCGCCGGGCTCATCGCCAGTGGCATCCGGCGCCCCGGCAGCGATATCGGCCATCACCAGGTAGAGCTGGGTCTGCACCATCTCGATCTGCTGGCGCGCCGCCAGTTCCAGGCCGGACGCTGCCTTGGCCAGCCCGAGCGCCGCTACCAGCTCGTCGATGCTGCCGAGCGCTTCGATCCGGCTGTCGTCCTTGTCCACCCGGCCACCTGTGAACAGGCTGGTGCGCCCCTTGTCGCCGCCCCGTGTGTAAATCTTCACCCTAAACCCCTTCGTCCAAAATGCCTGCCGACCGCCCTAGCGCGGCCGCGCGAGGGACGCACCCCGCCGCTTGGTGCTCGGCTATTCGGTAAGCTTCCGCCTCGTGAACCAACCAGGTCGGGCACTCGAAGGGAAAACTGGCTTGCGATAATCAAGCGGCGCCCGCTCGCCGCCGAGGCGCCCCACCGGCTTGCGCGCGCCGTGAGCGTTAGCCCATACGGCCGGGCCGGGCAGGCGCAACCGTCATCATGGCGTCACCCAAACGCCGTCGCGCTGGCGGCAAAAGTGGGTAACGAACCGCCGCCGGACTTGGGCTGAACGAGGAGAGTGACGATGACCCGGTGGCGGTTCCTGCTGGCCGGATCCGGCGCGCTCGCCGCGGCCGTCGCCGCGGGCGACGCGCAGGCCGCGACCACCCTCAGCCTGATCGGCCAGGTGGTGATCCCTTCGGGCACCATCGCGCAGGGCACCGTGCTCGGCGGCCTGTCGGGCATCGACTACGACCCGGCGACCGACAGCTATACCGATCGGGGGCCCGGGTTCGTCCGGGAGTGACTTCCCCAAGCTTACGATATGGGTCCTATCCCCTTCGCCTCCATGATCCCGCCGGTGCCCGCCGCTTCAGTCGGAGCCAGGCCGGGATAGAGGGCCACCGTGTCGCCCAGGGCGTCGGCCAGCGGACCGAGCCAGGGCTCGTACTTCTTCCAGTGCTCGACCGATTGCCGGAAGATGGGCTGGCGGACCTGCTCGGAACTGGCGGTGCGCACGGCCCGCTCGGTCTTGTGGAACTCGAGGCAGGCGCGCTCGAACGGCAGGCCCAAATGATCGAGCAACGCGCGCACCTCGTGCTCGGTGTCGGCCACCATGCGCTCGTAGAACACCGGGTAGACCGCGCCGGGATCGGCCGCGTCATAGGCCGCCATCGCCGCCACGTAGTCGCGGTAATAGCGCCCGATGTCTGCCAGGTCGTAGGTGAAGGCCTGGCCGCGGGCGAAATGCTGCTTCCAGCCCGAGAAGCAGCACGCCATCGGGTGGCGCCGGGCATCGATGATCCGGGCGTGGGGTAGGATCAGCCGGATCAGGCCGGTGTGCTGCCAGTTGTTGGGCATCTTGTCGATGAAGTAGGGCCGGTCGGTCTGGCGGTGGACGCGCGTGCGCTCGCAATATTCCTCTCCCAGCCGGTAGCGCTCGGCGGGGGTGAGCGAGGCGGCCATGGCACCGAAATCGGCGAACTCGCCATCGTCCACCCGCGATTGCAGGCGCCCGGCGATGATCATCATCTCGGGCAGTTCCATCGTCCCTTCCACCCGGCTGTGGCTGGCGAGGATCTGCTCCACCAGGGTCGATCCCGAGCGCGGCAGGCCGACGATGAAGATAGGATCGCGTGCCGGAAAGCCGCCCGCCCCCATGCGCGCGATGAAAGTGGCGGTGAAGGTGCGCGCGGCCGCCGCGACCTCGGCGGAGAACTCCTGCGCCTCGTGCCGGATCATCGTTCGGCGCAGGCGATTGCCCGCATCGTAATGGCGGAAGGAGGCCGGATAATCCTGCGCATCCTCCAGCGCCTTGCCCAGCGAGAAGTGCAGGTGGAAGATGGCCTCGAGCCGGTCCGCCTCGTCCGCCTGCAATGACGCTAGCGCCCGCTCCATCGCGGCGATATCCTCGGTGGTGAACCGCACGGTCTTGAGATTGGCGAGGCTCCACCAGGCTTCGCCGAGTGTCGGCTGGTGCAGCACCGCCTGGCGATAGGCATGGATCGCATCGGCTTGCCGCCCCAGCGTCTTGTGGACATGCCCCAGGTTCTGCCAGACCTGGGGCTGGCCGGGCTGGCGTGACAGCAGCGCCTCGTAGATCGCGCCCGCCGCCCCCTGGTCGCCCAGCCGCACCAGCACCGAGGCCCTGAGCAGGGCCTGGCCGGCATTGCGCACCGGCGAGGTGCCCAGGATCTCGGCGTGCGCGAGCGCGGCGTGCAGCTGGTTGGTCTGGAGTAGCAGGCGGACGAGGAAATCACGCGCCATGTCGAAGCCGGGGGCCAGGTCCACCGCGCGTTCGACCAGCGTCACCGCGGCGGTCATGTCGCCCTGGCGCCAACGCACTTCGCCCAGCAGACGCGTGGCCGGCGGATCGTCAGGCTGCCGCTGCAACCGGGCCTGCAGCAGCGTCTCGCTCTGCGTCAGGTCGCCCTGGTTCATCGCCACCGCGGCCGCGAGCAGCTCGGGATCGCGCGAGGAGGCGTGGACGCCCGAAAGATCGGCCCGCCAGGCATCCTGCGAGCGGCCATCCCGGCGCAATTCGCGCGCGAGCAGGAACCATCCGCCCGACACCCCGGGCTGTTGCCGGGTCAATCCTTCGAGCGCGGCGATGGCTTGCTGTGTCGCGCCCGCCTCGCTGGCGACCTGGGCGAGTTCCCACAGCACCGCGGGCACCCGCGGATGATCGCGCGCCAGGACGGCCAGGCGGGCGAGGGCGGGCTGGTGGCGGCCGAGCTGACGCAGGGCCTGGCAGGCGAGGAGTTCTGCCGCCGGTAGACCGCGCGTCTGGTCCAGGAGCGACTCGGCCCGTGCCAGTGCCGCTTCGGGCCGGACGGTCAGCAGCGCGGCGATCTCGGCCAGCGCATCACGCGGCGGGCTCGCTCGGACCGCACCGGCCTCCCGGGTGGTCACGCGGGCCGAGCGTCCGGGCGCAGCCGTGGCATCAATGCAACCCGCATCATCCAATCCTCTTGTGCATTGCACCTTAAAGAATGACCCGATTTGTGCATCGCACGCAAGCCTCATTCGAATCCTGTCGCAGTGCCCATCGCTGGCGACACAAAATGCTAGGGGGGGGCGCTTGACAAGCCCAGAATCACTGTCAATAACTCATTTAGGACGTGTGTCTCGTTTGCTGCAGGCGCGAGAACGCTCCCGATTTTGACTGATCAGGTCCCCGGCCCAGCCGAGGGTTGCCCGCGAAGCGATGCTTTTCGGACCGCATGATCGTGCTTCCAGCATAGCTCGAAAACGAGCCGGGAGCATCCGACGACAAGATCCGCGCCAAGCGGACGGCCGGCGGGAGAGGCGAGGGACTCACCGGTACATGGGGGCGTTGATTTATGAACCTGCATTTCGCGCCGCGCAAACGCGGCTTTGCTCACCTGCTCGCCACGACCACCAGCCTGACCCTCGTGGTCCTGCCGTCGACGGCGCGGGCGCAGGATCCGGTGATCGTCGCCGACCCCGCCGTGGCCGCGGCGCCCGCCGGCGAAGAGCCGGGCCTGGGCGATATCGTCGTCACCGCTACGCGCCAGTCCGAGAGCATCCAGCGGGTGCCCATCTCCATCCAGGCGCTCGATGCGAGCAGGCTGGAGCAGCGGCAGATAAAAGGGCTTTCGGACATTGCCTCGCTGCTTCCGTCAGTCTCGTTCGCGGGGCTCGGCCCGGGCCGCCAGACGGCCTATTTCCGCGGCATCGTTCCCGCCGGAGGCACCTATGCCTCGGTCGGCTATTATCTGGACGACATCCCGATCGCCGGCACCGGCGTCCCTGACATCCACGTCTATGACATCGAGCGCGTGGAGGCCCTCTCCGGCCCGCAGGGCACCTTGTACGGCGCCGGTTCGCTCGCAGGTACGATCCGCTTCATCAGCAACAAGCCCAGCTTCAACGGGCTCCAATTCGGCTATGATGTTGAGGCCAACAAGTACGGCGATGGCGATGCCGGCGGACAGCTACAATCCTATGTCAACATCCCGATCAGCGATACGATGGCGATCCGGGCCATGGGCTTTTACCGGCGCGATGGCGGTTATATCGACAACACCCCCAATAACGGGATGTTCAACGACGGAAGTCCGTCCGTCCTGGAGCTTGGCGACGAGAACCCGGCTACCTCCTACACCCTCGACAACACCGAGTTCGTGGAAGACGATTACAACACCATCGACCAGTACGGCGCCCGTGTGTCGCTGTTATGGGAAGCAGCGCCGGGCTGGGACATCATGCCGACGATCAACCTGCAGCGCGAGATCGCCTATGGCTATTTCGGCTTCGATCCGCGGGTGGGCGACCTCGAGGTCCACGACTACGACACCACTCGCCAAGACGATCAATGGTACCAGGCGTCGCTCTCCATCCGCGGCCATATCGGCGATTGGGACCTGGTTTCGGCAACGGGCTACTACCAGCGCAAGACCCGCCTGCTCAACGACTATACCTACTATACCGTCACCTATGACGGTTTCGGGCCCGGCTATGAGAACTACTTGCAGTTCTTCGACCAGAGCGGTTGCACCGGATCGGGCGCAACACTGAAGTGCAGCACCCTGATCAATCCGCAGCAGTACTATAGGGGCCTGAGCTACGACGATCAGTTCACCCAGGAAGTCCGTCTTACTACGCCGAGCAGTTGGCCCTTCGACGTGACCTTCGGCGGGTTCTTCCAGTCGCGCAAGCAAGAAACCAACAGCGATTACGCAACGCACGGCCTTGACCAGATCGTCGGTTACACCCAGGCCGGTGGCGGCGACTCAAACCCGGACGGGTTTGGCATTCCGGTCGAGTATGGCGGCACGATGGTCCTCGGCTCGCCGGCGGTGAAGCGCGACGCCTTCTATCTGAGCGAACGCGACAATGAATGGGAGGACAAGGCGCTGTTCGCCGAAGGCCATTACGACATCACGCCTTCGCTGACACTGACCGCAGGCATTCGCTACTTCTGGACGGAATACTCGACCGTGGGGTTCAGCGGGGTGATGGCCTCTGCCATGAACACCTCCACCTCGCTTTACGTGCCCACCGGCACCTACGGCTGCCCGGTGCCATTGCCCGAAGAGCGCCTCCAGTGCCTGAACACCAACTCCACCGCCGAAGACCAGGTCGGGCGCTACCAGGAGGACGGCGAGACGCACAAGATTGCACTGAATTGGCAGTTCACGCCGACGAAGATGGTCTACGCCAACTATTCGACCGGCTTCCGGCCGGGCGGCTTCAACCGTCCGCTGCGGATCCGCGGTGTCGGTGTCGCGGCGGCTCCGCCGTTCGAGTCGGAAACGCTCAGCAACTATGAGATCGGCGTAAAGACCACCTGGGATAACATCTTCCGCTTCAACGCGGCGCTGTATTACGAGAACTGGAACAACATTCAGTACAGTGTGGTGATCGAAGGCACCCAAGGGTCGGGCATGACGGGCAATGCCGGCCAGGCCCGGGTCTATGGCGTCGAATTCGATGCTGATCTCAGGCTCGGCGATGTCACGCTTTCGACCTCTGGCGCCTATAACGATGCTGCGTTGGACGGCAATTTTTGCAACTTCGCGGTCGATCAATCAACACTGGCCATAACGCAGCTTTCGAGCTGCACGGAAGGAGCGGTGTTCGGCTCTCCGGCGGTAGCCGAAGTGGCCGCCGCAGACGGAACGCGGCTGCCGCGCCAACCTCGGTTTAAGGGCACCACCTCGGTCCGCTACGACACGCAGATGGGCGATTACGATGCGTACCTGCAGGGCGCCGCGCTTTACCAGACGAGCGCGACCCAGGACCTCAACGTGTACGACAACAACCTGCTGGTCTGTAACGAACTCGCCGACACGGTCGAGGAAGCCTGCACCACCCCCGGCTTTGTTTCCTTCGACTTTTCAGCCGGCGTCAAGAAGGATAATTGGTCAGTCGATCTGTTCATCCAGAATGCGTTCGACAAGCGCGGCGAGCTGACGAGGAACACGTTCTGTTCGATCGCCTATTGCTCGGGCTCGTCGCGGACCTTCACGATCAAGCCGCGATTCTTCGGGATCAGGTTGGGCCAGGATTTCTAGCGTCGCTGCGGGCCGGTGTCGCGGCCGCGAGCGCCAGATCCCCCGCTTCTCCGACCCGGGCGGGGCGGGGTCCGGCACCGCGGCAAACACGCGCCTTAGACCGTGTCGAAATGCTCCACCAGCCGGCCGATCTCACCCGGCTGGACGGACTTCACCATCTCCACGAACCACTTCATCGAGATGGCGGTGATTGCGGGCATCGCCTCGCGCCACGGCTTGTCGTAGCCCAGGAACGGCGTGGTGCCTTCCATCGCGCTGCTGATGAACAGCGCCAGCGCATGGACCTCCGCTTCGCCCAGCGCCGGGTTGAGCGCCTTCACATAGATACACAGCACCTGGTGGACCTGGCCGTAGAAGGTCTGCACCCGCTCGGCGATGAAGTCGTTGTGGTTGGCGAGCGCCCACAATTCGGTGAACAGCCGGGTGGTGCGCTTGGAGCCGATGTCATCGAGGCACATCTTGATGACCACGCGCAGCCGCTCCTCGTCCGACAGGCCCGGCTGGCGCACGCGCACGTCGAGCTTTTCCTCGTAGGAGGTCATGATCTCGTCGAGCAGCACGTGGACGAGCTTTTCCTTGCGCGGGAAATGATAGCTCACATTGCCCACCTTCATCCCGCATTCGGCCGCGATGCGGCGCACGGTGAAGGCCGCCGCGCCCTCGTCGATGAGGACGCGCAGGGCGGCCTTGAGGATGGAATCCACGGTTTCCGACCCGCGCATGTAGACGCCCGGCCGGATGTTTCGCGCGTCGGGGTCGCGAAAATTCGTGTCCGATTGCGGGCCTGGCATCCGTCTCTCTCTTTCGCCCGGCGTTATCCTACCCGGTCCCAGGTCCGACAGCTAGGCCCGCCGGTGGCCACGTTCAAGCGAAAGCATCGGATAATTCTTGATAAGCGTCCAGCTTTGGCCCAGCTTCGGCGCGACCCCGGGACGGCGGAGGGCGGGCGACCGCGCGAGGGCCACGGTCCCTTCACAAGATGGTGGACAGGATGATCAGCTTTACCCTCAATGGCGAGCCGCGCGACTTCGCGCGCGAACCCGACAAGCCGCTGCTGTGGGCGCTGCGCGAGGATCTCGGCCTGGCCGGGACCAAGTTCGGCTGCGGGGTGGGCCTGTGCGGCGCCTGCTCAGTGCTGCTCGACGGGCGCAACGTGCGCGCCTGTCTCACCCCGATGTCGCGGGCGGCGGGGCGCAGCGTCACCACCATCGAAGGCGTGGCGGCCAGCGATGTGGGCCGGCGCGTGGTGGATGCCTGGCTCGACCTCGACGTACCGCAATGCGGATATTGCCAGGCTGGCCAGATCATCGCCACCACCGCCCTACTGTCGCAGACGCCGCAGCCCAGCGATGCCGAGATCGACCGGGCGATGGACGGCCAGCTGTGCCGCTGCTCGAGCTATCTGCGTATCCGCGCCGCGATCCACCGCGCGGCGGGCGGGCCCGATGCGGGGGAGGCGGCATGACGCGGCCCGGGCCACAGCTCGACCGCCGGTCGTTCCTGGGCGTATCGCTCGCCGCCGGCGCGGTTCTCACCTTCGATGCGCGGATCGCGCTGGCCGGCGAAGGCGCACCCGGCGCGGGCGGGATGCTCAATGCCTTCGTCCGCATCAATCCCGATAACACCGTCATCATCGGCGCCAAGAATCCCGAGATCGGCCAGGGCATCAAGACCATGCTGCCGATGCTCATCGCCGAAGAGCTCGATGTCTCCTGGGAGCAGGTGCAAATCGAGCAGACGCGCGCGAACGATGCGCTTTACGGCCCGCAGAGCGCGGGCGGCAGCCGTTCGACCCCGGTCAACTGGCTGCCCATGCGCCAGGTGGGTGCGGCGGCGCGGCAGATGCTGCTCGCCGCCGCCGCGCAGGGCTGGGGGGTGGACGCCGCCGCGCTCACCACCGCGGCCGGCATCGTCACGCACGCGCCCAGCGGCCGCACCGCGCCCTATGCGCAGCTCGCCGCCGCGGCCGCGCGGCTCGATCCGCCCGCGCTCGCGGGCGTGGCCCTGAAGAGCGCGGCCGACTTCCGCCTCATCGGCACCGACCGGCGCGGGGTGGACACCGCCGCCATCGTCCGCGGCCAGCCGATCTTCGGCATCGATGTCACCATGGCTGGCCTGGTCTATGCCGCGCTTGAGATCTGCCCGGTGTTCGGCGGCACGCTGGCCGGCCTCGAGGATGCCGCGGTGCTGGCGCTGCCGGGGGTGATCGCGGTGGTGCCCATCAACAGCGGTCTCGTGCCCAAAGGCCAGCACGACGCCGTGGCGATCGTGGCGGACAGCTGGTGGCGCGCCAACAAGGCGCGCGAACAGCTTGGCGTGGATTGGGCGAGCAACGGCAACGAGGCGCATTCGACGCAAGGCTATGGCGTCCGGGCGGCGGCCCTGCTCGATGGCGAGCCCCACGCCCGGGTGTTCGCCGCGGGCGATGCGGCAGCCGCGCTGGCCGGCGCCGCCACCACCGTCTCCGCGCGCTATGAATATCCGTTCCTCGCCCACGGCACGCTCGAGCCGCAGAACTGCACCGCGCTGTGGCGTGACGACGGGCTGGAGATCTGGGCGCCGAGCCAGGCGCCGGCGGGCGGGCGGCGCGATACCGCCGAGATGCTGGGGATCGCGCCCGAAACCATCACGCTGCACATGCCGCGGATCGGCGGCGGGTTCGGTCGCCGGCTGCAGAACGACTACATGGTGCAGGCGGCGCAGATCGCCCAGGCGCTGCCGGGCCGCCCGGTCAAGCTGATCTACAATCGCGCCGACGACATGCGCCACGATTTCTACCGCCCCGGGGGCTGGCACCAGCTGACCGCGGGGCTGAACGCGCGCGGCGACATCATCGCCCTCACCGATCACTTCGTCACCTACGGCGCCGACGATGCGCCGCTGCGCGCTGCGCAGATGTCGGCCACCGAGTTTCCGGGGCCGGTCATCGCCGAGGTCGATTATTCGATCTCCTATCTCGAAACCAACATGCCCACCGGCTGGCTGCGGGCGCCCACGTCGAATGCCATGGCCTTCGTCTTCCAGGGCTTTCTCGACGAGGTGGCCGAAGCGGCCGGGCTCGATCTGCCCGATCTCATGCGCCGCACGCTGGGGGAGGGGCGGATGCTCGAGGCGACGGGCAACTCGGCGCCCTTCAACACCGCGCGGGCGCGCGGCGTCATCGACGCGGTCTGCGCCGACGCCGGCTGGCAGGGGCGCGCGGCAGCGGGTGCCGGCACCGGCCAGGGCAGGGGGCGCGGCTTCGGCTTCTACTTCAGCCATGCGGGGTATTTCGCCGAGGTGGTGGATATCGCGGTGAGCGATGCCGGCGCTATCCGGGTGGAGAAGGTGTGGGTCGCGGGCGATGTGGGCAGCCAGGTCATCAATCCGCTCAACGCGCTGCACCAGGTGCAGGGCGGGGTGATCGAGGGGCTGTCGCAGGCGCTGGGCGGGCAGCGGATCGACCAGGTCGCCGGCGCGGTGGTGCAGCAGACCTACCAGGACTTCCGCTTCCTGCGCATCAGCGCCTGCCCGCCCGAGATCGCCGTTCGCTTCGTCACCTCCGACTTCCCGCCCACGGGGCTGGGCGAGCCTTCGCTGCCGCCGGTCATCCCGGCGCTGGCCAATGCCATCCATGCCGCGACCGGGCAGCGCCTGCGCAGTCTGCCGCTCGATCTCGCCGCCGCGGCCGCCGCTGCGTCGGCCTGAGGCCGCGCAAGAAGATTCCGCTCAGGCCAAATCAACCTGTCCGAACTGCCGTAGTGGATCGTCCTTAGGTCAAAGCGCTCGCAACGGGTCAGACAAAGGCTTGCGCCAGGGTTTCGGCAATCGCTGGAGCTAACGGGTGAACCGGGCACGGCAGCTTTCGTGAAGTCCATCAGGGGGCACGAATTGAGAACGCACCTGGCATGTCTGACGATGGTGGCGGCAAGCCTCTGCCTGCCGTCTGCGGTGCTGTCCCAGACCAGCGTGCCCGCGAACCCGGCGGAACCGGCCGGCATAACCACCGAGGCCCCCGCCGAGTTCGACGCGCTGCGCGGGGATCGCCATGGCGGCTGGCTGGGCCAGACGCGCTCTGAGGTGGTGGGGATGAACGGCATGGTCGCCACCAGCCAGCCGCTGGGCGTGGAGGCCGGCCTGGAGATCCTGCGGGCGGGGGGTAACGCCTTCGATGCCGCGATCGCCGTGGCGGCGATGATGAACGTGGTCGAGCCCGAGGCCGCTGGCATCGGCGGGGATGCCTTTATCCTCGCCTGGTCAGCCCGCGACCAGAAGCTGGTCGCCCTGGACGGATCGGGCCGCGCACCCGCGGGCTACACGCTCGAGCGGCTGATCGAGCGCGGCGAAGCGAACGTGCCCCGCCGCGGGATCGATTCCGCGGTCGTTCCCGGCGCGGTCGATGCCTGGGACGTGCTGCTCAAAAGCCAGGGCACGATGAGTTTCGCGCAGGTCCTCGAGCCGGCGGCGCGGATCGCCGAGGAGGGATTCGGGCTTACCGAGCGGATCGCCGATGGCCTTGCCGGCGGTCTCGAGACGCTGCAATCCGATCCCGAAACCGCCCGGGTCCATCTGGTCGACGGCGCTGCCCCGCCCGTCTATTCCGTCTTCCGCAATCCGGACCTCGCCAGGGCCCTGCGGCTGCTGATGGAGGACGGCCGGGACGCCTTCTACAAGGGGCCGATCGCCGAGGCGCTGGTCGCGCGGTCGCAGGAGTTGGGCGGTACCTTCAGCATGGCCGATCTGGACGGCATCGCGGCGCAGTGGGTCGAGCCGATCACCAGCAGCTTCGACGGCTACGACGTGCACCAGATGCCGCCGAGCACCCAGGGGTTTGCCGTCCTCCAGATCATGAACATGCTGGAAGTATGCCCGGCCATCCTCGGGCTCGATCCGGCGCAGCTCAATCCCAGGTCGGTCGAATACTGGCATCTGATGATCGAGGCCAAGAAGCTCGCCTACGACGATCTGCGGCAGTTCAACGGCGATCCGGACTTCTCCGAGATCCCCACCGAGCGGCTGATCTCGAAGGCCTACGCCGCCGAGCAATGCGCCAGGATCGATCCCGCGCGCGCCTCGCTGCTCGGCGCCGCACCCGAACCCATCGGCGGCACGGCCTACCTGACCACGGCCGACCGGTACGGGAATGTCGTATCGATGATTTACAGCATCTACGGCTATTTCGGATCGGGCGTGACCGTCCCGGGCTACGGATTCCTCTTGAACAACCGCGCCGGCGGCTTCTCGCTGGATCCGGAAAGCCCCAACGTCGTGGCCCCGGGCAAGCGACCCTATTACACCATCATTCCGGGCTTCGTGACGCGCGGCGGTCAGCCGCTGCTTGCCTTCGGCGTGATGTCGGGCGATCAGCAGGCGCAGGGCCA
The DNA here is from genome assembly GCA_031399025.1 of Erythrobacteraceae bacterium. Taxonomy (GTDB): domain Bacteria; phylum Pseudomonadota; class Alphaproteobacteria; order Sphingomonadales; family Sphingomonadaceae; genus CBDBZL01. The sequence continues at coordinate 43,660 of JANNOJ010000003.1, read as the reverse complement.
GGCGCAGGTGCTGGCAAATATGCTGCGCTTCGGCGCCAATCCCCAGGCCGCCAGCGATGCCGCGCGCTTCTCCCACAACCAGCGCACCAACCGGCTGACGCTGGAGACCGAGCTGTTCGCCGAGTTCGGCGAGGCGCTCGCCGCGCTGGGCCACGACGTGGTCGCCGGCAACGGCGCCGGCATGGGCGGGTATCAGGCCATCATGGTGAATACCGAAACCGGAGTCCTTCGGGGCGCATCCGATCATCGCAAGGATGGTCAGGCCTTCGGCTACTAACGCGCGAATAACCTGCCCGGCCGTGGTGCGCGGTCGGCCGACAAGCAGGAGGATCATCGCACCATCCTCGGCCGGCCGCTCAGGCGCCCGGCCGGTGATCGCAGACGAGAACGAGGGGCGCTCGGCACCCGAAAAGCGCGTCGCTTTTCGGGCCGGGAAATCGCGTCCGCACGAGGCGCGGCTCCGCCAGGCGACTGGCAGCGGATGGGGCTGGGTTGGAAAGGCGCGCAGAAGCCGGCCGCGCAGGCGCAGTCATGCGTCGGCGCGGCGCCGGCCTGTCACGGGATCGAACCCAGGGGGGTCACATGACCAAGAGCACATTTCTCGTCCAGTCCTCGCTCGCCGTCCTCGGCGCGCTGCTCATGCTTCCGGCTGCCGCGCTCGCGCAGGAGGCGCCGGCCGCCCCACCCCCGCAGGTGGCCGAGCCGGTCGCCGAGGAGGAGGAGGAGGCCGCGCCCAGCATCATCGTCACCGGCTCGCGGATCAACCGCGCCGGCTACGAGGCGCCCACGCCGGTGACGGTGGTGGACGAGGCGCAGATCCTGCGCGATGCCAGGCCCTCCATCGGCGACACCATCCGCGAGCTGCCGGCGGTGGGCAGCTCGATCTCGCCCAGCAACGGGCAAGCCTCCAACGCCATCGTTGCGGGAACCTCCGGCCTCGACACCGTCAACCTGCGCCAGCTGGGCAACACGCGTACGCTGGTGCTGTTCGACGGGCAGCGGGTGGTGGCCTCCAACATCAACGGCTCGGTCGATATCGGCACGCTGCCCCAAGCGCTGATCCAGCGGGTGGACGTGGTGACCGCGGGCGCATCGGCGGCCTGGGGATCGGACGCGGTCTCGGGCGTGGTCAATTTGGTGCTCAACAAGCGCTTCGAGGGAGTGCGCCTCACCGCCGATTACAGCAACACGCATGAATGGGACTATCGCCGCGTGCGCCTGCAGGGCGCGGCAGGCACGTCGTTCGACGACGGGCGGGGGCGCATCATCGTCTCGGGCACCTACCAGGACAGCCCGCAGACCGTGTTCGCCAATCAGCGCGACTGGAACCGCTACCCGGCGCTGATGCAGAACCCCGCCTACACCGACAGCAACGAGGAGCCGCGCTACGTGACCGTGGACGGGGTCGGGCTGTCGCAGGCGACCACCGGCGGCCTGATCACCGAAGGCCCGCTGCGCGGCATCCAGTTCGTCGGCGCCGATGCCCAGCCGATCGCCTTCGATTTCGGCCAGGTGAACGGCCCGCTGTCCTTTCTGGGTGATCAGGAGACCCACCTTGCCTCCTTCGTGAACCTGAACTCCGCCTTCGAACAGCACAGCTTGTTCGGCTATGCCCGCTACGAGTTCCAGCCCTGGCTGAGGGTTTCGGCGCAGGTGAATTACGGCCGCACCGATGCGGCCAACGCCAGCGTCCCGCTGACGCGGCTGGGCAATCTGACGATCCAGCGCGACAACCCGTTCATCCCCCAATCCATCCAGACGCAGATGGACCAGCTGGGCCTGACCTCGCTGCGGATGGGCACCACCAACCTCAACAACATCCCCATGGGATCGCGCTACACGCTCGACCTGGTGTCCAACACCGTCGGCATCCCTACCGCGTTCTTGGAACGCACGCTGAAGCGCGGCGTGCTCACCCTTGAAGGGGACATCGACGCCGACTGGTCGTGGAACGCCTATTACCAGCGCGGCGAGCTCGACTTCTATCAGGAGACGATCAACAACCATATTGATGCCAATTACAACCGGGCGATCGACGCAGTGGTGGCTCCTGCCGGCAACGCGGCGGGCATCGCTCCGGGTACCATTGTATGCCGCTCGACGCTAACCGACCCCACCAATGGCTGCGCACCGCTCAACATCTTTGGCTATGGCGTCGCTTCGCAGGCGGCGATCGATTACATCAACGTGCGACCGGGCCAGAACTTCACCGACCAGACGCTAGTCCAGGAGGTGTTCGCCGCTTCAATGCAGGGCGTCTTCCCGTTCGGGCTGGCGGCCGGCCCGATCGCGGTGGCGTTCGGCGCCGAGCATCGCCGGGAGGAGGCTGAGAACGTCACCGACGAGGGGGCCGTCAACCGCATCTATGCCCAGGGCAATTTCGCTCCGTTCCGGGGCGAGTACACGGTCAAGGAGGCCTTCCTCGAGGTAGATGTGCCGCTGCTGCGGGACAATTTCATCAATCTGCTCAGCTTCAATGCGGCGGGCCGCATCACCGATTACAGCACCAGCGGGCGGGTCCAGACCTGGAAGATCGGCATCATCGGCGAGGTGAACGAGGACATCCGCTTCCGCGGCACCATCTCCCGCGATATCCGCGCCCCAATCCTCAACGAATTGTTCAGCACCGGCGTTGCCACCTCCGGATCGGCGGTCGATCCCAATACCGGGCGCAACGTCCAGATCTTCACCTTCGCCTCGGGCAATCCCGATCTCACGCCGGAGATCGCCAGCACCTATTCGATCGGCATGGTCATCAGCCCGAGCTGGCTGGGCCGGCTCAACCTGTCCGTCGACTACTACAACATCTTGATCGAGGATGCGATCGCGAGCGTGGGCGCAGCGCAGGTGCTGCAGCGCTGCAATTCGGGCGAGACCTCGTTCTGCAGCCAGCTGGTGTTCGGCGCGCCCGGCGGCGTGCTGAGCCAGATCAACACCTTTCCGCTAAACGTGACCAGCCTCAAGGTGGACGGCTTCGATTTTCAGGCGGACTACACGACGCCCTTTCTAGCCGGCAACCTGTCCGCCCGCCTCGTCGGCAATTATACCCTCAACCAGTCCCAGGAGAACCAGGGCACCACGATCGACTATGCCGGTGCGCTGAGCGCCGACAATGGGGTGACGGGCATGCCGCGCGCGCGCGTCAACGCTTTCGTCAGCTACAATCAGGACGCATGGTCGATCACCGCGCAGACCCGGTTCATCGGCGCCGCCAGGCTGGTGTACAATTGGACCAGCAAGGACGTCGATCGCAACAAGGTCCCGGCGATCGCCTATCTCGACCTGCGCGGCTCGTTCGATGTTTTCGAAGGCGTCCAGCTGTTCGGCACGGTGGACAACGTGCTCGACCAGGCTCCGCCGGTGATCCCGGGCACCTCCGCGCGCGGGCAGGGGGTCTATTATTCGGTCGCCACCCGCGGGGACATCTACGACATGATGGGGCGCACCTACCGCGCGGGGATCCGGCTGGAGTTCTGATCCGTCGGCGGCGTGCCGTGTCGGCACGGGCGCAGCGGCTGGGCTCAGGCGAGGTCTGACCCCCACCATTGCCCGCCCGGCAAATCAGTAAATCTTGCCTTACCCGGTCGATCTGCGCCATGTCTGCTACCGCACAAATGTCGTATTGGAGCGCCCTGGACGGTCTGTGAAATCGCATCGGTCAGCGCGGGCGGATCACGGCGCGGGCGATGCGGTTTCTCGTCGTGGGCCGCGCGCTCTGTTGCTGAGGCGCCTCTGGCGCGCGTGGGCCCGATCCGGGATCGATGCGACCACCCGCCTGCGGCGCCAAGGTGGATGGCGCAGGACGCTGGCCGTCGTCGCGCTCGCCCTGGCCCCCGCGGTCGCGGCCGGCGGGTCCGCCCGGGCGCAAGACTCGGCGACGACCGCCTTCAATATCCCCGCGCAGCCGCTGTCCTCCGCGGTGACGATGTTCTCGCGCCAGAGCGGCATCTCGGTCATCGTCTCGGCACAGGTGGTCCGCGGCCGGCGCGCCCCGAGGGTGGAGGGGGTGATGTCGCCCGAGCGCGCGCTCGCGGCGCTTATCGCCGGCACCGGGCTTACCATCACCCGGGGCCACGGAGGCGTCCTCGTGATCGACGAGGTCCGACCCCCGGCGGCGCGCCGCGGGCGGCGGGGCCTGGCGGCCGCCCCGGCGCCCCGGCGCCAGCCGAGCCCGCCTCGTCCGCCGCCATCGCCCGCGCTCGCCACCGAGATCGTGGTCACCGGCACGCGCCTCGCCTCCCGCGGGTTCCTGCAGCCCAGCCCCGTGACGGTGATCGACAACGACATCATCGCGCGCGATGCCAGGCTCTCGATCGGTGACACCATCCGCGAATTGCCCGCGGTTGGGCGGTCGGCCTCGCCCAACAACAGCGTCGGTGCCGGCGGCATCGTCGCTGGCAACGCCGGGCTCGACAACGTCAACCTGCGCCAGCTCGGCTCGCTGCGCACGCTGCTCCTGTTCGACGGCCGGCGCGTCATCAAGTCCAACATCAACGGCCAGGTGGACATCGGCACGCTGCCCAGCGCGCTGATCGACCGCATCGAGGTGGTCACCGGCGGGGCCTCGGCGGCCTGGGGTTCGGATGCGGTGGCAGGCGTGGTGAACCTGGTCCTCGACAAGGATTTCACCGGCCTTTCGGCGCGGGTCGAGATCGGCGATTCGCTGGCCGGCGACCACCGCACCGCGCGCGCCTCCATCGCCGCGGGCACCCAATTCGCCCGGGGGCGCGGCCATGTCATCGTGACGCTCGACCACGCCGCGAGCCCTGAGGTCGTGTTCGCGGGCCAGCGCGAGTGGAACACCTATTCCGCGCTGCTCGAGAACCCGGACTACACGCAAGGTGGCACGCAGCCCCGCTATGTCCGGCGCGACAACATCGGCCTCGCGCAGGCCACCACCGGCGGCCTCATCGTCGGCGGACCGCTCGGAGGCACCCAGTTCGTCGGGCCGCAGGCGACCCCCGCGGCGTTCGATTTCGGGCAGGTTTCGGGCCCCGTCTCGGCCGGCGGCGATGCCGAGCAGACCACCGCTTCGCTGCACAATTTGACCGTAGCCTACCGCTCCACCGGCCTGTTTGCCTTTGCCAGCTACGACATCGGCGAGCGCCTGAAGGTTTCGGCGCAGGTCAGCCACGGCCGGTCCCGCTCGCACAACAGCTCTGTGCCGGTCACGCGCTTCGGCAATCTGGAAATCCGGCGCGACAATGCCTTCCTGCCGGCGGCCACGCGCCAGCAGATGGTCGAGTTGGGGCTGGATACGATCATGGTGGGCACCACCAACCTCAACAATCTGCCGACCGGGCGCCAGACCCTGGCTGATCTGGAGAGCCTGACCGTGGGCGTCCCCACCGCGCTGACCCGGCGACGCGTCACCAGCGGCGTGCTCGCGCTCTACGGCGAGATCGGCGCGCACTGGTCGTGGAACGCCCATTACCAGCGCAGCCAGGCGCACGTCCGGCAGGACGTGCTCAGCAATCTCATCCCGGCCAATTTCAACCGGGCGATCGATGCGGTGCTGGCGCCTCCCGGCAACGCGGCCGGGATCGCGCCCGGCACCATCGTGTGTCGCTCCACCCTCACCGATCCGGCGGATGGCTGCGTGCCGCTCAACATCTTTGGCACGGGCGTAGCCTCGCCCGGGGCCATCGCCTACGTCAAAGTCCGGCCCGGGCAGAACTACCAAGTCCAGCGGCTGCGCGAAGACAGCGTGGCCGCCTTGGCGCAGGGGGTGCTGCCCGTGGGGCTGCCCGCCGGCGAGGTCGCCCTGGCGCTGGGGCTGGAACATCGCCGCGAGCGCAGCAGCGTCGTCACCGATCCCGGCGCCCAGGCGCGGATTTACGCGCTGGGCAATTTCACCCCCTTTTCGGGCAGCCTCGAGGTGATGGAGGGCTTCGTGGAGGCCGAGGTGCCGCTGCTGCTGGCAGACCGCTCGTCGCGCTCGCTGAACCTCAACGCGGCCGCCCGCCTCACCGATTACAGCACCAGCGGCAGGGTGGCGACCTGGAAGCTGGGGCTGACCGGCCAGCTCACCCCCGACCTGCGCCTGCGCGGGACGATCTCGCGCGACATCCGCGCGCCGCTGCCCGACGAGCTGTTCTCCCGCGGCACGGCGACATCGGGCTCGGCGATCGACCCGCGGACGGGCGCGAACGTGCCCATCTTCACCTTCCGCGCGGGCAATGCCCAGCTGCGGCCCGAAGTGGCGCGCACGCTGTCCGCCGGCCTGGCGCTCGTCCCGCGCAGCCTGCCCGGACTGGCGCTGACGCTCGACTACTATAACATCGCCATCCGCGATGCGATCGCCACGCTCACCGCGCCGCAGATCCTCGCCCGCTGCGCAGCGGGAGACGGGCGCTTGTGCGATCAGCTCGTCTTCGGCGGTCCCGATGGCCAGCTGAGCCAGATCAACCTGTCGCCGCTCAACATCAACATCGACGAGGTGGAGGGGCTGGATTACGAACTGAACTACAACCGTCCCGCGCTCGGCGGGGTAGTGCTCCTTCGCCTGATCGGCAATTACGTGCTGCGCCAATCGCAGCGCAGCTTCGGGACCACGATCGATTATGCCGGCGGCATCGGCCTCGACAACCCGGTGGAAGGCGTGCCGCGGGCGCGCGTGAACCTCTCGGCCACCTACACCGGCAATCGCCTGTCGCTGACGGTACAGACCCGCTTCGTCGGCGCGGCACAGCTGGTCAAGGGCTGGGATGCGCGCGACGTCGATCGCAACGGCGTCCCGGCCATAGCCTATGTCGACCTGCGGGCCGCCTACCAGTTCAGCGAGCAGGTGGCGCTCTACGGCGCGCTCGACAATCTGTTCGACCAGGATCCGCCGATCCTACCGGCCACGGTCGATCAGGGCCAGAACGTCTATTTCTTCACCGCAACGAGGGGGGATCTCTACGATCTGGTGGGACCTGCCTGGCGCGCCGGGGTGCGCGCGCGCTTCTGAGCGAGGGGGCAGCTGGCGCCTCGGCAGCGCCCTTGGGCGCAAATCGTCTGAGCTAATTCAAAAACCGTTTGCAAACGATCGACGCCCGGGGGATCTGGGACAAGCAACAAAAATCGAGAGCGATGCCCGCAACGTTCTATTCCTTTTGAGGGGAGAGAGGTCGCTCGCGTGTCCGTCCGGTTGTCGCCCCAGCTCGGCCCTTGCGGCTCCATCCAGACCCGCGACGCGCTGGTCGACCGGCTGTATCGCGAACACCACCACGATCTCTTCCGATATCTCGCCGTCCGCTTCGGCCGGGGCACGTTCGACCTCGAGGACATCATCCAGGCCACCTTCGTGAAGGTGGCGGACCATCCCGATCTCGACCGGATCGACAATCATCGCGCCTATCTCTTCTCGGTGGCCTACAACATCGCCATCGATGGCTGGCGCAGGTCCGCCCGCTGGGGGACGATCGAGAAGGATCTCCGCGTCCTCGCCAGCACGGCGCCTGCCTCCTGCGCCAGCGCCGAGAAGATCCTCATCGACCGGGAACGGTTGGCCTGCCTCGAGACCGCGCTCAGCAAGATGCCCAAGCTGCGGCGGCGCATTTTCCTCATGGTCCGGATCGAGGGACTGAGCGTGCAGGATGTGGCGATGCGTTTTGCAATGTCCGATGCGGCGATCTACAAGCACGTGGCCCGGGCGCTGGCCGATTGCTCCACCATGCTGGAAAGAGCCGAGAAAAGAGCAGATTGCTGACCGTGCCGCGCGAACTTCCGGACCGGCCTTTCGCCAGTGCCGACGGCGCGGCCGAGCGAGCGCTTGCCGCTGTGCTGCCCGGCGCTGCCGACCAGCCCCGCCATCGCGGGGCGGACGCCCTGGAACCCGATGCCCGGCACATGCTCGGCGTTTGGGAGGAGGCCGGCGCTTTGGCTTCCTCCAGCCGCTACGAGGCGCTGCTTGGCCATCCGACCTGGCGCGAGCGGCTGGTGGCCGGGACGCGTCGGCTGGCCGGCATCGGCGCCGGTCCCGCTGCGCGCGGCTGGCGCCCCGCGGTCCCGGTGCTGGCCGGCGGCGCGGCGCTGGCCGTGGCCGTTACGCTCCTGCTGCCCGCCCCTTCGGCCCCGCTGCGCGTCACCGCGGGGGCAGCGGCGCGGACCGCCGCGCTGCCCGACGGCTCGGCGGTGGTACTGGGGCCGGACAGTACGTTCACCTTCGAGACCGACGGGGGGCAGCGGCTCGCAACCCTCACCGGGGAGGCCGAACTCGACGTGGCGCCCGATGCGGCGCGCCCCTTCACCGTGGTCGCGGGCGATGCGCGGGTGCGCGTCGTGGGCACCCGCTTCATGCTGACCCATCGCGGCGCGTGCACGCAGCTGCTGGTTCATTCGGGAATCGTGGAGATCGCCGCGCCCGGCCTGGCCCCGCGCCGGGTGCAGGCGGGCGAGGAGGCGGCCGCGATCGACCGTGGCGCCCCGCCGGGCCCGTGTCTCGATGCCGCCAGCCGCCAGCCGTTACGTTGGAGCTACATCGACGCGCCGCTATCCACGATCCTGGCCGACATCGCCCCCTTCTATCCGCAGCGGATCGTGCTGGGCAGCGCGGAGATCGGCGCGGAACGGGTCACGCTGGCGTTCGAGGGCGAGCAGATCGCTCATGTGATCGAGCTGCTGCCCGCGGTCCTTGAGGTCGAGATCGCCCGGGCGGATGACGGGACGATCGTCATCGGCCGCTGACGACCGATTGGCGATGCGGGGCATCCCAGGCACAACAATGTGTCGGCCCGGCGCCCGCTCATCCACCCGATGTTTCACCCGAGGTCTCGCAGCTGCACAAAAGGACCTTGACGAACCTTTGACGCGCGTCCAGTCTTGAGGCAGCTAATTGCCCTGGCAGGCTCATAGGGGGCGAGAAGAGGGGTCGATACGGGCATGAGCGGTTCGCACTGTACCACCGGGGATTCGGGGACCGCTGCTGCTGGGGACGCGGACGCATTGCCTACGCGACGGGCCATGGCGCCGTGGATGCGGGCGCTCGGTTGGCGGCTGGTGCCGCGCACGATGTCGAGCGGGGCGCTGCTGGTCAGCATCGCCTCGGCCACCTTCGCCTTCGCCCAGGCCAATGGCGGCGGCGAGTTGACCCAGACCAATTTCGTCACCGACCCGGCAGACTGGGAGGAGACCGAGCGCGGCATCCCCGTCACCGATCCGCTGACGATCCGCCACTGCGGCACCTGCCACGCCGCCGACGAGGACGGCAATCTCAGCCGCATCTCGTGGATCCGCACCACGCCCGAGGGCTGGGCCCAGACCATCCGGCGCATGGTGCGCCTGCACGGCGCGCCGGTGGGCCCGGAGGACGCCCGAGCGGTGATCCGATACCTCGCCACCCGTCATGGCCTCGCGCCCGAGGAGGCCGAGCCGGTGATGTACATGGCCGAGCGGCGCCTCATCACCGAAACCAACATCCCCAACGAGGACGTGCGCCAGGCCTGCGCGTCCTGCCATGCCTTCGGCCAGGCGCTCACCTCGCGCCGCAGCCGCACCGAATGGGCGCTGCTGCAGAACCTGCATGTCGCGCTCTTTCCCCAGGCCGAGGCGCAGTACCGGCCCGCGGCCGAGGGCCACGGCGGCCCCGATGCCGGTCCGCTGGTCCCTACGAGGCGCGATGTCGCGCTCGAATGGTTGAGCGAGAACGCCGGCCTGCAAACGCCCGAATGGTCGGCCTGGGCGCCCCGCATCGGCACCCCGCAACTGCCCGGCAAATGGATGGTGTCGGCGCATCTGCCCGGCAAGGGCCTCTATGTCGGCGAGATGACGGTCGCCGCCGGCGCCACGCCCGACCGCTTCACCACCCAGACCGCGCTGCGTTCGGTCGCCACGGGGGAGACGCTCAGCCGCGCCGGGGAGGGCATCCTCTATACCGGCTTCAGCTGGCGCGGCACCTCGGAGGGGGCGGCCGCCGGCGACACGCCCGATGCGCCTGCTGCGCAGCTGCGCGAGGCGCTGCTGTTCGCGCCCGGGCAGGACAGCGCGCAAGGGCGCTGGTACTGGGGCGAGAACCACGAGTTCGGCTTCGACGTATCGCTCACCCGAGCTACGGGCGGGCCGGCAATCGCGGCGGTGACCCCGGGCGGCGCCAAGGTGGGCAGCGAGGGCACCGAGTTGCGGATCTTCGGCAGCGACCTGCCGGCCGATCTGGCGCCGGCCGACATCGACCTAGGACAGGGCGTCGCCGTGCGCCGGATCGTGTCCGCCGGCCCCACCGAGGCCGTGATCGCCATCGACGTCGCCGAGGATGCGCTGGTCGGCCAGCGCGACGTGCTCATCGGCGGGGCCCGTCTCGAGCGGGCGCTGCCGATCTACCCGAAGATCGATTATCTCAAGGTGACGCCCGACCGGGCCATCTCGCGCCTCGGGGGTATCGCCTACGGAAAGCAGTACCAGCAGTTCGACGCCCTGGCCTTTTCCAATGGCCCCGACGGCGAGCCCGACACCGAGGACGATTTCGAGATCGGCCCGATCGACGTCACGTGGAGCGTGGAGGAGTTCCTGACCACGAATTACGACGACGACGTCGATTTCGTCGGCACCCTGGATGCGGACGGCCTGTTCACCCCCGCCACCGAGGGGCCCAATCCCGAGCGCCAGTTCTCGCGCAACAATTACGGTGATATCTGGGTCGTCGCCACCGCCACAAAGGAGACCGACCAGCATGGCGATCCGCTGACAGGGCGCGGCTATCTCGTCGTCACCGTGCCCACCTGGCAACGCTGGGACCAGCCCGAGGTATCGCAATGAACACCATGACCACCCTCCTATCCCGTCCGCACGCGGTCGACCCGGGCGCCGCCCCCCGCTATTGCCGCGGCGAATTGCACGAGTTCCGCTCCGCCGAGCAGGATTTCATGTATCTCGTTTCGGCCGGCGCGGTGTTCGCGCTCGACGAGGGTGCTCACTTCGTCCTCGCCCGGCTCGCCGATCGCGACATGACCCATTCCGAACTCGCCGCGGCGCTGGTCGAAGAAGGCCACTCCCCCGCCGACGCGGAGGAGCTGATCGCCGAACTGCGGCAGGTCCAGGGCATCAGCCTGCTCAACCCGGGCGAGTTGCCCCCGCGCGCGCCGTCGCCAACCAGCCCGCCCGCCGATTTCCCGCTGCAGGCCCTGGTGCTCAACATCACCAACCAGTGTAACCTCGCCTGCACCTATTGCTACGAGTTCGGTGCCGACAAGATCGCCACGCCCCAGGGCAAGGCCAAGTATATGACCCTGGCCACGGCGCAGGCCTCGGTCGATTTCCTGCTGGGCAAGTCGGTTGGCCGCAAGGCGGTGCACATCACCTTCTTCGGCGGCGAAACCCTGATGAACTTCAAGCTCTTGAAGGACGTCGTGACCTATGCGCTCGCCCGAGCCGAGGAGCAGGGCAAGCAGATCACCTTCAGCCTGACCACCAACGCCACTTTGCTGACCGACGACATCATCGCCTTCCTCTCCGACCATGCGGTCGGCGTCACCGTGAGCATGGACGGCCCGCCCGACCTGCAGGACCTGCGCCGCGTCGACAAGAAGGGCCGCGGCACCTACGCCACCATCGAGCCGCGGCTGCGCAAGCTCATCGCCAATCACCGCACCCGCGCCATCACCGCGCGCGTCACGCTCACCGAGGGCGTGACCGACGTGCTGCGGATCTACCGCCACCTCAAGGACGACCTGGGCTTCCACGAGGTCGGCTTCGCGCCCGTCACCAGCTCGGGCGCGCAGGATTACGGCCTCAACGGCGAGGGGATGGACGGCGTTCTGGCGCAGTTCAACACGCTCGCTCAGGAATGGCTGGACTACGCGCTGCGCGGCCAGATGCACGGCTTCTCCAACGTCAGCGAGACCATCGGCGAACTGCTCCAGGGCACCAACAAGTCGCACCCCTGCGGCGCGGGCATCGGCCTGCTCGGCGTGGGGCCCTCGGGCGATCTCTCGCCGTGCCATCGCTTTACCGATGCCGACACCCACACGCTGGGCCACATCACCACCGGCATCGACGATACCAAGCGCGAGGATTTCCTCGCCCGCGGCCATGTCGGCGCCAAGTACGAGTGCCAGAGTTGCTGGGCGCGCCCGCTGTGCGCCGGCGGCTGCCATCACGAGGCCTTCGTGCGCTACGGCGACACCGGCCATGCTAATCTGCATTACTGCGACTGGATCCGCCAGTGGACCGATACGTGCCTCAGGATCTACGGCGCGGTGAGCGAGCGCAATCCGCAGTTCCTGGAACGATTTGCCGAGCGAAAGGCCGTGTCATGAAGCACCTGCGTCCCGTCAACAAGAAGGCGGCCCGGATCGAGGAGATGGCGTCCCAGGCCAAGGACGATGTCGTCGCCCTCCAGCAGGGGCCGGCGGTGCAGGTGCCGATGGGCTGCAGCCTGTCGTTCTCCCCCGGATGGGAGGTCGATTCCGCCGGCGGCACCGCTGGCCTGTGCCAGCCGGTCGAGCGCGATATCTACGATTGCTACGTCACCTGCTTCTGGCCGGTGCAGGTGGCCGACCACCTCAATTACTCGCCCGATTGGGCCGGCAATTGCGCGGTCGCCACGCGGGACTGGCGCAACCTGGAGCTGGTCTACCCGTAAGCCGCCCGCGGGGTCCGCGCCGCCGACAGCGGGCCACAAGCATCCGGCCGACAGCCATCGCGCCGACAATCATCAGGAAGGTCTTGCCGCATGAAGTCGCTCCGCCTGGGTCTGGCCGCCGTCATGGCCGGTGCGCTCGGCCTCGAGGCCGCCCCTGCCACCACCATCGTGCTGGGCGGCTATCCCGACGAGCTGCAGCTGATCGATCCCACCAGCGGCGCGGTGACCGAGCGGATCAAGCTGGAGACGGGGCTGCCCACGGGCATGCACAAGTCGAGCGACGGATCGCTCATCTACGTCACCACCAACACCACCAGCGGGATCGAGGTGTTCGACGTCGCCAGCCGGCGGATCATCAGCAGCTTCAGCCTCGACACGCCCACGCGGCGCTATCGCTTCAACGGCGGCGTGCCCGATCCCACGGGGCGCTATTTCTATATACTGGGCACCCAGATCGACCGCGAAGTCGACCGCTTCCGGGTGAGCAAGACGCAGTTCATGGTGGTCGACCTCGAGCAACAGCGGGTCGTCCGCACCGTGCCGGTCGAGCCGCAGGACGAGCGGATGCTGGGCCGCGCGCAGATGGTCATGTCCGACGATGGCGAGACGCTCTACGTGTTCCGCGACAAGGTGCTCATTGTCGACACCGACGACCTGGCAGTGGTCGAGCGCATTGATCTGGCGCGGCCGGAATCGCCGGGGATGCGCGATGTCGTCTTCGGCTCCGCACTCGAAACGCTGCAGCAGCCGGGCCAATACGTCTCGCTGTTCAATTCCTCCGATCCCTTCGTGGAGCGCGAGGTGTTCGGCATCGCCCGCTTTGACCTGGAATCGCGCCAGGTCAGCTATACCCCCATCGGACCCGCTCCCGACCGCATGGCCGGGCTCGAGATCACCCCCGACGGCCGGTACGGCTATACGGTGGCGGTGCAGGGCGAGCAGGGCAATATGAGCTGCGAGTTCTGGCGCTTCGACCTTGCGACCAATCGCGCGGTCAACCGGGCCGATTTCCCCTGCCGGACACGGTTCTACTTCAACATGTCCGAGAACGGCGAGAAGTTGTACATCTACGGTGCCGGATTCGACATCGCCGTCTACGATGCGCAGACCCTGCAGCCCGAGGCCGACTGGGAACTGACCAATGACATCACCATGGCCGGCATGCTCTTCATCCCCTGAGCCACACGGGGCTCTGAAGGAACGCGCCGCGCCAGCCAAGATCCGCGCCGAGGGGCCCGTCTCCCACGACCAGCGCGCAGCCGATACCGTGCTCGTGAGGGGCAGCGGCGTCGCCGCCGACGCCTGCGTCCAATTGCTGCGCGAGGGCGGCGTTCCCGTGGCCCGCGAACGGGGCGTGGGCCGCGCGCTGCCTCCGGTGCTGCTGTCGCGGCCCGCGCTCGCCCTCATGCGCGATATCTTCGGCCGGCCCGACCTGTTCGCCGGCCGCCGCGCGATCACCCGGCGGATCGTCGCCTGGGGCGGCGCGCCGGTCGCGATCGACCACGAGGCGATCGCCCTGGCCGGAGCTGACCTGGCGCGGGCGCCGCTGCCGGCCCCGGGCGTCGAACCGGCCCGTTCCGCGCCCGCCTCGGCAATCCCGCCCGGCACCGATGCCGGCGGCGAGGCTTTCATCCTCCACTGCGCGCCGCCCTTCCCCGCGGGCGAACTGCGCCATTTCGGCGCGCGGCCGGCGATGGCGGCGAGCGTCGCGCTTCGGCACGAGGAGGACGAGGCGGCCTGCTGGCTCGAGGCGCTCGCGGAGGGCTGGCTGTTCCTAGTCCCCGACGGATGCGAGCCGGGACGGGGGCGGCTGATCGGCGTCGGCGCGCCGCTCGATGCGCTGGTCGCGCGCAGCCGCCACATCGGGCCGCGGATCACGCTGCACGCCGCCGCGCCCTCGAACTTCCACACCGCGCCACGCATGCTCGAGACGCGGGCCGGGCCCGGCTGGCTCGCCTGCGGCACCTCGGCGCTCGCGTTCGACCCGATCTGTGGCGACGGCACCGCGCAGTCCGTGCGCTCAGCGATCCTCGCCGCAGCGGTTATCCGCGCCATCCGCGAGGGCGGTGACGCAACGCGGCTGCGCGGCCATTACGAGGCTATGCTGCTCGCCGCCATGCGCCGCCACCTGCGCTTGTGCATGCAATTCTACCAGAGCGGTGGCACCGGCCCCTGGTGGCGCGCCCAGCTCGCCTCGCTGGTGGAGGGCTTCGCCTGGTGCACCGAGCGCCTCGCCGCCACGCCCGAACCGCGCTTCCGCCTCGAGGGTTTCCGTCTCATGCCGCTGGACGTCGCCGCGTGAGCCTGGCGCCCGCGCTGCCGGAGCGCGCCGAGAAGCTCGCCGGCCCGAATGCCGGCCCGACCCCCGGCGCGGCGTCCGGCACCGGGCCGTCGGCCCCGCCGCCGCTCCCCGAATGGCGCACCTACCGCCGGCTGTCGCCGTTCCTGCGCCCCTATTGGCGCCCGCTGATGCTGGTGCTGGTCATCAGCCTCGTCTCCACCGCGCTCGGGCTGGCACAACCTTACCTCTCCAAGCTGATGATCGACGATGCGCTGCTGCAGCGCGACATGGGCGTGCTGGTGCAAATCGCCATCATCATGGTGGTGGTGACGCTGGGCGGCTTTGCCATGAACATGCTGGCGAGCTACCGCTATATCCGCACCTCGGCCGCCATGCTGTTCGACATCCGGGTGGAACTGCTGCGCCACCTGCAGACGCTCTCGCCGCGCTTTTACGGCGGGTTCCGGCTCGGCGACCTGATGTCGCGCATCAACAGCGATGTCAGCGACGTCCAGCGCGCCGCCGCCGACACGCTGCTCTCGGTGCTCAGCAACGTGCTGATGTTCTTCGGCTGCGTCGCCATGCTGCTATGGCTGGACTGGCGGATGTTCCTCATCAGCGCGGTCCTCCTGCCCGCCTGCATCATCGTCTTCCTGCATTACCAGCGCAAGCTCACCGTCATCACCCGCGAGATGCGCGAGCGTGGGGCGGATCTGGGCAGCCTGCTGCTCGATACGGTGATGGGCATGCGAGTGGTGGTGGCGCTGCGCGCCGGCCGCCACGAGGTCGAGCGGTTCGAGGCGCGCAACGATGCCTTCGTGCAATCCATGCTGCGGATGCAGCTCACCTCGTTCTTCGCCGGCGCGCTGCCCGGCACCATCCTCACCGCCTCGACCTCGGCGGTGATCCTCTATGGCGGGGCCAAGATCATCGGGGGGGAGATGACCATCGGCACGCTGGTGGCCTTCATGGCCTATCACATGCGGCTGTTCACCCCGATCCAGGTGCTGATGGGCCTCAGTTCCAACCTCGCCTCCGCGCGCGTCTCGCTGGCGCGTATCTTCGAGCTGTTCGACACCCCCCCTGAGGTGGCCGAGAAGCCTTCCGCACCTTCGCGCGAGAAACTGGCGGGCGACATCTGCGTGGAGGGCGTCTCGCTCGCCCATGCCGGCCGGCCGGTGCTGCGCGAGGCGAGCTTCACCGTCCCCCGCGGCGCGTTCTGCGCCATCCTCGGGCCGAGCGGCGCGGGCAAGTCGACCCTGGCCGAC
Organism: Erythrobacteraceae bacterium; assembly: GCA_031399025.1. GTDB lineage: Bacteria > Pseudomonadota > Alphaproteobacteria > Sphingomonadales > Sphingomonadaceae > CBDBZL01. The sequence goes on along the minus strand of JANNOJ010000003.1, from coordinate 27,552 downwards.
CTCCTGGTGCGCTATCTCGATCCCGACGCCGGCCGCATCCGCATCGCCGGCCACGATCTGCGCGACCTGCGCCTCGCGGATCTGCGCCGAGACGTGCTGCTGGTCGACCAGTCCACCCACCTGTTCAACGATACGATCGGCGCCAATCTCGCCTTCGCCCTGCCCGAGGCGGACGATCGGGCGATCGCGGCGGCCGTGCGCCATGCCGGGCTGGAGGCGCTCGTCGCCCGGCTGCCGCACGGCCTCCAGACCCCGGTCGGCGAGCGCGGCCTGGCCATCTCCGCCGGCGAGCGCCAGCGGATCGCGCTCGCCCGGGCGCTGCTGCGCCGGCCTTCGGTGCTGATCCTCGATGAACCCAGCTCGGCGCTCGACGACGAGACCGAGCGGCTGGTCGGGCGCGGCCTGCGCGAGGCGCTGCCCGACGCCACCATCATCGTCATCACCCACAAGCCCGCGCTGGCGGCGATGGCCGACCTGGTGGTCACGCTCGACCATGGCCGCGCGACGACGCAGATCAGGCAGGGCGAGGCCGTTGCCTGACCGGCCTCAGTCCGGCGCAGCGCCGGCGCTGGCCGAAGCTCCCCCGGCGATCTTTCCCGGGCGGACCGGCGCAGGCATCCGCATCGCCGTGGTGGACAGCGGAGTCCATCCGGCAAACCCGCATATCTCGGCCCGGCACCTCGCGCCCGGCGCGGCGATCGCACGAGACGGGAGCGTTCATCTGGGCGAAGGAGCCGCGCTCGATCGCTTGGGCCACGGCACCGCAGTCACCGCCGCCATCCAGGAGCTGGCTCCCGAGGCCATCTGCATCCCCGTGCAGGTGTTCGGTGACCAGCTGCGCACCAGCGCCACGGCGCTGATCGCAGCGATCGGCTGGGCCGCGGAGCAGGGGGCCCAGATCATCAACCTCAGCCTGGGCTCGACCAATGCGGGCCACGCCGAGGCTTTCGCGGCGGCGGTCGATGCGGCGATAGCGTGCGGCTGCACCATCGTCACCGCGCACGCGAGCCAGGGGCTCGCCTGCTACCCTGGCGCGCTGCCTGGCGTCATCGCCGTGGAGCCCGACTGGGACTGCCCACGCGACCGCTTCCGCACCGCCCGGCGCGGCGAGGCGCCGGTCTTCCTCGCCTCGGGCTACCCGCGCGCCGTGCCCGGCATCGCCCCGCGACGCAATCTGCACGGGGTCAGCTTCGCGGTGAGCCGCATGTCCGGATTCGCGGCGCTGGCCAGCGAGGCGCTGGGCGTGCCGACCGAACGGGCCGAGCGGGCAGGGCAGGTTTGCGCAAGCCTGCTCGAGCACGGCGAGACCCGAGTCAGCCGGGAGACGTGAGAAAGGCGTGACCATGTATCTCCTGGAGCGGTTTTCGGGCGATGTGAATCGTACGGGATCCACAGCGCCGGAGTTTTTTGGCGGGGCTGGGGAAAACACACCGTGCGCCAAGGCCCCTTCCTGATGCGCAACGCCGTTGATTGCCAGGGCACCCGCTCGCGTCCGTTCGAGCACATGGCGCGAGCCCGGGGTGGGTCGGAGCTCGGCTGCTTCCACCTGCGCAGGGATGACCAAATAGCTCGGCTCGCCCGGCGTCAGCGGATAGAGGCCCAGCACCGACCAGATGTACCAGGCGGACATGGTGCCCGCATCATCGTCCATCCCGTCGGCAAAGCCCTGCGGCGCGAGCGCGAAGCTGGGGCCGACGAACGGCTCCGGCCGCACGCCGGAGTTGACGTAGCGGTGCGCGACCGGCTCGGTCAGGTAGCGGCTGACGATGCGTGTGGCAGCCTCGGGATCGCCGGCCCAGGCGAACAGGTAGGGCACGTGGATGTCCGGCTGGTTGGTCATGTTGAAGAGATTGTCGGCGAAGAAGCGGTCCAGCTCGGGCCGCAGCCTGGGCCCGAGCGCCTGCGCCAGCCAGGGCAGGTCGAACACCGGCGCCCAGCGGTATTGCGCGAGCGTGCCCTGGTAGAGGCCGCGCGCGCGGACGACGTCGGCATCGGCGCCGAGATCGCGGAAGGTCGCCAGCCACATCGGGCGATAGGCCAGCGCCTTGGCCCGGAAGCGCTGCTCGATCTCGGTCTCGCCCAGCTCGGCAGCGAACTCGGCGATGGCCCAGTCATCATAGGCTGCCTCGATCTGCTGGTCGGGCGTTGCGCGCGCCAGGGTCGCACTCTCGGCGACCATGCCGGCCAGCGCTGCGGGCGCGTCGAAGCCGGTGATGCCTTTGCGCCAGTAGTCGAGCAGGACGATGCCGGCGTGCTCGGTCCGCACGGTGAGGAACGGCTCGTGCGCCGTCGCCCAGCGGCTCTTGCCCGCCTGGTACAGCCGCACCAGCGAGCGGGCGACCTGCGCGGCGCGAGCGGGGTCGAGCAGCGCCAGCAGCGGCAATTGCGTGCGGTAATTGTCCCACAGCGCCCAGCTCGTATAGTGCTGCTCGCCGGGCGGCAGCTGGCCCAGCGTGCCGTCGCTGTTGCGGAAGCGGCCGTCGGGGTCGGCAATCGCCACGGGCGTCTGCATCACCCGGAACAGCGAGGTGTAGAACAGCGCCTGCTCCTCGCGGGTGCCGGTGATCGTGAGGCGCGCCAGCTCCCGGTTCCACTCGGCGAGGGTGCGGGCGGCGAGCTGGGCGAAGGTAAAGCTGCCCAGCTCGTGCTGGCGGACAGCGGAGGCCGCCGCCGCATCGACCGAGGAGAGGCCGGTGCGCAGCTCGAGCGTGTCGCCGGCGCGCACCTCGAGCGAGATGGCGGCGCCACTGGTCTCCTCACCCTGCCAGCCCGCTACCGGCCGGCCGCCATGATACAGGCGCGAGGCCGAGTGGAGATGATAGGCGCCCTGGTCGCACACCGTGCCGGCCGAGAAGCTGGCCCGCAGCTCGCCGTCGTCCTGCGCCTGCCACCGGGCCGCAAGTCGCTTGGAGTAGCCGCGGTCGAACGCCACCGTGACGATGACCTGGCCGGCTTGCGCCAAGGCGAAGCGGATCACCCCGGCACCGCGCGTCGCGGTCATCTCCGCGACGATGCCGCGGCCGTAGGCCGTGCGATAAAAGCCGGCGTGCGCGCGCTCCTGGTCCTTGTCGATCGGAGCCAGCGCCACCGCGCCGGCGTAGTTCACCGACACGCGCACGTCGCCCCCAGCCCCGCTGCAGCCCACGCCGACGCCACGCGTATGCGAGAAGCCGGCAAGGCTGGTCGCGGCGAAATCGTAGCCGGCATGGTTGGCGGGCTCGGTGTCCGGGCCGAGCTGGACCATGCCGTAGGGCGCCACCGCCGCCGGGCTCAGCTGGCCAAAATCGGCGAGCGTGCCCACGAACGGGTCCACCAGCAGCCCCAACTCCTCCGCCCCCGCGGGAGCCTGCGCCCATGCGGGAAGGGCGACGATCAACGCCAGCAGCGCGAGCAGGAGGCGCATCATGGGTCGAGCGGGTCGGCCGCCTCGACGTGGAAGGCGACAGGGTCTGGCTCGAAGCGCAGGGCGAACCGGTTGGGCCCGGGCGACAGGCGGCCCGGCTGCACGCCCATCTCGGCAACGTTGCGCGTCGCCAGCGCGGGGCCGGCGATGTACTCGATCGTCAGGTGGTCCGACACGACCAAGGCGGGCAGGTCGGCCGGGAAGCCCGCGGCGAACAACAGCCGTGCCGAGTTGCGCAGATTGGTGGTCGTGTGGCGCGCATGCGGCTCCATCAGGATGCGCTCCGCCGGGACGCCGTGCTCCTCGATGAGCACCCGCTTCATCTCCACCGCCTCGTTGAACGGCGTGCGATTGGGATGCACGTTGCCGCCCGAGACCACGATGAACGGCGCCAGACCCTGGCGGAACAGCTCGACGGCGATGGCCATGCGGATGTAGGCCATGACGCCGGTGCGCGATTGCGCGTCCTCGGGTCCGTGGCCGAACACCAGCAACGCGGAATGCGCCTCGCCATCCCAGTCGTAGGCGGCCACCGCGCGCACCGCGGCTTCGTTCTCGCCGCCGGTCAAGGGGCGAAAGCGGCCGGCATCGGTCCGCTCGTTCATGCGCAATAGGCCGGCGGCGTAGCGCAGCGCGGGATCGAAGAACAGGTCGCCTGCGCGGGGAAGCCGGGCGGTGGCGACGCCGTGCGCCTCCAGCACCTGCGCGAATTCGGGAGAGGCGACGTCGAAGATGATCGCGTCGATCACCGGGTAGCGCGGCGCCTCGCCGCTTGCGTACACCGCCACCACCCGGTTGATGGCGGCGGCCGCTTCACGCCAGGAAGCGGCGAGGAACTCGGCATCCGCGAGAGGCTCGTAGCGGGCAAATCGTCCCGAGGGCCGCATCTGCCCGGCGACAAGCGCCTCGGCGAGCCGGCGATCGCGCAGCAAGTCCAGCAGGCGCGCCTCGGCCAGCGCGATGTCCGCCTCGGTCCAGGTCCACGCATCGACCAGGCAGCGCGGCGCCGGGGTGCAGCCGGTGGCCGGCACGCGCGCCGCTCGCTCTGCCGCCAGCTCGCGCAACCCCGCATCGCCGGCCAGCGCGTCCTGCCACCCTTCCGCCGTGCGCAGCATCGCGAACAGCGGGAACACGCGCGGTTCCAGGCCATCGGCGAACGGCGGCGCGTAGCCGGTCGGATCCTGCGCGGCGGCCGGCGCGACCCAACAAACGGCCGCGCATGCCAGCGCGGCAGCGGCAAGAGCGCCTCGCAGCTTACCAGCTCCGGCTGAGGATGAAGCGGAAGTTGCGGCCGAACAGCGGCCGGCCGTAGATCGCCTCGCTCGCGCCCTGCCCCGCGAGCTGGTCGGTGCGCGGGTTGCCTTCGGTGAGGCCCTCGGCATTGGTCAGATTGTCGCCGACCACCTGGGCGCGCCAATCGCGCCAGTTGACCGTCACGCTCGCGCCCAGGGTCTGGTAGCCGGGCATGCTGGTGAGGTTGAACAGATCGACATACCGCCGGCTGACCCATTCGAAGCGGCCCGAGAGCTCGATTTCCGCCTCGCCGTACCCGTAGCTGAAAGTGGGGCGCAGGTTGCCGAAGAACTTGGGCTCGCGAATGATCTGGTTGCCGTTCACCGCGCTCGGATCGGCGCCGCTCTCGTTCTCGAGGTTGCGGTATTCCGGCTCCTGGTAAGTGACGGAGGCGGCCAGGGTGAACCAGTCGACCGGTGCGAAGCGGCCGTCGGCCTCGACGCCCTGGACCACCGCCTCGCCGATGAACGGCACCGACTGATCGTTGCGGCCCGTCACCGGGTTGTAGGCCACGAAGCTCGCGTTGAACGGATCGAACTGGGTATAGAAGCCGGTGACGTATAGGTCGGCAATCCCGAAGCTCGCCTTCGCGCCGAGCTCGTACTGGCGAGCCCGGGTCTTGACGATGGTGGGCGCGGTGCTCGTCACCACGCTCAGCTGCGGCGGCACTTCCAATGTCGCCACGCGGGCATAGGCGCCCAGATCGTCGGTGAAATCGTAATTGAGGCCCACCGTCCAATTGGTGGCGGAAGGCTTCAGCTCGTTGTTGACGATCGCCCCGGTAAAGGCGCGGGTGGCGCCGTCGGCCAGCGTGGTGGGATCGCCCAGATCCGCGCTGGTGGAGAGCAGCGCGTAGCCCTCGTATCCATACCATTCCTGGCGGATGCCCGCGTCCAGCCGCAAGCCTTCGGTTATATCCCAGGTATCGTTGGCGTAGAGCGCCAGCACCCTGGCATCGCCATCGCCCGAATTGAGCGTGGTGGTGTAGCGCAGCACGCCGTCATCGGTGACCGAGCCGAGCACCGCACCAGTGGCCGAATAGGCGACCAGGTCGATCAGCCGCGGCTGGCTGCGCACCTCGATCAGCATGTCCTGGTAGGCGATGAAGCTGTCGACACCGTAGAAGGAACTGTAGGCGCCCACGCGAATGTCGTGCGTGCCCAGGCCCGTTTCGAACCGGCGGGTAACGCTGAGATCGGCCTGGCCGGAATAGAAATCGACTTCGACCGCGCGGTACTGGCCCGACATGACCAGGCCCGAATCGGCATAGGGATCGTACACCGTCGCGCCGTTGCTGCCGGCAATCGCGTAGCCGAGCCGGTCGACGTCGCTCCCGAACGCGGTGCGCGCGGAGTTCAGGTAGCTCGCGGCAAACGTGTCGGCGTCGGCGGGGTTGGTGGTCGAGTAGAAGGCATCGAAGCTGTTGGAGCCTTGGGTGTATCCGGCGCGGGCGTCCACTACGAAGTCGTCGAACTCGCCCTGCCAGTGCAGGCCGCCGTTGAAGAAGCGCATGTGCCGCCCATCGGCGAGGTCGCGCCGCAGGCTCTGCACCACGCCCGCGCCGTCGCGATATTTGATGTTGACGTTGCGCAGCGCCGGCGAATTCAGCGTCCCACGGTGATAGTCGATGTATTCGTCGAGCGAGACCGAGGGGTCGCGCGGGTCGGCCACCGGGATCGGCAGGTAGAACACATTGTGGTCGTTCAAATATGTCGCCGAGAGCTTGATGAAGCCGTTGTCGAGCTCGTGGCGCAGATTGGCGCGGATCTGGCCGCCCTTGTCGCTCGGGAAGCCGCTGTCGCGATAGCCGTCGTGCTGGCGGATGAAACCGCCCACAGCGAAATAAGTGCGCTCGCCGAGCGGACCGGACTGCATCGCGTCGAGCCGGTAGAGGCCGGTATCGCCCAGAGTGATCTGCGCCTGGCCGCTGGGCTCCTCGCCGCCTTGCACGGTGATGGTGTTGGCAATGGCCGCGGCGCTGCTGGCGTAGATCGGCGCGGGGCCGCCGCGCACGATCTCGACCCGCGCGGTCATCAGGTCGAGGCGGTTCATGCCTTCGCCCGAATTGAAGAACACGCCGTCGATCTCGTGGTACAGCGGCAGGCCGTCCTGCTGGAAGATCAGGTAGCCGCGATCGGTCGGGATGCCGCGCACGCGGGTGATGTTCTGGACCTCGCCGCCGGTCGCCTCGACCTGGATGCCGGGCACCGTGCCGAGCAGATCGGCAAAGTTCTTGGGGGCGATCCGCAGCACTTCTTCCTGCGACAGGGCGTTGATGGCGTAGGCCACGTCGAAGCGCCGCTGTGCCCGCGCGGCACCGGTGACGATGATCACGTTCTCGTCCGCAGCTGCCGCGGCAGTCTGCGCCGCTGCTGCGGGCGGCTGTTGGTCCGATTGCGCGGCGGCGGGCATGGCCCAGGCGAGCGCGATGGCAGACGAGAAAAGCGTGAGGCGAAGCGCCTCGCGGCTCGTGGTGACGTGCATGTTGGTGAACCCCCCTGTGGTACGCCGCCGCCGCTAGGTTCACCATGTTGCGGTGCAATGACAACGCGGGTTGATGTCAGACGAAGCGAGCGACCATCCCACGACGTTCCTCTATCCCGGCACGAACGCCGGCTCTGACAGAACCTGCCATTCACAAATCGGGAACCAGCCGGCCAGCTACGCGCCCAACTAACGAGGTAAAGGTTGCGAACGGCCTGAACCTGGAAGCTGCCGTTCCGACCATCGCCGTCCCCTCACCTCGGTCAGACGCGCCTGACAAAAGCCGACCTCCCGGGAACTGGGAATCAACTTTGCCAGAGCAGGACACTTTGTTGCGGCAGGCGGATTGTGCTTGATCTCACATTCTCAACAACGTAAGTTGATAATGTGAGTGGCTGATCCGCACTCACCCAGATCAGGATCCGCGGCTGTTGATTGAATGCAGCTTGCTCCGCGTCACCAACGGCTAAAGCGCCCGATGCCAAGGCGACCACGCTCGGCGTCGTGTTCCTCGAACAGTTCCCCAAACCAGAGGTAATACGATGCGCATGATTACGACAACCTAACACCACAGTCGCTGCATGCCGCGTCCATCGAGAGCGGGCGCCCTCGGCATGCTGTCCTTCCTGTAGCCGCCGTCGTGGCTGGAGCCGCGGCGTGTAAGCTGCTGCCTTCTCGCCCGAACCCGCGCCCGAGCTGGTGGTGACGCCCCGCGTCAGCACAACCGGCTGGCACGTCCTCGACGATGCCAGGGTGCCCTCTTGCATCTTTCAGGGATCCGCCATGACAAGCCAGTTCGCCAGCACTGTTCGACCGTTGCTTTGCGCCGGAACGGCGCTCCTCGCGCTGGTCGGGCCGACGCCCGCCCTCGCGCAGGAGCAAACGCAGCCGGACGCCCAACCCGGCCTAGCGGCCGGAGCGGGTCGCGCGAACGACAGCGAGATCGTCGTGACCTCCCGCCGCCGCGAGGAACGGGCGCAGGAGGTGCCCATTGCGCTGACCGCGGTGTCGGGCGACACGCTCGAGCGAACCGGCGCCATCAACATCACCCAGATCGCCCAGCTGACCCCCACGCTGGTGATCCGCAACAACAATGCGCGCAACACCTTTGCCAACATCCGCGGGTTGGGTTCAAACTCCGACCAGAACGACGGACTGGAGGTTGGCGTCGGCTTCTACATCGACGATGTCTACTACGGCCGGATCGGCGCCTCGCAGTTCGATTTCGTCGATCTCGAGCGCGTCGAAGTGCTGCGCGGTCCACAGGGCACGCTGTTCGGCAAGAACACGACGGCGGGCGCGATCAACATCGTCACCCGCGCCCCCGAGTTCGCCTTCGGCTTCACCGGCGAGGCGAGCCTGGGCGAGGAAGGCTACCATCAGGCCCGCGCGTCGCTCACCGGGCCGATCGTCGCGGATCAGGTCGCCTTCCGGCTGATGGTCTCGGACACGCACCGCGACGGGGCGCTGTATAATTTGTACAACGGCCGCAGGATCAACGATTACGACAACCTCACGGTGCGCGGCCAGCTGCTGCTGCGCCCCGCCCCCAATGTTGATCTGCGCCTGATCGGCGACTATTCTAAGCAGAACGCCTACTCGCGCGTTGCCAGCGTGGTGGGACTGTTCACCCAGTTCGCCAACGGCGCCACGCTGAACAACAACTGGCTCGATCGCGCGCGGCGCGGCGGCTACGAGCCGCGCTTCGACATCACCGATCCGTTCGCGCGCGAGGTGGATGTCGATGGGCCAGTGCAGGCCGACATGGAAGGCTACGGCGTCTCGGGCAAGGTCGACTGGGACCTCGGCCCGGCGGTGCTGACCTCGATCACCGCGTGGCGCGGCTGGGACTGGCTGCCTGACAACGATCCCGACCTCACGCCGTTGGCGGTCACGCTGCGCAGCGGTACCGACAACCATCAGCGCCAGTTCAGCCAGGAATTTCGCCTTGCTTCGAGCGGCCCGCGCAAGCTCGATTATGTCGTTGGGCTCTATTACTTCTGGCAGAACGTCGATGCCCTGGGGCATTACCAGCTCGGGCCCGACTACGCGGTGTGGAACAACCACAACTACGCCAACCGCGAACTCGCCAACTACGCCTATACCGGGTTCCTGTCCTATTCGATCATCGAGCCGATCACCAAGAGCTATGCGGTCTACGGCCAGGCGACCTGGCAGGCGACCGACGCGCTGAGCATCACCGCGGGCCTGCGCTTCACCTACGAAGATAAGACCGGCGTCTTCCACCAATATACCGCCGGGGGGAACGACCTGTCGCTGCTCAGCCCGGCCGACCAAATTGCCGCCCAGGCGCTTCGCGACGCGATCTATCCCGAGATTTACTACACCACCGGGGTCGAGGACGATGCGCTGACCGGGCAAATCACCGTGTCCTACGACGTCGCGCCCGACATCATGGCCTACGCGACCTATTCGCGCGGCAGCAAGTCGGGCGGCCTGAGCCTGGGCGACCTGCCGGACGGCGTCTCGCCCGTGGTCGATCCGGAAACGGTCGACGCCTACGAGATCGGCCTCAAGAGCCAGTTTCTCGACCGCGCCGTGACGCTGAACCTGGCCGGCTACTGGATCGAGGTGCAGGACTACCAGGCCGCCATCACTGAGCAGATCGGCACCACCAGCTCGAGCATCCGCTACATCTCGAACATCCCCGGCGTTCGTTCGCGCGGCGCGGAGGTGGACCTGACGGCAGCGCCCACGCGCTGGCTCCGCTTCACCGCGTCGGCGGCCTACACCGATGCGGTGTATAAGGACTACCCCAACGCCCAGGTGGCGCCCGAGAACCGCAACCTGACGCAAGTGCAGGACCTGTCGGGGGTCCAGCTCGCCAATGCGCCCAAGTTCATGTTCCACGTCTCGGCCGACCTGGTGCAGCCGGTGGCGCTGCTCACGCCAATGGACGAGCTCTACGCCCGGTTGGACTACAACCACCGCTCGTCGAACGATACCAGCGCGAGCAATTCGATCTACACCCGCATCCCGGCCTACGGCATCGCCAATGCGCGCATCGGGCTGCGCCTGGATGACGAGCGGTTCGACCTTGCCGCCTGGGTCACCAACCTGTTCGACAAGGAGTATTTCGAAGCGCTCAGCGCCTCGAACCAGGGCCTGATCACCGGCGCGATCGGCAATCCCCGTACCTTCGGCGCGACGCTGCGCGCCCGGCTCTGACTAGGGAGTAAGATTATGCTCAACAGACGAAGCGTGCTGCGCGGGGCCACCGCGCTGGGCCTGGGCGGCATCTATCTGGGCGGGCCGGCCTGGTCGCGCACCGATGCACGGGTGCGCGCGATCATCCCGGCAGCCAGCGCCGACCGCCTGGCGGTGAAGGTGCTGCTGGCGACGCCCCCCGCGCTCGCCCCGCAGCTGACCCTCGACGGGCGTGCGGTCGCCGCCCGGATGCTCGATCCCGACGGCTATGCCTGGGGCTTCGTCCAGCCGGGCCTGGAGGCGAACCGCGCTTACCGCCTCGAGCTCGCCGATGCCGGCGGCGCCGCGCTGCGCGAGGGGTGGAGCCTCAGGACGCTGCCCGGCCCGCAGGAGCGGCCCGAGCGCTTCCGCGTCCTGCTGTTCACCTGCGCCGGCGGCGATGAAGCGGCGAGCTTCCTGCCGCTCGCCACCCGCCAGGCACTGCTGGACCGCGCACTGGCCTTCGAGCCCGACCTCGCTGTGGCGATCGGCGACCACGTCTACTGGGATCTCGACACCGCGCTCAAGTATCGCGCCGATCCGGCGAGGCGGGCGGAAACCGCGGCGTTCTACCGCAGCATCGCCTGGATCGACCAGGACAGCGCCTTCGATTCGGTCACCAACCGGCAATCGCTCAACACCATCGTCGGCCGCCAGATCGCCGCGCTCTACGAGGACCGTTTCGCCTCGGTGCCGATGGTGTTCGTCGCCGACGACCATGACTATTACGAGAACGACAATGGCGGCGAGTGGGGATACTCGTTCCCGCCGCGCCCGTTCATCCTCGGCCTGCAGCGGCGCACCGCGGCCATGGCCTATCCTTACGCGCTCGGCCGACCCGAGCTGCCGGGCGGTGCCTGGACCTCCGAGACGGTGGAGAGCGTGCGCATCGGCCGGCTTGGGGAGTTGTCACTGGTCGACTGCCGGCGCGGCTGGGACACCGCCACCGGCAACGGCGTGCTGTTCCCCGAGGTGGAGCGCTACTTGCTCGAACGCCTCGCCGACCCGCGCGCCGATCATCATGTCTACGTGCCGTCCAACCCGATGGGCTGGACCGCGGGCAAGATCGGCGAATGGTACGAGGACCGGCCGCCAGCCAGCGTCACTTCGAGCGACAAGGGCTACTGGCCGGCCGCCTGGTTCGAGCAGCATCAGCGGCTGATCACCGCGCTCTCCGGCCAGCGCGGCCGGCCGGCGATCACCGTCTCGGGCGACCTTCACGCCAGCGGCGCCAAGCGTGTCACCGCCAGCGGCGCGCTCGACCTGACGGGCAATCCGCTCGACGCGATCCTCGCCGGCCCGGTGAGCACCGGCGCGACCGGCTGGCCAAGTATCGGCCGCGGCATGTTCCCCGCTACCCCCACCAAGCTGGCGGCGAGCGATACCATTCCCACCGAGGAGCGCAACGGCTTCACCCTGCTCGACCTGACGCCCGAGCGGGTCGAGGTGCGCCAGTTCCGCTGGCGCCCGCCCGAGCCGCTCGAAGCCATCGCAGCGCTCCAACCGCACGCCAGCTTCTCCATCGAACGGCGCAGCTGAGCTGCCTTGTACCCGCCGACCCGGTCCACCGCGCGACTTGAGAGGATTGCCATGATCCGACACGTTTCAATTGCTGTCCCGAACACCGCCCGATCACCGCGCGCGGGACGGCTGCTCGCCGGCGCGGCGGCGCTGGCCGTCGGCTGCCTGCCACTTCCGGCCACTGCCCAGCTTCCCGAACCACCCAGGCTGGAGCAGATCGACGGCTTCACCCACGGGCCGCAGCTCGGCAATGTGACGCCAAGCTCCATCCGCGTGTGGGCGCGCACCCGCGAGCCCGGCACCTTCCGGGTGCTCTATTCCACCAGTCCCAACCTCTCCGGCGGTGTCCTCTCGCCCGAGGTCGCCACCAGTTGGGAGGACGATGCCACCGGCTGGATCGAGCTCACCGGCCTGACGCCCGGCACCAAGTACTACTACGCCCTGGTCAAGGACGGGGTGGTGGCGGACACGCGCGTGGATGGCAGGGTGAACAGCTTCCTCACCCTGCCCCATGCCGACAGCTACCGCGATGCGCAGCTCAACCCCGATGGCCTGTTCAACTTTGCGTTCGAGATCGGCACCGGCAACAACCAGGCCAACACCCCGCTGCCGCCGACCTATTCGCGCATGCTCGCTGAGCTCAAGGACAAGATCCACTTCCAGATCCAGAACGGCGACTGGCTCTACGAGCTGGGCCGCGACGCCACCGAGGCGCAGTGGGCAGCGGCGAACGGCGTCGAGCGCCCGCCGCGCGTGGCCGAACTTGCCCGCGGTATCGCCGGCGTGTGGCAGAACTACAAGCTCTACCTCGAGAACGAGCCGCTCGCCAATTTTTACCGAGAGGTGCCGCTGTTCGTGACGCTGGACGACCACGAAATCCTCAACGACGTCACCGGCTCGGGTGAGATCGGCTACCGGCTGGATGCGCGCGGCCGGCCATTCCAGGAGAACATCCGCGTCGACAGCACCAGCAACGAGGTGGAGCGCGCAGTCTTCCGCGATCCGGCGCTGGCCGCCTGGCGCGACTATGTCGGCTGGAGCAATCCGGAGACCGGCAATCCGGACCTGCCGCATTTCGGCCAGGCCCGGCTGGCCGCCGGCAGCACCATCCTCACCGACGAGAGCGCCGACTTCACCCGGCTCGACCTCGCCAAGGCCAACAACCTCCACGTGCTCTGGGGCTTCGGCAACACCGGGGTCTACCGCATCGCCCGGGTGCTCGATGCCCACCGGATCGAGGTGGAACCGGCGCTCACCGTGAGCGAGGAGGCGCGCTACTCGATCGGCGCCAGGCTCTATTTGAAGTTCCGCGTCGGCAACGCAGACTTCTTCCTGCTCGACACCCGTTCGGAGCGGACTCTGCACGACAAGGAGAACCTGGCCGACCCGAACACCTCGATGATCGGCGAGGAGCAGAAGCGCTGGCTCATCGACGCGCTGCGTACCAGCGATGCCGACTTCGTCTTCATCACCTCCTCGGTCAACCTCGCCGTACCGCACGACAATGGTGCCTGGTACGGGCAGGGCACGGGCGGGCAGAGCAAGGATGATGGCTGGACCGCGCATCTGCACGAGCGCGGCGAGCTGCTCGACGTGGTGACGAGCCTGGGCAAGCCGGTGTTCTTTCTCACCGGCGACTTGCACAAATCGTTCGTGGCGCGGGTGGCGCCGGGCGTCTACGACATCGCCAGCGGGCCGCATACCAGCAGCAACCACCGGATCGGTGATGCCGGCGGCTCGCCGCCAAGCGGCTATTACCAGTGGGGGACCGATTGGTGAACGTGCTGTGGTCGAGCAACCAGTACCGCAACGACAGCGGCGGCAGTTCCTCCTCCCAGGGCAAGGGCGGCTGGCCGGTCTACACGATCATCCGCGTAAACAACGCCTTCAACATCCCCACCGCCGAAGGGCAGGAGCGCTGGATCGCCCATCCCGAGCCGCAGGTGATCTTCGAGTTCCGCGACGGCAATTCCGGTGAGCTGCTGTTCGCCCACTCGGTCTCGACCTCCGAGGCCGACCCGCAACCGCAGCCCGTTCCCCTCGAGCAGGTCAAGCTGCTCGGCGGCATTGCCGACTGACCCCCAGCCTCGGCGCCGCGGCTCCCCCCCCGCCGCGGCGCCACCTTGTTTAGGCACGGCACATGATCATCGAGACAATTCACCCTGCAGACGGACGGGTCGTGGGAGGTGAACGCCACGACCATGTCATCATCGCCGGCACGGTACTCGCCTCCACGGTCTACGCCACGGTTCGCTACAACGTCTTCAAGGGCGTGAGCTGGAGCGACTGGCCGCACTATGTGGGCAACAAGGTGCTGGCGATCGCCTCGCTGCTCTTGATCGTGCTGGCGGTGCTGCGGCTGGCGACCCCCCGTGGCCGGCCGATCCGCCTCCTCATGGCGTGGGCGAGTGCGATGGCGGTGGCGCATACCGTTATCTCTCTGGCGCTGCTGGAGCCGGCCTATTTCGAGAAGTTCTATGCGGGCGAGAGGCTCACGCTCTCGGCCGGTGCCTCATTGGTGCTTGCTGCGATGGCGTTCGCGATATTGCAGTGGGGCAAAGGGCGACCCGGCACATCGGCTCCGGTCGGCGCCGTCGCGCCGCTCAGCGCGATCGCCTTCCTCTCGGGCGTCCACGCCGCGCTACCTTCCATTGCCGGCTGGTTCGAGCCGGCCGGTTGGCCGGGGCATATGCCACCCATCACCTTGATCTCGTTCTTCGCCGGCGCGATTGCCCTCGCCGCGTCGGTCCGCGTGCTTCGCCAGCGCGGACAAGCCTAGCAGCCGGGCTGGGTGGATCGTTCAGGGGCAAAGCGCAACCGCTTGCCCCAACCCTCGGCCGAGAAAACTCTGCTGTGCCCCCCACGCACCCGCCGCCACGGCTGTACACATTGCAATCGATAAGTTTCAATGATGGCTGAGAAGAAGGTTTGCGCATAGCGGTCGTACCGGGTGTGGATGCGTCGGCACTCCTTGAGCTTGGCGAACATGTTCGCGATCAGGTGCCGCTGCCGGTTCTGGACGGCGTCGTGCGGGATCGGCACCTTGCGTGTGCTGTTGACGGGATGCCGGGTGGCGTGCGGGGAAATGAGCGCCTGGCGGAACCAGTCGGCCCCCAGCCGCTGTCGGCGATCATCGCCTTGGCTGGCAGCGGGTCGAACAGCCCGGATAAGTCCGACGCCCTGCCGCGCGCCATCGTCGTCAGCCCGGCCGGCCCGCGGCGGTGCCGCAGCGTGCCTGCGCCATCGCGCCGAACGGCCGCGTAATCGCGGCGGCTGGTGCGCTGGTCAGACGCCGGGGGCGGCGATCGGCACGATCTCCTCGCTCGATACCCGCGCCCGGTTGCCCACCCGCGGCGCATCCAGGCTGGCGAGCACCGGCGCATCGCGGCCGTAAATGTCGTCGAAGGCGCGCAATTCGCCCTCGATATCGGTGCCCATGGTGAAATAGGTGATGTAGACCGGCATGGTCCGCACCACCGGCACCTTGGTGTATTCGCCCGAGGCGCTCATCTCCACCACCTCGTCGCGCCCCGCCCCCTGGCCCAGGATGGCGACCGTCATCGCCAGCTCCAGCGCGCGCTCGGTGCGGATGCAGCCGTGGCTGAGCGCGCGGCTCTCCTGATCGAACAGGTGGCGCGCGGGGGTGTCGTGCAGGAAGATCGCGTGCTCGTTGGGCATGTCGAGCTTCATCCGGCCCAGCGAATTGGTCGGCCCGGGCTGCTGCACCACGCTGATGAAGCCGTTCTCGCCACGGGTGGCGCGGTAGCCCTGCGCGCGCGCCCAGCTCGGGTTATTGAGCACGCGGTTGCCCAGCCCCTCGCCGCGCACGATGCTCTGCGGGACCGTCCAGGTGGGGTTGAAGATCACCCCTTCCACGGTCTCGGCCAGCTGCGGCGTGGCGGTGCGGCCGGGCGCGCCCACGATCGTCTTGTAGGTCCGCACGATCTGGTCGTTCACCGTGAGGCGCAGCTGGTATTCGGGCACGTTGGTGATGAGGTACTGCCTGCCCAGGTCGCGCCCGAGCCAGCGCCAGCGGTCCATGTTGGCGCGAATCATCCGCGCCCTGGCGGTATCGCCCGCCGGATTGGCGGCCAGCGCCTCGCGCAGCGCGGCATAGTCGGGATGCTTCGGATTCAACGCGGCGAGGGCGCCGGCGATGTCGCCGCTGGCGAGCGCTTGGGCCATGACCTGGGCGGTGGGCAGCAGGTCGGGATCGGGATCGACCACGAACCACTGGCGGCGCGCGGCCATCGGCGTGCGCCCGTCGCGCAGGTCCTCGACCAGCCAGACGAACGATTGCCGCGCCGCCAGGTCGAGCTGCGCCCCTTCGCCGCGGGCGATGGCGGCGCGCAAAGCGTCGGGGCGGTAATCGGCCGGGGTGAGACCTTCGGCGCCGATGCCCTCGATCGCGGCCAGCAGGCTCTGCGCCGCGGCGACCGGCCAGGCCATCTGCGGCACCGCGGACCCGCCGAGGGTAGGCACGGGGACGCGCACCGGCTGCACCACAGGCTGGGTGATCGTCTTGGGAGCAGGTTCCAGCCCCATGCGGCGGGCAAAGTCGTCCTGCTCGGCGGTGGCTTGCTCGCCCTGCTCGGGCTCGGCCGGCGCGGCGGGCTCCTGCGCCGCGAGCGAGGACGCCAATGCCAGCGCGACGGCGCCGGCGCCCGAGAAAATCTGCCGCGTGGTCCGCATCGTTACTTCCCGTGTTCCATGGGCTGCCGGTAAGGCGCGCCAGATCTAATCGTGTTGCCCCCTCTATCAAGCAGGACGGGTGACTGGCGGGTTAATTGTCCACCGGAGTGAACCCTCGATGCCGCGCGAGCACCACCACCTGATGCCTTACGCGGCCGCGCTGCTGGCCATCGCGCTGCTCTCGCTGATGGACGTGCTGATGAAGCATGCCGCGCTCGCGGTGGGCACCTTCAGCGCGCTCCTGCTGCGCAGCGTCATCAACACCGCGGTCATCGGCCCGGTGTGGCTGGCGGTGCGCACCGGCCCGACCGCGCCGGCACTGCGTCGGCTGCACGTCAGGCGGGGGGTGGTGATGACGGCGATGGGCTTCACCTTTTTCTGGGGCCTCGCTCGGCTGCCGCTGGCCGAAGCGCTGGCGCTCTCGTTCGTCGCGCCGATCGTCGCGCTGGTGCTCGCCGCCTGGCTGCTGGGCGAACGGATCGCGGGCCGGGCGATCCTGGCTTCGCTCATGGGGCTTGCCGGGGTGGTCCTGATCGCGCTCACCAGCGGCGGCGGGGCTGGCGGTGCCCATCCTCAGGCCACCTTGGGCATCGCCGCGATCCTCGGTTCGGCGGTGCTCTATGCCTGGAACCTTATCCTCCAGCGCCAGCAGGCACAGCTCGCCGAGCCGATTGAGGTGGCGACCTGGCAGAACCTGATGATCGCGCTGATCCTGCTCGCCGGCGCGCCATGGCTGCTCGAATGGCCCGGGCGCAACGCGTGGTGGTTCATCGCCGGCTCGGGCGCACTGTCGCTGGCCGGCGCGCTGCTGTTCGCCTGGGCCTATGCCCGGGCCGAGGCGCAGGCGCTGGTGCCGCTCGAATATACCGGCTTTGTCTGGGCGGTGCTGTTCGGCTGGCTGTTCTTTGCCGAAGGCGTGCGCCCCGCGGTGCTCGCGGGCGCGGCGCTGATCGTGCTGGGATGCTGGCTTGCCGCCCCGCGCGGGCGTCTGCGCGACCGCCCAGAGCAGACCGCCGCCTGAGGCGGGCCGCGCCTAGTCTGCGCCCCGAGCGCCATCGCCGGCTCCGGCCGACGACTGCGCCGAGCGCTCCACCGGCTCCTCACCCAGGCCCGAACTCTGCCAGACCAGGCCGACCGCCGCGCCAAGGAAGGCGGCGAGCACCAGGGCGATGCCCATCGGGATGACGTAGAGCGGCGGGCGCCGCCGCGGCGGCTCGCCACCCAGCCCGCTCGGGTCCAATGCCATGGCCGCTCCGTTAACATTGGCGACAAGCCGTCACAATCCGTCGGCCGCGCGGCTGAGCGCGTGCCGCCTGCCGGCGCCCGCCAACCGGCTTGACCTCGCGCGGCCGAACGCGCAAGCGCCCTCGCAAGCGGCCCGCCCGCCGGCGCCCGCAAGCTGCGCCAGGGTGCAAGAACCGCCTCGCCACATCCAACGCAAGCGCAATCATCATGGCCATCGCCACCGCATTCCAGGGGGACCATCCAGAACCATGACCCAGGTCGGCAACAATTCGCTGAACACGCGCGACCAGCTGGAGGTGGGCGGCACCACCTACGCCTATTATTCGCTCGACAAGGCGGGAGCGCGGATCGGCGACGTATCGCGGCTGCCGTTCTCGCTGAAGGTGCTGCTCGAGAACCTGCTGCGCTTCGAGGATGGCGGCTTCACCGTGGGCGAGGAGCATGTCCAGGCCCTGGCGGACTGGCTGAAGAACCCGGTCACCGGCAACGAGATCCAGTACCGCCCCGCGCGGGTGCTGATGCAGGATTTCACCGGCGTGCCCTGCGTGGTGGACCTGGCCGCGATGCGCGATGCGATCGCCCGGCTCGGCGGCGACACCCGCAAGATCAACCCGCTGGTGCCGGTCCACCTGGTGATCGACCACTCGGTGATGGTCGACGAGTTTGGCCATCCCAAGGCGTTCGAGAACAACGTGGCGCTCGAATACGAGCGCAATTACGAGCGCTACGACTTCCTCAAGTGGGGCTCGAAGAGCCTCGACAACTTCAAGGCGGTGCCGCCGGGCACCGGCATCTGCCACCAGGTGAACCTGGAGCACATCGCCCAAGGGGTGTGGACCAGCCAGGACCAGGACGGCGCGCTGGTCGCCTATCCCGACACGTGCGTCGGCACCGACAGCCACACCACCATGATCAACGGCCTGGGCGTGCTCGGCTGGGGTGTGGGCGGGATCGAGGCCGAGGCGGCGATGCTCGGCCAGCCGGTCTCGATGCTGATCCCCGAGGTGGTCGGCTTCCGGCTCGATGGCGCGCTGGCCGAGGGCGTCACCGCCACCGACCTGGTGCTCACCTGCACCCAGATGCTGCGCGCCCACGGCGTGGTCGGGCGGTTCGTGGAATTCTACGGCCCCGGCGTCTCGAACCTGAGCCTGGCCGACCGCGCCACCATCGCCAACATGGCACCCGAATACGGCGCCACCTGCGGCATCTTCGCGATCGACGACAAGACCCTCGAATACCTGCGCCTGACCGGCCGCAGCGAGGCGCAGATCGCGCTGGTGGAAGCCTATTGCCGCAAGCAGGGCATGTGGTTCGACCCCGCCCACGAGCCGATCTTCTCGAGCATGCTGCGGCTCGAGATGAGTTCGGTGGTGCCTTCCCTCGCCGGCCCCAAGCGGCCGCAGGACCGGGTGGCGCTGGGCGACGTCGACGAATTGTTCAATGCCGATCTCGCCGAGCATTACCACCGCGCCCAGCCCTGCCGCGTGCCGGTGGCCGGCGCAACCCACGACCTCGGCGATGGCGACGTGGTGATCGCCGCCATCACCAGCTGCACCAACACCTCCAATCCCGACGTGCTGATCGCCGCGGGCCTGGTCGCCCGCAAGGCGCGCGCACGCGGCCTCAAGCCCAAGCCGTGGGTCAAGACCAGCCTCGCCCCCGGCTCGCAGGTGGTGACCGATTATCTCGTCAAGGCCGGCCTGCAGGACGACCTGAACGCGATGGGCTTCGACCTCGTCGGCTATGGCTGCACCACCTGCATCGGCAATTCCGGGCCGCTCGCCGCGCCGATCTCGGCCGCGATCAACGCCAACGACCTGGTCGCCGCATCCGTGCTCTCGGGCAATCGCAACTTCGAGGGCCGCATCTCGCCCGACGTGCGCGCCAATTTCCTCGCCTCGCCGCCGCTGGTGGTGGCCTATGCGCTGAAGGGCACGGTGACCCAGGACATCGTCAACACGCCGATCGGCCAGGACCAGCAGGGCCGCGACGTGATGCTGGCCGACCTGTGGCCCACCAGCCACGAGATCGCCGAACTGCGCGCCTCGAGCATCGACCGCTCCATGTTCCTCGCCCGCTACGGCGACGTCTACAAGGGCGACGAGCACTGGCAGAAGATCGACGTGGCGGGTTCGGACACCTACAACTGGAACGCCGAGAGCACCTACATCGCCAACCCGCCTTATTTCGACGGCATGGGCATGGCGCCCGCCGCCCTCTCCGACATCGTCGGCGCGCGGCCGCTGGCGATCCTGGGCGACTCGGTCACCACCGACCACATCTCGCCGGCCGGCTCGATCAAGGAGGACAGCCCGGCGGGCGCCTACCTCAAGGCGCACAAGGTGGCGAAGGCGGACTTCAACTCCTACGGCTCGCGGCGCGGCAACCACGAGGTGATGATGCGCGGCACCTTCGCCAACATCCGCATCAGGAACGAGATGGTGCCCGGCATCGAGGGCGGGATCACCGCCTACCGGGGCAAGGCGATGCCGATCTACGACGCCGCTATGAAGCACAAGGCCGACGGCACGCCGCTGGTGGTGATCGCGGGCAAGGAATACGGCACCGGCTCGTCGCGCGACTGGGCCGCCAAGGGCACCACCCTCTTGGGCGTGCGGGTGGTGATCACCGAGAGCTACGAGCGCATCCACCGCTCCAACCTCATCGGCATGGGCGTGCTGCCGCTGCAGTTCCGCGAGCGCGAAGGGCGCAAGGCGTTCGAGCTGACGGGCGAGGACGCCTTCACCATCCGCGGCCTCGCCACGCTGACGCCGGGCCAGGATGTGACGGTGAACGTGGCCCGCGCCGACGGCACGCGCTTCAGCTTCACCGCCAAGTGCCGGATCGATACCGCCAACGAGATGGAATATTTCCGCAACGGCGGCATCCTGCAGTACGTCCTGCGCAAGCTGGCGGCCTGACGCAGCGGGGGTTCAGCCCGGCCGGTCGGTGCGCTAGGCTGCGCGCATGGTGAGCCTGTCCTCCCCACCGCGCCCGGGCCTCCCGGCGTTCGACCCGCAGGCCGATCCGGCGATCCTCGCCCGGGTCGGCGCGCAGGTGCGCGGGCGGCTCGCGGCCGATCCCCGCGCGCAGGACCGGGGCGGCGGCAAGGCCGACCTGTTCGTGGTGGCGGGCTTCCTTTCGGCGCGCGAATGCAAGCGGCTGGTGCGGCTGATCGACCGGCGGATCGGCCCCTCGCCGCTGTTCGCGGGCACCGAAATCGACGGCTTCCGCACCAGCTCCACGCACTATTTCGACCGCGACGAGCCCGAGACGCGCGAGCTGGAGGCGCGGATCGACGGGCTGCTCGGCCTCGACCACCGCTTCGCCGAAGTGACGCAGGGCCAGCGCTACCGGGCGGGCCAGCAGTTCAAGCATCACTACGACTACTTCACCATCAGCGAGCCCTACTGGGCGCAGGAGAAACGCCGCGGCGGGCAGCGCTCGTGGACCGCGATGGTCTATCTCAACCGGCCCGAAGGCGGCGGCGCGACCGACTTTCCGGCGCTGGGGCTGGCGGTGGCGCCCGCCCCGGGCACGCTCGTCACCTGGAACAACATGGACCGCGACGGGCACCCCAATCCCGCCACGCTGCACGCGGGGACGCCGGTGACGGCGGGGAGCAAATACGTCATCACCCAATGGTACCGGCAGGAGGCCTGGAGCCTGGCGCTGCGCTGAGGCGCAGCTATTCGCCGGCGTCGAACAGGCCGCCTTGCCCACCGCTCGGCGGTACGAGGCCGAGGTGCCGCCAGCCGCCCTCGTTGAGGCAGCGGCCGCGGGCGGTGCGGGCGATGAGGCCGAGCTGGATCAGGTAGGGCTCGATCACCTCCTCCACCGTGTCGCGCGGTTCGGCCAGGCCGGCGGCGAGCGTCTCCACGCCCACCGGGCCGCCGCGGTAGATGTCGGCGATCATCGTGAGGTAGCGCCGGTCCATCGCATCGAGGCCGAGCTGGTCGATCTCCAGCCGGGTGAGCGCGGCATCGGCGGCGGCCGCGGTGACGGTGGCGCTCCCCGCGACATGGGCGAAGTCGCGCACCCGGCGCAGCAGCCGCCCGGCCACGCGCGGCGTGCCCCGCGAGCGCCGCGCGATCTCGCGCGCGCCTTCGGGGTCGATCGCCATGGCCAGCAGGCGGGCGCCGCGGGCGACGACGCGGGTCAGCTCGGCCTCGGTGTAGAACACGAGGCGCACGGGGATGCCGAAACGGTCGCGCAGCGGCGTGGTGAGCAGGCCCTGGCGGGTGGTGGCGCCGATCAGGGTGAAGGGCGGCAGGTCGATCCGCACGCTGCGCGCGCTCGGCCCCTCGCCGATGATGAGATCGAGCGCGCGGTCCTCCATCGCCGGGTAGAGGATCTCCTCCACCACCGGATTGAGCCGGTGGATCTCGTCGATGAACAGCACGTCGTGGGGTTCGAGGTTGGTCAGCAGCGCCGCGAGGTCGCCCGACTTGGCGATCACCGGGCCGCTGGTGGCGCGAAACCCCACACCGAGTTCGCGCGCGACGATCTGCGCCAGCGTCGTCTTGCCCAGGCCGGGCGGGCCGAAGAACAGGACGTGGTCCATGGCTTCGGCGCGGCTGCGGGCGGCCTCGATGAACACCCGAAGATTGTCGCGCGCGGCTTCCTGGCCGACGAATTCGGCGAGGGTTTTCGGGCGCAACGCCGCGTCGGGATCTTCGGGTTGACGGGCGGGGGAGAGGGGAAGGTCGGCCACGCTCATCCGAGCGCCGCAAGGAAGGCCTCGGGGGAAACCTGCGCCTGCCGCAGGATACCGTTCAGCGTGCCGACCTTCACCTCGCGGTGGAGCGGCACAACGGTTCCCGCCCCGCCCTTGCGCATCACGACATGGCTGCCTCGCTGGCGCATCCGTTCGAACCCGAGCCGTTCCAGCGCCGCGATGACCTGCGCGCCGGACAGGACCGGCAGTCTAGGCATCTTCGCGGATGGTGATGGTCGTCACCAGCGGCGATCCGCGCAGCGGCATGGGAAATTCCTCGAGGTAAAGCTCCACGGCCTCGCGCAGGTTGGCCAGCGCCTCTTCGAGCGTGTCGCCCTGGGTGGTGGTGCCGGTGTCGGGGTTGTAGGCGACGAACCCGCCCTCCTCGGCCGGCGTCAGCACGGCTGTGACCTGCATGATCGGAATCCTTTCACCGCAACCCCTAGCCCGCCGCCTTCTTCAGCGCCACGCGGATCAGCTCGCCTTCGGCTACATCCTCGCCCAGTTCCGCCTGCGCTCGGGCGACGGCGGCGGCAGCGATGGCGGGCTTGAAGCCCAGGTTCTGCAGCGCGCTCACCGCATCCGCGCTTGCCCCGCCCACCGGCATCGCGACCGCCGCCATCCCGCCGCCCGGCAGCGCGCCGGCCTTGTCGCGCAATTCGTTGACGATCCGCGCCGCCAGCTTGGGTCCCACGCCCTGTGCCCGCGCGACCTGCGCCGCATCACCGGCGGCACAGGCGTCGCGCAATTCGCCGGGAGAGAGCGCGGAGAGGATGGCGAGCGCCACCTTGCTCCCTACGCCCTGCACGCCGGTGAGGAGGCGAAACCAGTCGCGCTCGCCGGCCACCGCGAAGCCCAGCAGGCGCAGGTCGTTCTCGCTCACCTGCAGGTCGGTGAAGACGGTGCAGGCCTCGCCCGCCGCGCCCAGCGCCGCCAGCGTGCGCGCCGAGCAGTGGACGAGGTAGCCGACGCCGCCCACGTCGAGCACCGCCCAGTCGACGCCGGTTTCGTCGAGCACACCCGTCAGCTTGGCGATCATCGTTTGTTCCTGCGCCGGTGCGCGAGCACGGTCCAGCGGCTTGTGGACACTCTCCCCCGTTTCCGCCAACAGCCGGGCGCATGAGCGTCAACACCTTCGGCCGCGTGCTGCGGTTCACCACCTGGGGCGAAAGCCACGGCCCGGCGCTGGGCGCGGTGGTGGACGGCTGCCCGCCGGGGCTGGCGCTGGACGAGGCGGCGATCCAGCCGTTCCTCGACGCGCGCCGGCCCGGGCAGTCCAAGTTCACCACCCAGCGGCAGGAGGCGGACCAGGTGCGCATCCTGTCGGGGGTGTTTGACGGTCGTACAACAGGCACGCCGATCAGCCTGCTGATCGAGAACACCGACCAGCGCTCGAAGGATTACGGCGAGATCGCCCGGACCTATCGCCCGGGCCACGCCGACTACGCCTACGATGCCAAGTACGGCATCCGCGACCATCGCGGCGGCGGGCGCTCCTCGGCCCGCGAGACCGCGGCGCGGGTGGCGGCGGGCGCGGTGGCGCGGCTGATCATCCCCGAGGTCACAATCACCGCTTTCGTCCGCGAGATCGGCGGCGATGCGATCGACCCGGCCGCCTTCGACGCGGACGAGATCGACCGCAACCCGTTCTTCTGCCCCGACCCCGCTGCCGCGGCGCGCTGGGCGGTGCTGGTGGACCAGGCGCGGCTGGCGGGCTCGTCGCTGGGCGCGGTGGTCGAATGCGTGGCGACCGGGGTGCCGTCGGGCTGGGGCGCGCCGATCTACGCCAAGCTCGACGCCGACCTTGCCGCGGCGATGATGGGCATCAACGCGGTCAAGGGGGTGGAGATCGGCGATGGCTTCGCCGCCGCGCGGCTTTCGGGCGAAGACAATGCCGACCAGATGCGGCCGGGAAACGATGGCGGACCCGAATTCCTCGCCAATCACGCGGGTGGCATCGCCGGCGGGATCGCCACCGGACAACCGGTGGTGGTGCGCGTGGCGTTCAAGCCGACCAGCTCGATCCTCACCCCGCGCCTGACCGTCACCAGCACGGGCGAGGCGGCCGAGGTCGCTACCCGCGGCCGCCACGATCCGTGCGTCGGCATCCGCGGCACGCCGGTGGTGGCAGCGATGCTGGCGCTCGTCCTTGCCGATCAGAAGCTGCTGCACCGCGCACAATGCGGCTGAGGCACCGCCCTTTGAGTTAAGCGCCGCACCTCACGCACTTTTCAGGAAGGTTCGTGCCTGAGCCAATGTTTGATGGAAGCCCGCGCAACCGTCTTGGTGCGCTGCAGCAAGGGCCTTCTCCTGGGACCTGATGCTTCACGCGCTGCCATATTGCGGCCGGACGATCGGTTTCGCGCCCCACAGCGCATAGAACAAAATGTAAATCTCACATGCGGCGGTGAGAAGAAACGACATTTGCAGACCGTACACGTCGGCCATCCACCCTTGAACGATCACCAATGCACCGCCCGCGATGGCCATCACCAGCAGGCCAGCGCCAGCCTCGGTGAGGCGTCCAAGGCCTCTGATACCGAGCGTGAAAATTGTTGGGAACATGATTGAATGGAAGAGCCCGACCGAAATGAGTGTCCACATCGCCAGTGATCCGGTGGTGAAGGTCGTGATGAGCATGACCATGCCCGCCGCGACGCTCGCCACCGCCAGCACGGTTTCGGCGGCGATCGACCGCATGAGCACGCTGCCGACGAACCGCCCGACCATCATCCCGCCCCACAGCAGAAACAAGTAGTTGGCCGCACTTTCCTGGCTGATGTCGGCGATTTCAGGTGACGAAACGAAGTTGATGAAGAGGTTGCTGACGCCGATTTCCGCGATCAGATAGATGAAGATCGCCGGGACACCAAACACCAGATTGCGATGCCGGGCGAGCGCGCGGAGCGTCGTCATATCGGTGGGCGCCGGGTTTCGCTCCGCTTCGATCTTGGGGAACCGGTAGCGCCAGATCACCAGCGCGAGCGCGGCGAGCACCAGCGCCACGATCAGATAGGGCAGCTGCACCGATTGCGCATCGGCCAGCCGCTCGGCCTGCGTCAGCGTGGCCGCACCGCCTTGGGCAGTGCCCGAGGCACTTCGGCCGAGGATGAGATAGCCGCCAAACAACGGCGCCAGTGTCGTTCCCATCGAGTTGAAGGCCTGCACCAGGTTGAGCCTCGAGGACGAGGTCTCGGGCGGGCCGACGGTGGCGACATAGGGGTTGGCGGCCACCTGCAGCAACGTGATGCCCGAAGCGATGACAAACAGCGCAACGAGCACCACGCCGTAAGAGGGAATAGCGGATGCCGCGATCATCATCAGCGCGCCCGCGGCCATCGCCAGCAGCCCGACAACCATCGACTTCTGATATCCGATCCGCGCGATCAACCGGGCCGACGGGATCGAAGCGAAGAAATAGGCGATGAACCAGACGGATTCTATCAGTGTCGTCTGAGTATAGTTGAGGTCGAAAACGGAGCGTAGATGCGGTAGCAGAGTGTTGTTGATGACGGTAATAAAGCCCCACATGAAAAACAATGTGGCCAGCAGTGCTAGGGTCATGCGGTAGGCTTCGCTGCCACCGCCAGTGGCTCCGGGCTCATTCGTGTTTAATGCCGGTTGCGCCACCGCTCGTCCCCCTTGCCGACGCCTCTCGGCCGCCTAATTGTATGACTATAAGGGTGACACCGCCTGACGCAACCACGTTCACGTCGGTAGCGGCCTGGTCTCGATGGTCCCGTAAGTCGAGGATCTGGTCCTACACGACCCACTTCACTACTGATGGGGCAAAGCGGATCGGGCGTTGCACATGATCCAGTGATGCCCATGCCACCCCGTCCGGGTGATCAGAGGCAACCAAGGGTTGCAAGCGGATGCCAGGCGGCGTGCGGGTCGACGATCATGACCACCCGGTCGCCGATGCGATCACCGCCATCGTTTCTAGGAACTCCCCAAATCACACCTCCGCCCAAGCAGTGCTGGGCTCAGGCAGGTCCTGACAAGAGGGCCCCCATGTAGCCCGTCTGGTCGCCGGGATCCTCAGGATACCGGCTGGAGCGCCGCTACGTTCTCCGCGTTGTCGCGGAAATAGGCGATCGTGCGCTGCAACCCCTCGCGCAGCTGCACGTGCGGCTCCCACCCGAGCCTGGACCGGGCGAGCGAGATGTCGGGCTGGCGTTGGCGCGGATCGTCCTGCGGCAGCGGCCGGAATTCGATCTGCGAGGACGAGCCGATCAGCTCGATGACCGCCTCGGCCAGCTCCAGGATGGTGAATTCGTTCGGATTGCCGATGTTCACCGGGCCGGTGAAATCGCCGGGCGTGGCCATGAACCGCAGCCAGCCTTCGATGAGGTCGTCGACATAGCAGAACGAGCGGGTCTGGCTGCCGTCGCCGTAAATGGTGATCGGCTGGCCGGCGAGCGCCTGGACGATGAAGTTGGAGACCACCCGCCCGTCGGCCGGATGCATCCGCGGGCCGTAGGTGTTGAAGATCCGCACGATCTTGATCTCGATGCCGTGCTGGCGATGATAGTCGAAGAACAGCGTCTCGGCACAGCGCTTGCCCTCGTCGTAGCACGAGCGCGGGCCGATCGGGTTGACGTGGCCCCAATAGGTCTCGGGCTGCGGGTGCAGCGTCGGGTCGCCATAGACCTCGCTGGTGGAGGCGTGGAAGATCCTGCATTTGAGCCGCTTGGCGAGGCCCAGCATGTTGATCGTGCCCACCACGCTGGTCTTGGTCGTCTGCACCGGATCGTGCTGATAGTGGACCGGGCTTGCCGGACACGCGAGATTGAAGATGCGATCGACCTCGACATACAGCGGGAATGTCACGTCATGTCGCATCAATTCGAAGTTCGGGTTGCCGAACAGGTGAGCGACATTGCGCTTGCTACCCGTGAAATAATTATCGACGCACAGCACATCCTCGCCGCGAGCGACGAGGCGGTCGCAAAGGTGCGAGCCGAGGAATCCGGCGCCCCCGGTCACA
>JANNOJ010000098.1:0-7608 GCA_031399025.1 Erythrobacteraceae bacterium | reverse complement strand
GGGCATCCAGCCGCAGGCGCGGTTGGAGGCGGGTTACAGAGCAGTGACCTGTACAAGTTGCGCGCGGTTGGCGACGTCGAGACCTCGCCAGATGCATCTCGGATCGCCTACAGCATTCAGCATAGCGATCGCCCGCGCCGCCCCTATTCCCAAGTCTGGATCATGAACGTGGGCACCGGCAAATCCATCCGGCTCGGCAGCGACAAGGAAGCCGCATCGGGTGCGCGGTGGTCTCCAGATGGTCAGTGGATTGCGTACGTTGGCCGTGAAGACGAAGGGCCCGGAGTCTCCGTCGCGCGCGCTGATGGTACTGGTGCGACTTTTCTGGCTCAAGTGGCCGGCACGAACCATCCCTTGTCGCGCCGAGGCCCACGAAGCCGCGATCGTGGATGGTGCAGCCGTGAACCATCGCCATGTGGCCGATCAGCACATCGTCGCCGATGATCAGCGGCCAACCATCGGGATCTCCCGGGCGCGGCGGATCGCAGTGCAGCACGCTGCCGTCCTGCACATTGGTCCGCGCACCGATCACTATGCGGCTGACATCGGCGCGGAGCACGCAATTGTACCAGATGGAGCTGTCCGGGCCGATCGTGACATCGCCAATGATCGTGCAGCCGGGCGCGATAAACGCGCTCTCGGCGATCTGCGGGCTCTTGCCGTGGATCGCGATCAGGCGAACGCCGGGGCGCGTGGTGGTCATGGCAGCAGCCCCGTCACCTTGTCCCAGCGCAGATAGGGCATGATCGACGCGAAGTCATCGCTCCAGACATGGTCCGGCGCTGGCGGCAGCGGTTGCCACAGGCCGGGCCCGCCGCCCGACTCCAGCCGCGCCAGTACCGCCGGATCGGCGGACAGCGCCACCCATACCGAGGCCGAAGCGCCGGGACCCGCCGGCACGAAATCCTCACGCAGCCGCGCCTGCATTCCCGTCGCGGCGGCGAGACCGGAAATCATCGGCCGCAGATCGATGTAGCGGTTCGATATATGCACCATCAACAGGCCATCGGCCGCCATTGCGCGGCGGTAGATCGCAAATGCTTCGCGGGTCATCAAATGAAGCGGGATCGCATCCGAACTGAAGGCGTCGATGACTAGGATGTCGAACCCGCCCGGCGGCAGTTTGGCCAGCTCCAGCCGCGCGTCGCCGAAATAAAGCCTGGCGGCAGGCGCGCATTTGCGGATGAAGGTGAAGGGCCCATCTTGCGAATAACGGGCGACCGCCGGGTCGATCTCGAAAAAGGCGTAGCGCTCGTCCGGCTGGCGGTAACAGGCCAGGGTGCCGACACCGAGTCCCACCACTCCCACCCGTGCGCCCGGCCCGGCGATCCGATTACTGTTGGCTAGCGCCATGCCCACACCCGAACTACGGACGTAATAGCTGGTGGGCTGCAACTCGCGCGCGCGATCGTTGAATTGCAGACCGTGCAGCGTGGTGCCGTGCGTCAGCCCCCTGAGCCCGTCCATCTCCGCGTCGCGGACGACGTAGATGCCGAAGAAACTGCGCTGACGCGCCCCTTCGAACGATGTCTGGACGGTCTCGTAACCGCCGCGCCCCAGCAGCAGGGCCAGCAGCGCGACAACATAGGCAACGCGGTGACGGAACAGCAGCACGCCGAGCAGAGAAATCACCATCATCAGCGCGACCACGGCGAGCACGTTCTTGTCCGCCACCAGCTGGTAGAGAAAGCCGCACAGCACGAAGATGGCGAGCAGCACACTGAGCACCGCAGCTCGGCGATAGGCGGGCGCGATGCCAAACCGCCCGATCCAGTCGAACCACGCGGTGGTAGGGAGCAGCGCCGCCGCCGCGAGGATCAGCAGCGGGTGCTCCCAGACCCAGTCGAACACCACCGGCGCGATCAGGGCGGTAAACAGTCCGCCCAGCGCGCCGCCTGCGCTCATCACCAGATAGAACAGCGTCAGCCGCGCAGGCTCGGGCCGATCGTCGTAAAGCCGCCGGTGAAGCGCGACGGCGGCAACGAACAGCAGGATCAGCCCCGCCAGCCCGGTCGAGACCGCATCTGTCCCCCGGCTGAGCATCGCCATCCCGCCGGCCAGGAACACCACCAGCGGAGCGATTCGCGTGCTGACCTGGCCCACCCGGCTGCGCGGGTTGAAGGCGACCACGAAGCTCAGCAGGTAAAGTCCGAGCGGGATCACCCACAACAGCGGCATGGCCACGATGTCGGTGGTGAGATGCGTCGTGGTCGACAGCATCAGCCCCGAGGGCACCGCCGCCAGCGCCAGCCACAGCACAATGCGCCGCCAGCCGATCCGTTCGCCCTCCGCCACCAACACCGGCGTCGCAGCGCGCGGCGCATTCCAGCGCGCCACGGCGGCGAGCGCCACCAGCCCGATCAGCAGCAGATAGCCCGCGCTCCAGCCCCAGCTTTGCTGCGCGACAGGCAAATTCGGCTCGAGCAGCAGCGGATAGGCGATCAGGCCCGCGAAGCTGCCAAGATTGGACGCGGCATAGAGCCAGTAGGGATCGCCCGCCGCAGGATCGGCGGCATACCAGCGCTGGATCAGGGGGGCCTGGGCCGAAACGACGAAGAAAACCGGGCCGATGGTCAGCAGAAACAGCAGCGGTACCCACAGCGGCTCCCACCCGGCGGCTGGCGGCGGCAGATCGGCAAGCGCGATCGGCAGCGTCAGCGCACTCAGCGCAAGCAGGGCCAGATGTACTATCGCCTGCCGCCGCAGCGGCAATCGCCCCAAGGCGTGGGCATAGGCGTAGCCGCCCAGCAGCAGCGCCTGATAGACCAGCATCGCGCTGTTCCATACCGCCGGGGCACCGCCCAGGCGCGGCAGCACCATCCGTGCGACCAGCGGCTGGACCAGGAACAAAAGGAAGCTGCCCGCGAGAATGGTGGCGACGAACAGGCCGCGGCGGCGCGCCGTCACCGTTGCTGCATCCACGCGTCGCGGTCGAGGCTGTAAAGGATGGTGTTGCGGTCCTCCGGCGGATAGGCCGGATCGTCGAAATCGAGGTCAGTGCGGCGGCGCATCCCGAGCTTTTCCATCAGCTTCCAGCTCGGCACATTGAGCTCGCTAGTCAGCGCGACGACATGCGGCGCGCCAACGCGGCCGAATGCCCAGTCCAGCACCGCGCGCATCGCTTCCTCGGCATAGCCCCGCCGCCACCGATCCTCACGCACCAGCCAGCCGATCTCGTGATCGCCCTGGTTATGCGCCAAGGCATTGTCGACGCGCTTGATCCCGCAATGCCCGACCAGCTCGCCGGTCGCTTTCTCGATCATCATCAGGAAGCTGAAACCCTCCTGCGCATGGGTTGCACGTGACTTGGCGTGCTTGGCCTCGATCTCGTGCAACTCCTTCACGCCACCGAGCCGCGCCATGACCGTTGGGGTGTTGAGCAGCCGGTGCTGCAACGCCGCATCGCCGTCCTCGATGGTGCGCAGAATCAACCGCTCGGTCTCGGCGATGATATCACCCATCGCGGTTGGCCCAGGCGTAGCGAGCAATCGAATAGACGATGCTGCGCCGCCACGGTGGCCCATAGCGTGGATCGTCATAGTCGAGCTCCGCGCGGCGCTGCATTCCGAGCCGCTCCATCAGCCCCCAACTCCCGCTGTTGCCCTCGACCGTGAGCGCAACAACTTGCTCGGCGCCAAAGCGGTCGAACGCGGCAGTGAGGGTGGCGATGGCCGCTTCCTTGGCATAGCCGCGCCCCCAGGCGTCCTCGCGGAACCGCCAACCCGCCTCGACCTCGCCGGTGACGGTCGAACCTGGCGCATCGGCGCGCTTCAAGCCGCAGAAGCCGAGCAGCGCGCCGTCTTCCTTGCGCTCCACCGCCCAGAAGCAGAACCCGTTGGCGGCATGGCTGGCCTCCACCCGGGCGCGCTGTGCGGCCTCGCCCTCGGCATCGAGCACGCCACCGAGCCACCGCATCACCGCGGGCGTGTTGGTGACGCGGAAGAATTCCGGCCAATCTTCCGCGCGCCAATCGCGTAGGATCAGCCGCTCGGTTTCGAGCCGGAACTCAGCCATTGAGAAGTCTGGCAGCGAGCGGCGCGTGATAGGTCAGCACCCCGGTGCACCCGGCACGCTTGAAGGCAGTCAGCGTCTCCATCACCAGCGCGTCGCGATCCGCCACCCCCGCCGCCGCCCCGGCCTCGATCAGCGCATATTCGCCGCTCACTTGGTAGGCGAACACCGGCACTTCGAAGCGCTCCTTCACGCGGCGCACGATGTCGAGATAGGCGAGGCCCGGCTTGACCATCACGCTGTCGGCTCCCTCCGCGATATCGAGCGCCACCTCGCGAAGCGCCTCCTTGGCATTGGCGGGGTCCATCTGATAGCTTTTCTTGTCGCCCTTGAGCAGCCCGCCGCTGCCCACCGCGTCGCGGAAGGGGCCGTAGAAGGCCGAGGCGTATTTGGCGGCGTAGGCCATGATCTGGACATTGGGATGACCGTTCTTCTCCAGCGCCATCCGGATCGCGCGCACGCGCCCGTCCATCATGTCGCTGGGGGCGACGATATCCGCGCCCGCCGCCGCCTGGTTGAGCGCCTGATCGACCAGCACCGCCACGGTATCGTCATTGGTCACATACCCGTCCTCGTCAACCAGCCCGTCCTGGCCGTGGCTGGTGTAGGGATCGAGCGCGACGTCGGTGAGAATGCCGATGTCGCCGCCGCAGGCGTCGCGCACCGCCTTGATCGCGCGGCACATCAGATTGTCGGGATTGAACGCCTCGGCTCCATCGTCGCTGCGGCGATCGGGCTGGGTGTTGGGAAACAGCGCGACGCAGGGGATGCCGAGCGCCACCGCTTCCCTGGCCCGCGCCGCGATCCCGTCCACCGACCAGCGCGACACGCCGGGCAGGCTCTTTATCGGCTCATCGACCTCGCTGCCCTCGGTGACGAACAGCGGCCAGATCAGGTCGGCGGGCGTGAGCTGCGTCTCGCGGTGCAGTGCGCGGCTCCAGGTGGAGACGCGGGTGCGACGCAGGCGCAGATTGGGATAGGCGGCAAGGCTCATGGCGCGCGTGATGCCGTAAAGAATGTTCGGGCGCAAACGCGATACGTTCGGCGTTGTTCACCCCAGTGTTCGGGCCTGTTCCAGACGGTCGATTTCGCGCTTCGCCGGCTCCTGCTCACGCTCGGCCGCAGTCGGCGTGAGGTGGCTCAACGCCGCGCCAGGCGCCACATCCTTCAGCACCGCCAAGGACTCGCGAAAGCGGCGCAGATCGTTGCCGGACAGCTGCGCCCGGGTGACGAAGCTAACGTTGGCGGGATTTACCGGCCGTCCGCCGCGATACATCTCGTAATGGAGGTGCGGGCCGGTCGAAAGCCCGGTCGAGCCGACATAGCCGATCACCTGCCCACGCCGCACGGTCTGGCCGCCGCGCACCGCGATCTGGCTCATGTGGCAATAGCGGGTCTGGAGCGCCCCGCCGTGATCGAGCCGCACCGCATTGCCGCAGCTGCCCATCCGGCCCGCGCTCGACACGCGACCGTCGGTGACCGCCACGATCGGGGTGCCGTAGCTGGCCTTGAAATCAAGGCCGGCATGCATCCGGACATACCCCAAAATCGGGTGCCGGCGGCTTCCGAAATGCGAGGTCAACCGCCCCGGCACGGGCGCGACCAGGCCGTTCTTCTGCTCGCCCACGCCGCTCGCTTCATAGAACTCGCTGCCCCAGCGCATGAGCTGGACGCGGGGGCGCTCGTCGCGGTCGATCCCGGCATAGATCAGCTGGCCGGCCTCGCGCTCGCCGGTCACGGCGCGGCGGTGCTGGACGATGATGTCGAACGTGTCGGTCGGCAGCAGTCCCTCGTCGAGATCGACCTGCTGGCCGAGCGCGCGCAGATAGGATTGCACCGCGCTTGCGGGCGCGCCCGCGGCGCGGGCCGATCGGTAGAGACTGGCCCCCACCGCGCCGCGAATGCGCAATGGCGTCTCGTCGACGCGGATCGGGGTGCGGGTCAGCGCCAGCGCGCCGCTGGTATCGTCGCGCTCCACCGCCAAAGCGAGGTCGAAACGGGCCCGGAAGGACAGCGATTCGAGTGCACGCGGCTGATCGGAAGCGGAGCGGCGACCCAAGGTGATATCAACCTGCGTACCCGAAGTCAGCTCGCCGGGATCGATCGCCCCGCCCACCAGTGCCAGAACGCGCTCGACGTCGGTGCGGCCCAATCCGGCGCGGCGGAGCATCCCGGCGAACCCGTCGCCGGGGGTAAGCGTCGCGAGCAGCGCGATCTCGGGCCGCTCGGGCGCAGCCCTCAGCGGCCTGACGAAGGAATTGGCGGCCATGTGCCGCCCGCTGTCCGCGCCCAGCGCGAGCGGAGCGATCATCTGGCTACGCAGCTCGTCGCGGCCATTGGCGTCAAGGCGAACCGCGGGCGCGGCGGCGACCGGCGCGATGCCGGGCCAGAACGCGACGGCGGCGGCACCGAGCCCAATCATGGTGGCAAGACCCCTGAACCAGCGGCGGCTGCCGATGTTCTGCGCGAGATTCGGTGCGAGATCGAGCGCGTGCAGGCGTTCAACTAACGAGGGGAACGCGAACTGGCGGGCAGTCAGCGCAGCAGAGGGCGCGGCGCGGCCGAACTGCGGCGCGGCAATCGCTTCCTCCTGGGCCTTGAACATTCGCGACCCCTCCATCCCCGACTGCGCGCGAGGGCCTCTAGCGCGCGATCAATACGCCCGGCGGTGTGCTGCCCGGTTTTGCTGCCCGATTAAAGTTAAGACCACCCTAATTCGGGCTGGAGCGACTCGGTCTAGCGGCAAGCCGTTGGTTTTCGCCGCCACGCGGTTGTGCCGCGCCCAACGCGATGCCATTTCGGCCCAAGTGCAGGACGGTTCGATCAAGGCGGTCCTCGGGCCCACCAACACCGGCAAGACGCATCTGGCGATCGAGCGCATGGTCGCGCATTCGAGCGGCGCGATGGGCTTTCCACTGCGGCTGCTGGCGCGGGAAGTCTACGACCGGGTGCGCGCGATCAAGGGCGACAAGACAGTGGCTCTGATCACGGGTGAGGAACGGATCGAGCCACCCGGCGCGCGCTATCTGTGTTGCACGGTCGAGGCCATGCCGCGCGATAGCAATGAGCGCGCCTTCGTCGCGCTCGACGAAGCGCAGCTCGCCGCCGACCGCGAGCGCGGGCATATCTTCACCGACCGGCTGCTCAATCTGCGCGGGCGCGAAGAGACGATGCTGCTCGGCGCGGCGACGCTCGAGCCGATCGTAAAGGCGCTGATTCCAGGCGTAGAGATGGTCAGCCGCCCACGGTTTTCGACTCTGACCCATATCGGCCCCAGAAAGCTCAGCCGCCTCCCGCCGCGCAGCGCCATCGTCGCCTTCAGTGCCGAGCAGGTCTATGCCGTGGCCGAGCTGCTGCGCCGGTTCCGCGGCGGGGCGGCAGTGGTCATGGGTGCGCTGAGCCCGGAAACGCGCAACCGGCAGGTCGCCATGTTCCAGTCGGGCGAGGTCGATTACCTCGTCGCCACCGACGCGATCGGCATGGGGCTCAACCTCGATCTCGACCATGTTGCTTTCGCCGGTCTGTCGAAGTTCGACGGCCAGCGCCAGCGCCGGCTGACCACTTCGGAAATGGCGCAGATCGCCGGGCGCGCCGGGC
>JANNOJ010000096.1:0-44936 GCA_031399025.1 Erythrobacteraceae bacterium | reverse complement strand
TCGCGGCTTGTTCGGCAGCAACGGCTCGATCAGCCGCCACTCAACCTCGCTCAGATCGTATCGCGCCATGCCAAGGCTCCTTTCGGAATCCTTGAATCAGCCAAAGCAACCACTCGCAAGCTTTATGAGTTCAGAACCTAGAGCTGAAACTTAGCCCCGAACCAGTCTTCCTCAAGAAGTGCGATGAGCATCTCGCTCCCGGCCGCCCTGAAGACCTTTGTCGATGAACAGATTGCCGGGCGCGGCTTTGGCACCAGAGCAGCGACTACATCCACACGCTGATCCGTAAGGACCAGGACCGTCAACGGCTCCGCCAGCTTCTGCTGGAAGACGCCGAATCCCGCTCAGGAGCACCGGCCGACGGCAGCTATTGCGAGGGGCTTGGGGCCTGCTTCGAACGCAGCTGATGGCGCCCAAGCCGATTCGTCCCGCGCGATCGGGCCTGGCTGGCGCGTTCTCGATGCTCGCCACGACGTGGCCGGCGGGCTCGATCAGGGAGGATAATTGCTATGGCCCGGATTGCCTCCCGGCGGCGTCTTGCCTGCCAGCCACTCCGTTCCGCGACTACAGCCCCTCCAATGCCCCTACCAGCTCGGCATAATGGTGGATCAGCACGTCGCCGCCCAGCTGGTCCACCGGCACGTCGGCATAGCCGAAGCTGAGCGCCACCACCGGCACGCCCGCGTTGCGCGCGGCGCCCACATCGTAGGTGCTGTCGCCGACCATCGCGAAGCGCGTCGCGCCTACCGTGCCGCCGCAGCGCACGATGGTCTCGTCGATCATGTCGCGCCGGGGCTTGGCGCGGCCGGGACCGAGCGAATCGCCGCCCAGGATCGAGGCGAACCGGTCGGTCATGCCGAGGTGACCCAGCAGCAGCCTCGCCGGATGCTCGTTCTTGTTGGTCACCACCGTCAGCTGCACGCCCCTCGCGGCCAGCGCGTCGAGCGCCTCGAGGCAGCCCGGGTAGGGGACGGTGTGGTCGGCGATATGATTCTCGTAATGCGCCAGCATCGCCGCGAACAGCGCGTCGAACTCCTCTCGCGGCAGCGGTCCGCCGGTGAGGTCGAGCGCGCGCTCCAGCATCAGCGCCGAGCCGCCGCCGATGAGGCTGCGGGTCTTGTCCTTGGGCACTGGCGGACGACCGATCGAGCCGAGCGCGTGGTTCACCGCCGGCGCGAGGTCGAGGTTGGAATCGACCAGCGTGCCGTCGAGATCGAAGCCGACGATGGCGAACGGAAAGTCGGCCGGGGGAAACTCGCGCATGGCCGCGCCTATGCCCCGAGCCATATGGCAACCGCAACCGATTGATGGCATGGGCCGGCGGATATGAGCCAGCCGCCACCCAAGTTCGCCGCAGTGATCCTCGCTGCCGGCAAGGGCACGCGGATGCGGAGCGCGCGCCACAAGGTGCTGCACCCGATCGCCGGCCGGCCGATGATCGAGCACTTGCTCGCCTCGCTCGCCGAGCTGGCGCCGGCGCACACCATCGCGGTGGTGGGCGACTTGCGCGAACAGCTGGAGGCGCAGCTGGGCGGACGGGTCACCTATGCCTTGCAGGAGCCGCAGCTGGGCACCGGTCACGCGGTGCGCCAAGCCGAACCGGCGCTTAAGGACTTCGCCGGCGACGTCTTGGTGCTCTACGGCGACGTGCCCTTCGTGCGCCCCGCCACCATGCGGGCGATGCTCGAGCGGCTGCACGCGGTCGATGCACCCAGCGCCGTGGTGCTCGCTTCCGAGCCCGCTGATCCGCGGCAGTACGGCCGGATCATCGCCGATGCCGAGGGCCGTATTGCCCGGATGGTCGAGTACAAGGACGCCACCAAGGAGGAGCGCGCCTGCCGGCTGTGCAATTCCGGCCTGCTGGCGGCACGGGCGGCGGACTTATTCGCGTTGCTCGCCCGGGTGGGCAAGGCCAACACGCAGGGCGAATACTACCTGCCCGACATCGTCAATATCGCCATTGCCGATGGCAAGGCCTGCGCCGCCATTCGCACCGACAATCCCGACGAGGTGGGCGGCATCAACAGCCGCGCTGAACTCGCCGCCGCCGAGGCGCTCTGGCAGGCGCACGCGCGCGAGCAGGCGATGGCCGAAGGCGCTACCTTGCGCGCGCCCGAGACCGTGTTCTTCAGCTGCGACACCAAGCTGGGCCGCGACGTGGTGGTGGAGCCGCACGTGACGTTCGGCACCGGCGTCACGGTGGGCGATGGCTGCACCATCCGCGCTTATTCGCACCTCGAGGGCGCGACGCTGGCCGACGATGTCGAGGTTGGCCCGTTCGCCCGGCTGCGGCCCGGCGCGGTGCTCGCGGCCGGGGTGCGGGTGGGCAATTTCGTCGAAATCAAGAACGCGACGCTGGGGGCGGGGGCCAAGGCCAATCACCTCAGCTATGTCGGCGATGCGACGGTAGGCGCCGGCGCCAACATCGGCGCGGGCGCCATCACCTGCAATTACGACGGCTATTTCAAGCACCATACCGAAATCGGCCGGGGCGCCTTCATCGGCTCGAACAGCGCCCTGATCGCGCCGGTGCGGATCGGCGCCGACGCCATCGTCGCCGCGGGCAGCGCGGTGAGCCGCGACGTGGCCGATGGCGAACTGCGCATGGTGCGCGCCGACCAGCTGGTGAAGCCGGGCTGGGCCGACCGCTTCCACGACGCGATGAAACGCAAGAAGGCGGCGGAGAAGGGGTGACCGGCCCTCCCCGACCCGGTTCCGGGCGCAATTTGCCCGAGCGGGAATACCCCCGGGCGCTCCGATCGGGCAAAACGAACAACGAAAAGCACGTCGCCGCTATGTGCATAGACAATGCATTCGATCATGTCCTGCCGCATTCCCGGGCGGTACCAACCATATCGACAATCTAGTGCCAAGCTGCACGGCGTGCGATTGCGGCAAACAACACTGGTCGCGCGGGCAGCTCGGCCTTCTCGATCCTCGAGAGCGTCGACCTGTAGCCTCGCGGTGGGTCGGCCTGGTCCGACTTCTGCCGTGAGACGAAACACAAGAGGCAAGGACAGATAGACCATGTGCGGCATCATCGGCATTGTCGGCCATGGCGAGGTGGCGCAGCGGCTGGTCGATGGCCTGCGGCGCATGGAGTACCGCGGCTACGACAGCGCGGGGCTTTGCACGGTGCAGCGCGGCGAGCTCATCCGTCGCCGGGCCGAGGGCAAGCTGGCCAATCTGGTCGCCGAGCTGGCGCGCAACCCCGCGCCGGGCGCCACCGGCATCGCCCACACTCGCTGGGCCACGCATGGCGCGCCCACGCAGAACAACGCGCACCCGCATGCCACCGGCGAGGTGGCGCTGGTGCACAACGGCATCATCGAGAACTTCCGCCCGCTGCGCCAGGAGCTGCAGGCGCGGGGGCGCACCTTCGAGAGCGAGACCGATACCGAGGTGGTGGCGCACCTGGTCTCCGAGCGGATCGAAGCGGGGGCCACGCCGCAGGAGGCGGTGGCCCACGTCCTGCCTCAGCTGCGCGGCGCATTTGCCCTGGCGATCGCCTTCCGCAGCCACCCCGACCTGCTGATCGGCGCCCGGCTCGGCTCGCCGCTAGTGGTCGGCTACGGGCCGCAGGACGAGAAAGGGGGCGAGACCTATCTGGGTTCGGATGCGCTGGCGCTCGCACCGCTCACCCAGCGCATCGCCTATCTGGAGGAAGGCGACTGGGTGGTCATCACCCGCGCTGGCGCCGCCGTCTACGATGCAGCCAACAATCCGGTGGAGCGCGAGATCCAGCTGTCGGGCGCCTCGGCCGTCCCGACGGAACGGGGCAATTACCACCATTTCATGCAGAAGGAGATCTTCGAGCAACCCACCGTGGTCGCGCAGACGCTGCGCTCCTACCTGCGCCCGCTCGAGAACCAGGTGGCGCTGCCGCAGTTCGATTTCGACATCTCGGCGGTCGAGCGGCTGACAATCGTCGCATGCGGCACCTCGTACTACGCCGGCATGGTGGCCAAGTATTGGTTCGAGCGCTTCGCCCGGGTGCCCGCTGACATCGATTACGCCAGCGAGTTCCGTTACCGCGACCCGGTGCTGGAGCAGGGCGGTCTGGCGCTGTTCATCTCGCAGAGCGGCGAGACGGCCGATACGCTTGCCGCGCTGCGCCATTGCCGGGCGGCGGGGCAGATCATCGCCGCGGTGGTCAACGTGCCCACCAGCTCGATGGCGCGCGAGGCGGACCTGCTGCTGCCCACCCACGCCGGGCCGGAGATCGGCGTCGCCTCGACCAAGGCCTTCACCTGCCAGCTGGCGGTGCTGGCCGCGCTGGCCGCGCATTTCGCGGTGAAGAAGGGGCGGATGACGCGCGCGCAAGAGGCCGAGATCGTGCGCCACCTGCTCGAGGCGCCGGCCGCGCTCAACGCCGCGCTCGACCATGATGCCGCCATCGCCGCGATCGCGCCGCTGATCGCCCCGGCGCGCGACGTGCTCTACCTGGGCCGCGGTCCGGATTTCCCGCTGGCGCTGGAAGGCGCGCTGAAGCTGAAGGAAATCAGCTACATCCACGCCGAAGGCTATGCCGCGGGCGAGATGAAGCACGGGCCCATCGCGCTGATCGACCACGCGGTGCCGGTGATCGTGCTGGCCCCCTCCGGGCCGTTGTTCGAGAAGACCGTCTCCAACATGCAGGAGGTGCACGCGCGGGGCGGGCGGATCGTGCTGATTTCCGATGCCGCGGGGCTGGAGGAAGCGGGCGAGGGCTGCATGGCCACCATCGCGATGCCGCAGGTCCACCCGCTGATCACCCCGCTGGTCTATGCGGTGCCGGTGCAACTGCTCGCGTATCACGTGGCCTGCATGAAGGGCACCGATGTCGACCAGCCGCGCAATCTGGCCAAGAGCGTGACGGTGGAGTGAAGCTAGTCGGGGCGGGCGAATTCATGCGACACAGAACGTCTGCAGTCGCCGCTTTCTTTGCCCACATCGAGTAAAGCGAGCTCCGGTTTTCGGGCGCAAGCTCGAGCGACAATGCCGATAGGCGATGACATCTTTGACGGGGGTTGGTGTCGATTTGATACAGGTAAACCTAAGCACTCTTTTATTCGCAGCGCACAGATATGGAATCAGGGTAAGCTGGGTTAATCCTTTTGATGCAATCCCAACGTACTGAGGCTGAGTGACGTGAGGGGAGTCGACATGCTGCGCGTACCTGCTGGGATTGTGATGACTTGGCGCATGTCGGATGGCGGATCGGCCCGAGGTGTACGCCACGCCATGACAATCAGCGTAAGGCTGGCGAAAGCCGCATGGCCGGCTGTGCTCGCCCGGCGTACTCAGCATGTCGTGCGCTGGCGCGCACCTGGTCGCGCGAAGGAATTGCTCAGATCCTGCCAGATTGCTGATTTGCAGCCCCCGGTCACAACCGGTGCATAGCTGGCGAACCGCAGATAGCGCGCCGGCAATTTCGGTCGTCGTTCCGGTGTACCAATCGGCCTGGTCGATCGAACGCACCATCAAATCGGTGCTCAACCAGCGCTACGCCGACTTCGAAGTGATCATCGTCGATGACGGCTCGACCGACGAGTTGCACCAGCGCATCGAGCATCTCGTCGCCAGCGATCGCCGCATCCGCATGGTCCGCCAGCACAATCAGGGCCTCGCAGCCGCGCGCAACCGGGGCTTTCGCGAGGCGTGCGCGGCACTGGTAGCGCCCATCGACGCCGATGATCTGTGGCATCCGGATTTCCTCGGCAGCTGCAGTCAGGCGCTCGAGGCCGAGCCCGCGGCGCCGTTTGCCTACGCTTATTCGTTCAGGATCGACGAAGACGATTACCTGTTGCCGTTCGCGCCGCCATCTTCGCCGCCGCGGCATGATCTTGCCGGGCTGCTGCGGTTCAATTCGGTCGGCAACGGCAGCGCGGCAATCTTCCGCAAGGAGGCCGTTGTAGCTGCCGGCGGCTATGACGACACGATGCGTGAGCGAGGCATTCATGGGGCGGAGGATTACAAGCTCATCCTGCAATTGGCCCGCGTCGCCACCCCGGTGCTGGTTGACCGGCCGTTGGTTGCGTACCGGCGGGTCATGGCAGGCATGTCGCTGGGAGATCCGGGCAGGCAGTTGCGGGCCTGCCTGGCCGTGCTCGACGAATTGCGCGCAGAGGACCCGGAAATCCCGCACTCGCTGTTCCGCGACGCACGAACTTCGTTGATTACCTGGCTGCTGCCCTACTTCGTTCGCCGAGGTGAGGTGCGACAGACCATTCCGCTGGTGGTGCGCTCTTATGCCGCGCATCCGCTGTGGTTCTTGAATGGCACCGTGCGCCGCAATCATGTCGCGGCGGTCACCGGGGTTGTCCGCGCCGTCCTGAACCGGCTCCGGAACAAGTCGGTGCAGAGACCGCATTTGTCGCAGGTCTGGTTCGCGGGCGAGCAGCCGTTCAGCTTTCTCCTGCCATCCAATGCCCCTCAGCCGCAGCGCCTGGGAGCAATCTCGAGACCTGGGGCTTAGCGCAGCCGCTTACGGGCCGGCGGGACTCAAGCGATCGTCCATCTGTGCGCCGGGTTGAGCGATGCCCAGCTCGCTGGCCCCTCCACGGTGAGATCGTAGGCATTGACGTGGCGGTCATACGCGAAGGCCCATTCCTTCTCGTACAGGCCGATGCTGAAATGATAGAGGCCGCCCGCAAGGTCGAGCCGCGTGAGATCCACCTGCAGCATAACTGATCCAGATCGCGCTGGCAGCTCGACCATGTCCTGCGCGGTGGTCACGTCGAGGAGGTCGATGCCCTGGTCGTTGGCCAGGGTGATCGTGAAGTGCAGCTCGTTCATCGGGACCGCCGTTTCGATCCACGCCTGGATAATGAGCGGGTCGCCGGTGCGGATGCTCGAGGTTTCTTCCCCGTTACCCCCCAGGAGGCGCACGCGCGTGATGCGGTTCGCCTGCGTGCCGACGCGATTGCTGTTGCGCTCGAACTGCGCTCGCCCAGTCGCATCCGCCGCCTCATCCTCGGCCGCGCGCTCGGCGGTCGCCTCCTGCATCGCAGCTTCGAACTGGCGCACCACGCTCGGCGTGGCTCCCAGCGCGACCTGTTCCCCGTTGCGGAGCCAAAGCGCACGGTCGCAAGTGGCTTCCACCTGCGCCAGATCGTGGCTGATGAGCACGATCGCGCAACCGTCGGCACGGAAGCGATGGATCCGCTCGATGCACTTGGTCTGGAAGGCAAGATCACCCACCGCCAGCACCTCATCGATCAGCAGGATGCGCGGACGCGTCTGCGCGGCGACCGCAAAGCCGAGCCGCAGCTTCATGCCCGCGCTGTAGCTGCGCAGGGGCTCGTCGATGAAGTCGGCGAGTTCGGCAAAATCGATTACCTCGCCCATCCTCGCGGTGATCTCGCGCCGGCTGAGCCCGGCTAGCACGCCGGTGCAGATGGCGTTCTCGCGGCCGGTGAGTTCGGGATGCATGCCGGCGTTCAGGTCGAGCAGCCCGTGCACCGCGTCAGCTACCTCGACCGAGCCCTCGTCGGGCCGCATGACCCCGCCCAGCAGGCGAAGCAGGGTAGATTTGCCCGATCCGTTACGGCCGATCACGCCGAGCATCTCGCCGGGCTCGACCGAGAAACCGATGTTCCTCAAGGCCCAGAAATCGTGCTTGCCGCCGCGTCTGCGCCAGCCGCCCTCGAGAAAGCGGCGGAAGGTTTGCGCGCGCGCCGCGTCGTGATGAACGAAGCGCTTACCCAGCGAGCGGACGACCAGGGCTGCCGGCATGCGTCAGATTTCCTCGAGGAAATGCTCGGCCGCCCGCAGGAAGTAGCGGTAGGTCGCCACGAGGAGCACGATCGAGAAACCCAGCACCCCTGCGAGCCCGGCGAAGTCCGGCAGCAGGCCATTGAAGATCATGCGGTAAGCGCTGATGATCTGGGCCATCGGGTTGAGCATGAGGATAAAGCGGAACTGATCCGGCAACTGGTCCAGGCTGTAGAAAATCGGCGTCATGAAATAGCCGAGCTGCAGCAGGACCGGCAGAATGTATTGCGTGTCGCGAAAGGTCACATTCGCCGCGGCGACCAGATAGACCAGGCTCAAAATGAACACAAACTGGACCATCATTATGATCGGCAGGAGCAAGATCGCCCAGTCTAAGCTGCCATTCTCGATCAGCACCACGATCATCACTACGGGAATGGCGAACAAGAAGTTGATGAAGTTTGATATCACCGAAACGATCGGCAGGCTGTGCAGCGGGAAGCCGGGATAAGCCACGAGGCTGGCGTTCTGCGAAATGCTGGCGACACTCTCGTTGAGGCTGGTCTGAAGCCACTGCCAGGCGACGATGCCGGTGAATACGAAGGAGGCGTAATTGGGTATGTCGACCCGCATGACGAGGCCGAAGAGGACATAAAAGGTCAGCAGGAACAGGATCGGGCTGGCCACCGCCCAAACCACCCCCATCGCGGTGTTCTTGTAGCGCGACTTGTGATCGCGCGAGACCAGAACCGAAACGACTTCGTACCAGTGGTGAAGGTTTTGGAACAACGAGGCCAGGCCCCCCTTTTGCGGCGCAGGTTGCGCTGGTGAGGTGGCCTCTGGCATTGCGTCCTACTTTCAATTCGATGGGGTCTGCTATCCCTTGCGTCCCCGCCCTAG
Organism: Erythrobacteraceae bacterium; assembly: GCA_031399025.1. Lineage (GTDB taxonomy): Bacteria > Pseudomonadota > Alphaproteobacteria > Sphingomonadales > Sphingomonadaceae > CBDBZL01. The sequence goes on along the minus strand of JANNOJ010000096.1, from coordinate 36,341 downwards.
CGGGCGCAGCTTTCGCGTGCCAGCCAGTGATTTCCCCTCTTTCGCGACGAAAGCCTGCTGGCCTCGTTTCCCGTGAAGCTTGATCCGTGTCGACGCGAGATCGCGAGCATCGGGGACGCTGGCAAGCGCGTGCAGCGATGACTGACGATCCCCTCGTGAAAATGCGAACCTGGCTCGATTTGTCCCTGTCCTAGTTGTCAGACAAGAACGCCCATGCTGCCTGCCCGTTCGTCGATGCACCATGCACCTGGCCGAACTGCTCGCCCTGCGCAAAAACTCATCTCGTTTGCATGGGTGACGTAAATTTTCCTGTGCGCGCAACCTTCTGCTTGTGCTGCCGGTAGGGATGCGTTTGAATTGTCGGAGGAACGCGGAAAATTCCGCGCCTGATTCTCGCGGGGGAGAAGCACGATGAGCGCGTCTCGTCGGATGGTGCTGATTGGTGGGACGGCCGCGGCGACGGCGGCAGTGGTGGGCGTTGCGTCGGCGGAGAGTGCCTCTGCTAGGTTCGCCGCGCGCTTCACGCTCGGCTACGCCCCCCATGAAGGCAGCTTCCGCAGCAGGGGCGACCGGCTCGAGCAAATCGCCTATGCCGCCGACCAGGGCTTCACCGCCTGGGAGGACAACGAGGCCGCCAGCCGCTCCGTCGCCGAGCAGCGCGCGATGGCGCGCGCGCTCCAGCAACGCGGTACGACCATGGGCGTGTTCGTCGCGAGCATGCCGCGTTGGGCGGAGTTCCGGCCGCTGCTCGGAGGCGACGAGGATGCCGATCGCGAGGCCTTCCTCGCCGACATTCGGGCATCGATCGACGTCGCCCAGCGGCTCGATGCCAGATGGATGACCATCGTTCCCGGCTTCCTCGATCGCCGGCTGCCGATCGAGGTCCAGTCCGCCCGGGTGATCGACACGATGCGCCGCGCGGCCGAGATCGTGGAGCCGTATGGCATGGTCATGGTGATGGAGCCGCTCAACACGCTGACCGATCATCCGGGCGTGTTCCTCCAGACCGTCCCGCAAGGGTTTGCGATCGCGCGGGCAGTGGACAGCCCGGCGGTTAAGGTGCTGGCCGATCTCTATCACGAGCAAATCCAGGCCGGGAACCTGATCCGCACGCTGGAGACCTGCTGGAACGAGATCGCCTATCTGCAGTTCGGCGACAATCCGGGCCGGAACGAACCCGGCACCGGTGAGATCAACTATCGCAATATCGTCCGCTGGCTGCGCACCAAAGAGTTTGCGGGCGTGATCGGCATGGAGCACGGCAATGCGGCGGAGGGCAGCGCTGGCGAAGAGCGGCTGGTCGCCGCCTATCGCGAGATCGACGCGGCATGAGGGAGCCCGGAGTGAAACGATGCACATGGGGCGGGGTAATCGCAGTGGTCGCGATGACCGGGAGCGCCGCACTGGCTCAGGAACGGCCGGGCTTCCGCGATACGCCGCTGCTGCCCGGCAGTGAGTGGCGCGTGCACGACGCCGATCGGCCCCATCCCGAGGTCGTAACGCCCGGTGCGGCGCCTGGTGCGGCTCCGTCGGACGCCATCGTGCTGTTCGACGGCCAATCGCTCGACGCCTGGCAGCCGCAAGGCGGCGATTGGACCATGGCCGATGGCGTGCTGACCGTGCCGCCGCGCGCTTCGGAAGGCGCCGAGAACGCCCTGGTCAGCAAGGAGAGCTTTGGCGACGTGCAACTGCACCTGGAGTTCCGCTCGCCCAACCCGCCGGAGAATAGCTCGCAGGACCGAGGCAATAGCGGCATCTGGTTCATGCAGCGCTACGAACTGCAGATTCTCGATGGCTACGACAATCCGACCTATGCCGATGGCACCGTCGGCGCGATCTACGGCTGGAGACCGCCGCTGGTGAACCCTTCGCGCCCTCCCGGCGATTGGCAGAGCTACGATATCGTCTTCGAACGCCCCCGTTTCGCGGCCGGCGGCGCGCTGTTGCGGCCGGCCTATGTCACGGCCTTCCTCAACGGCGTGCTGGTGCAGAACCGCCAGCCGTGGCCGGGCGGCACGGTCTGGCGCCAGGTCGGCGCCTACGCGGCGCATGGCGATGCCGCGCCCATTCAGCTGCAGGATCACGGTTCGCCGGTATCGTTCCGCAACATCTGGGTGCGCCGCCTCCCCGAGGAAGCGGCCAGCCACGATTACTCAGGCCATGTTTTCGAAGACGAGGTGAAATGAACATCGATCGCAGGGATGCACTGGCCGGCATGGTGGCGATGTTCGGCGCGGGCCTGTTCGCCCCGATCGCCCGCGCCGCAGAGGCGCGGGCGCAGGTGACGCCGATCAGCGGGGGGGCGCCCAGCGTGCCCGTGTTCACCCCGCAACAGCGCGCGCTGATGACCGCGCTGAGCGAGCGGGTGATCCCGACCACCGACACACCGGGCGCGATCGCCGCCGGGGTGCCCGAATTCATCGAGAAGCTGCTCGCCGACTGGGCGCTGCCCGCGGAGCGCGCGCCGATCCTCGTCGGGCTCGATGCCATCGAGGCGCGCAGCCAGACCGACTACGCGACCGCGGCGGCCAGGGCGACGCCCGAGCAGCAGGACGCGCTGCTGACGCTGGCGATGGGCGACCAACTGGCTCACGGCGCGGATTTCTTTGAAAAGTTCCGCCAGCTCGTGATCACCGGCTACTTCACCTCGGAGATCGGCATCACCCAGGAGCGCGAATATCTGCCCGTGCCCGGCCGCTATGACGGCGCATATCCCTATTCCCAAGTCAGCAAGGTGTTCTCGTCGTGATGATCAGCCGGCGCGAATGGCTGGCGGGCAGCGCCGTGCTCGGGACGGCGCTTGCGGCCCAGCCGCTGTTCGCCATGGCCAACGTGCCGCCGCCCGGACCCATCGGTCTCCAGCTTTACACCGTGCGCGAGCTGTTCTCGCGCGATCCGCTGGGCACGCTCGAGCAGGTCGCCCAGATCGGCTACCGCGAGGTGGAATTCGGCGGGGGCGGCTACGAGGCGATGGACCATGCCGCCCTGCGCGCCACGATGGAGCGGGTGGGCCTGGTCTCACCCTCGATCCACATCGGCTACGAGGCGCTGGTTGCCGATTTCGACCGGTCGTTGGCGATGGCCACGACGCTGGGCGCCGACACGGTCATCGTGCCGTGGATGGACGAGGCGCATCGCACCGCCGAGGGGTGGACGGCGGCCAGTGCGCGCTTCAACCGCTGGGCGGAGCGGCTCGCGGGGGCCGCGCTCGGCTTGGGCTATCACAACCACGATTTCGAGTTCACCATGAAGCCCGGCGGCCGCAGCCTGTTCGATCGGCTGGTGGCCGAGACCGATCCCGCGCTGGTCAAGATCGAGCTCGACCTGTTCTGGACCGTTGCCGCGGGCGAGGACGCCAAGGCCATCATCAGCCGCCTGCCCGGCCGGATCTACGCCTATCACGTGAAGGATCGCACCGCCGACGGGGAGATGACCAGCGTGGGCCAGGGAACGATTGATTTCGCCGACATTTTCACGCTCGATGCTATGGCCGGCGTCAAACACTTCTATGTGGAGAACGATCAGTCGCCGGCACCCTACCTGCCCGACATCCGGACCAGCTTCGCGGCGCTCAGCGCACTTCGCGCCTGAATTTTAGGATCATCGTCATGGCCAATATGTACGACGCAATCGTCATCGGCTCCGGAGTGAGCGGCGGCTGGGCGGCCAAGGAGCTGACGGAAAAGGGCATGCGCGTGCTGATGCTCGACCGCGGAACGATGGTCGAACATCGGCGGGACTATGACTACGACGGCGCGCCGGCGTATCGGGTTCCGGCCCGCGACCTCATGCCCAAGCCCGTGGCGGAGAGCGACTACTTCATAGCCAGACACGGCTATGTCTCCCCCGCCACTCAGAAATTCTACAACAACGACCGGCTCAACCCCTATGTCTACGACGAGGGGGAGAAATTCTACTGGATCCGCCCGGGCGCCGTCGGCGGCAAGTCGCTGATCTGGGGACGCTGGAGCTTCCGCTGGAGCCCGGAGGACTTCGAGGCGAACAAGCGCGAGGAGGTCGGGATCGACTGGCCGATCCGCTACCATGATCTCGTGCCCTGGTACGATTACGTCGAGGACTACATCGGCGTCTCGGGTTCGCGCGAAAACCTGGCGCATCTTCCCGACAGCCGGTTCCAGCCGCCAATGCCGATGAACATCGCCGAGCAATGGCTGAAGGAGCGGCTTGAGGCGACCTCGCCGGGGCGCAAGCTGATCAACGGCCGGCTGTCCAACATCACCGAGGACAAGCTGGATCAGGGCCGCATCAAGTGCCAGTACCGCGACCAGTGCAGCCGCGGCTGTTCGTTCGGCGCCTATTTCTCGACGCAGGCGGTGACGCTCCCCGCCGCCCGCGCCACCGACCGGCTGACGCTGCGCTCCGATGCGGTCGTGACCAGCCTGGAATATGACCCGGCGAGCAAGCGGGTGACGGGGGTGCGCGTGGTCGATGCGGGCACGCTTGCCGCCGAACTCATTCCCGCACGGCTCGTCTTCCTGTGCGCCTCGGCCATGGCCTCGACGCAGATCCTGATGAATTCGCGGGCTGCCGGCAGCGACAGGAGCCATTTCGATGCCAGCGGCACGCTGGGCCGCTATGTGATGGACCACATCTTCCGCGTCAATGTCTCGGGCGAGATCCCCGGCCTTACCGACTATATCGAGTACGGCCGGCGGCCCGGCGGGGTCTATATTCCGCGCTTCCGCAACGTGGGCGGGGAGGAAGGGGTCGGCTTCCGCCGTGGCTACGGCTACCAGGGCAGCGCAAGCCGTCGCCCGGCTTTTCCCGAGGGCTTCGGTGCATCGATGAAGCACGCCATGCGCCGCTATGGTCCGTGGCGGTTCGGCATGGGCGCGTTCGGCGAATGCCTGCCCTATGAGGACAACCGGGTCAGCCTGCACCCCGACCAGGTGGACCGCTTCGGGATGCCGCTGATGCGCTTCGACGTCACTTTCCGCGATAACGAGATCCGGATGATGGATGACGCCCGGACCGAGGGCGAGAAGATGCTGCGGGCGGCTGGCCTGCTCGACGTCAGCAGCAGCCGGGGCGAGCACGTCCCGGGCGACGCCATCCACGAGATGGGCGGGGCGCGCATGGGGGCCGATCCCCGCCGTTCGGTGCTCAACCAATGGAGCCAGGCGCACGATGCGGCCAACCTGTTCGTGACCGACGGCGCGCAGATGGCTTCGGTCTCCTGCGTGAACCCGTCGCTGACCTTTATGGCATTAACCGCCCGCGCTGCCGACTACGCCGTCAGGCAGGTCCAGGCGGGGGCGATCTAGGGGCGTAGCAAGGGTGGCAAGAACTCTCAGGCGCGCGAGCTGAGCCATGGCGGGCGTCCGCTATGCGATGGTCGGCGGCGGCGAAGGCGCGTTCATCGGCCCGGTCCATCGTACCGCCGCGGCGATCGCGGGCAATTGCCGGCTGGTGGCGGGCGCGCTGTCGAGCGATCCGGCGCGCGCGCGCCGCTCCGGCGAGGCGCTGGGGCTGGCGCCCGAGCGCTGCTACCCAGGCTGGGAGGCGCTGATCGAAGGCGAGGCGGCGCGGGATCGGGCCCAGCGCGCCGAGTTCGTCGCCATCGTCACCCCCAACCACCTGCACGCGCCGGTCGCGATCGCCGCGCTGGAGGCCGGCCTTCCCGTGCTCACCGACAAGCCGCTGACCGACACGATGGCGGCCGCCGATGCCCTCGCCGCCGCCGCCGCTCGCACCGGCGGCCTCGTCGGCGTGACCCACACCTATGCCGCCTATCCGATGGTGCGCCAGGCGCGCGCGCTGGTCGCCGGCGGTGGGCTGGGCGCTGTCCGCCGGGTGGCGGTGCGCTATACGCAGGGCTGGTTGGCCCGGGTCGAAGACGCGATCGGCAAGCAGGCCGAATGGCGGATCGATCCGGCGCGCTCGGGCCTCGCGGGCGCGTTCGGCGACATCGGCACGCACGCCTTCAACCTGGTCGAGACGATCACGGGCGAGGTCATGATGCGCCTGTCGGCGGATTTGCGCGCAGCGGTTCCGGGCCGCGCGCTCGACGATGACGGCGCGGCGCTGTTCCATCTGGCGGGCGGCGCCCGCGGCACGCTGGTCGCCAGCCAGGTCTGCGCGGGCGATGCCAACGCGCTCGCCATCTCGGTCTGGTGCGAGGAGGGCGGGGTGCATTGGGAGCAGGAGTACCCTAACGTCCTGCGCGTCGCCCGGCTCGACGTGCCCGAGGAGCATTGGACCGCAGGCGCGGACCGCAGCTATCTCGGCCCACAGGTGCTGCGGGTCGCGCGCACGCCGGCGGGCCATCCCGAAGGCTACTTGGAGGCGTTCGCCAACATCTATCACGATTTCGCGCTGGCGGTGCGGGGAACTCCGCCCGAAAGCCCGTGCTATGCCAGCCTGGATGCGGGGATGCGGGCAATGCGATTCATCGCCGCGGCTCACGCCAGCAGCTCCCTGGGCGGCCGCTGGACCGAGTTGGAGGAGGAGGCAGGGTGAAGGGACCGGCGATCTTCCTGGCGCAGTTCGCGGGCGACGCCGCCCCGTTCAACAGCCTGGCCTCGATCGCGCAATGGGCGGGCGACCTTGGCTATGCGGGGGTGCAGATTCCCACCTGGGACGCGCGGCTGTTCGACCTGCAGCGCGCCGCCGAGAGCCAGGATTATTGCGACGAGGTCAAGGGCATCTGCGCCGAGGCCGGGGTGGAGGTGACGGAGCTTTCCACGCATCTTCAAGGCCAGCTTGTGGCGGTCCACCCGGCCTATGGCGCGCTGTTCGACGCCTTCGCCCCGCCCGAGCTGCACGGCCGCCCCGCGGAGCGGACCGAATGGGCGTGCCAGCAGCTGCGCCTGGCCGCAAAGGCGAGCCGGCGGCTGGGCCTCGCAGCGCACGCGACCTTCTCGGGCGCGCTGCTGTGGCATACCGTCTATCCCTGGCCGCAGCGGCCCGCCGGGCTGGTGGAGGAAGGCTTCGCCGAGCTGGCGCGGCGCTGGCGGCCGCTGCTCGACGCCTTCGATGAAGTCGGCGTCGACCTGGCCTACGAAATCCACCCGGGCGAGGACCTGCATGACGGGATCAGCTGGGAGCGGTTCCTGGCGGCGGTCGAGGGCCATCCCCGCGCCAGCATCCTCTACGACCCGAGCCATTTCGTGCTGCAACAGCTCGATTACCTGCAGTTCATCGATCTCTATCACGATCGGATCGCCATGTTCCACGTCAAGGATGCTGAGTTCGTGCCGTCCGGCCGGGCGGGGGTCTATGGCGGCTATGCCGATTGGGGCGAGCGCCCCGGCCGGTTCCGTTCGCTGGGCGACGGGCAGGTGGATTTCGGGGGCATCTTCTCGCGGCTGACCCAGAATGGCTACGAGGGGTGGGCGGTGCTGGAATGGGAATGCTTCCTCAAGCATCCCGAGCAGGGCGCGGCCGAAGGCGCGCCGTTCATCGCCGCGCACATGATCCGGCGGGCCGCGCGAGCGTTCGACGACTTCGCCGGCGCTGCGCCCGATCCGGGGCGCAACCGGCGCATCCTGGGACTGGATCGATAGAGCGGGCCCTACCCTCACGCTTGTACGGAGCGGGGAAGGGCCGAGAGAATGCAAGGCGAGGGGCGAGCACATGACTATTGGCACGCGGGCGCGGCTGTCGCTGATGATGTTCCTGCAATATGCGGTGTGGGGCGCCTGGTTCGTGCCCTTCGCCACCTACCTGACCCGGGGCGGGCTGGAGAATGCGGTCGGGACCATCTATTCGGCGCAAGGCTGGGCAGCGATCGCCGCGCCCCTGTTCGTCGGCGCGGTCGCCGATCGGTATTTCGCGGCCGAGCGGGTGATGGGCGTACTCCACCTGTTCGCCGGTGTCCTGCTGTTCGTCTTGGCCCAGGTCGGGGCCGATGCGGGGCTGATGTTCCTGGCGACCTTGGGCGTGCTCCTCGCCTTCATGCCCACCATCGCCCTGTCGAACACGGTCGCCCTCAATGCACTGAGCGACAGCGAGAAGCAGTTTCCCGCCATCCGTGTGTTCGGCACCATCGGCTGGATTGTCGCCGGCCTCGTCGTCAGCTTCGTCCTGCCTGGCGAGGCCGAGCGGACCGCGCAGCCCATCCTGCTCGCGGCCGGCGTCTCGATCGCCTATGGCCTGTATGCGTTCACCTTGCCGCACACGCCGCCCAAGGCCGGCGGCGGGCGGGTGTCGCTGGGGGCGCTGCTCGGGCTCGATGCAATCCGCACCTCCGACCGCAGCTTCTGGGTGCTGATCGTCTGCTCGACGCTGATGATGATCCCGTTCTCGTTCTACAATGTCTACGCCAACCCGTTCCTCGACGATATCGGCGTCGGCAACCCGGCCGCCACGCAAACCATCGGCCAGGTGTCGGAGGTCGGCTTCCTGTTGCTGCTGCCGCTGTTCTTCCGCTGGGTGGGCATCAAGGGGGTGCTATTCCTGGGCATGGCCGCCTGGGCGGTGCGCTATTGGATCTTCGCCAACGCCTACACCGCCGACGGGCCGATCATGCCGCTGGTCTACCTGGGCCTCGCGCTGCACGGGGTGGGCTTCGACTTCGTGTTCGTCGCCGCAACGATCTGGGTCGGCAACCACTTTGCCGCCGAGGCCAGCAGCCGGGCGCAGAGCTTTCTGGCGCTGATGACCTGGGGCGTGGGCTATCTGATCGGCAGCAACCTGGCCAATGCGGCTCAGCTGGGCGCCGGCGCCGGCGCAGAGACGGATTGGCACGGCTTCTGGCTGCTGCCGGGCGGCTTCGCGGCGATCACGGCGGTGGCCTTCCTGCTGCTGTTCCGCGCGCGGCGCACGGATCTTGGTGCGGGTGATTCCATCGCCATGCCGGAGGCCGAGCGCTAGTCGGCGACCATCGGGGCCAGGGATCGATCGGCGTCACGGTGATGGTGCGGAGCCAGATCTGCGCCCCGTCCGACTGGAGGTTCATCCGGCCCGGGGGTCAGCGCTAGCCGCGTGCCGTCTGGCGATTGCTCCTGCTGCCTGTCTAAAGACCGCCGGATCAACCATTCAATGATCGCCAGCAGCAGGCCGCCCACGATCAGCATCCCGATTGCCGCAGAAAGAATGCTGGTCATTGCAGGGTCCTTGCATCGGCCGCCTCCCTTCCTCACCACCTTCAGGTCTGTGCGGGCATCCGGGACATTGGCTCAATAGGACTAGCAGTAACCGGACCCCAGCGCCCTAAACTGCATCAGTTGATACACTATATCAGTCACTTGCCGAACGCCGCCCAACAACGCCGATCAGCGCGGAGCCTTGCCGCCGTCTCCGTCGAGCTTGAGCGATGCCGCGATGGAGGACAGCAACGCGTGCGACAGCCACATCGGAGCGCCATCACCGTCGGCGGCCTCGGCTATCTCGGCCTGCACCTCGTTGGCCGTTTCGATGATCTGAACCGCATCCTCGTTGCTGATAACGCAGCGCTCTACCAGCGTGTGGATCAGTGTCTCGACAAGCAGCAGGGCGGCATGGCCGTGGGCGTCGGGCATGGCAGGGACGAGTTCCCGCGTCGGCGAATAGTTGTCATTGATGGGCATTTGAGCGCCTTCGGTACAGACTGAAGCGCATCGGCGCTTGGCCGTCGGCGCCTGATTGACGGGTCGACGATGGCTTTTCCCTACCATCCCCGCAAAGAAAACCACTAATGTATAATAACTTTGATCAATATTTGACGGCACTGTCCTCGGTTGCGCATCACCTGTACAAGCGGTCATGGCCAATCCGTTCGTCCTCAAGCTCAGTGGCTTGGCTGACCTCTCGGACACGGATATCGCGGCGATCGAGGCGGCGAGTGCGCGTCCTCGCCGTTATGCTGCGCGCCAGGACCTGATCCGCGAAGGCGACGAAACCGGCCCGATGTTCGTCGTGCTGGAGGGTTGGATCTGCCGCTACAAGATCCTGCCGAGCGGTACGCGGCAGATCATGGCGTTCATGATGCCGGGCGACGCCTGCGACCTCCACATCAAGCTGCTGGCCCAGATGGATCACGGTATCCAGGCGGTCACCCCGGCGACGGTTGCGACGGTGTCCCGTGCCGACATGCAAACCATAATGCTCGAACATCCCAACATCGCTCGAGCGATGTACACGGCCCAGCTGGTCGACGAAGGCATCATGCGCGCCTGGATCGTCAGCATGGGGCGGCGCAGCGCGATCGAGCGCGTGGCCCACCTGACCTGCGAGCTTTACCTGCGCGCCCGAACGATCGGTCTGACCCAAGGCGGGGAGTTCGCCCTGCCGCTGTCGCAGCTTGTGCTGGCAGACGCACTCGGCATGACCCCGGTGCACATAAACCGTGTCCTCAAGGAACTGCGGCTGGCGGGGGCGATGGCTCTGAGCCGAGGAAGTGTGACCATTATGGACTCAGTCAAGCTGGTGCAGATAGCGGGCTTCGACGAGAACTATCTGCACCGACGGCTGCTTCAGGCGCTCTAACGGGGCCCTGTCGCAAGAGCGTTGGCGCAAGCACAAGCCGCGTTCGACGGCGTGATCGGCGCCCGGCGGCAGCTCAGGTCTGCGCGGAGTTTCAGGGTAGCACTGTTTGATTTGGCGCACAGGCACCAGGCATTACTCGACGTAGGGAATCGCGTTACCAGGCAGCCGCCGCCCGGCTCGGTGCGTCAAATCCCTGCATACCACTGGTAGCCCGAGCGATCTTCCCAATAGCCGCCGCCGCCGCCGGCAATGTTGTCCAGGCTGGGGACGGCGTCGATGCCGGTCAGATACTTGGCGTGCTTGTAGCCCAGCTGGCGCTCGATCCGCAGCCGCAGCGGGGCGCCGTTGCGCACCGGGAGCGGCTTGCCGCCGAGCTGGTGGGCGATGATGGTTTGCGGATGGAGGGCATCGTCCATGTCGCAGCTCTCGTAATAGCGCGCCCCGGCCAGCGTGTCGGCGCAATGGAAGACGATGTAGCGCGCTTCGGACCGCACGCCCGCTTGGCCAAGGATCGTGGACAATTGCGGGCCGGTCCACTGGCCGATGGCGCTCCAGCCCTCGACGCAATCGTGGCGGGTGATCTGCGTGCGCTGGGGCAAGGCGCGAATGGCGGCCAGGGACAGCGACAGCGGGCGCTCGACCAGGCCGCCCACGGCGAGTTGCCAATCGGCGAACTGCGCCGCCGCCGCCGCGCGGTAGGCGGGCGTATCGACATCGGTGCTGCCGTTGCCGCGGAAGAAGGGCGAGACCTCCGCCGGACTGTACTCGCGGGCCAGCGCGGGGCGGGAACCGAGCAGACGGTGCGCGCCCCGATGAGCGTCGGTGGCGCGATCGACCACCTGGCCGAACCAGTCGCTCTCGCCGATCTTCGAGCAGCCGGCGGTGAATAGGCCCGCCACGCCGGCAAGAACGCTACGCCGCCTCATCGAGCCTGCCCCCCGAAATCATGGCGCGCATCTGGCCCAAGGGTCCGGTCAGCAGAACCAGCACGACATGTACGAGCAGGAACGCAGCGAGCGCCCAGGCGGCGATGAAGTGGACCGAGCGCGCACTCTGCCGGCCGCCGAACAGATCGGGCAGCCAGGGCCAGGCGGCGCCCATACCCGGGCTGATGGCCATGCCGGAAAAGATCATGAGCGGCAGCAGGATGAAGATGACCAGGGCATAGACCAGCTTCTGCATGGCGCCGTATTTGCCGCCGGTATGCGCGAAATCGAACCGCAGGTACGCGCGGATCTCGGCGGCGATGACGCCCGGACGCCAATCGTGGGTGCGGCTGACAAGGTCGCGCCCGAAATGCCGGTTGGCGAGCGCGGCGATCATGAACCCCAGCAGGCTCACTGCGAACACCCAGGCGAAGACCACGTGCCAGTCGCGCGCCGCGGCCAGGCTGTAATAGCCCGGGATGGTGGCCCAGCCGGGGAATCGCGGCACGTTGAGCCACGCCATCTCGGGCGAGAAGCCCCACTCGCCCCAGTAGAGGTACGGGTGGGCGTTGGAGATGTTGAGCCCCGACATGAACAGCACGATGAGGCTGAGGGCATTAACCCAATGCCAGATGCGGGTCGAAAGCGCATGGCGCTTCGCGGGTCGGTTCACGCAGGGTCCTCCTCGCGCGCCAGATACATGACGTCGCGCCGCTGGGCCAGCAGGTGCTGACCCGAATCGACAAACAGCGCTTGTCCGCTCGCCAGCGGGCCCGTCGCCAGGAACAGCGCCGCCGCCGCCACCTCGTCGGCCAGCGTGCGGCGGGCGAGCAGGTTGAGCCGGTGCGAGCGATCGGCCTCGGCTTCGCTCTGGTCGTGGCTGGCGAGGATGGCGCCGGGCGCGAGGGCATAGATGCGGTCAAAGGGTGCAGCACTCATCGCCAGCATCGGCACCAACGCCGCGGCCGCATGCTTGCTCAGCGTGTAGCTGAAGAAATCGGGATTGGGGTTGGCCAGCTTCTGATCGGTAAGCTGGATCACCCGGCGGCCGCTCGTGGAGCGGGCATGGGCGAGGAATGCCTGGGCCAGGAGGGCTGGCGCGATCGCGTTGATCTGCATGGCCTCCGCGCTGACGGCGGGATCGAGGGCGAGCGCCTCGTCCCGGCGGAACACCGAGGCGTTGTTGATCAGGCAGCGCCAGTCTGCCAGTCGCGCGGCGAGATCCTGCATCAGCCGAGTGCTTGCGGCGAGATCGGCGAGGTCGCAGGCGATCACTTCGGCCGACGGGAGCTGCGCGGCGAGCGCCTCGGCCTGGGCGCGCGAATTTCGGTGGTGGATCACGACGTGCCAGCCGGCTCCAGCAAAGGCGTACGCGATCGCTGCGCCAAGGCGCCGGGCGGCGCCGGTGACGAGGACTGCAGGTTGGCTCACCACGCGACCATGGCAGGCGGCAGGCGGCAAGTCATGCCCGACCTGAAGTCGGTAACTGATTGATAGTGTCCGGCCTGGCGAGCGCATCTGGCGGCAAGGCAAGAAGGCGCCGGCTAGAAGCGGGAAGGGAGGATTGCCAGCGTGCCGGCGAGTGCTGCGGATCGTTCCCGACGGGGCGGTCCGGCTGCTCTGCGATCAGGATGACGCAGCGCTGATCCGCATTCCAGCGCCCGAACGGTGACGCCTCGAGCCCGCCACAATCGCATTTACATTGTGGCTAAAAGGTGGCAGATGCGGTCTCCCGACCTAAGGAGTACCTGAAAATGAAGAAGATTGTTGCCGTTGCTGCGGCCTTCGCCTCGATGTCACTCGCCGCTTGCGCCGACGCCCCTGCCGAAGAAGCTGCGGAAGAAGAGCTTAACGCCGCTGGTGACGAACTGGAAGTCCAGGCCGATATGGCCGAGGAAGCTGGCGATGAAGCCACGGCCGACGCGCTTGAGGAAGATGCCGACGCGATGGCTGAAGCCGCCGACGAGGTCGATAGCGGCGATGCCATGACTGACGAGGCTGCTACCGAAGATACGGCGGCCGAAGAGACGATGTAAGCCTGCTGCGGTCCGTCGCAGCACGAGGCAGTGATCGGGGCGGCGGGACCCTGGGTTCCGCCGCCCCTTTTTAACCCCCGTGCGGCGCGCGTAGTACGGCGAGCGAGGCGAACTATTCCGGAACGTTGGCGCGCAGCTCTTCCAGCCAGGCATGGGCGACCGCATCGCTGGGCGCCCGCCAGTCGCCACGCGGGCTGAGCGCGCCACCGCTTGAGACCTTCGGGCCGTTAGGAATGGCGCTGCGCTTGAATTGGCTGAAGGCGAAGAAGCGCCAGAGAAACGCCTCGAGCCACTGGCGGATGGTGGCAAGATCGTACTCGTTGCGGCTGGCCTGGGGTAAACCGGCCGGCCACAGCCCGCGGCTGCGCTCGCTCCATGCGTGCCAGGCGAGGAAGGCCACCTTGGAGGGACGCTGGCCGAAGCGCATGATGTGGTGGAGGAAGAAGTCGCTGAGCTCGTAGGGGCCGATCTGGTCCTCGGTGCTCTGCATCTCGCCATCCTCGCCGGCCGGCACCAATTCGGGGCTGATCTCCGTCCCCAGGATCGCTTCCAGCACGGCATCGGTCGCCGGGTCGAACTGGTTGGTGGCGGTGACCCAGCGGATCAGGTGCTGGATCAGGGTCTTGGGCACGCCGGCATTGACCGCATAATGGCTCATCTGATCGCCCACCCCGTAGGTGCACCAGCCGAGCGCCAGCTCCGACAGGTCGCCCGTCCCGATCACGAAGCCGCGGTTCTGGCCGGCGAGGCGGAACAGGTAATCGGTCCGCAGCCCCGCCTGGACGTTCTCGATGGTGACGTCGTGCACCGGCTCGCCGCGGCCGAACGGGTGACCGATATCTTCCAGCATCCGCGTCGCCGCCGGCCTGATGTCGATTTCGGCCGCGGTGATGCCGAGCGCCTCCATCAGCTTCCAGGCGTTCGATCTGGTCCCCTCCGAAGTGCCGAAACCCGGCATCGTGTAGCCGCGGATCGTGGTGCGCGGCAGGCCGAGCCGGTCGCACACCTTGGCCGCGACGATCAGCGCGTGGGTGGAATCGAGGCCGCCCGAAATCCCGATCACCATCGCGCTGCCGCTGGTCTGCTCGAACCGGCGCATCAGGCCATCGACCTGGATGTTGAACGCCTCGTAGCAATCCTCGTCCAGTTTCTCGGCCCGGTTCGGGACGAAGGGGAAGCGTCGGATCGGGCGCAGGAGGCCGATATCACCACCGGCGGGCGCATGGTCGAACCCGATAGTGCGCAGGCTGTTCTCGGGGCAACCGGCCGCCTCGGCAGCGTCGATGAAAGTCTGCAGCCGCATGCGGTCGCCCAGGATGCGGTCGGTGTCGATGTCGGCGATGCACAGCTCGGGAGCCACAGCGAAGCGCTCCGATTCGGCCATCAGGTCGCCGAGTTCGAAGATCATACCCTGGCCGTCCCAGGCAAGGTCGGTGGTGCTCTCGCCATGGCCAGCCGCCGAATAGACATAGGCGGACGCGGTGCGGCTCGATTGCGCGCGGCACAGCAGGTGGCGCTCGTCCGACTTGCCGACGGTGATGTTGGAGGCCGACAAATTGGCCAGGATCGTCGCCCCAGCGAGCGCGCCGATGGTGGAAGGCGGGCTGGGCGCCCAGAGATCCTCGCAGATCTCGACGAACAGCTTGAAGCCCGCGAGCCGCTTCGAGGCGAACACCAGGTCGGTGCCGAACGGCGCCTCGAACGCGCCCACCCGAAGCGAGACGCCGCGGATGTCGCGGCCATGGGCGAACCAACGCTTCTCGTAGAACTCGCGGTAATTCGGCAAGAAGCTCTTGGGCACCACGCCTAGCACCTGCCCATCGGCGATGGCGAGCGCACAATTGTACAACCGCCCATTGTGCCGCAACGGCGCCCCGACCAGCAGCACCGGCGACAGCCCGGTACTGGCCCGGGCAATGGTGGCGATACCTTGCTCCACCGCATCGAGCAGGGCGGATTGCAACAGCAGATCATCGAGCGCGTAGGAGGAGACACACAGCTCGGGGTAGACGAGCAGATCGACCTGACAGCCATGCGCCCGCTGCGCCTCGTCGATGATGCCCGCCACGTTGTAGCCGATATCGGCGGTGCGCACGCGCGGCGTGCTGGTGGCGACGCGCACGAAGCCGTGGCGGTGCATGTCGTAGAACGGGTGCTCGCGCGGCGTCATTGGGCGAACCGTCATTTCTCCAGCGCGTGGCCGGTCATCTCCGACGAGACGCGCAACACCGCGATACGCACGCCGTCACGCCCGATGGGACCGAAGCGCTCCTCGCGGTGCGCCAGGCCGTCCCCTTGCGCGTGCAGGCGAAGTGCACAAGCCCTTCCTCGCCGCTCTCGGCATGCGACGGCGGTCCGGCGAAGCCGGTGATCGCGAGCGCGATGGCTGCCTGCGAGCCGTCGAGCGCGCCGCCGGCCATGGCGATGGCGACCTCCCGGCTGACCGCGCCGCGCGCATCGACCAGCGCCGGGTCGAGCCCGAGCAGGTCGCACTTGGCCTTGTCCGAATAGACCGCGAAGCCGCATTCGAAGATGTGGCTGCAGCCCGAGATGTCGGTCAGCACCGCGGCCAGCAATCCGCCGGTGCAGCTCTCGGCGGTGGCCAGGGGCAGGTCGCGCTCGCAGGCCGTCTGGAGAATGGCCTCGGCGTGCTGCTGGACGTCACGCGGCAGGGCGGCATCGAGGGTTTCGGTCATGCGCTTGCCTTCGCCCGGACATCCTGGGGGCCGGTAAGAACGCAACCGGACGGTCGACGGCAGGTTCCATGAGCACCTGTGCCAGCCGCGAGCCGCGCGGCTCACCGTGGCAGGTTCCCCCTTCCCTGGCGCTCAGGCGGCAGCGACCGGGCGACATCCCGGCCTCCGCCGAAGAGCTTCCAGCGTGCCGGCGGATCGGCAGCTTCGCCCGCCCAGTCGCCCCGCTCAGTCGAGCCCGTACGGCGCGGCTGATTACCGCCCACGATAGCGCGCACGTGCTCTGGCCATGCGGCCCATTTTCTCGCCGATCGTCCTGACCGAATGGGGCCAAAGCACGAAGCCGCTTCGCGGCAGTGGTACTGGTGGTGAGGTAGCGCGCGTACACTGAGGTTTGGCGCAGCGGGGGCGGTGGCGGACGATGGAGTTCCTTCAACAAGAGGAACTCGACGATGGCCACTCACCCGATTGCCCGACCTGTTACCCCGCTGCGTCAGCGCATGCTCGACGACATGGCGATGCGCTCGATGGGGTCCCGGACCCAGCACGATTATGTCCGCCACGTCCGCTCCTTCGCGGCCTTCCTGGGACGCTCGCCGGATACGGCGACCGCCGAGGATGTGCGGCGTTTCCAGTTGTACCAGCGCGAACACGGTGTCGGGGAGTCCGTCATCGGCGCCACGGTGTCGGCGCTGCGCTTCCTGTTCGGTGTGACGCTCGACCGGCCCGACCTGTCGCGCAAGCTCGTCCTGGCGCCTCGCCCCAGGAAGCTGCCCGACGTGTTGAGCATCGAGGAGGTCGGACGGCTGCTCGAAGCGGCGCCGGGCATCAAGTACCGGGCGGCGCTGGGCGTGGCATACGGCGCTGGCTTGCGCGTGTCGGAGGTCGCGCATCTCAAGGTCGACGACATCGACAGCAAGCGCATGCTGATCCGCATCGAGGAGGGCAAGGGCCGGAAGGACCGCAACGCCATGCTGTCGCCGCAACTGCTCGAGCTATTGCGAGCGTGGTGGCGTGAGGGCAAGCGGCGTAGCATCCTGCTGCCGCACGGTTGGCTCTTCCCCGGCCGCAGCTACACCGATCCGGTCTCGACGCGGCAGCTGCACCGTGCCGTCTGTGAAGCGGCCGAGGCGGCCGGGATCCGCAAGCGGGTCAGCCCGCACACGCTGCGGCACAGTTTCGCCACCCACCTGCTGGAGCAGGATGTCGATATCCGCGTGATCCAGGTGTTGCTGGGGCACAGCAAGCTCGAGACGACCGCGCTCTACACCAAGGTCGCGACCCGAACGATCCGCGCCGTCACCGGCCCGCTCGACCGGCTGATGGCGCTGATGGAGGGCAAGACGCCCGCCGGCTGAGCGGGCGATGCGCGCCTCACTCGAGGTCGCCGACATCTTCCGTGAAGCAGGGCCGCCTATCGGGCCCGCCATGCAAGGCACCTGAGCCTGCACCAGCTCAAGGTGATGTCGGCAATAGAGCATTGCCGCACCGCCGCGCTGGGCGGGCATGTCGAGGCCTGCACCGATTGCGGGCACTGGCGGGTCGCCTACAACAGCTGTCGCAACCGGCATTGTCCGCGGTGCCAGGGCGCCGCCGCGCGCACTTGGCTGGAGGCCCGCGAAGCCGACCTGCTCCCGGTCGGCTACTTCCACGTCGTCTTCACGCTGCCGGCACAGGTCGCCGAAATCGCGTTCCAGAACAAGGCGGCGGTCTATGGCCTGCTGTTCCAGGCGGCATCGGAGACGATGACGACCATCGCCGCCGACCCGAAGCATCTCGGCGCCCGCATCGGCATCACCGGGGTCCTTCACACATGGGGATCTGCGATGACCCACCACCCGCACATCCACATGATCGTCCCGGGTGGCGGGCTGTCGACGGACGGACAGCGCTGGGTGTCGTCGCGCCCCGCCTTCCTGCTGCCGGTGCGCGTGCTCGGCAAGCTGTTCCGCCGGCTGTTCCTGACCCGGCTGTTGGCGCTGCACGACACCGGGCGGCTCGGCTTGTTCGGCAGTCTCGCCGCGCTCGCCGATCGCCGCGCCTTCTTGCGCCACCTGTCCCCGGTCCGGAAGAAGCGCTGGGTCGTCTATGCAAAACCGCCTTTGCCGGGCCCGAGGCGGTGCTCGCCTACCTGTCGCGCTACACGCACCGGGTCGCGATCTCGAACAGCCGCCTCATCGGCTTCAAAGAGGCTGGGGTGACGTTCCGTTACAAGAACTACCGCCGCAATGGCGCCGAGCGGCAGCAGGTCATGACGCTCAGTGCCGACGAGTTCATTCGTCGCTTCCTGCTCCACGTCCTGCCCAAGGGCTTCCACCGCATCCGCCACTATGGTCTGCTCGCCGGTGCCACCCGCAAGGCGCAGCTCGAACGCGCGCGCGAACTGCTCGGGGTCGCCCCGCCCCCTGATAACCACACGCCCGACGAACCAGCAGATATCCGCCCGCCCTGCCCGTGCTGCGGCGGACCCATGGTCGTCATCGAAACCTTCGAACGCTGGCGTCAGCCCCGTGCCCCGCCCCATGGTGGCACCGCGACCCGGACCATCGCGCCATGAACCGGCATGGCCCGCTTTCATCCCGACGCGCGGCCTGTGTGTTTCCGGCGGCGATGACGCTCGGCCGACGATGCCGCACAGCGCACCGACCGGCAACTCACGCCCTTATGCTGACCAAAATCCAAGCGAGACCCCGGCCATGAAGATCGCGTTCCAGCCCGCCAGCACGCCCTCGATCGGCCGTCGCACGCGCCTCACACCAGGGCGGAAACCGAAAACCCCATAGCTCACCGCACGGGGCCCGCGACTTCCTGCTTTGGAGGATATCGTACACCTGCCGGTGCCCGATTTCCTTCACAGATGCTGCGGGGGCGCGGATGGTCGCTTGCCCACCGCAGGTTTTCGGTCCCCGGATCGGTCATACGCATGGCGGTGGGCTGTGGTGGGAGGTGCCGGAGACCTGTCCCATTTGGCGGACCTGCGGGCGGCCAGGACATCGGCAGGGAGCATGGTGAGATCGCGGTGCTCGTCGCCGGATGAGGGGAGCTTCGATCATGGCGCTTACTCCGGGCGGGCAGGCTATGGCTGCAGCCAGGCGCCGAGTGCATAGCACTGCAACGCAAAGGGGGCGCTTTCCGGCTCGAAAGCGCCCCCTTCAACCTCGCCAGCGAGGCCCGTTACTGACAGCGGGCGTCGCTCAGGTCGATCCCCCTACCCAGCAGGCCGCCGACGGCCGCACCAAGGACGGTGCCCAGGGTACGATCCCGGCCCCCATCAACCTCGCGGCCGAGCAGCGCGCCGCCCGCCGCCCCGATGATCAGCCCGGTGGTACCGTTCTCGCGTTCGCAGCGGTAGCGGCCGTCGTTGTCGCGCCACACGCGGTCGTTGCGGCTCAGTCGCCGGGGTTCATTGTAGCGGCCGCGATCGTCGTAGCTGACCCGGCGGTAGTCGCGCCGGTCTTCGCGGCGGTCCTGGCGCCACTCGCGGCGATCTTCGCGCTGGTCTTCGCGCCATTCGCGCCGGTCGTCGCGCTCGCCGGCCAGCGCGGGGGCGGCCGGGAGCGCGATGCTGGCGGCCATGAGGGAGATGATCAACTTGCGCATCGTCTGTACCTTTCGCTTCTGGTGCGAGAACTCGCACCCACGAATGCGTTATCGTTCAGCTAATCACAACTCAGGATGAACGAAACGCAGTCGAGCTCAGCGTGCGACAAAAGGTTACTTTCGCCCGATGAGCACAGGGGATCGTTCGAAAGGCCTGGACTGCTCCCAGCGCCTGCGTCAGCCAAAGCAGCTACGATGCTGCTGGTTGCTTCGCCGGCTCGCGAGCCAACCGAGTGTGCTGCTCCACCGCACGATCCGGGCACTTGGAAGTCGGCGGGTGGAAGACCGGAAGTGGCCGGCTGAACGGCAAGCCTGGATCGCCGCCTCCGGCCGTGCTGGGACAATTGCGCTTTGGCCTGGTGATTCAGGCCGCGCGGGCGATCCGCGTGACAGCGGTGACTTCGGGCAGACGACCCAGTGCCGGACGCGCGAAGAAATAGCCCTGCATGTAGCGCACGCCGAGATCACGCAGCACGCGTACCTCGCCATCAGTCTCGATCCCTTCGGCCAAGATGGTGCGGTTCAAATCTTCGCCAAGCCGTAGCAGCGCCTGAACAATCAGCCGCCGCGGTTCGCTGACATCGATGCCGCGCACCAGCTCCATGTCCAGCTTGACGATATCGGTTTCCAGGTTCGCAAGCAGGTTGAGACCGGAAAAGCCTGCACCGAAATCGTCGATCGCAGTCAAGAATCCGAGGGCCCGATACGCCTCGACGATCTCGCGCATGTGCGCAGGATCGAGGCGCTCGTTCTCGGTAAACTCGAAGATCAGCCGGTCTGCCGGCATGTTGACCTCGCGCGCGGTCTGCATGGTCAGCCGAATGCAGGCGAGGGGCGAATAGATGGCGTTGGGCATGAAATTGATCGACAGCTTGGCGCCGGTCTCGAGCAGGCCGGCGGCAGCGGCTTCGCGGATGGCGTTGACCCGGCAGGCCTGATCGAACGCATACATCAACTCGTCGCTCACCTGCGCCAGCACGTGCCTCGCTCCTTCGCCGTTGGCGCCGCGGACTAGCGCCTCGTACGCAAACACGGTGCCGGTCTCGACGTCCACGATCGGCTGGAACGCCGTCCTCAAGGCGAAAGGAAGCGCAGTTCCATCGCGACAGGAAGCACATTTTCTCATGTCGTTTACTCCATGAGGAAGCGTGCTAAATCCAACCGGTTAACGACTGCCAAAGGCCGGCCCGAGGATTTCGCCTGATGCTGGGCGGGCTGGACGAGCCCATGGCGCTGCACGATCTTGATCGAAGCGATGGCTTCGAGCGGCTGGCGCTCTCGCGCACCAGGTCGGGCAGCCAGAGCCGCCATCCGCATCCGGGTCTGTTGCCCCATCCACCCCCATGCTACCGAGTCCCAGCGCCTGGATTATCGGCACCTTCGCCATGAACGCCGGCGCGGCGGCAAAGGGCAGGTGGTGGTCGGCCAACGGGCTCTCCTAGTACGTCTCGTCGACCTCAGACCGACGCTCCCCCGGTTCAATCCCCTATGCGTTGAATCCTGGATTCGAAGATGGATCAGGTGAAACCGGACGCCGCCTGCCCCGGTGCGCACGCGTAAGGGGCCGGGATCGCTCCCGGCCCCCACTTGGTGCCTGCAGATCAGCAATCGGGCCAGCCGATCAGAAGCGCAGGCCCACGCTCGCCACCACCTGGTGGCGGTCGGTGTCGATGTCGAAGCGGTCGGTGTCGGCCACATCGTCGGTTTCGAAATCGATCTCGCCTTCCGAGTAGTTGGAATAGCGATATTCGAGCTTGGCGAAGGTGTTGGTGCCGAAGCGCTGCTCAACCCCCGCGCCCAAGCGGTAACCGTCGGTATCGAGGCCGAAATCGTCCTCGGTCGTGCCGTCGGAAGCCAAATAGTTGAACCGGGTGTTGGTGTAGCCGGCTTTGGCGTAGACCATCGTCGTCGGGCGGATCGCATAGCCCAGCCGCGCGCCGACATAGATGTCGCGGCCGGTATCGACCGCCCCGAGGCCGAAGGTTTCGACGTCGTCGTCATCGTATTCGGTGTCGGCTTCGGAATCGGTCAGTTCGGCCTCGGCGCCCAGGACGACGCCGCCCAGGTCGTAATCGTAGCCGACCGCCACGCCGTACATGAAGCCTTCGACACTCTGGTCGCGATCCTCGGTGACGTCGTCGTCCACCGAACTGCCGGCCTGGTTGATATCGAGGCCAGCGACACCGGCAACCCACGGCCCGGTGAAGCCGTCATTGGTCTGGGCGATGGCGGGGGTGGCTAACGTGGCCAGCGACGTAGCACACATGAGTGCGAGATGCTTGTTCACTTGCATATTCTCCATTCACGAAGCGGCGCGGGGCATTCATCCGTGCCGGAGATGCGACAATGATGGAGCGGAGACGATAGTTTCCTTAACGTCACACAACGAGTGCATTAAGTACCGAAACGTCACAGTACCGCCGTAAACTGGATGGAGAGCGAAGGGTTTTGAAGGATTGATCGTTGCGCGAAAGCATCAGGGCCGTCGGCTTTGCCATGCGACCGGGCGCGTCCTATATGCATGGCCATGGCCGACACTGCTCTCATGCCCATTCCCGGGATGGTCGATCCCGTGCCGTTCGCCCGCCCCGGCCTGGTCGATGGGGTTACCGCGCGCGGCGATGGGCGAGTGGACCTGATCGGCCTCCCACGCACGCGCATCGTCGAGCTGTTCGCCGCCGCCGGGCTGGATGCAAGCCAAGCCAAGCTGCGCGCCCGGCAGGTGTATCACTGGCTCTACCATCGCGGCGTAACCGAGTTTGCCGCCATGACCGACATTGCCAAGACCATGCGCCCGTGGCTGGAGGAACGCTTCGTCATCGGCCGGCCAGAGGTGGTGGACGCGCAGCAATCCTCCGACGGCACGCGCAAATGGCTGCTGCGCACCGCCGACGGGCACGATTTCGAGATGGTGTTCATCCCCGATGCCGATCGCGGCACGCTGTGCGTCTCCAGCCAGGTCGGCTGCACGCTCAATTGCACGTTCTGCCACACCGGCACGATGCGGCTGGTGCGCAACCTCACCCCGGGCGAGATCGTGGGCCAGGTGATGTTGGCGCGCGATACGCTGGGGGAGTGGCCGCAGGCGGGCGCGCCTTCGCTCGCGCCCGGAACGCAGGGCGAGCGCCCGGACATCGCTGACGAGCCCGGCTACACTGCCGACGGGCGCCTGCTGACCAACATCGTGATGATGGGCATGGGCGAGCCGCTGTACAATTTCGCCCATGTCCGCGACGCGCTCCTGTTGGCGATGGATGGCGACGGCCTGGCGCTGTCGAAGCGGCGGATCACGCTGTCCACCAGCGGCGTGGTGCCGATGATGGGGCGCTGCGGCGAGGAGATCGGCGTCAATCTGGCGGTCTCGCTCCATGCGGTGACCAAGGCGGTGCGCGACGAAATCGTCCCGCTCAACCGCAAATACGGAATCGAGGAGCTGCTGGCGGCCTGTGCGGCCTATCCCGGCGCCTCCAATGCGCGGCGCATCACCTTCGAGTACGTGATGCTCGACGGGGTCAACGATAGCGACGCAGATGCCCGCGAGCTGGTGCGGCTGCTGAAAGCCTACAAGCTGCCGGCCAAGGTTAACCTCATTCCGTTCAACCCCTGGCCCGGCGCGCCCTATGCGTGTTCTACCCCCGAGCGCATCCGCCGCTTCTCCGACATCGTGTTCGAAGCCGGCATTTCGGCCCCGGTGCGCACGCCGCGGGGGCGGGATATCGATGCCGCCTGCGGCCAGCTGCGCACGGCCGCGCACACCGCCAGCCGGGCCGAGCGCGATCGCCTTGCAGTCGCCGGCTCTGCCGGCCCGCCGCCGACTGCCCCCGGCTAGACCAGCCAGGCATGGCCTTCACCTGGTGGCGTTACCGGCGCCCGTTCCGTATCGATGGCACGGAGTGCGAGGTCGTGGTGCTGGCCGACTTCGCGGGGCTCCATAGCCAACTGCTCGTGGCCGGCGAGGTAAGGGCGCGCGATTTCACCCCGACGATGGGCCCCGATGCCATCCGCAATCACCACCTTGCCGCCACGCTCCCGGGCGGGGATCCGATCGAGGTGGAGGCCGGCTACATCAGCTGGACCAACGTGGCGATCGCAGTCCGGCGGGCCGGCGTGCTCGTTCACCGCAGCCATCCGGGCCGCGCCATCGCCTATCCGGCGAAGGCTGCGAAAATGGCCGCCGATCCCGGCGCCGACATGAGCCGCTACCAGGCCAACCGCATACCGCTCGCGGTGGATGTCGTGCTCGGCGCGCTGTTCTTCATCCTCGCCAAGCTCACCGACCTTACCACCGCCGCGCTCGCGGGGGCCGCCATCGGCCTCGGGCTGTTGGTGGTGCAGCGCTTCGTCAGGGTGGACCTGCTGGGCGGCTTGGCGCTGTTTGGCGTCGTCCTGCTGCTGCTCTCGGCGGCCCTGGCGCTGGTGTTCCAGGACGAGATGGCGGTCAAGCTGCGCGGCACGATCATCGGCAGCATCAGCGCGGTGCTGTTCCTGGGAGATGGGCTGCTGGGTGGCAACCGGCTCGGCAAGAGCCTGGCGCGCTATCTGCCCTATACCGATATCGATCCCGGCCGGCTGGCGATCGGCATGGGCCTGCTGGGCCTGGTGATGGCCGGCCTCAACTACCTGGTGGCCGAGTACACCAGCACCGAGGTGTGGCTGTTCTACACCACCTTCGTCGATTTCTTCCTCGTGGCCGGCATGGTCCTGCTGGTGTTCCGATTCGCCCGCGGCAAACTGTTTGCCCGTGCCGCGAGTGGCGACAGCGCCTGAGCCGCTCGCTCACACCGCTTAACCAGGGTGGTGCCGAAATGCCCTCGGTGGGATGACGGTTGCTCGCGAGGAGCGGACACATCGCGGACATTTCATCCCCTCAAAATTGTCATCGATTGTCGTCTATCGCAGGGCGAGTACTGAGGATGGGGATTCTGGGAAATGGCTGAATTTGTGACATCGTACAGCGACGGCGACATCGATACCAACCGCACCAACAACCGGACGCTTCAGAGCATCATCGACGAGCGGTTTTCGCGCCGGCAGACGATTCGCAGCGCAGTCATGGCCTCGACCACCGCCTTCCTGGGAACCACCCTGCTGGCCGCCTGCAGCGACGACGACGACGAAGCCGGCGGCCAGGGCAATGTCAGCATCGATGCAGGCTCTTCCGGCTGCACCAGTTCGGGCCGCGTGGTGGTGATCGACGGCTCGGTGATCGGTTCCGGGGGCACCATCGCCTGGACCCAGACCGGCGGTCCGAGCGTGACGCTCACGGGCGCCGATACCGCCACCCCGTCGTTCATCGCTCCCTCGGTGGCGACAGCAACCGCATTGAGCTTCACCGCGAGGGCGACCGGAACCAACGGCAACGTCTCGACCGATACCACGACGGTCACCGTCAATCCGGCCGAGCTCGGCTTCACCACGGTGGCCAAGACCAGCGCCGACCTCGTCACCGTTCCCGCCGGCTACTCCGTTACCGTGATGACCCGTCTCGGCGACCCGATCGCGTCCGGCGTCTCGGCCTACGCCAATGACGGCACCGACGACAATTTCGCGCAGCGCATCGGCGATCATGGCGACGCGCTCTACTGGTACGGCCTGGATGCCGCCGGCGCGCGCAGCGACGGCAGCAATACGCGCGGCCTGATGGTGCAGAACCACGAGAACCTCAACATTCAGTATCTGCACCCCAATGGCCCCACCAACGAGGCGACCGGCCCGCGTCCGGCGGCCGAGGCGCTCAAGGAGATCGAGGCGCACGGCGTGTCGGTGACCGAGTATGTCGATAGCGGCAACCGCACCTGGACCTACAATCAGGACGGGGCCCTCAACCGCCGCATCACTCCCAACACCCCAGTGGTGTTCAACGGGCCCGTGCGCGGCACCGCCTGGCTGCAGACCGTGTTCTCGCCCGCTGGTACCGACGGCCGCGGTACGATCAACAATTGCGCCAATGGCCACACGCGGTGGGCGACGAACCTCACCTGCGAAGAGAACTGGGCGTTCTATTTTCGCCGCGACAATTCGGGCGCGGGCACCGACAATGCCGCCCGGTCGCAGCGTGAACTGACCTCGCTGCGCCGTTACAGCGTCACCAGCAACATCGGTAACTACGCCTGGTCCACCGCGACGCCGAGCGCCGACATCTACTCCCGCTGGGATGCGCGCGCCACGGGCGCTTCGGCGACCGCCGACTACCGCAACGAGCCCAACCAGTTCGGCTGGGTGGTGGAGATCGATCCGTACGATGCCACCAGCACACCGCGCAAGCGTACCGCGATGGGCCGGTTCGCGCATGAAGGCGCCTGGCTGGGCCGGCTGGTTGCTGACCAGAAGGTCTCGGTGTACCTCGGCGATGATTCGCGCGGCGAATACTTCTACAAGTTCGTCTCCACCGCGGATTGGTCTGCCGCCGACGCGCAGGCCACCGACCGGCTCGCGGTTGGCGACAAGTATTTCGATGATGGTACGCTCTATGTCGCTCGCTTCGACGCCGACGGTACCGGCACCTGGCTGCCGCTGGTCCTCGGGCAGGTTCCCGACCGGGCAGCGGTCGTCAACTCGAGCGGCGTGGTCACCGCTCCGGCCTACGTGTTCGCTGACCAGGCCGATATCCTGGTGAACACCCGCCTCGCCGCCGATGCGGTGGGTGCGACGCCGATGGACCGGCCCGAATGGACTGCCACCGACAACGTGACCGGCGAGATCTATCTCACCCTAACGAACAACAACGCCACGCTTCGTCCCCTGTCTGGCACCGACGCGGCCAATCCCCGCCACTACAACGATCCGCGCGGCGCCTCCAACACGGCGCAGTACGGCAACCCCAATGGTCACATCCTGCGATTGCGTGAGGACGGCGACAACCCGGCCTCGACCTCATTCGCTTGGGACATCTACCTGTTCGGCGCCGATTCGGCTGATGCCGGTGCCGACGTGAACCTCTCGAGCCTGACCGCGGACAACGATTTCTCCAGTCCCGACGGGTTGTGGTTCGCGCGTCCGACCAATGCGTCCGGCCTGGTCAATCCGCTGCTGTGGATCCAAACCGACGACGGCGCCTTCACTGACCGGACCAACAACCAGATGCTTGCCGCTCTGCCGGGCAACACGGGTGACGGCGGCGCGCGCACGATCACCAACACCGGTTCGACCGGGGCTACCCGCACGCAGGACACGTTCGTGGGTGCCGCGGCCACCGCGGCCACGCTGAGGCGCTTCCTGGTTGGCCCGGTGGAGTGCGAGATCACGGGCGTCGACACCACGCCCGATGGACGGACGCTGTTCGTGGGCATCCAGCACCCCGGCGAGAACGGCACGCCCACCGTGCCGTCCAGCAACTGGCCGCAGAGCCAGGCGGGCACCGCCAGCGGCCGCCCGCGCTCGGCCATCGTCGCCATCACCAAGGACGACGGCGGCGTGGTCGCCCTGTAAGCTGATCGGCGGCAGTACCGGAGCATCCCTCGCAGGGGTACTCCGTGGTGCTGCCGCAGATTGTCGTTGCCGCCCGGCCGGCGATCCGTCTTCCTGTGGGTTAGGGCGATGGTGAGTGGCGCGATGAAATCAACCGCCACAGCCAGGATGCGCGAGCCGGGGGCGGAAGTCCGGTCGACAGACCGACGCCCAAGCTCGGCGATGATCCCGACGCCCGCGCGCTCGCTATGCTGCCACGGGCGGGCGCGGTACGCGTGATACACCTCATCAATCGAGGCGAGCAGATCGAGGCGCAGTCGAAGGCCGATGAATGCTCGCGGGCGAGGGTCGATGGCCTGGTCGGGCGGGTGGGCAGATACGCCCGGCGCCGCTCGCAATGGCTAGAGCGCAGCTACACCGAACAGGGTATCGCTACTTTCGACCTCTCCGATCCGAACGGGCCGGCGGTCCGCGGCGGGTAAGTGACCAGCCGGTCTCGTCGCCATCAGGGGTAGGTGATGCCCAGCACCTCCCATTGCTTCTCGCCTGCCGGCAAATGTACGGTACGCAAATCACCCACCGCCGCGCCGCGCAGCGCCCGGGCGATGGGTGCGCCCCAGCCGATACGCCCGGCCGTGGCATCCTGCTCGTCATCGCCCACGAACGTAAGCGTCCGCTCGGCGTCCTGTTCGTCGACGATAGTGACAGTGGCGCCGAAGAACACCCTTGCCCGGTTGGGCTGGGCCGCCGGGTCGACCACCTTGGCTGCTTTCATCCGCCGCGCGAGATGGGCGAGTTCGCGGTCGATCTCGCGCATTCGCTTGCGCCCGTAGAGATAATCGCCGTTCTCGGAACGATCGCCATTGCCCGCCGCCCAGCTGACGATCGCGACGATCGCCGGCCGTTCGCTGCCGAGCAGGTGATCGTAGCGCGCCTTGAGCGCGGTCAGGCCGGCGGGGGTGATGGGGTTGGTGGGGGCTGGCATGGGCTCGGTCCGGATCGATGTTGAGCGTGCGGGCATAGCATCCCTCGCGCCTGCCTCTAAAGCTTCTCAGGGGCGATCACCCTTGACGAGATGATACACTGTATCATACCCATTGCCCACTGGTGGCGGCAGCGCTCTCCGTTGTTTCTGAAAGTCGGGTGAACCGGAGAGAGAGATGGCCCAGACAACCGGCGCGGGTGCCGACCACTTCGTGCAGATGTTCTCCGACCCTGAAGCAGTTGCCCGCTACACCGAGGGGGCAAGGCGGTTTGTGCCGGGGTTTGACGCCCTGCACCGGATGACGGGCATCCTGCTGGGGGAGCGGGCACCGGCGCAGGCGCGGGTACTGGTGCTGGGCGCGGGCGGGGGCATGGAACTGAGCGCGCTTGCCGGCATGCATCCGGACTGGCGCTTCGTCGGGGTCGATCCTGCCCCCGAGATGCTGCGGCTGGCAGAGCGCGTCGTCGGCGCGCAAATGGCGCGTGTGGAGCTGGTCGAAGGCACGATCGACGATGCGCCCGAAGGGCCGTTCGATGCCGCCACCTGCCTGCTGACCCTGCATTTCCTGCAGGCCGGCGAACGCGAGCGGACTCTGCGCGAGGTGCACCGACGGCTGCGACCCGGCGTGCCCTTCGTGGCCGCGCATGGCAGCTTTCCGCAAGGTCCGGGCGAGCGCGACCTGTGGCTGGAGCGCTACGCCGCCTTCGCGATCGCCGCAGGCGCCCAGCCCGAGCAGGCGCACGCGGCACGCGCGGCGGTGGCCGCCAGCGTCCAGATGCTCAGCCCGGAAGCCGACGAGGCGATATTGCGCGCCGCCGGCTTCATCGACGCGCAGCTGTTTTACGCGGCGTTCACCTGGCGCGGCTGGATTGCGCACGCGGCGGCCAGGTAGGCTGGCCCAGTCGTCCTGGCTCCCTGCGCCGTGAAGGTAGACGGCGATCCGCTTCCAGAAACCTTGCGCCAACCGTGCTAGCGCAGGAAATCCTCCACGCCGCGCGCCCGGCCATAGGTGGCGTTTTCGGGGTAGAGGTTCTCGTACACCACCGCGTTCTCGATGACGCGGGCGACGTAGTTCTTGGTCTCGAAGAAGGGGATGCGCTCGATCCAGTCGATCCAGCTGACCGCGCCGGTGCGCGGGTCGCCGTTTTCGCGCAGCCACCGGTTCACGTTGCCCGGACCCGCGTTGTAGGCGGCGATCGCCAGCGGGAAGCTGCCGTTGTAGCGGGTGAGCAGGCGCTGGATGTGGTTGCTGCCCAGCCGCATGTTGTAGCCGGCATCATCGATCAGCGAGGCGGACATGTAGCGGATGCCCGCCTTTTCGGCCTCCTCCTGCGCGGTGCCGGGCATCAGTTGCATGAGGCCGCGCGCCCCGGCATGGCTGATGGCGTTCTGGGCGAACTGGCTTTCCTGCCGGGCGATCGCGTGGACCAGCGTCCAGTCGGTGCCCGGCGGCGGATCGAGCCGCGGATAGCCGATAGCGGTGAAACCCTGGTAGCCGTGCGCCATGGCGGCGTCGGCCAGGTTCACCGCCAGGTCGCGGCGGCCGATGTCGCGCGCCAGTTCGGCGACCAGCAGGTGCTCGCCCACGGTCTCCGCCTGGTCGGCAATGGCGCGGTAGAAGCGAATCCCGGTGCTCCACGGCGCGCCGCGCGCCACCTCCGCGACCGCGGCGGTGAGCGGGGCGCTGGTGAAGCGAGCGCGCTCCTCGGCGGTGATTGCGCCGGTTGGCTGGCTGCCCAATGCCGGCAGCGCACGACCCAGTCGCTGCAGCGCGAGTTGGCCGTAGAAGCGGTCGGGATAGAGCGCGGCCATTTCGTAATAACGCCCCGCCTCGGTCGGATCGCCGGCCTGGGCGGCGGCGTGGCCGGCCCAGAAGAAGCCCTTGGAACGCGTCGGCGGCGTTCGTGCGGCGGCGCCGTAGCGGTAGAACAGGTGCGCCGCGCGCCTCCCGTCGCCCAGTTCCCACAGTGCGCGCGTGCCGCCCAGCCAAACCAGCGAGGTGTAATCGTCGCGCAGCTTGTAGGCCATGCCCGAGACATCGGCCCCGGCCTCGAATCCTTCGTCGATGCGGGCGGCGATCGCGACTGCGCGACGCGCATCGGCCAGCCGCGCGACGGTAAGCTGCTCCTCCACCCAGGCCGTGCGGTCGAACGGCAAGGCGGTGAGCGGTGGATGGCTGGCGAGCAGGTCCACCGCCTCGGACTCGCGGCCCTCGAGCCTGAGCTCGCGGCTGCGGTTGTAGAGATAGCCCGGATCGGTGAGGGCGCGCTGGTCGGCCACCGCGCCATCGCCCCCGTCGATGATGGCGAGCCGCGCGCCGAACACCGGTGCGCGCTCGGGCGAAACGCGCAGGTACTGCCGCCGCGCCGCCTCGGGCTCGCGCTGCCAGAGCAGCGCGTCCATCCGCGCATCGTGATCGGCAGCGGTGAAGGCGGTGCCGTGCATCGCCAGGATCGCAGCCTCGGCGGTGTCGCTCATCGCGCCGCCGATCCACGCCTCGCGGGCGTGGTGGCGCGCACGCTCCGGGTCGGCGCCCAGCGCGAGCGCGTATTGTGCGCGGGCGTGGTTGGTGATGGGCGGGTAGGTGTCGAAGAAGGCGACCAGCTGGCTAGGGGTGACGAATTCATCCCGCAGCCGACCTTCCGCATAGCCGCGCAGCTGGTCGGTATTGGGAAAGCCGGGGTTGCGCAGCAGGAAGCTGGCGTAATCGTTGAACGACAGGCCCGGCGTCGCGGTCAGTTGCTCCCACCGGGCGATCTGGCTGGCGATCGGGCTGGGACCCTGCGCCACCAGCGAGGCGCGCGCCGCCTCCCATCCGCTCGGCGATGCGCCCGAATCCTGCGCCACCAGCGGGGTGGCGAACAGCACGCAGACGCCCGCCAGTAGGTTGGCGAGCAGGGGAGTGCGCCGACCAGCAGGGCGGCTAGGGGCAAGTGCGCTACGAACCATGCTGGACATGATGCCGGCGGGCTCCTTATCAATCGGTGAATGGATCGCCACCGATCGCGGCGGCGGCAGGACCGGTGCCTGTTTTTTCCGGCGAAATGCTTGGGATGGCGCGAATGTTTCACGGCTCGATACCGGCGCTGGCGACGCCGTTCAAGGACGACGGCTTCGACGAGGCCGCTTACCGTCGATTGGTCGACTGGCAGATCGCGAGCGGCTCCACCGGCCTCGTCCCGTGCGGCACCACCGGCGAATCGGCCACGCTCGACAATGACGAGCACCACCGCATCATCGCCACTTGTGCCGAGGCGGCGGCGGGCCGCGTGCCGGTGATCGCCGGGGCGGGAAGCAACGACACGAAGACCGCGTTGTGGCACATCCGCGAGGCGCAGGCCGCAGGAGCGGATGCGCTGCTGTTGGTGGCCCCCTATTACAACCGGCCGAGCCAGGCGGGTCTGCTCGCCCACTTCTCCTACCTCGCCGAGCGCGCCGAGCTGCCGATCGTGCTCTACAACGTGCCCGGCCGCACGGTGACCGACATCCTGCCCGATACGGTGATCGAGCTGGCGCGACGCTTTCCCTCGCGGATCGTCGGGCTGAAAGACGCCAGCGGCGACCTCACCCGCGCGGTCACCCACCGGATGGCGCTGGGGGACGATTTCTGCCAGCTTTCGGGCGACGATCCGCTGATGCTGGCAGGCCATGCGCTGGGCCAGGTCGGCTGCATCTCGGTAACGGCGAACGTCGCTCCCGAACTGTGCGCGCAGTTTCAGGCGGCGGCGGCGGCGGGGGATTTGGCAACGGCCCGCGAGCTGAACGAGCGGCTTTTCCCGCTCCACCGTGCGCTGTTCGCCGACGCCAGCCCCGCGCCCACCAAGTACGCGCTGAACAGGCTGCACGCCTGGTTCGCGCCCGACGTGCGCCTGCCGCTGGTGGCATGCAGCCAAGCGGCAAGGGCAGCCGTGGACGCGGCGATGGAACGGGCGGGGTTGTCCGCCGTCTCGTAGGATGGTCGCCCCTTACATCCGCTCACCCCGAGCCTGTCGAAGGGTCTGCCCTTCTTCCAACGTGCGGCACCTGGAGAGAGAGCGAGAGAGAGCGATGCTTCGACCAGCTCGGGGTGGGCGGGGTTTGGAGCAGGACTGCCCGAAATGGGGAAGAGGACACTTCCGCTCTGCCCGCACACCTCCTACATCCCGCCCCCTCATGGCCCGCCCCAAACCCGCCACCTTCGACAAGCAGAAAATCGTGGCCATGAACCGCCGT
Source organism: Erythrobacteraceae bacterium (assembly GCA_031399025.1). GTDB lineage: Bacteria > Pseudomonadota > Alphaproteobacteria > Sphingomonadales > Sphingomonadaceae > CBDBZL01. The sequence goes on along the minus strand of JANNOJ010000096.1, from coordinate 4,054 downwards.
GCGCGGTTTGAATATTCGATCGAGGAGACGCTCGAGGCGGGGTTGGCGCTGTCCGGCACCGAGGTGAAGAGCCTGCGCACCGGCGAAGGCACGATCGCCGAGAGCTATGCCGAGGTGAGCAACGGCGAGTGTTGGTTGATCAACGCCAACATTCCCGAATTCAGCCACGGAAACCGCTTCAACCACGAGCCCAAGCGGCCGCGCAAACTGCTCCTGAACAGCCGCGAGATCGGCAAACTGACGGGGGCGGTCGAGCGCCAGGGCATGACGCTGGTGCCGCTCGCAATCTATTTCAATGCACGCGGTCGGGCGAAGGTCGAGCTGGCGTTGGCCAAAGGCCGCCAGGCGCATGACAAGCGCGCCGCCATCAAGGACCGAGACTGGCAGCGCGACAAGGCGCGCATCATGCGCGATCGGGGCTAGACCGGGGGAACTTGTCGCAGGTGCACAGCAACCAGGGCAAAGACCCGGGGCCGTTAAGCGAACCTTCGTTGCTGCTCGTCTACAGGCGTTCTTTAGAAGGTGGGAAAGGTGTAAGGACGCGCGAATGTCGAGGCGCTGGAGCAATTGGATCGGGGCGAAGATGCCCAACCGCGCCGAGATGGAGCGCAACCGGTATCTGGCGCCCATCGCGCACCGCTTTGGTCGCTCGGAACTGTGGCGCTTCACCCGCCGCTCGGTGCCGCGCGGCGTGGCGCTCGGTCTGTTTTCCGGCTTCATCATCCCGCTGGGGCAGATCTTCCTCGCCGCCTTTCTCGCGCTACCGTTCCGCGCCAACGTGCCGCTGGCCGCGCTCGTTACCTTCGTCACCAACCCGTTCACCCTGCCGTTCTGGCTGTATGTGGCCAACGCGGTGGGGGCCTTCGTGCTCATGGACACGGGCAGCGGCATCAACGCGGCGCTCGACGGCACCTGGTGGAGCGGGGTCGGCTGGTTCATGCACACGGCCGGGGTGACCGCGCTGGGCTTCATCGTGCTGTCGCTAGGGACCGCGCTCATCGGCTACGTCGTGGCCGCGCTTGCTTGGCGCGTGTTCGTGGCGCGCAAATGGAGCCGTCGGGGCGCGCGCCGCTTTTCGGCCGCGCTGCGCCCGGCGCAATAGCCCCATGCCGCAGGCCGATGCGCTGGCCCGTTCGCCGCGAGGGATGATCGATCTGCTGCCCCTTACCGCAGCGCTTGCGGGGGGCGTGGCGCTGGCCTGGGCACTGACCGGCAGCGCCCTGCTCACCCTGGCGCTGGGCGGCGGTCTCGCCGTGCTCGGGGCCGCAGCATTTGCCGGCGCCCGGCGTCGATTGCCGGCGGCGGGCGCGCTGCGCGGGGTGGAGATCGACTGGTCGGTAACCCTGGCGGCCATCGAGCAGGCCCGGCTGGCGGTCGCCATCACCGATCGGGCGAACCGGCTGGTATGCGCCAGCAGCGCCTTCCAAGAAGCCTTCGGGGTCAACGCTCCACCGCGGCTGGAGCTGGGCGAGGCGTCGCTCGAATTGCTTGCCGCCATGGCGCGGAGCGCCTGGCGCGAGGGAACCGGCGGGCCCATCATGCTCGAGGACGACGGCAGCGCTTGGTCCGTCGAGGCCCGCACCGCCGGCCCCGGGGAGGATCACCTCGTCTGGCTGTTCAGTCCCAAATCCGGGGATGACGTGGGGGATCGGCTCGATGCGCTGCTCGCCGGGCCGCTCGGCCGCATGCTCGGGAGCGCGGGGATTGCCGCCGCGCTGGTCGATGGCGACGGGGCGATCCAGGCCGCCAACCCCGCGTTCATTCAGGGCGCCACGGGCAGCGACGCTGCGAGCCTGGCGGGCCAATCCTTCGGGACCCAGCTGCGCAGCGACGAACGCGAGCAGATCTTCTTCGCTCGCCAGGGGCGGGCGGGCGCGCCGATGGTGCTCGTCGAGGTGCCGCTGGCCGATCGGGCGGCAGGCACGGGCGATAGCGGCAAGGCGTCCCACCTGATGCTGCTGTTCGAGCGCGGTATCGGTCGCGGTGGCTGGCATGCACCCGCCGGCACCGGGGCCGCCCAGCTCGAGGCGCTGGTCGAGCGGCTGCCCTTGGGCCTGGCCGCGATCGGCCGCGATGGCCGCTTCCTCTACGCCAACCCCGCCTTCCTGCGGGCCGCGGGGATCGCGCCGCCGGCGGGTGACGCGCGCCTGCCGCCCTATCCGTCCGACCTCGTGGCCCGAACCGACAAGTCCGCGCTGACCGATGCCGTGCGGCGGTTCGGGCAGGGCGGCACGGCGAGCGGCGACCTCACCGTGCGCCTGCTCGCCAGCCCCGACGAGCCGGTCTCGCTCGGGCTCACCGGGGTGCCGGGAATGGGCGAGGTCGCGTTGCTGCTGAGCCTTGCTGACATGACCGAGGAGAACCGGCTCAAGAAACAGGTGGCGCAGGCGACCAAGATGCAGGCCGTGGGGCAGCTCGCAGGCGGCGTGGCGCACGATTTCAACAATGTGCTGACCGCGATCATCGGCACCTGCGACCTGATGCTCGAGCGACATGCCCCGGGCGACGGCGATTTCGACGATATCCAGCAGATCAGGAGCAATTCCAACCGCGCCGCCAGTCTCACGCGCCAGCTGCTCGCCTTTTCGCGCCAGCAGACGCTCAAACCCGAGATCATCCAGCTGCCCGACGTGCTGTCGGAGATGACGCATCTGCTCAAGCGCCTGCTCGGCGCGCGCATCGCCCTCGAGGTGCATCACGACCGGGACCTGGGACCGGTCCGCGCCGACCCGCGGCAGCTCGAGCAGGTGGTCATGAACCTGGCGGTCAATGCCCGCGACGCCATCCAGGAGCGCGGCGGCGGCGAGCAGGCGAGCGGCATTCTGTCCTTTGCCACCAAGCGGATGGAAGCCGGAGATATCCGCCGGCTGGGCAACGACATCATTCCGGAAGGCGCTTACACCGTGCTCACCGTGGAGGACACCGGCGGCGGTATCGTGCGCGGCGTGCTGCCTAAGATTTTCGAGCCGTTCTTCACCACCAAGGAGATGGGCAAGGGCACCGGCCTGGGCCTGTCCACCGTCTACGGCATCGTAAAGCAATCGGGCGGCTTCATCTTCGCCGACAACGTGCCGGGCGAAGCAGGGGCGGTGAAGGGGGCGCGTTTCACCATCTTCCTGCCGGTTCACGCCGCTTCGCCCGATGAACTGCGCCGCGCGCGGGCGGTGGTGGATCAGGCGCCGGACAAGGCGCGCGACTGGTCGGGCGGGGGGCGCATCCTGCTCGTGGAGGACGAGGACATGGTCCGCGCGATCGCCGAGCGCGCCCTCACCCGCGAAGGCTACGAGGTGATCACCGCCCGCGACGGCGAGGAAGGTCTGGAGGCGTTCCGCAGCTCCCTGGCCACGGGCAGCAGCTTCGACCTGGTGGTGAGCGATGTGGTGATGCCGGGCGTCGGCGGCCCCGCCATGGCCCGCACCATCCGCGAGGAGGCGCCCGGTCTGCCGGTGCTGTTCATGTCGGGCTATGCCGAGGGCCAGTTGCGCGACGAGATCGACCTGGCCGCGGTGCACTTCATCGCCAAGCCATTCTCGGTGCGCCAGATCGCCGACAAGGTGGCTGCGGTGCTGGCGGAGGGCCGCGCGCAGGGCTAGCGGGCTTATTGGCCTTGTGCGGTCAGGCACGTTCGGAGCGAGGCCAGGCCAGCAGGAGGCCGCTCAGGAACCAGAGGGAAAGGCCGAACCAGAACGCGGCGTAGGGCCACAGTTCGAGGGCAAAGAGGTAGCCGGTTCCCCGCCAGGCGGCCCATGCGGCGCCGATGGCGGCAACCGCCTGCAGGATCGGCCAATGATCGGCGGCATGGAGCGAGGACGCCAGGCGCCAGCGCCCGCTGCGCCGTTCCGGCTCCGGCGCAAACAGCGTGAAGCTGGCGAACATCCAGGTGAGAGGTATGGCCAAGAGCGGTAGAACTGCCTCTAGAGCGGGATGACGCTGTGTTGAATCGGATTGGGATTTCCAAGGCGTTGGATATCTGATTCAAGCTGCTGGCTGGGTTGGAGGCCAGCAGTGATGAGCCGACCCTATTCGATGGATTTGCGTGAGCGGGCTGTGGCGC
>JANNOJ010000092.1:0-3836 GCA_031399025.1 Erythrobacteraceae bacterium | reverse complement strand
CCCGACCGTACCACCGCCGACGCACTTAGCCATGCCTGCACGACCATTGCCGATACGGTGACGATCAAGGCAGTGACGGTGTTCACCGGGTCGGGCTCGACCGCGCGGCGGGTGGCGCGCGAGCGACCAAGCGTGCCGATGCTGGTGCTGACGCCCTCGACCACCACGGCTCGCCGCCTGGCGCTGTTGTGGGGTGCCCACGCCGTGACCACCAAGGACATCGGCAGCTTCGAGGAGATGATCGCCAAGGGCAAGCGGATGGCGCTGCGCCACGGGATCGCCAAGGGCGGCGACAAGCTGATCGCGCTTGCGGGGGTGCCGTTCGGCACGCCCGGTTCGACCAATTTGCTCCACGTCGTGACGCTGACCGGCAACGAGCTCGATCGATATCCCGCTTAGCGAAATCCGCTTCAGCGCCGCGGCAGGATCAGCGGCGCGATCAGCGCCAGCGCGGCCAGCACCCAGAACAGCGCGGTATAGCCCAGCCGCGGAATCAGCGCGACGGCGAGCCACGGCATCACCAGCGAGGGCACGGTGTTGGTCAGGTTGAAGATGCCCAGATCGCGCCCGCGCCGCGCAGCACTCGGCAGCACGCGCAGCACCTGCGCGCTGTGCAGCGACAGGAAGACCCCCGTGGCCAGCGTGAACACGCCGTAGCCGACCAGCGCCATCGTCACGCTCTCGGACAGCGCCATGCCCATCAAGCCGAGCGCGGAGAGCGCGGCACTCACGCGCAACGGTGCGATCGGCTCGCCGTGGCGGTCCGACCAGCGCCCGACGAGCAGGCTGGCGGGAATGCCGAACGCCAGCAGCACCAGGAACAGCCGCGCCACCGTTGCCTGATCGAAGCGCGGATCGACTTCGCGCAGCCACAGGTAGAGATAGGCAAACAGTGTCGCCTCCGCGATCTGGACGAGGAGCCGGGCCAGCCACATCCGTGCTGCCGAACCCGGCTGGGGCGCGGGTGCGGAGGGAGCGGCCTGCGCGCTCAGCTGCGGCATGGGCACGGGGCGCCCGACGAGGAGGACCGGCAGCACCGCCGCCGCGACCAGCGCGATGACGAGCAGCAGGCGCGTCTCGAACCCGGCAAACGCGGATATCGTCACCAGTACGCCAGCCGCAGCCCCCGTCGCCGGAGCGAAAGCCAGCAACCCGCCGAGCAGGCCTTTCTGATCGTCGGGCACGCTATCTCCGGCCCACGCCGCCAGGGGGGCCAGCAGAAGATTGAGGGCGGTCTGCCACGCGGCGATCAGCACCAATAGTCCCGCCAGCGTGTTCACGGTCCCAAACAGCGGCGTGAGAACGGCATAGCCGAGGAGCCCGGCAAATGCCGGCCAGCGGCGATGTTCGATGACATCGCTGAACAGCCCCGCCGCGATATTGCCGAGACTGGCCGCGACGGCCCCGCAGAAGGCGATATAGGCCAGCCAGGTAACAGCTTGGTCGCCCGCGAGCGTCTCCACGCGAGCAGGCAGCAGCACGGTCAGCAGTGGGACATACGCCATCGCCCCGCCCGCCCACGCCAGCGCGTAGAGCGCGAGGAAACGGGTCGATTGGCGCGCTGGGGTCAAAGTAGCCATGGCCCCGCGGCGGTTTGGCAGGTCACGACGCCGCGACCAGCCGCCGCCGTGCCTCGGCCTCACCGATCAACGGCAGCAGCTCGGCCATGTCGGGCCCATGCTCGCGGCCGGTGAGAGCGAGGCGCAAGGGCAGGAACAGCGCGCGGCCTTTGCGCCCGGTCCGATCTTTCAGCGCCGTGGTCAGCGCGTGCCAGGGGTCGTCGGTCCATGTCAGCACCTTGGGCGCATCGCCGACGAAGGCGCGATCCTCCGGCGACAGTTCGGGCGGGTCGATCGGGCCGGTCACCACCTGCCACCACCCGGCCACATCGCTCAGCCGCTCGATATTGGGGCGGATGGCGTGCCATGCGGCTTCACCCATGCCAGCGGGCAGGCGATCTCGGACGGTGTCGAAGCTGCTGTGGTGGAGGATCGCGGCGTTTAGGCGTTTGAGTTCAGCCTCATCGAAGCGCGCCGGGGCGCGGCCGAAGTGGGCGAGGTCGAAGCTCTCGACCAGAGCCTGCCGGTCTGCGATCGGCTCGACCGGCTGCGACGTGCCGAGACGGGCCAGCAGGGCAACCAGCGCCGATGGCTCGATCCCAGCGTGGCGCAGCGCCTCGAGCGACAGCGAGCCCCGCCGCTTGGACAGCTTGCCTTCGTTACCCACCAGCAGCGCCTCATGCGCGAAGCGCGGCGGTGCGGTGCCCAGTGCATTGAACATCTGTATCTGCACCGCGGTATTCGACACATGGTCCTCGCCGCGCAGCACATCGGTGACGGCCATATCGATATCGTCCACGGCGCTGGGCAGCATGTAAAGCCAGCTGCCGTCCGCTCTACGCACCACCGGGTCGGAGAGCTGCGCGGGATCGAAGTGCTGGGGCCCGCGGATCAGGTCGTCCCAGGCAATGGGCTCCTCGTGGTCGAGCAGGAACCGCCAGTGCGGGGCGATCCCCTCGCGTTCCTTCGCAGTCCGCTCGGCCTCGCTCAGCGCCAGCGCACCGCGGTCGTAAATCGGCGGCAAGTTGCGGCCGAGCTGGACCTTACGCTTGAGATCGAGCTCCGGTGCGGTTTCGTAGCATGGATACACGCGCCCAGCCTGGCGCAGCCTGTCGAATGCCTCGTCGTAGAGCGCAAGGCGAAGCGACTGACGCTCTTCGCCATCGGGCTGGATGCCGAGCCACACGAGGTCCGCGCGGATTGCCGTGACGAACTCCTCGCGGTTGCGCGCCGCGTCGGTGTCGTCGATGCGCAGCAAGAAGCGCCCGCCATGCTTTTTCGCCAGCATCCAATTGTGGAGCGCGGTGCGGATGTTGCCGACATGCAGCCGGCCGGTCGGCGAGGGCGCGAAACGGGTGACAGGGGTCATGGTTGGAGCCGATAGCGCCCGGGCGCGGCGAAGGCGAGCCGGCGAGTGGCGCTTTCAGTTACGCATTGCTCCGCCCGACGCTGCCATCGCCTGGCGGGCTTCGCGATAGTCCTCGATCTCGTTGCTGGGCAAATCCTGCCCGCCCGCCCGCGCTTGTTCGATGGCCGCGGCTTCGACCGGCTTGAGAATCAGGAACCCTTGCGCCTCGTCGCAGCCGAGCTTGCGGAGCAGATCGAGCTGACCCGGCCGCTCCACGCCTTCGGCGGTGGTGCGCATCCCCAGTGCCTGCGCCAACCGCGTGATTGCCGAGACGATCGCCTGTGCTTCGTCGCTGGTTTCGATGTCGCGGACGAAGCTGCGGTCGATCTTGACCCGATCGAACCGATAGCGCCGCAGGAAACTCAGCGAGGAATAGCCGGTCCCGAAATCCGCGACCGCGATTGCGGCGCCGAGATCGCGGAGACGGTCGAGTATCGCGCTCCCGGCAGCGGCATCGTGGAACACTTGCTCGGTAATCTCGAACTCCAGCCGGTGTGCGGGCATACCCGAAGCCGCCAGCGCGGCATCGACGGTAGCGATCAAATGGCTGTTGCGGGTCTGGTTGGGCGACAAATTAAGCGCGAGCCGGAACTCGCCCGGCCAGTCGGCGACATCGGCCACCGCGCGGCGGATAACCCAGTCGCCTAGTGCGACGATCAACCCCGATGCTTCGGCGATCGGAAGGAACTCGGCCGGCATCAGCATGCCGCGTTCGGGATGCTGCCAGCGCAGCAGCGCCTCGTATCCAACCGTGGCACCGGTCTGCAAGGCGATGATCGGCTGGTAATGGAGCAGCATCTGCCCGCGGCCCACCGCTTCGCGCAATCCGAGCTCGAGGCTCAGGCGCTCGCGCGCGACCCGGTCGAGGG
>JANNOJ010000086.1:0-19338 GCA_031399025.1 Erythrobacteraceae bacterium | reverse complement strand
ATGGAGGAGCCGCCGTGAATGCTAGGCTCGATCTGCCGGTCAACCTGGGCTACATTGAAGCGGGTGGCGCAGCGGCTGCGTCGGCGACCCGATTCGCGCTGCTGCCGCCCTCCGATGGCGAGCACGCATGGAAACAATCCCATCACATTCTGCTGGTCAGCTTCTCCGCCGCCACCATCGATCTGGGGCTTGGCCAAGACGCGCTGCGCCGCCTGCGCCTCAAGGCGGGGTCGGCGATCACAGCCCTGCCCGACACGCCGCTGCGGCTGCGCGCCTTGGAACCGGCTGAGCTGCTGATGCTGGCGACCGAGCCTGCGCATCTGCGCTCCATCGGCGACCGCGCCGCGGCGGGCCGCGCCTGGCACATGCGCAGCTTCACCGATCTGACCGACCCCGGCATCGCGGCGATCGCGCACGAGATCCGGCGCGTGCTGCTCGCCGACCCGCTGCCCGAGCCGACCTATCTGCAGGCGCTGGCCGACGCCGTGCTGGCGCGGCTCATCTGCCGATTCCTCGGCGAGGTCGAGCACGCCCGCCCCGGCGAGGCGCTGTCGCCCGCCACGCTGTCGCGCCTCGTCCGCCATATCGACGCGCATCTGGGCGACGCGATCGACATCACCGCGCTGGGTGAGATGGCGGGCCTGTCGCGGGCGCATTTCAGCCGCGCCTTCCAGCGCATGACCGGCGACCCGCCGCTGCGCTTCATCATGAAGCGCCGCCTGTGCCGCGCCCGCGACCTGATCTCGGCCGGCGCGCGGAGTTTGAGCGAAGTCGCCGCCGCCACCGGCTTCGCCAGCCAGGCGCATCTGACGACCGTGTTCCGCAAGGAACTCGGCGTCACCCCCGGCGGCTACCGCGCCGCGTTCCGGAAGGCAGGCGCGGATGGAGGATTTGCGGAGCGGCGGTCATGAGCGCGCAGGACATCCTCGCCAATATGAGCCGCGGCTGGAATCGCGACCCTGCAGGCGTAGCGACCGGCACAGAACGCACCGGCGTGTCAGCGGCGCTGTGGACCCACGATAGGGAAGACGTCCAAGAGGTGTGGGGGGAAGCTGACCCCGTTCGCCACATCATCTCTATTCCGATAGTCACTTTCCCTGCCGAGATGTTTTTCGACGGTAAACACGCTTGGTCCAAGCCCGCCGCAGCCCAAACCTTCACCATCGTTCACGCGGATCGACGCCCTCGCGCGATCCACAGAGGGCGGTGGAGCGTGCTGCACCTCTATCTTCCGATCTCTCTGGTCGATTCGCTTGCTGACGCCGCGGCCGGCCGTCCCGCAGGTTCGGTGGAACTGATCGACCCTGCCTGCTGCTCGCACGATCCAGCCATCGAGCGGATCGGGCACGAGGTGTTGGCCGAGATGCGCGAAGGGCGCCAACTGTCGCAGCTTCGGATTGACCTGCTCGGTCAGGATCTGGCGATCCAGCTGCTGCGCCGCCATTCGAACCTGGCAAGCACGCGCGCCTTTACCCGCGAGCTATCGAAGGGCGGTCTCGCGCCGCGCCATCTACAGCTCGTGCGCGATTATCTGGAGGACCACCTCACCGAAGACGTCACGCTCGCCGAGCTGGCCGCGCTGACCGGCCTCAGCCCTCACCATCTCTGCCGCGCCTTCAAGCAGAGCACAGGCCTGCCGCCGCACCGCTGGCGTCAGGCGCTACGGATCGAGCGCGCCCGCGAAATGCTGGAGCGCCACGGCCTGTCGCTCTCCGACATCGCCGCCGCCTGCGGCTTCGCCAGCCAGCAACGCTTCACCACCGCCTTCAAAAACCATGTCGGCGCCACCCCCGCCGCCTGGAGGCGGCAGCGGCGGTCATAACGGCGCCCGCTCGCCAGACAGTCGATACGGCGCTTGATCTGGCGACTGCGATGCCGGACTGGTGGGAGCGAGCGCCGTCGTACCTTGGCTTGGCGACGACGACGCTTCGCAGGAACGGTGTTCGTGGGGGTCTCATATGGATGTCAGCGCGGCGCTCACGTTCGTCGAGGAGATGGAGCAAGCGGTGATGACGAACGACAAGGCTCGCGTCGCCCGCTATCTGACCGAGACCGTGGCCTATACCGTCGGTGCTCGCCCGACCCTGAACGGCATCGACGCCGTGCTGGCGGCCGTCGCCGAACAAGGGACGATCGCCCGTTGGGATGGCCATACCTTCGTTAAGGGATGGATCAGAGACGATGCGCTCGTCGTCGAAGTCGTGTCCCACTTCACCCGCCAGTCTGACGAACGACGCATCTCGTTTCCCTGCGCAGACATTTATCGCTTTCAAGGCGGTCGGATCGCAGATTGGCGCGTGTATGCCGACATGTCGCCGTTTCATGCGCCCTAGAGCATCGAGCGCCAAACCTGAATCGAGGGGATTCCCCTGGGCGCTGATGTGTGATTCAGCTTTGTTGGAGGCGGATCATGGGTCGAGCACATTCGGGGGATCTTCGGGAGCGGGTTTATGGCGAGATTGCCCGGTGCCCAGCGCGATGCGTGATCCCGCGCGTGATCGAGCATCATGCGGATCGCTCGCTCGCGCACCTCCGGCATACTTGTCGGTCGTCCTGCTCATCCAGGCTCGACCTTCTGAGAAGTTGGAGCCTCCGGCAAGACCGGCGCGGTCCAGCAAGCTGCCCGCCGAATTGCCCGAAGGGGTCTTCATTGCAAGGGATCCATCCACAAGACCCTCGTCGAGCAACTCAGCCCCAGGCTTCCAACTCGGGCGAGACCTGGCCCAGTACATCCTGCCATGGTCTGGGCTTGCCGAGAAAATAGCCCTGCGCGCGCATGAAGCCGAGCCGGGCAAGGGTCGAGAGCTCGTCCTGGGTTTCGACGCCCTCGGCGACCAGGACCGCTCCCGTCTGGCGCGCGAACATCTGCATCGCCCCGGCCAAGGCGCGTCGCGCAGGGTCGATATCAATCTTCTGAATCAATGTCATATCGAGCTTGATGATGTCGGGTTCGAGCCGCAGGATGTGCTGAAGGCCCGAGAACCCCGCCCCGGCATCGTCGATCGCCAGCTTCAGACCGCGTGCGCGCAGCGGCGTCAGCTCAGCGTTGAGTACATCGTAGTTCTTCACCGCGGCGTGCTCGGTCACTTCCAGCGCCAGGCGATCGATCGTTCGATCACCCAACACACCCGTCAACGCACCGGATGAGACCGTTTCCGGCGATGCGTTGAGCGAGAGAGTATATGGTGGGGGAAGCTGATCGAACACCAGCAGCGCCGCTTCGATGGCGGCGCATTCGAGTTCGACGGCAAGCCCGCATTCGGCAGCATCGGCGAACCAGGCATCGGGCTTTCGTAACGGTTCCAGCGCAAACCGCGACAAAGCTTCGAAGCCGAGCGGCTCACCGCCAGCGATGGCGCAGATTGGCTGCAAATGGATCGCGAACGCGCCAGGCTCGAGCGCCTGTCGAACCAGCCCGGTCTGGTGCGCCAGCGCAACCTGCGCCAGCTGCTCGCGCTGCATTTCCTCGGCCACCATCCCGGCGAACGCTCGGACGATATGCAGGTCACGCTGGTTCAAAGCCGGTTGCGGCGTGGCGCTCAGGCAGCAGAACATGCCATAGACCTGGCCATCTGCTCGCCGGATCGGCACGCTGACATGTGCACCGATGGGAACGTGCGCGGTGATCGGCAGGGCGGCTGCAAACGAGTTGACCCGGGTATCGGGGATAAGCTCGGGTAGCCGGCCGGCGAGGATATGACGGCAGTAAACCTGCTCCAAGGGGAGCGAATCGCCAACCTTGATGAGGGCTTCTAACCCGGGCGCATCCACCTCACGGAAGATGGTGTCTTCACCAACGAACTCGGAAAGATAGGCGACGTCCATGCCGAGATGGCGGCGCACGGCTTCAAGCGAGCGATGCGCAAGCGTGCCAGGCGCCGCCGGGGTAGATGCGCCAAGTTTCGTGAGGAGGTCGGCCATAATCCGCAAGCTACGCTCTAAAGCTTACCAAATGACTTAACGGCGCCCTTGCGATCCGCCGCGATGGCATCGATGATGACCCGACCTGCGATCGCGATGGCGGCGGGTTCCGGCGATAAGCGCTGCAGGTTCGCCCCAGCTTTGCCTGTTGACCCCGTACGGACCCGTGCCAGGAGCCATTCGGAGGGCGGCACCGCTATTTCGAGCGGCCCGCGGGGCGCCCGGTCCCGGCCATGGTGCAATTGTGGGACCTGTTCGCCCGGTGCGAGCAGGCGGGCCTGCGTATCCTGCTCACCGCGCTCGATACGTTCTGGACCTCGACCCGGTGGCGCCACCACCCGTGGAACGCTGCCAATGGCGGCCCGCTCGAGAGCATGAGCCGTGCGCTGCTGTGCCCCGAAACCTGCGCCGCCCTGACGGCGCGGCTGGAATTCGCCGGGCGCCGCCGGGGCGGCTCGGGCGCGCTGTTCGCGTGGGACCTGTGGAACCAGATCGACCCGGCCAATGCCGAGAACTCCGCCGATCCCATCGCGTGGAAGTGATCGCCGACCTATCAGGCGATCGTCATGATCAGGGTAGGGCAGGCGGCCCGCCGCGGCCGCCAGGGCCCGCGTCGGCGGCGCGGATTTGCGCGCGGATGCGGCCGCGCCAGGAGACCGGCCAGCCAAAGCTTGGTCTCTGCGCGAGGCGGATGCTGCCGGCATCGGCCAGGGCGGAGGCGGCGCGGTTGGTGCCGATCCCGCGATCAGCGAACAACGCGGGAACGGCGGTCCGCCACCTGCTGCGGCTGCGGACAGGGCATATGGGCCGGCGTTCGTGGCGGTCGAGGAGGGCGGGCGATGCATCGCCTTCACGCCCGGTGAGGGCGCTGGGCGGCCGCTGATGGTGGCTGCGCTGCGGCTGCGCGGTGATGGCCGGTGCCGGAATCCGGCGTGGCAGCAGCGGAAACGCCGGGCGGGCCTGCGGCGGTCGGGTGTGGCGCAGGTCACCCTGTCAGAGCTGGTGGCCGGCGGGACGAACCTGCTGCCGCTTGGCCGGCCGTGCGGGGTCCGGCAGGTCCAAAGCGGGCCTATTCCGCCACCCAGTCGCGCCGCAAGAAGGGGCCGGCGAGCGCCATCAGCAGGGCGGCCAACGCATAAAGCGCGAGGGAATAGAGCATCGAGAGGCGCAGCGCGTCGCTGCCGTGGATCGGTCCCAGGTAATCGGCCACCGCGCCGAGCGCATAGATGCCACCGCCAAGGCCGATGAGGTTGTTGATGAGCAGGAACAGCGCCGAAGCCATTGCGCGCGCCGGCGGGGCGACGAGGTGCTGCACGGCCGAGAGCACCGGTCCCAGCCACATGTAGGAGAGCGCCTGAGGGACCAGGAACAGTGCGAAGGCGATTGCGGCGCTCGAACTCATCAGGCCGAGTGCGAACATCGGCCCGCACAGCAGATAAGCGGCGGCGGCGATCCAGGCGTGATAAGCGCGGTTGCGGCGGCCGAGGAGGTCGCCGAGCCGTCCACCCATCAGCACGCCGGCGACGCCACCGAGCAGCAGAAGCGCTCCGAAGAAGCGCGAGGCCTCGACCAGATCGAGCCCGAAGCTGCGCTGGAGCACGCTGGGCAGCCAGAACGCGATGCCATAGCCGATCATCGAGCCGCTTGCCGCGCCGAACGACAGCAGCCAGAATGAGGGCTTGCGCGCGAGGATGCGCGCAGTGGCGGCAAGGTGGGCAGTCGGCGCCTCGGCCGCGGCGGGGTGAGAATCGGGGCCGGGACGGGGTCGGTCGCGGACCAACAGGCCGAACAGCGGCGCCACCAGCATTCCGCCCAGCCCGACCACCAGGAACGCGAGCCGCCAGTCCACAGTTGCGGCAAGGTAGCCGCCCGCCAATACGCCGGCCGCCGAGCCCAAGGGGATGCCCAGCGAATAGATCGCCAGCGCGCTCGCCCGCTGGGCGCTGGGGAAATAGTCCCCGATCAGCGCGTGGGATGGCGCCACCCCGCCCGCTTCCCCCACGCCCACGCCCAGGCGCGCGAGGAAAATGTGCCAGAACCCCTGCGCCAGCCCGCATAGCGCGGTGCACAGGCTCCACACCGCCAGCGATATGCCGATCACCCGGCTGCGCCCGGTCCGGTCGGCCAGCGCGGCGAGCGGCACGGCGAGGGTGGAATAGAGCAGCGCGAAGGCGATCCCGCCCAACAGGCCCATCTCGCGGTCGCTGAGCTCGAGGTCGGCCTGGATGGGGGCGGCGAGGATGGCGAGGATCTGCCGGTCGACGAAGTTGAAGATGTAGACCACCAGCAGCATCGCCAGGACGATATTGGATTTGGCGGCCGGGCTCGAAGTGAGGCGGGAGGCCCGCGCGTATTTCGCTTTCATCGTCATCGCCTCGCCGGTCTACCACCACTGCGCCGTGGCGCGTTCCGCGCCGAGCGGCAAGGCGCTGCCGGCCGATCGGCCCCCGCGGCGGTGCCCTATTTTGCCTTCACGCGGCGATGATACGGCTCGCCCCTTTCGGACAGCGAGCGCCCATCGCCGGGAATGGATCGATGATGCCCGATCCGATCCACGAACCGCGCTGGTCGCGCAGGGAGGCGATCGGCGGCGCACTCGGCACCGCCGCCCTCGCGGCCGGGCGCCGGGTGTCGCGCCGGTATCCGCGCCGACGCCGGGATCGACGCGGCCAGGACCAACTACCTCTTCATCATGGCCGACGACCTGGGCTATCCCGACCTGTCGTGCCGCGGTCGGCGCGACTATCGCACCCCGGTGCTCGACGCGCTCGCTGCCGAAGGCATGGGTTTCACCCACTTCTATGCCAATAGCGCGTCTGCGCGGCGACGCGGCGTTACTAGGGGCCGGAGCCGCATCGCTTGCCGGGACCGCCGAGCGGCGGCAAGATGCTCGGGCTCGATCCGGCGCACCCCACGCTGCCTTCGTTCCTTCCTACAGGAGCAGCTATCACCCCCGCGCTTATCGGCAAGTGGTGCCTCGGGCCGCTGGAGAGCGGCGACGCCGAAGGCCGGGGCGATGGCGGCTGGCGCGCATCGACTATTCTCGCCCGATTTTGCATGCTGGCCGAGCGCAGCCAGGAATTTCTCGCTGCCCGCGCCCGCGAGGCCAGGCCTGGCTGCGGTCGCGGCACGTCACCGCGCCGCACTGGCCCTCGAAACCCAACGACGCCCAGCGGGCGAGCCGATTGCGCGGCGAGCAGCTACGCCATCGCGCCGGACAAGTTGGCCGGTCGCGACGCCGAGCCGGGCTGAAGCGCCAGGTGAAGCAAAAGGTCGGGGGCCATCTCGAGCCCGGGCCTGCCTTGTCCCTAATTGTGTCACCTCGGCTGCATCGAGGCCCGCCAGCGGCTCGCCACTGGACGGCAAGGGGCCGCTCGACTAAGGCAATGTGGGGGCATTCGAAGCACAGACTCGGTCTCGCGCGCGATCCGCTGGCTTCTAGCCCCGAACAGGCGGCGTTAACCAAAACTATAAGCTCGCCGATCGTTGGGAAGATGCGGACGGACCGGGGAGCAGCTTGCCGTGAAGACCATCAGTGTCGTATCCCCTTGTTATAACGAGGAAGATAATGTCCGCAATTGCTGGGCCACGGTGAAGCGCATCTTCGCCGAAAAGCTGCCTGGCTACCGGCTCGAACACATTTTCGCCGATAACGGCTCAGCCGACCGCACGGCGGAGATATTGCGCGAGATCGCCGCCGCGGACCCTTCGGTCAAGGTCATCGTCAACGCGCGCAATTTCGGCGTCTTCCGCTCGACCTTCAACGCCCTCTCCTACGCCACCGGCGACGCCACGCTGGTGATGCTGCCGGTCGACCTGCAGGACCCGCCCGAGCACATTCCCGAATTCGTCCGACTGTGGGAACAGGGCTACGAGGTGGTCGCCGGCGCGCGTTCGACGCGGCAGGAGACCGGCATCATGCGGCTGTCGCGGTGGATCTTCTATCGCACGGTCAACAGCCTCTCCCACTTCGAACTGTCGCCCGATGTCGGCGAATTCCAACTGATCGATCGCAAGGTGCTGGAAGCGGTGCTCGCCCACCGCGACCACTACCCCTATATCCGCGGCATCATCGCCTCGTGCGGGTTCAGGCGGATCATCGTGCCCTACACCTGGGTGGTGAGGAAGCGCGGCGTCTCCAAGCACAACCTGCTGATGCTGGTCGACCAGGCACTGAACGGCATCTTCTCCTTCACGCGGGCACCGCTGCGCTGGTGCACCTTCGCCGGCATCGCCCTGGCGGCCTTGTGCATCCTGTTCTCGATCGGCTCGATCGTGGCCTACTTCTTCGCCGGCGACTACGTGCCGCGCGGGATCACCACGCTGATCGTGGCGGTGTTCTTCCTCTCGGGTATCCAGCTGTTCTTCATCGGCATGCTGGGCGAATACGTCACCTCGATCCACAGCCAGGTGCGTGGCGGTCCGATGGTGATCGAGCGCGAGCGGCTGAATGTCGCCGGCCGGGAACGGGGCGCCGCGCCCGGGCTGCCCGCCGCGCAGCCTGACTCCGCGATCTGGACGCAGCGGCGCGAGACGGCGTGACCCCCGCCCTCGCGCTGGGGGGCGAGGCGCCCGGGCGCCATCGTCTCGTCGTCGCGGCCGGCTGGATCATGCTCGCGCTGCTGTTCGCGGGCGTTTCCGTCTCACCCTTCGCCGGGCTTGAGTACAGTGGCCTGTCCGGGCGCGGCGCCTGGTTTGCCATCGGCATGGCGCTCGCTTGCGGGCTGGCCGCCGGCATCGCCCTGGCCGGGGCGCCGGTCGCCGGGCTGCTCGTGGGGGTAGCCTTTCTCGGCGGCATTGCGGAGCTATGGCTGACCGAGCCCGACTGGTTCTCGGCGGTGGTGTTCGCGCCCAGATCGCGCGCCGACCTCGGTATGCTCGCGCTGATCGCCCTCGAGGGCCTCGTGGCGCTCGCCGCCCTGTGGCGCTTTGGGTGGCGCTTTGACGGGCGGCGGCTGGTGACCGCCGGGGTAAGCGGGTTCGGCTTGGTCCGCCCGCTGGTGCTTGTGGCGGCGCTCACCATCTGCTCGGTGTCGCTGTTCCGCTACCTGTCGGCCGACGATCCGGGCGATTATGCGATCAAGCTCGCGGCCGTGGGCGTGCTGACGGGTATCCACCTTGCAGCGCTCGCCGCCGTGCTGGCGGCGCCCGATCTGCCGCGCCTGCGGGCAAGGCTGCGTGGCGTGGGCCGCTTCCCGCTCCACCCCGCGCTGGCCTTCGCCGGGCTGGCGCTCGTCATCTCGGCCGCGCTCGCGCTCGCCGCCTTCCACGGCCTTGGCGCGTTGGAGGACGAGACCGCCTATCTGTTCCAGGCGCGCAAATACGCCGCGGGCCTGCTCACCGCCCCGCCGCTGCCGCCGCCCATCGCGCCCTCGTTCGAATACTACCTGCTCGATTCGCGCGTCGATGCCTGGTTCGCGGCCACCCCGCCCGGCTGGCCGGCGGTACTCGCGCTGGGCGTACTCATCGGCGCCGAGTGGTTGGTCAATCCGCTGCTCGCCGGGCTGACCGTGCTCCTGGCGCACCGCCTGGTCGAGCGCTGCGCCGATCGCTGGCTCGCCAACCTGGTGGCGCTGCTCTTGGCCACCTCGCCGTGGCTGTTGGCCACCGGCGCAACGCTGATGACCCATACGCTCTCGGGTGCGCTCATCACCGGCGCCTGGCTGGCGCTGGTCGAGGCGCGCGCCGGATTGGTCGCGCAGGCGCGGGGCACTGCCTGCGCCCGGGCGCTGCTCGCCGGCCTCTTGATGGGCTGGCTGTTCGTCACCCGCGCGCTCGAAGGCGTGCTCATCGGCGGGCTGACCGGGATGTGGCTGGTGTGGACGCTGCGGGTGCGCGGCTGGCCGGTCATCGTCGCTTATGCCTTGGGCTGTGTCCAGACCGGCGCGCTGCTGTTCGTCTACAACGCCCAGCTCACCGGCGATCCGCTGGTGATGCCGCTGGCCGCCTACCTCGATCGCCTATGGGGCACCGGCGGCAACGATTTCGGGTTCGGCCCGCAGATCGGCCCCCCCGAAGGCTGGCGCTCGCTCGATCTGTGGCCCGGCCATTCGCTGGCCGAGGGCCTGGTCAACACCGTCTCGGCGCTGCCCTCGCTCAACAAGGAGCTGCTCGGCTGGCCAGCCGGCTCGCTGGTGCCGGTCGGCGTTCTCTTGCTGTGGGGCCGGATGCCGCCGTTTGCCCGCGCGATGGCGGTGGTCGTCGTGGCGGTGATCGGTATCCATGTGTTCTATTGGTTCAATGCGGTGTTCTATGTCGGGCCCCGTTACTGGTACGCCGCGCTGCTGCCGCTGGCAGTGCTCTCGGCCTACGGCGCGCGCACGCTGATCGAGCGGCTGGAGGAGGCTGGAGTCGATTTCGCGCGCGAGCGGATCGTCACCGGAATCGTCTTGCTGGCGGTGTTCGCCACGGGGGTGTTCTTGCCCTGGCGCGGGCTCGAGAAGTATTCCCAGCGCGTGGCGGCGAGCTATGTGGTCGCACGCTGGGCGGCGCTGCCGGAAGTGCGCAACGCGCTGGTCATCCTGCCGGCCGATCCCTTCAGGCGCGCCGCCATCCTGCAGGATCCGCTGCTACGCTCCAATCGGCCGATCTTCGTGCAGGACCGGGGGCAGGCGGCCAATGCCCGCGTGGCCGCCGCCTTTCCGAGCCGCCGCGTAATCCGGCTGGATTGCGAAAATCGCGCCGCCGCGCCCGCCCCGCTGCTAGTGCTGTGCCCGGCGCGGGGTGAGGGCGAATGACACCGCCATATAGGTGAGCACCGCGGCGAAGGGGACCAGCAACGCCTGAGCGAGCAGCGGGTCCCACCCCGCGGTGATCGCCAGCCGCAGCGCCTGGGTATTCAAGACATAGACCGCGAAGTAGGCGAGGGCATAGGCGGGCAGCCGCGCATAGCCGCGCGTGCCGAAGACGAAGCGGGCGGTGGCCAGGTAATTCCACAGCACGCCGAGCGCGAAGGAGGCGGCAAGCGCGGCCTGCGGGCCGAGCGGGGTCGCCACGAGGAACAGCGCATAGAGGCAGTAGCCGACCGCGGTGTTCAGCACTCCGACGACCAGGAACCGGCCGAAGCGGCGCAGTTCGGCGCTCATGCGGCGGCCGCCTGCTCGGCGCGAAAGGCGGCGATGGTGTCGCGCACGCCTGCAGCAAGGTCGAAGCGCGGGACGAAGCCGAGCGCCCGCAGCCGGGCATTGTCGGCGCCGAGCAGCGGCGGGTCGGTGGCGGGGCGGGAGATCGCGCCGAGGTCCACGAGATCGGGCCGGCCGAGCGCGTGGGCCACCTCGCCGATGAGCCGCTTGACCGGGATCGCCTCGCCCGCAGCGATGTTGATCGGGCCGCTGAGGTCTGCCAGCGTAATTTCGGCGACCGCCCGGCCGATATCGGCGGCGTGCATGAAATCGCGCCGCTGCTCGCCATCGGTGCAGGCGACCCGCTCGCCGCGCGACAGGCCCGCCACGAGGTCGGCCACCAGCCGCCCGCTCGGCTCGCCCGGGCCGTAGCAGAAGAACACGCGCGGCCAGGCGACGCCGATGCCGAGCGCGCCGGCCGCGGCGGCAAGCGCCATGCCGGTCGCCGCCTTGGCCGCGCCGTACAGCGTCGCCGGGCGCAGCGGCGTGGTGCGCTCCGACAGGGTCTCGCCGGCCCAGTCATATTCGGCGCAGCTGCCCACGAAGACGAAGCGCCGGCCGCCGGCCGCCGCGAAGGCCTGGGCAAGAGATAGGCTCGCAGCGATCCAGTCGAGGTTCTTGGCCGTGTGCCAACGGTCCCGCGGATCTGCGGCCCAGGCGAAATGGACCAGGCAATCGGCCTCGGCGGTCGCGATCGCCTGGTCGCGCGAATGGGCCTCGAGCAGGTTGCAGGCCAGCGTCGCGATCCCGGCGGGGAAGCCGGCAGGCTCACGGGCCAGCGCGATCACCTGGTGGCCTGCCTGAGCGAGTGCGGTGACGCAGTGGCGGCCCAGGAATCCGCTCGCCCCGGTAACCAGGATGCGCCTCGCCGGCATCGCCGCGCGCGTCAGCCGACGACGGTGATCGTCGGCACCGCGACGAGCAAGCGCACACCCTGCGCGGTGAGATCGGCCGATTGCGCCACCACCTCCTCGCGGATGTTCCAGGGCAGGATGAGGATATCGTCAGGCACCTGTTGGCGCAGCATGGCGACATCGTGGACGGGGATGTGGCTGCCCGGCAGCAGGGTGTCCTGCTTGGCCGGGTTGCGGTCCACCGCATAGGCGATGAGATCGGCCGAGACCCCGGCATAATTCAGCAGCGTGTTGCCCTTGGCCGCGGCGCCGTAGGCGGCAATCTTGCGCCCTGCGGCCTTCGCCTGGTGCAGATAGGCGACCAGACCGTCGCGCAGGGCCTCGCACCGCCGGGCGAAGCCGGCATAGCCTTCGGGACGGTCGAGCCTGGCCGCCCGTTCCGCTTCGCGCACCGCAGCGACGCCGGGGCCCTCGGCATGGGCGGCGGCCTGACGGCAGGCATATACCCGCAGCGAGCCGCCATGCGTGGGCAGAGTCTCGACGTCGAACACCCGCAGGTCCTGCGCGGCGAAGATGCGCTCGACCGCGAGCAGCGAGAGGTAGGAATAGTGCTCGTGATAGATGGTATCGAACTGCACCTGCTCGATCAGGTTGAGCAGGTGCGGGAACTCGACCGTGAACACCGCATCGCCGGAGAGCAGCACGGCCACGCCGGCCACAAAGTCGTTGATGTCGGGCACGTGGGCGAGCACGTTGGCGGCGCACACCAGATCGGGCGCCCGGCCCTCGGCGCGCAGTTGCTCGGCGAGCGTCCGGCCGAAGAAGGCGACCCGGGTGGGGATGCCCTTGGCCTGTGCCGCGGCGGCGCAATTGGCGGCGGGCTCGACGCCGAGCACCTCGATCCCCTTGGCCTGGAAGTATTGCAGCAAATAGCCGTCATTCGAGGCGATCTCGACCACCAGCGAGCCTTTGCCCAGGCCGAGCCGCTGGGAGATGGCGTCGGCATAGGCCGAGCAGTGCTTCAGCCAGCTATCGGAGAAGGAGGAGAAATAGGCGTAATCGTGCGCGAAGATCTCTGCGGCCGGGACGACGTCGTCCACTTGGACCAGCAGGCAGGTGTCGCAGACCCGGGCGTGGAGCGGGTACTTGGGCTCGGGCGCGCCGCCGCGTTCTGGGGCGTCCTCGGGCTGGAGGTAGCTGTTGGCGAGCGGGGAGAGGCCCAGATCGACCAGCGTGCGGGTGAGCGCTGCGCCGCAATGGCGGCAGGTAGGCGCTGTCTGAAGCGCCGGCTTGGTCTGGCTGGCCATCATGCCGGCTCCTTCATCATGGCCGAATAGGCATCGATCTGCTGGCGCGTGAGTTCGCGCACGTCGGTTCCGCGCGACCAGCCGCCGTACCAGCGCGCGGTCAGGTCGATCGCCTGGCCGAAGCCGAGCAGCGGGGTCCACCCCAGCCTGGCTTGCGCAGCGCTCGTGTCGAGCCGCAGGACGCCGGTCTCGTAGGGGGCCGCGGGGTCTTCCTGGATGTCGATGGTGCCGGTGCCCAGCGCCTCGCGCAGCGCCTGCGCCACTTCGATGACCGGCCGCTCGTCGTCGGGATGCGGGCCGAAGTTGAGGCCGGTGTCGAGCCTGGCGGCGAGCGCCGCCTCGCCCTCCCACAACCGCTGGGCGAGCAGCATGTAGCCGCGCAGCGGCTCGAGCACGTGCTGCCAGGGGCGGATGGCGCGCGGGCTGCGGATGACCACCCGGCCATCGCCGCTCCCGTTGGCGCCCAGGCAGCCGCGCACGATGTCGGGAATAAGCCGGTCGGCCGACCAGTCGCCGCCGCCGATCACGTTGCCCGCGCGCACCGTGCCCACGCGCGCCCGGTGGCCGCCGGGCGCATAGGGCGCGAAGAAGCTCTGCCGCATCGAGGCGGCGACGATTTCGGCACAGCCCTTGGAGGCGGAGTACGGGTCGCGCCCGCCGAGCCGGTCGTCCTCGCAGAAGCCGCGGTCGAGCCCGGTCACCTCGTAACATTTATCCGAGGTGGCGATGATCACCACCTCCACCGACGCCGCTTCGGCGACCCGCTTGAGCAGCGTGGCGATGCCCACGACGTTGGTGGCGAAAGTCTCCTCGGGCGCCACATACGAGCGGCGCACCAGCGACTGGGCGGCCAGGTGGAAGACGATCTCGGGGCGCTGCCCGGCCAGCACGCGGGCGAGCGCGGCGCCGTCGTTGATGTCGCCGATGGTCGAGTGCACCGATCCGCGGCGGGGGTCGGAGCCCGAGGTCAGTTGCCACAGGCTGGGCTCGGTATGCGGGGGGAGGGCGAAGCCGCTGACGCGGGCGCCCAGGCGTTCGAGCCAGAGCGATAGCCAGGCGCCCTTGAAGCCGGTATGACCGGTCACCAGCACCCGCCGCCCGCCCCAGAATGCCGGATCCAACCCTGCCGGCGTCACGCCCAGGTCTTCCACGGCGCCTCCCCGCGCTGCCACAGTTCTTCCAGCAGCGTCATGTCGCGCACCGTGTCCATCGGCTGCCAG
Organism: Erythrobacteraceae bacterium; assembly: GCA_031399025.1. GTDB lineage: Bacteria > Pseudomonadota > Alphaproteobacteria > Sphingomonadales > Sphingomonadaceae > CBDBZL01. The sequence continues at coordinate 4,915 of JANNOJ010000086.1, read as the reverse complement.
AAGCCGCTATGCGAGAAGGCGCGCAGCTGGTCGTCCTCGGCGAGCCGGCGCAGCGGCTCGTGTTCCCAGATGGTCTGCGGACCGTCGAGGTAACGGGCGACCTGGGGCGAGAGCACGAAGAAGCCGCCGTTGATGTGCCCGCCTTCGCCGACCGGCTTCTCTGAGAATTCGGTGACCACGTCGCCGTCCAGCTGCAATTGGCCGAAGCGGCGCGGCGGGGGCACCGCGGTGACGGTGGCCAGCTTGCCGTGGGCGCGGTGGAACGCGATGGAGGCGCCGACGTCGACGTCGGCCACGCCGTCGCCATAGGTAAGGCAGAACGCCTCGTCGGCGGCGACCAGCGGCAGGACCTTCTGCAGCCGCCCGCCGGTCATGGTTTCCAGGCCGGTGTTGATGAGCGTCACCTGCCACGGCTCGCCCTGGCTTTGCCGGATGTCCACCTGGCCATTCGACAGGTCGAACGTCGCGTCGCTGACATGCAGGTGGTAGTTGGCGAAATACTCGGTGATCACGTAGCCCTTGTAGCCGATGCAGACGATGAATTCGGTGATGCCGTGCTGGCTATAGATCTTCATGATGTGCCACAGGATCGGTCGCTCGCCGATCTGCACCATCGGCTTGGGGATGCGCGTGGTTTCCTCGCGCAGCCGGGTGCCCAGGCCACCGGCCAGGATGATGCACTTCATGGTAACGCCCCCGCCGCAGCCATCGCGTCCCGCCCCCCTACGCGATTCGGATTAAGGAAGGCTTAGGCCAAAACGCCCGGCGAAACAGCCCGGCAGTTGCGCCCGGGTCGAGCGGTGGCAAGACGCTGCCCGTCACGTGCGCGGGCATCGGCGTGATGGAGGTATTCGCTCCATTCAGCGCGGTTTTTGCGGACGCCGGATCGTCTCGCCTTTCGCACCGCACAAACGGTCGCGTTTGCACCCGCCCCGGCTTTCACCGTAACATTTTATAGATAGCAAGGTTCCCGCAGGTCGACCGGACATCTGGAAACAAGCAGCGCAGCCGGCCCGCATCGGATCGCAAAACGAGAAATGGGGGTCTACGTGCAGGATCAGGATGATTCCGCGACGAGCGTCGCGGAACCGGTTGCCGCCACCGCTGCCGTGATCGGTGGAGCCGCGGTGGTCGCCTCGACGGTGGATTCCACCGACACGTCAAGCTCGGCCAGCCAGTCCAGCACTTCGTCGAGTAGTGCCACGCAGTCTGCTCAGGCGGCGACGGGCATGAGCCGGGCCGAAGCCAGCCGCTTCCTGCATCAGGCTTCGATGGGGCCCAAACGCGCCGACATCACCTCCGTGTCGACCAACGGAACCGGCGCCTGGCTGACGGCGCAATTTGGCACCAGCCGGGGCCAAACGCACTGGAACTACCTGAAATCGATCGGCGACTCGGCTCTGAGCCAAAAAGGGGCGGGCGCAAGAGCGTTCTGGGACCGGTCGATCTGGCGCCAGTTGGTCACCGGGCGGGACCAGCTGCGGCAGCGGGTGGGACAGGCGCTGCTCGACATCATGCCGGTGAGCGTGGAGATGCTGCCCCGGCAATATCCGCAATGGGCGATGGCCGCCTACATGGACCTGCTGCTCAACCATGCGTTCGGCAATTTCCGCAAATTGCTGGGCGCCATCACCACCAACAGCGCGATGGGCCAGATGCTGACCTTCCTGGGCAGCAGCAAGGCGGGCTCATCGGGCGTGATGCCCGATGAGAATTATGCGCGCGAGCTGATGCAGCTGTTCACGATCGGCCTATACGAGCTGAACGATGACGGCTCGATCCGGTACGACGCCGCGGGCGAGCCGATCGAATCCTACACCCAGCAGGATGTCTCGCAGCTCGCCCGCGTGTTCACCGGGCTGCGCCTCAACGGCACCGACCAATACGCACCGGACACGCACAACAAGGCGCTGAGGATCGACGCTGCGCAGAACGAGCGAGGATCGTCGACTTTCCTGGGCCAGACGGTTTCGGGCGGAGGGATGACCGCCATCAACGCCGCGCTCGACGTGATCTTCCAGCACCGCAACCTGCCGCCCTTCTTCGCCCGGGCCCTGATCCAGCGGCTGACCACCAGCAATCCCTCGTCCAGCTACATCAAGCGGGTCGCCCAATGCTTCATCGACAACGGCAGCGGCGTGCGCGGCGACATGAAGGCGGTGATCACCGCCATCCTGACCGACACCGAAGCCCGCAGCACGCAGGCGATCGGCACCCAGCATATGGGGCGGCTGCGCGATCCGGCTCAGCGGCTCACCAGCTGGGCGCGCGCGTTCGATGCGGCCTCGACAGGCGGCACCTGGCCGTTCAAGGACGTGTCGGGCACACTCCTTCATTCCCCCGGTCGCGCACCATCGGTGTTCAACTTCTTCCGGCCCGGGTATTCTCCCCCGAATTCCGAGCTCCAGCGCCGCGGCCTGGTGGCGCCCGAACTGCAGATCACCGACGAACAATCGGTCTTTGCCTACCTCAACTACATCTACCCGCTGGTCCGGTATGGCCGGGGCGACATCCGCTCGATGTATGACGCGATCTTTCCCTTGGCCGATGACCCGGTTGCGCTGGTGGACGAGATCGACATCCTGCTGGCCGCAGGGCAGCTCACCGATGCAACCAAGGCGCAGATCGTCGCCGTGCTGAAGACGCTCGGGCCGGAGAAGCAATCCACCTATTGGGCCCGCATCTGGACCGCGGTCATGCTGACCATGGCTTCTCCCGACTATCTAGTACTCCAGTAAGCGAGGCGACCCATGCATATCGACACGAAGCAATCGCGGCGTGCCTTCCTTTCGCGTGCGGCACACCTTGGTGCGGCGGGCGCCGCGGCGCCCCTGCTGGGCTCGCTCGGTTTCCTCAGCGAGGCGGCTGCGGCGGCGAGCGTTACCGGCTACAAGGCGCTGGTCTGTGTGTTCCAGTACGGCGGGAACGACCATCTCAATACGCTGATCCCCTACGATAGCGCCAGCCACAGCGCATACATGGCGACCCGCCCGCGGATCGGCGTGGCCCGGGCCAATCTGGCGCCCACCGCGTTGACGACGACGAACAGCATGAGTGGGCTGGAGTTCGCCTTCCACCCGGCGCTACAGCCGTTCGCGCCGGCCTTCGCCCAAGGCAAGATCGCCGCGCTGCTCAACATCGGCGCGCTGGTGGAGCCCACCACCAAGGCCCAGTACACGAGCAGGTCGGTCCGGCTTCCGCCCAAGCTGTTCAGCCACAACGACCAGCAGAGCTACATGCAGTCCTTCGAGCCCGAAGGGGCCGATGTGGGTTGGGGCGGGCGCATGGGCGACCTGATCCAGGCGGGCAACGGCACCGCGGCGCTCACCTGCATCAGCCTGGCGGGCCGCTCGCTTTATCTCACCGGCAATTCGGTCATGCCGTACACCGCCCAGCCTTCATCGGTGAACGACCTGTTGTCTACCGACGACCTGTTCGGCTCGGCATTGGCCTACGACACCATGCGCGCGCTGATGACCAGCGATCAGAACCCCAGCTGGATCGCGCAGGAACACGCCCGCGTGGCCAGCCGGGCGGTTGCTCTGGGCGACACGATCAACACGGCGCTGAGCCAGGCGCCCGATGCGAGTTTCACCACCTTCACGGCGGGCAACAAGGTCTCGGACCAGCTCAAGATGGTCGCGCGGCTGATTTCGGTGGGGCCGAGCCTGGGGCTCAAGCGGCAGGTCTTCTTCGTCAGCCAGGGCGGGTATGATACGCATAGCGGCCAGTTGAACACCCACCCCGGGCTGCTGACCACTCTGGGCGAGGCCTTGGCCGAGTTCCACGCTGCAACCGTGCAGATCGGGATGGAGAACCAGGTCACGACCTTCACGGCCTCCGATTTCGGCCGGTCGGCGGGCGACAATGGCGATGGCTCGGACCATGGCTGGGGCAGCACCCTTTTCGTGATGGGCGGGGCGGTCAAGGGCGGCCGGATCTACGGCACGCCGCCGGCGATCGGGATCGGCACGAACGATGAGGTGGTCGGCGGGCGCATGCTGCCGACGACCTCGATCGAGCAGATGGCCGCGACCCTGGGGCTGTGGTTCGGCGTCCCGGCGAGCGACCTGCCCTTGGTTCTGCCCAACCTGTCCAACTTCAATTCCTCGCAATGGAACCTGGGCTTCCTGTAAGCTGCCGTTCCGCGGGCCGGTTCGCCAAGGAGACAGGATGCGGGATCGGCCCCGCGCGTTCCCCGTTGCAGCGCGGGGCGAACCGGCTAAAGGATTGCGGCATGACGAGAATCTACGGCACCGGCACGCGCAGCCTGGTCACCGGGGGCGCCGGCTTCCTGGGATCGCACCTCATCGACCGGCTGCTCGAACGCGGCCACGAGGTGCTGTGCGTCGACAACCTGTTCACCGGCAACAAGGCCAATCTCGACCATTTGCACGAGAACCCGCGGTTCGAGTTCATGCGCCACGACATCACCTTTCCGCTCTACGTGGAGGTGGACGAAATCTACAACCTGGCCTGCCCGGCCTCGCCGATCCACTATCAGTTCGACCCCACCTACTTCCGCAAGTTCCTGGCGGCGTGACAATCGCTTGACCCGGCCCGGCCCCACCTTGCATGCGGACGCCGAAGTGTCACAACTGGCGCGCCGGGGACGACAGGGGGAGGACCAGGCGTGGCGGTAATCGCGGTCTACAGCGTGAAGGGCGGCGTCGGAAAGACCACTATCGCCGCCAACCTCGCCTGGTGCTCGGCCACGATCTCGTGCCGCCGGACGCTGTTGTGGGACCTCGATGCGGCGGGCGGCGCCGGATTCTTGTTCGGCGTCGAGCCGAGACGCAAGCACAGCGCAGAAACGCTGTTCTCGAAGGATGCGAGCCCCGACGAGCTGATCCGCAAGACCGAGTTCCCGCGGCTCGACCTGCTGCCGGCCGACGATTCGCTGCGCGGCCTCGAC
>JANNOJ010000060.1:0-37573 GCA_031399025.1 Erythrobacteraceae bacterium | reverse complement strand
TTCGTCCGACAAGACCATGCAGGAGGCGCTGGCGACGCTGAAGGGCAAGCCGAAGGTCAAGCGCACCATGTGGTCGCGCCGCGCCCAGGACTATGAGGCGAAGATCAATTCGGGCGACCTGGTGTCGATCGCCGAGGTGACGCGCGACCTGTTCCGTCCCGAGGACCAGCCCGAGCAGAGCTATTCCGAACGCCAGATCTTCGAAGCGGCCTCCAGCCGCCTGGCGCGCGAACTTGCAGCGATGGAGAAGCTCGACGAGCCGGCCGCGCTCGCCAAGATCCTCGACGTGCTCAAGGAGCATGCGCCGCAATATTACGACAATACCGAGGACGCCTAAGCCGCGCCCTTTCACGCGATAGCCCGTTATCCGAAGGGGCGGCGCCCGCAGCGATGCGGCGCGGCCTTTTGTTGGGGCGCCCGGCGAAGCCCCGACCCATCTCGACCAACCGCGATTGTCACGCGGTCAAGCCGCCTGTATTAAGTAGATAACACAGGAGGCCGGCAATGCGCTTCAAGCGTTATGACAGGATGATCCGGACCATCGCCCCGCTGGCGTTGGTGGTGCTGGCGGCGAGCGGGTGCTCGTCGAGCGCCGAGCTGCGCTTCGCCGAGAACGAAGGCGTGCCGCTCGCGGAGCTCGACACCACCGGGCCCGCGCCCGAGGCGATCGCCCTGCTCGGCCCCGACCGCGTGCTGATCACCCAAAGCGAGGCATTCACCGTGACCGTCGATGGCGACGGCGCGCAGGCCGCCGACCTGCGCTTCGTGTTCGAGGATGGCACCCTTCGCATCGGCCGAACGCGCGAGGGCGCAACGCGCTCGCGGGCCGCCACCGTGCGCGTCACCCTGCCCGCGCCGCCGCGGCGGCTGAGCGTCGCCGGCTCGGGCGAAATGGTCAGCGAGCGCGTGGCGGGCTCGGCCAAGGTCAGCATCGCCGGCTCCGGGTCGCTGTCGACGTTGCGGGTGGATAATGAAGCGCTCGCGGTCTCGATCGCGGGCAGCGGCAGCTACCGCGCCGCCGGGCGCACGGGAACGCTCGACCTCAGCGTGGCGGGCAGCGGCGATGCCGACCTTGCCGGGCTCACGGCCGAGCGCGCCGACATCTCCATCGCCGGCTCGGGCGACACGGTGATCGCCTCCGACGGCGAGGTGAGCGCGGCGATCGCGGGTTCGGGCAACGTCACCGTGCGCGGTGCCGCGCGCTGCACGCTCGACCGGGCGGGCTCGGGCACCTTGACCTGCGAGCGGGGCGAACAGACCGCCTGACAGGCCGTCTGACAATCGGCGGCGGGCATTAATCGCCCGCTAACTCCCTTGCGCGTAACCGGCCTTGGCTACAAGGACCTGTCCATGCGCCGGTTTTTCCTCGCCTTGCTGTTGGCCCCCTCGCTCGGCGGGTGCCTGGCCAAGACCGCGGTCGATGTCGTCACCGCGCCGGTCAAGGTGGCGGGCAAGGCGGTTGATCTGGCCACCACCAGCCAGTCCGAAGCCGACGAGAACCGCGGTCGCGAAATCCGCCGGCGCGAGGAACGCCTGGCCCGGCTCGAGCGCGATTGGCGCGAGGCCGACCAAGACTGCCGCGAGGGCGATGACGACGCCTGCCGCGAGCGCGACGCCACCCGGGCCGAGATGGACGCGCTGCTGCCGACCATCCCCGCCGACCCGGAGCGCGATTAGAGCGCGGTGGCCGCGCGGCGCAGGCGGTCGTTGATGGCGATGCCGATGCCTTGTTCGGGAACGGGGGCCACCGCGATTCGCGGCGCGCTCGACCGGGCAGCCTCGTGCAGGCAGAAATAAAGCCGCTGCGCCGCCTCCGCCAGCTGAGCCCCCGCCGAGAGCGTCGCGTGGCCCTCGACCAGGCCAAAGCCGATCAGGAATTCGTCATCCCGGGCGACCAGGGCGTCGAGCCGGACGGGCTTGCCGGGCGAGTAATGGCTGGCGAGTTGGCCCGGCGCCTCGATGGTCCCTGTCGGTAGCGGCGCGCCCTCGACGAAGGGATTGTCGTGCCAGTCGGACGGGTCGGCCGGGCCGGGCCGCAATTGCTCCCAGCGCCCATCGCCGCGCAGCTTGAGGATGGTCGATTCCAGGCCTTCCTCGGTCGGCCCCCCGTCGAGCACCAGGTCGATCCGCCCGTCCAGCGTAGCCAGCACATGCGCCGCGGCGGTCGGGCTGACGAAGCCGCTGCGGTTGGCCGAGGGCGCCGCCAGCGGCACGCCAAGCCCGGCGATCACCGCCTGGGCGACCGGGTGCCGTGGCGCGCGGATCGCCACGGTCGCAAGACCCGCCGATACCGACGGAGCCAGCGCCGCATCGGCTCGTCGCGGCAGGACCAGCGTGACCGGCCCCGGCCATCGCGCGCCGGCAAAGGCGCGCACCCGAGGCGTCAGTTCGGCCAGCGTCTCGGCCTGCTCCACCCCCGCCACATGCACGATCAGCGGGTTGAACGCCGGCCGGCCCTTGGCCGCAAAGATCCGCGCCACCGCCGCCTCGCTGTCGGCCCGGGCGGCGAGGCCGTAGACCGTCTCGGTCGGGATCGCCACCAGCCGGCCGGCGCGCAGCACCGCGACCGCGCGGGCGATGCCGTCCGCGTCCGCCGGCACGCAAGGGGTCCGCTTGCCGCTCATCGCGCCGGGCTATAGGACGCCAGGCCATGGAAGACCAAGGCGAATGCCCGGATGACGCTTTGCTGGCGCGAATTGCCGGCGCCCTCGAGCGGCTGGCCCCGCCGGCGCGCGAACCGGTCGATTGGCTGACCGCACCCGCCTATAGCTGGAGCAGCGCCGGCGCGCGTGCGGTGGCCACCCTCGAGGCGCCGCGGCTGGCGCTGCTGCGGGGGATCGACCGGCAGAAAGCCGCGGCCGTGCGCAATGTCGCGCGCCTGGCCGCGGGTCATGCAGCGCACGACATGCTGCTGTGGGGCGCGCGCGGCATGGGCAAATCGGCGCTGATCCGTGCCTGCGTCAGGGAGGCGCAGGGCGAGGGGAACGGCGGGCTCGCGCTGGTCCAGGTCGCGGCCGGCGCGCTGCCCACGCTGGGGGCGCTGTTCGCCGAACTCGCCGAGCGACCGCGCAACTTCCTGGTGTTCCTCGACGATCTCGGCTTCGCGCCAGGCGACGCGGTCGGCCCGCGGGCGCTGCGTAGCTGGCTCGACGGCGGAGTAGAGGCGCGCGGCGCCAACACCCGCCTCGCCGTCACCGCCAATCGCCGCGCCATCCTGGCCCGCACGGCGAGCGAGCAGGAGGACCCGCTGAACCCGCGCGATGCGACGGACGACCAGCTCGCGCTTGCCGACCGCTTCGGCCTGTCGCTGGGTTTTCACGCCTGCAGCCAGGAGGAATACCTCGCCATCGTGCGCGGCTATGCGGCGGAATATGGCCTCGCGCTGGACGAGGCGGAGACGCTCGAATGGGCCAAGCGCCGCGGGGCGCGCTCGGGACGGGTGGCCTGGCATTTCATCACCGAGCTGGCCGCCCGCGCCGGTCGCGCGCTCGGCTGACGCGGCCCTCTCAGAGCGCGCCGGGCTGGAGATCGGCCGGCGGATTCTCGAAGGCGCGGGCCGGGTCGCCGCGCAGCTCGCGCTGGGGTGGCAGCCGCTCGCCCCGGTTGCGCTCGATCGCCGCCGCGCCGGCCGCGCCCGGTGCGCTCACCCGCCAGATCGTGTTGCCGGTGTCGTCGCTCACCAGCAGCGCGCCGGTGCGGTCCCATTCCACCCAGGTGGGCCGCCCGAAAGTCTCGCCCTCGCCCGCCAGGAAGCTCTCCAGCACCGTGCGCGGTTTGCCCACCGGGTTGCCGCGTTCGTCGAACGCCACGAACACCACGTCATAGCCGGCCGGCGGCACCCGGTTCCACGAACCGTGCCGGGCGATGAACGCGCCGGGCCCGAAGCCGGGCCCCATGCGCGCGCCTTCCTGGGTGAACACCAGGCCCAGCGCCGCCACGTGCGGCCCCAGCGCATAGACGGGCGTGCGGGTGTAGGTGGTCAGAAAATTGGGCATCGGCGCCTCGACGCGCTCGTCGATGATCTCGTCGTAATACACCCAGGGCCAGCCGTAATTCACGCCCACCGGCACGTTCGACAGATAATCGGGCACCAGGTCCGAGCCGAGCAAGTCGCGCTCGTTGACCGTGGTCCACAATTCCCCGGTCCACGGGTTCCAGTCCAGGCCATTGGGGTTGCGCAGGCCGGCGCCGAAGATGCGGCTGGCGCCGGTCTCGAGGTTGAGCTCGTGGATCGCCGCCCGGCCTTCCTCGACCTCCATCCCCTGCTCGCCGATATTCGAGGCCGAGCCCACCGCCACGTACAGCCGCGTCGCCTCCTCGTTGAGGACGATGTTGCGCATCCAGTGCCCGGTCCCGGGTGGCAGGTCCATCAGCTTGGTCGGCGCGCCGGTCAGCTGGGTCGCGCCGAGCGCGTAATCGAAGCGCAGCACCGCGTTGTGGTTGGCGACATAGAGCCGGTCGTCGGCCCAGGCGATCCCCGAGGGGGAGGCGAGATCGTCGCGCAGTACCCAGCGATCCTCGGCCACGCCGTCGCTGTCCGCGTCGCGCAGCAGCACCAGCTGGTTGGGCGAGGGCACGTCGGCGCCGGCCCGGGCGAACAGCAGGCCGGCGACGAAGCCCATGATGCCACCACCGCCGCGCGGGCCGGGCGGCGCGTTGGTCAGGGTGACGAGCACGTCGCCATTGGGCAGCGTGTAGAGGATGCGCGGATGCGTCAGGCCATCGGCGAAGCGGTTGACCTCCAGCCCCTCGGCCGCCTCGGGCTCCGCGCCCTCGGGCCAGCCGATCGGCCGGGCGATGCCAACCGTGGGAATGCGCTGCGGGTCGGGCTCGGCGAGCACCGGATCGGTGCCGGACACATCGGCCAGCGGCAGGGTCGCCACGGCTGGTCGGGTGACCCACCACAGCGCGATCGCCAGCAGGACGAGGACGATGACGAGGCCGATCAGGCCCTTCTTGATGAGCGACATGGCGGGCAAAATACGTCGCCCACGGCTTTGCGGCAATCGCTTTGCTGGGCTAGCTTCCGCCCCGATGTTCGATTTGTCCCACGATCCCGCGCCGGCCAAGCCCGAACTCTACCGCGGGCTGTGCGCCGCGGCGGACGCGCTGACCGCGGGCGAGCGCGACCCGGTCGCCAACATGGCCAATCTCGCCGCGCTGCTGGGGCAATGGCTGCCCGAGTGCAACTGGACCGGGTTCTACCGCATGGTCGCAGGCGAGCTGGTGCTGGGGCCGTTCCGCGGCAAGCCCGCCTGCCTGCGCATCGCGCTGGGTCAGGGGGTCTGCGGCACCGCGGCCGCGACCGGCGAGAGCCAGCTGGTGGCCGATGTCCATGCCTTTCCCGGCCACATCGCCTGCGATGCCGACAGCCGTTCCGAGCTGGTGGTCCCGGTCCTGCGCCGGGGCGCGGATGGCCGCGAACAGGTGATCGCGGTGATCGATTGCGACAGCCCGCGGCTCGCCCGGTTCGATGCCGAGGACCAGGCCGGGCTCGAAGCCCTCGCCCGGCTCATCTCGCCGCGGATCTGACCCGCACCGGCAGCCAGGCGAAGAACTAGATGCCGCGCCCGGTCAGCCGCTGGCAAATGAGATCGAGCTGGTCGAGCGTGCGGTACTTGACCGTCAGGGCACCCGAGCGCGGATCGGCATCGCTGGCGATCTTCACCGTCAACCCGAGGAAATCCTCCAGCTGGCGCTCGATCGCGGCGATATCGGCCTCGGACTCCAGGTCGCGCGGCTCGCGCGCCCGGCGCTGCGGCGCGCGCGGCGTCGCTGGCTTGCGGGTCAAGCGTTCCACCTCGCGCACGGTGAGCGACTTCTCGACCGCCTGGCGGGCCAACGCCGCGGCCTCGCCATGGCCGATCAACGCCCGAGCGTGCCCCATGTTCAGCCGCCCGACCTCGAGATAAGCCAGCACCTCCTCGGGCAGCAGCAGCAGCCGCTGCAGATTGGCGACGTGGCTGCGCGACTTGTCGACCATCGCCGCGATCTCGGTCTGGGTCATCCCCTCCTGTTCGGCCAGGCGGAAATAGGCGCGCGCCTCTTCGACCGGGTTGAGGTCCTCGCGCTGCAGGTTCTCGATCAGCGCCAGCGCGGTCACTTCACGCTCGTCGAGCTCGCGAACTAATGCTGGAATTTCATGCAGTTGTGCCTTCTGCGCGGCGCGCCAGCGGCGCTCGCCCGCAACCAGCCGATAGCGCCCGCCGGGCAGCGGAGTGACGATGACCGGCTGGATCATCCCCCGCGCCGAGATCGAGGCCGCGAGCTCATCCAGCGCCTGTTCGTCGAACCGCCGGCGCGGCTGGTCGGGATGCGGCTCGATCGACGCCACCGCCAGCGTAGCAAGACCGGCGGGGGCGGCGGCAGGGGCTCCGGGCTTTTGCTGCGTTGCAACATCGCTCGGTGTTGTTGGCGCAGCGGCGGCCGGGACCGCCTCTTCCCGCCGCACTTCGCCCATCAGCGCACCGAGCCCGCGACCAAGCTTGCGCCGGGGCGGGGTGGGCCGCTTGGCGGTGTCCGAAACAGGCTCGCTCAAGCCGCTATCCTTTCGCGTTCCAAGCGGCCCATCAGTTCCTGGGCAAGATCGACATAGGCCCGGCTGCCCATGCAGGCGCTGTCGTAGAGGAGCGCCGGCAGGCCGTGGCTGGGAGCTTCGGAAAGCCGGACATTGCGCGGGATCACCGCCTCGAAGACCAGCTTGCCCAGGCATTCGCGCACATCGTCGGCCACCAGGTCGGTCAGGCGGTTGCGCCGGTCGAACATGGTCAGGGCGATACCGATGATCCCTAGCTCCGGGTTGAAGCGCTGTTGCACCTGCTCGACCGTTTGCAGCAACTGGCTGAGCCCCTCCAGCGCGAAGAACTCGCATTGCAGCGGCACCAGCAGCGTATCGGCAGCGCACAGAGCATTGAGGGTGAGCAGGCCGAGCGACGGCGGGCAATCGATGAAGCAGACATCATGCGCCGAGTAATCCGCCAGCGCCGCGCGCATCCGGCCGGTGCGATCCTCCACCGCCACCAATTCGATCTCTGCCCCGCTCAGATCGACCGTCGCCGGAATGAGGTCGAGGTTGGCGATCTCGGTGGCGACGATGCACTCGGCCGCCGGGGCGCCTTCGACCAGCAGGTCGTAGCTGGATACCTTGCGCCGCGCTGCATCGATGCCGACGCCGGTAGAGGCATTGCCCTGCGGGTCGAGATCGATCAGCAGGGTGCGCCGGCCCGCTGCCGCCACCGCGGTGGCGATATTGATGGCCGTGGTCGTCTTGCCGACCCCGCCCTTCTGGTTGGCTATGGCGATGCGGATCATGCGATCACTGGCCTCCCTCGCCCGACGAGCAAGCCCGCCGCTTCATCGGTTTGCGAGTGTTCCACGTGGAACACTCGGCGCACCTCGGGCGCTTGCTCGATCAACTCTCTCGCCGCCGAGCGGCCCTTGGGCAACAGCCAAACGGTCTGCGGAGTGGAAAAGCGGGTGGACAACTTCAGCAGCTTGTCCAGCGGGGCGAAGGCGCGCGCCGAGATGACCGCCGCGGGGAATGAGGGAACATCCTCCAGCCGGTTGGCGAGCACCCCGCAATTCGCCAGGCTCAGTTCGGCGGCCACCCGATCGAGCCAATCCGCCCGCCGCCGCCGCGATTCCACCAGGTGCATTGCAACCCCGGGACGCGCGATCGCGACGATCAATCCCGGCGCTCCCGCGCCGCTACCCAGATCGAGCCATGGCGAATCCTCGCCAGGAACATGCGCGAGCAATTGCAGGCTGTCGGCGATGTGCCTCTGCCATACCTGCTCCAGGCTGGCGCTCGAAACGAGGTTCTGGCGGCCGTTCTCCTCGCGAAGTAAGGCGACATAGCGCTCAAGCCGCGCCATCCCCGCGGCATCCACGGCTCCCGCCGCGTAAAGCTTGGCCGCTTCCTCGGTCCCGATCACGAGATCCGCACCGACAGCTTGCGGGCATGGACCAGGAGAGCAGCGAGCGCAGCGGGCGAAATCCCTCGCACCCGCCCGGCGGCGGCGATACTGTCGGGCCGCGCGCCTTCGAGCCGCTCGACCATCTCGTGCGACAGCCCCGCGACCTCGGCGAAAGGGAAGTCGCGTGGCAGCTTCAGTGATTCAGCGGCGCGGAGTTCACGCAATTCGCTGTCCTGGCGGGCGACGTAGGGCGCATAACGGGCGTCCTCGGCAAGTTCCGCCGCCAGGTCTGGGTCTGCCTGCGCAGCGCGTTGGTCAACCCGCTTTGCTTGGCGGCGCTCATACCAGGCGCGCCGCTCGGGCCCGACGCAGCCCGCCTCGATCCCCATCCCCGTCAACCGCGTGGAGGCGTTGTTGGCACGCAACCGCAGGCGGTACTCCGCGCGCGCGGTCAGCATCCGATAAGGCTCGCTCACGCCGTGCAAGGTTAAGTCGTCGACCATCACCGCCAGATAGCTGTTGGCCCGACTCAACGGCGCTGGTGATGTTCCACGTGAAACACTTGCCGCGTGCATGCCCGCTACCAGGCCCTGCGCCGCCGCTTCCTCGTAACCGGTGGTGCCGTTGATCTGGCCTGCGCAATACAGCCCCTTGAGCGCATTCACTTGCAAGTCGCGGCCCAGGGCGCGGGGATCGATGTGATCGTACTCGACCGAATAGCCGGGCACTTCGATGGCGACGCGCTCGAGCCCGCCGATGGTGCGCAGCATGGCCAGCTGCACATCGGCCGGCAGCGAGGTGCTGATGCCATTGGGATAGACCCAATGGCTGTCCAACCCTTCCGGCTCGAGAAACAGCTGATGCCCGTCGCGATCGGCGAAGCGGTGGATCTTGTCCTCGATCGAGGGGCAGTATCGCGGGCCGACCGCGTCGATGGCGCCGGTGAATAGCGGAGAGCGATCGAGATTGGCGCGGATGATCGCGTGGGTGCGTTCGTTCGTGCGCGTGATCGCGCAGAACAGCTGCGGATTCATCCGCCGCCCTGTCAACGGCGACATGGTCCAGGGCTCGGCATCCGAGGGTTGTTCCTCAAGGCGCGACCAGTCGATCGTGCGCCCGTCGAGCCGCGGCGGCGTGCCGGTCTTGAGCCGCCCCATCGGCAGCGCCGCAGCCCGCAGCTGCTCCGCCAGCCGGGTCGCGGCCTGCTCTCCGATGCGGCCGCCAGGCCGGGCCTCGTTGCCGCGATGCAGTCGTCCGCCAAGAAACGTACCCGTGCACAAGATCACCGCTCTGGCCTCGACCTGCGAACCGTCCCCCAGGCGAACGCCCCTGACGCTATCCTCCTGCATCACCAATTCGCTCGCCTCGCCTTCGATCAATTCGAGCGCGTTCAGGCGGGCGAGCATCGCCCGGATTGCTCCTCCGAACCGCCCCCGGTCGGCCTGGATGCGCGGACCGTGGACCGCGCTGCCTTTGGAGCGATTGAGCATACGGTAATGGATCGCCGCGGCATCGGCAGCGCGGCCGATCAGACCATCAAGCGCATCGACCTCGCGGACGAGATGTCCCTTGCCGAGACCCCCGATGGCCGGATTGCAGCTCATCGCGCCGATCTTTTCGAGATCGAACGAGAGCAGGCCGGTGCGGGCACCCATGCGTGCCGCCACCGCCGCCGCCTCGCAACCGGCATGGCCGCCGCCAACCACCAGGACGTCGAACGATTTCATGCAGCTGGGATAATCGCTCGCGCGCTTCAGGTCAAAATCGCCGAGTGTTCCACGTGAAACATTCACTTGCCGATGCAGAATCTGGCGAACAGCGTATCGAGCACCTCGTCCGTCGCGGTTCGGCCGAGCAATGCGTCGAATGACCCGCGGGTATTGCGCAAGCCTTCAGCAATCAAAAGCGGATCGTGCTCCGCCTGGACGTTCTCCAGCCCGGCCCTTGCGGCGGCCAGATGCAGACGTTGGCGGCGGCTGAGGGCTGCTTCGCCCGGCCGCGGCAGTGCCCGGCGTGCCGCTTGTACCAGACCGGCGATCAGGTTCTCCATCCCCGCGCCCGTCAAAGCCGACACGCTGAAGCAGGCCGACATCTTCGCCGTGCGATCGGCCAGGTCGCATCGCGCATCGATGATCCACGAACCCGGCGGCGCTTCGTCCTCGGCGCCAAGCCAGAGCACCACATCGGCTTGGGCGATCTCATGCCGCGCCCGCGCAATTCCCAAGAGCTCGACCGGATCGGGGCTGCTATCCCGCAACCCGGCCATGTCGACGAAGCTGAAGGGCAGGCCGGCAAGCGCCACCGAGCGGACCAGTGCGTCGCGCGTCGTCCCGGCGATCGGCGTGGTGATCGCCGCCTCGGTGCCCACCAGCGCGTTGAAGAGCGTCGACTTTCCTGCATTGGGTGGCCCCGCGAGCGCCACCCTGAACCCTTCGCGCAAGGTTTCGGCCGAGGGCGCTGCCAGCATCTGCTCGATCTCGCCGAGCAGGCTGGCGACGCCCGGAGCCAGGCTGGCGGGCAACACGGTGGCCCCATCATCCTCGTCGGCGAAATCGAGCGCTGCCTCGACCTGTGCCGAGAGACCGAGCACGTCCGCCCGCCAGGATTCGATCCGCCGCGAAAGCTGGCCGCCCGCCGAAATCAGCGCCGCCCGCCGCTGCAGTTCCGTTTCCGCCGACAACAGATCGGCCAGCCCCTCCGCCTCTCCCAGGTCGATCCGCCCGTTACCGAACGCCCGCCGGGTGAATTCCCCCGGCTCCGCGCGGCGCAGCCCCGGCAGGGCGGCCAGCGACCCTTCCATCGCCGCGACGACCGCGCGGCCGCCATGAATGTGAAATTCGGCAACGTCCTCGCCCGTGGCCGAAGCCGGCCCGGGAAACCACAGGACCAGCCCGTCGTCCAGCAGCTCGCCATCAGCGCCGCGCAGCGTGCAGCGCCGCGCCCGACGGGGCCCCGGCAGTACCCCCGCCAGTGCGACGACGGTGCTCCGGGCCTCAGGTCCGCTGACTCGGACGATGGCAATTGCCGCCGGTGGCGCCCCGCTGGAGAGCGCGAAGATCGTCGCCACGCGGCGTGCTCATTCGCGGCTTGGCGGGCGCTCGGTCGGCTTCCCGGCCGATCCGCCACGGAACCCTTGCTGCACTGCACCATCCATGAAATCCTGGAACAGTTTCAGGCCGAACTGCCCCATCGGCGCCAGCTGGCGGGCGTAGCGCTCGAGTTGGTCGGTGTTGGAGACCCCCTTCATCGCCGCGCTCATGGTCTCGATATAAGCGGCATTGGCCTGCTCGACATCGGGCAGCCCCATGAAGCGGCGCGCCTCTTCGGGGGTGCAATCGATCTCGACGGTCATCTTCATGGCATTGCGCCTTTCGCTCGGGTCACATACCCCGCCGAGGCTGGATTCAGCTACCGGGCAGGCTCAGGCGAATATAGGATATGGCCGGCCGATGTCCATCAATGTCCAACGATGTCCATTTCAGCTGAACGAACCTTATTGGTTCATGGTGGTGAAGAAATCCTCGTTGGTCTTGGAATCCTTGATCTTGTCGAGCAGGAATTCCATCGAATCGATCGTGCCCATCTGCATGAGGATGCGACGCAGGACCCACATCTTCGACAGGTTCGCCTTGTCGACCAGCAGCTCCTCCTTGCGGGTGCCCGATTTGCCCACATCGAGCGCGGGGAAGATGCGCTTGTCGGCGACCTTGCGATCGAGCACGATCTCGGAATTGCCGGTGCCCTTGAACTCCTCGAAGATCACCTCGTCCATGCGGCTGCCGGTATCGATCAGCGCGGTAGCGATGATCGAGAGCGAGCCGCCCTCCTCGATGTTGCGTGCCGCGCCAAAGAAGCGCTTGGGGCGCTGCAGCGCGTTGGCGTCGACCCCGCCGGTCAGCACCTTGCCCGACGAGGGCACCACGGTGTTGTAGGCGCGGCCGAGGCGCGTGATCGAATCGAGCAGGATCACCACGTCGCGCTTGTGCTCGACCAGCCGCTTGGCCTTTTCGATCACCATTTCAGCCACTTGCACGTGGCGCGAGGCGGGCTCGTCGAAGGTGGAAGAGATCACCTCGCCCTTCACCGAACGCTGCATGTCGGTGACCTCCTCGGGCCGCTCGTCGACCAGCAGGACGATCAGGAACACCTCGGGATGGTTGTCGGTGATGGCCTTGGCCATGTTCTGCAGCAGCACCGTCTTGCCGGTGCGCGGCGGCGCCACGATCAGCGCGCGCTGGCCCTTGCCCTGGGGTGAGATGAGGTCGATCACCCGGGCCGACTTGTCCTTGACCGTGGGGTCGACCGCGTCGAGCACCAGCCGCTCGTCGGGATACAACGGCGTGAGATTGTCGAAATTGGTCCGGTGGCGGACCGCATCCGGATCGTCGTAATTGACCTTGAGCAGCTTGGTCAGGGCGAAATAGCGCTCGCCATCCTTGGGCGCGCGGATCTCGCCTTCCACGGTGTCGCCGGTTCTGAGGCCCATCTTGCGTACCTGGTTGGGCGAGACGTAGAAGTCGTCGGGGCCGGCGAGGTAATTGGCTTCCGGGCTGCGCAGGAAGCCGAACCCGTCCTGCAACACTTCGATCGTGCCGATCCCCAGGATCTCCTCGCCGTCCTCGGCCACCTCCTTGAGGATGGCGAACATCAGGTCCTGCCGGCGCAGGGTGGAGGCGCCCTCCACCTCATATTCCTCGGCCATGGAGACCAGCTCGGCCGGCGTCCGCTTCTTCAATTCCTTGAGGTGCATATGCGCAAGTTCCAGTGGTGGGATGCCGGCGGATCGTACGAGCCTTCGACTGGCTCAGGACATGATTGGGGAAAGCTGATCCGGTCGCTAGAGTGGCGACTTCAGCCGGTTGTCCAAGCTAGATAGGAAAATCACCCGCCCGCGTCAATCGGCCACGGCAGGCCTCAAACCACGTGAACGCATCGGCCACCCGTTCAGAACGGCTTGACGACCACCAGCACCACGATGATCGCCACCGCCACGCCGGGCACTTCGTTCAACAGCCGCAAGGTCTTGCCCGCCAACGCTCGCTCACCGCGCGCCAGCTTCTTCGCGTAGGCCGACAGATAGCCGTGATAGCCCGACACGAGCAGCACCAGCAGCAGCTTGGCGTGCAGCCAGCCCTGGCTCCAGGCATCGATCGAGAAGGCCAGGCCGATCCCCAGCACCCACACCACGATCAGCGAAGGCGTCAGGATGATCTTGAGCAGCTTGCTCTCGCGCTCGATCCAGGCCGCCGCCTCGGCCGAGCCGGGCGCGGCTTCCTGGTGGTAGACGAAGAAGCGCGGCAGCATGAACAGCCCGGCCATCCAGAAGATCACGAAGATGATGTGCCCGGCCTTGAGCCACAGATAGGTCATCGCGAGAAGATCCAGCATGGGCGCGATCTAGCCGCGCGCGGGGGTTTCGTCATCCCTGGGGAGGGGGGAAGGCGTGGTTTTTCCTGGGGCCATTGCCCCAGACCCCCTTACCGTCGGCGTCGCACCCGACCTAGTCCACTGTTCGACTGGCTCGCGAGGCCTGAATTTCCTGGCCCGAAGCCCGACAGTAAGGGGGGCCCGGGGGCGATGGCCCCAGGAAAAACCCCTTCACGCCCTGACGATCTCAAGCAGCCGCTCGACATGGGCGATGGGCGTTTCCTTGTCGATCCCGTGCCCCAGGTTGAAGATATGCGGGCGGCCGTCGAAAGCGGTCCGGATGGCGTGCGCGGCGCGCTCGAGCGCCTCGCCGCCGGCGAGCAGCGCCATCGGATCGAGATTGCCCTGCACTGGCATCCCATCGGGCAGTTCGCTGTGCGCGTGGTGGACGCTGGTAGTCTCGTCCAAGCCGATCGCATCTATGCCGGTGGCGCGGGCATAAGGGACGAGATAATCGCCGATCCCTTTGGGAAAGCCGACGAACGGCACGTCCGGGCAGCGCTTCTTGAACTCGCGTACCAGGGACTGGGTCGGCTGGAGGACACAGAACCCCTTTTGCTCGGGCGAGAGGCTGCCTGCCCAGGAATCGAACAGCTGCACCGCTTCCGCGCCTGCTTCCACCTGGCGCACTAGGTACTCGACGGTAAGTTCCTCGATAGCGCCCAGCAGATCGGCCATGCGCTGCGGATTGCGATAAGCGAGCAGCCGTGGGTCGCGGTGGTCCTTGGAGCCCTGTCCCGCCACCATGTAGGTCGCCACGGTCCAGGGAGCGCCAGCAAAGCCGATCAGCGTCACTTCGGGGGGCAAGGACGCGCGCACCCGCCGCACGGTCTCGTAGACCGGCTCCAGACGCTCGGGGCGGGGTGTCAGCCGGCCGACACCTCCGTCCGCCAGCGCCGGCTCCAGCCGCGGACCCTCGCCCACGCCGAAGCTCAGGTCCTGGCCCAGCGCCCATGGCACC
Organism: Erythrobacteraceae bacterium; assembly: GCA_031399025.1. GTDB lineage: Bacteria > Pseudomonadota > Alphaproteobacteria > Sphingomonadales > Sphingomonadaceae > CBDBZL01. The sequence goes on along the minus strand of JANNOJ010000060.1, from coordinate 23,269 downwards.
ATGAGGATGTCGGAGAACAGGATCGCCCCGTCGAACCCGAACCGCCTGACGGGTTGCAGCGTCACCTCGGCCGCCGCCGCGGGATCGGTCGCCAGCGCCAGGAAACCGCCCTTCTCCGCCCGCAGCGAGCGGTATTCGGGCAGGTAGCGGCCCGCCTGGCGCATCAGCCAGACCGGCGGCCGGGAACCGATCGTGCCGCGCAAGGTATCGAGAAGCAGGCCGGGCATGTCGGGTCCAATCAATATAATTAGATAATTATGATAGGTTGAAGGAGTCTGCTGGGCCTGTGGATTGTGGGGATTGGCGGATCGTCAGCACCCTTGTCCCCGCGCGGCCGGCATGGCGGGTCGCATCGACTCCCGGCAGGGCTTGAGTCAAGCACACTTTGTCCCCGCAATCACCAGCCGGCGGGCAAGGCGGGGTGGCCTGTCCATGATCGGCGGTGAGCCGGGCCGGTAGCGGGGGTGCAATCGCGGCCGCGGCTTGTCCCCGCCTTGCTCCCGTGGTTTATCCCGGCACCCGTCCACAAGCCCATCCCGACACTGGACCCCATGGCCCGCCTGCATCTCCACCTCCTCTCGGATTCGACCGGCGAGACGCTGGAGATGATCGCCAAGGCGGCGCTGGCGCAGTTCGATGATGCCCAGGTCACCCGCCATTTCTGGCCGATGGTGCGCTCGCAGCAGCATCTCGACCGGATCCTCGACGAGTTCTCGGCCTCGCCCGGCCTGGTGCTCTACACCATGACCAACGAGGCGACCCGGCTGCACCTGGAAGAGCGCTGCCGACTGCTCGGCCTGCCGCACGTGCCCGCGCTCGACACGGTGGTCGCCGCGCTCGAGGAGCGGCTCGGCCAGCAGGCGCACGGCCGCCCCGGCGCGCGGCATGTGATGGACGAGGCCTATTTCGCCCGCGTCGACGCCATCCAGTTCACCATTGCGCATGATGACGGCCTCAACTGGGACCGCTGGGAGGAGGCGGACATCGTCCTGGCCGGCGTCTCGCGCACCTCCAAGACGCCCACCAGCATCTACCTCGCCAATCGCGGTTTCAAGGTGGCCAACTTCCCGCTGGTGATCGAGAGCCCGCCGCCCCCGCTGCTGTTCGAGCTCAAGGGGCCGCTGGTGGTGGGGCTGACCACCGCCCCCAAGCGGTTGGTGGAGATCCGCCGCAACCGGCTGCTGTCGCTCAACGAAACCACCGAGACCGCCTATGTCGATGAGGACAAGGTGGAAAAGGAGGTCGCCTTCGCCCGCCGCCTGTTCGCCGACAACGGCTGGCCGGTGATCGATGTCAGCCGCCGCTCGATCGAGGAGACCGCCGCGGCGATCATCAAGCTGCACAATGAACGCAACACCCGGCACGAGCCCTTGGCCGCTGGCCCCAAACCGATATGATCCTGCCGCAGCAACCCAGATGGTGATTGAGCCCCGATGATTATCCTGGCCTCCAAATCCGCCTCGCGGCGGGCCATGCTGGCGGCGGCCGGCGTGGCGTTCGAGGTCCGCTCGCCGGCCATCGACGAGCGCGCGCTCGAGGCGCGCCTGGGCGCGGGCGATCCGGCCGGCGTCGCTCGTGCTTTGGCCGAGGCCAAGGCGCTGTCGGTGGCGGGCGGCGCCAGCCTGGTGCTCGGCAGCGATTCGGTGGTTTCGGTCGAGGGGCGCCGGTTCGACAAGCCGGCCAACCGCAAGCAGGCCGCGGCGCACCTGCGGTTCTTCTCCGGCAAGACGATGCTGCTCGATTCGGCCGCCGCCATCGCCATCGGCGGCCAGCTGCGCTGGGGCCACGTGGCCCGCGCGGTGCTGGGCGTGCGGGTGCTGTCGGACGATTTCATCGAGCGCTACCTCACCGCCGAATGGCCCGAGGTGAGCCAATGCGTCGGCGTGTTCCGGATCGAGGCGCTGGGGCCGCAGCTGTTCGACAGCATCGAGGGCGACATGTTCACCGTGCTCGGCATGCCGCTGCTCGCGGTGCTGGCGGCGCTGCGCGTGCTCGAGGAACTGCCGGCTTGACGGTCCCGTATGCCGAGGTGATCGGCGACCCGATCGCGCAGAGCAAATCGCCCGCGATTCACAATTTTTGGCTGGAGAAGGCGGGGATCGAGGCCGAGTACCGCGCCTGCCATGTGCCCGGCGACGCGCTGGCCGCCTATCTCGCCCGCCGCCGAGACGACCCCGACTGGCGCGGCTGCAACGTCACCATGCCGCACAAGCAGGCGATCGTGCCGCACCTGGGTCATCTCGATCCGCTGGCTGAGGAAATTGGCGCGGTGAACACGGTCGTGCCGAAGGCGACCGGTTCGTTGAACGGTTACAACACGGATGCCGCCGGTTTTATCGAGCCGTTGCGGCCGTGGCTTGCCAAGCGCCACTTGTTCCGCATGGCCCGTGTCTTCGGCACCGGCGGCGCGGCTCGGGCGATCGTCGCCGCTTTGGCCCGCGAGCACCTGACCATCGTGCTCGCCGGGCGCGATCCGGACAAGGCGCGCACGATCGTCGAAGAGCTGGGCCTGGGTGGCGAGCACCATGGGGTCGATCTGGCGCATTTCGCCGCACCTACCGACTTCGCGTTCGATGACCGCGCGGGCTGCCTCGACCTGGTGGTCAACGCCAGTCCGCTCGGGATGGCCGGGCACCCGCCGCTGGAAGTTGCCCTCAGCCATTTTCCGCCCGGGAGCGTAACTTACGACATCGTCACGCATCCGCTCGACACGCCCTTCCTGCAGGCGGCGCGCGCGGCCGGCTTCACCACCATCGACGGGCTTGCCATGCTGATCGGCCAGGCCGCCGCGGCGTTCGAGAAATTCTTCGGCCAGCCGCCGCCGCGCGAGCCGGGTGATGTCGAGCTGCGGGCGCTGCTCACCGCGTGACCCGCCCGCTCGTCCTGGGCCTCACCGGCTCGATCGGCATGGGCAAGTCCACCGTGGCGGGCATGTTTGCCGAGCTCGGCGTGCCGGTGTTCGACGCCGATGCGGTGGTGCGCAGCCTGCAGGGCCCCGGCGGCGCGCTGGTCGCTGCCATCGAGGCGGCCTTCCCCGGCACCACCGGGCCAGCCGGGGTCGCCCGCGAGAAACTCGCCGCGGCGGTGTTCGACAATCCGCCGGCCCTCGCCCGGCTGGAGGGCATCGTCCACCCCGCGGTGCGCGCGGCGCGGGCGGCCTTCCTGCGCGCACATGCCGCCACGCCGCTGGTGGTGGTCGACCTCCCCCTGCTGTTCGAAACCGGCGCCGCCGAGGAGGTGGACCAAATCGTGGTCGTCTCCGCTCAGCCCGAGACTCAGCGCGCCCGTGTGCTCGCCCGCCCCGGCATGACGCCCGAACGCTTCGCGCAGATCCTCGCCTTGCAGCTGCCGGATGACCAAAAGCGCGCCCGCGCCGACCACGTGATCGACACCGGCCTTCCCCGCGCCGAGACGCAGCGCCGGGTGGCCGCGCTGGTGGACAAGCTCGCCGGCTGACTCGCCCATTGGGCGCCCCCCCTTGCCACCACCGCGCATCGGCCGATAATCGGCCGCCATGCGCGAGATCGTGTTCGATACCGAAACCACCGGCCTCGACCCGCGCTCGGGCGATCGCATGGTCGAGATCGGCTGCATCGAGGTGGTCGGCCGGATGCCCACCGGGCGGCGGTTCCATGCCTATTTCAACCCCGGGCGCGACATGCCGGCCGAGGCCGAGCGGGTCCACGGCCTGTCCGCCAGCTTCCTCGCCGACAAGCCGCGCTTCGCCGACCGGGCGCTCGAGCTGCTCGAGTTCATCGCCGACTCGCATCTGGTGGCGCACAATGCCCAGTTCGACTTCGCCTTCCTCAACCACGAGCTCGGGCTATGCGGCCATCCCGATGTGTGCCCCACCCGGATGGTCGATACGGTGGTGCTCGCCCGCAAGCGGCATCCCGGTGCCAAGCATTCGCTCGACGCGCTGTGCACCCGCTACGGCATCGACCGCTCGCATCGGGTGCTGCACGGCGCGCTGCTCGATGCCGAATTGCTGGCGCAGGTCTATATCGAGCTGCTGGGGGGGCGGCAGATCGGCTTCGACCTTGCCGCCGAGGCGGGCTCGGGCCTCGCGGCGGTGCCGCAGTTCCGGCCGCGCACCGGCGAGTTCCGCGCCCCGCGCCCGCATGCGGCGAGCATCGAGGAGCTTGCCCGGCACCAAGCCTTCCTCCAATCGTTGAACATCGGCGCCTGGGCAGGCTGATGCCGCGCACGACCGGCGCCCGGCACCGAGGGTGCCGGCGCGGGCGACAACGATAAAGAAAAGGAGACAGCGCCAATGGACATTCGGGTATCCGGCCATCAGGTGAATACCGGCTCGGCCCTGCAGGACCATGCGGGGAGCCGGCTCACCACCATCGTCGACAAGCATTTCAGCCGCGCGCTCTCCTCGACGGTGACCTTCGGCAAGGCCCCGGCGAGCGCCTTCGCCTGCGACATCGTGCTGCATGTGAACCACGGCCTGATCCTCAAGAGCCACGGCCAGGCGCCCGATGCGCACCTCGCCTTCGACCAGGCGGCCGACAAGATCGAGAAGCAGCTGCGCCGCTACAAGCGGCGGCTGACGGACCGCTCCCAACAGGCGGCTCACGCCGCGCGCGAGGAAGAGGCGGCCTACACCATCTTCGCAGTCACCCACCCGCCTGAATCGGACGACGAGCCCCCCGAAGCGCCGCCGGTCATCGCCGAGACCCGCGTCGACATCCCCGAGGTCAGCGTGTCCGACGCGGTGATGATGCTCGATCTGCGCCACACCAACGCGCTGTTCTTCAAGAACGCGGGCACCGGCCGGCACAACATGGTCTACCGTCGCAACGACGGGTCGATCGGCTGGGTGGAGCCGTCCTGAACCCGGTGGCCCCGGCTAAGCGTCCTGTAATGGTACAGTGCCGCGGCGAATGGCGGCCTGTCATGCTTGCCCCAATTTGGCGCCGATTTGCGCCTATTGCCCTGGCGCCCCGACAATGAAGCCTGATCCCATGAACCCCCTGTTTTTCGTCAGCCCGCAATCGGTGGCCATCGTCGAGGCGAGCGACAAGCCCGCCATCCTGCGGGCGCTGGCCGACGTGCTCGCCCGCGCGCACGGTCTTGATGCTGCGCTGGTGCTCGAGCGACTCGAGGAGCGCGAGGCGTTGGGCAGCACCGGCTTCGGCCGGGGAGTGGCGATCCCGCATGCGCGGTTCCCCGCCGTCCCGCGTCCGGTCTGTGCGGTGCTGCGCCTGCGTCGCCCGGTGGCCTTCGCCGCCGCCGACGGCATGCCGGTGGATCTCGTGTTCGGCCTGCTTTCGCCCGAGAACAGCGGCGCGGCCCATCTCCACGCGCTGGCGGCGATCTCGCGGCTGGTGCGTGACGAGCGGGTGCGCGCGGCGCTGGCCGAAGCGCCGCACGAAGAGGCGCTCTATGCCCTGCTGATCGGCGCCGCCGATCGCAACGCCGCCTGATTGCGGCGCTGCGGAGGCGGTCCCTGGCGCACTTGCCCAGCGGCGGATGACCGACCCGCCATCGCCATCCCCCGCGCTGGCTGCGGTCGCCTCGGGCGCCGCGGCGCATTACCGGGCGCTCGAGCGGCTCTATGCCGCCGCGCCGATCAACGCGCTGTTCGCCTCGACGCTGGAGATCTCCGGCGAGGGCAGCGCGCGCATCCGCTTCAGCGTTGACGAGCGCACCCACCACGCCGCGGGCGCGGCGCACGGCACGCTCTATTTCAAGATGCTCGACGATGCCGCTTTCTACGCCGCCAATTCGCTGGTGACCGATCGCTTCCTGCTCACCACCGGCTTCAGCCTGAACTTCACCAAGCCGATCCGCGCGGGCGAGGTGGTGGCGCAAGGCCGCTGGGTGAGCGGGCGGCGGCGGGTGTTCGTCGCCGAGGCCACGCTGGTGGACGCAGAGGGCGAGGTGATCGGCCGCGGCACGGGCACTTTCATGCGCTCGCATATCGCCCTGTCGAGCCTGCCCGGCTACGATGCCCGCGAAGCCGGGGCATGAGCGAGGGCATGAACGAGCGCCTGCCCGCTTATCTCGAGATTTCGGGCATGGTGCGCGCGGTCCAGGCCGCCGGTGGCTTCGCCGCGGTGCTGGCCAAAGGCGAGCGCGATGCCGGCACGCTGCTGGTGATATGCACGCACAACGGCGCCGATATGCGCGCCTGGGAGCGCATGCCGCGCGCCGACGGGACCCGCGGCTGGTCGATCGCCAAGCGGCAGGACAGCGCCGATCCCGCCGCGTTCACGCAATATTGCGATCGCCGCCGCCAGCAGGACCCCGACCTCTGGATCGTGGAACTGGACATCGCGAACGCGGAACGGTTCATCGCCGGTGCGGGAACATCGGGTTGACTTGTAGGATCCCGGCGTAGATCGCCGCGCCACTTCCATCAGCGCAGCCGGCCATCACGGCGGCACCACGGCCGCCCTATGCGGCTGCGCGAGACGGGGAGCGACCGGCAGGTCTCGAATGTTGATCGCGGATCGCGCGCCGGATTGGCCCGCTACCGCACGCCTGCGCCGGGTCTCTCACCGCAGTGAGATCGCCAGCAGATGTCGCACAAGGCCCGTCGTGCCGGGGCGTTCGCCTCGGCTGGAATGCTGTTGTCCCTCCTTTTCGCCGTCGATGGTTCCGGCGCCAATGCGCAGACTTCCGGCGGCCTTCCGCCCCCGATCGTCGCCGTAGATTTAGTCTCTGCCGGCGTCCAGGCCGCCGCTGCCCCCGAACGCCAGATCCGCTTCGTCGCGTCGCCGGTGGTGCAGGAGGTGCCGGAGGATTTCACGCCGCTGGAACCCGTCATTCGCCCGCGCGAATACTCCTCCCTGCCCGACCTGGTCGCCGCCACGCCCCACGAAGGCGAGTTGGCCGGTGACCTGCGCTGCCTGGCGCAGGCCATCTATTTCGAAGCGCGTGGCGAGCCGCTCGCCGGGCAGCTGGCCGTGGCCAGGGTGGTGGTGAACCGCAGCGCTTCGGGCATCTTCCCAGCCGATTATTGCTCGGTGGTAACCCAGCGCGCGCAATTTTCCTTCGTTCGCGGCGGCCAAATCCCTTCAGCCGACGAGCGCTCGGCCGCCTGGCAGCGCGCCGTGCGGGTGGCGCGGATCGCGCACCAGGATCTGTGGCCGAGCGATGTCGGCGATGCGCTGTTCTTCCATGCCGATCATGTCCGGCCGCGCTGGGCCAACCGGAAGATCGCCCGGGCGACGATCGACCGGCATATCTTTTATAGGTGATTTGCAGGGGCCATCGCCCCTGCACCCCGATACTGCCGGGCCTCGCGCGGCTCGCCGGCGTCGAGAGCCGGGTGGGGCCGCGACGGTAACGGGCGCCCGGGGGCGATGGCCCCCGGATACCTAATCCCTTAGTTCCACCCACACCGGCGCATGATCGCTGGCCTTCTCCCGCCCGCGATATTCCTTGTCGACGCCCACGCCGGTCATCCGGTCGGCGCATTCGGGCGAGAGCAGGATGTGATCGATCCGCAAGCCATGGTCGCGCTGCCAGGCGCCGGCCTGGTAGTCCCAGAAGGTCCACACGCCGCCCGCCGGGTTGTTGAGGTCGAGCGCGTCGGTCCAGCCATCGGCGAGGATGCGGGCGTAGGCGTCGCGTGCTTGCGGCTGCATCAGCGCATCGTTCTCCATCGCCCGGACCGACCAGGTGTCCTTGTCCTCGGGGATGACGTTGAAATCGCCCAGCACCACGGTGGGCTGTTCGCTGGCGAGCAGCTCGCGCAACCGGGCGTGCAGCCGTTCCATCCAGGCGAGCTTGTAGTCGAACTTGGGGCCGGGCTGGGGGTTGCCGTTGGGCAGGTACAGGTTGACGATGTGAAGCCCTCGGAAATCGCACTCGATCAGACGCGATTGCTCGTCGGCCGGGTCGCCGGGCAGGCCCTTGCGGTGGTCGGCCACCGGCCCCTCACCCCCTTGGCCGTCGGTGAGGATGGCGACGCCGTTGAAGCCCTTCTGCCCGTGCCAGATGGCGTGGTAGCCGATCTTTGCGAACTCGGCGGCCGGGAAGGTCTCGTCCTGGCTCTTGATCTCCTGCAGGCAGGCGACCGCCGGGCGGGTCTCGGCGAGCCATTCGAGCAGGCGCGGCAGGCGGGCCTTCACGCCGTTGATGTTGAAGGTGGCTATGCGCATAAGCTTGATCCTTCATCCCGAACCCCGACGGGCTGGAAGGGTGGGCTAGAAGGAAAAGCGGTCCTTCGACAAGCTCACGACGAGCGGGCGCAAGCTCGGCGGGTCAGATGCCGAAGCTGGCGCCGCAGCCGCAGCCGGCGGCGGCCTGAGGGTTCTCCACCTTGAACGCGGCGCCGCCCAGGCTTTCGACGTAATCGACCGTGCTGCCGGCCACCAGCTCCAGGCTCACCGGATCGACCACCAGCCGCACGCCTGCGGTCTCGCTCACGCAATCCCCGGCATCGGCCGCCTCGGTCATGTCGAAGCGGTACTGGAAGCCCGAGCAGCCGCCGCCCTCGACCGAGAGGCGCAGGATGGCCGGGCGCGCCTGCTTGGCCGCGATCATCCCCACGCGGGTGGCCGCGGCCGGGGTCAGGGTGACGGCGGAGGCTGGGGTTTGCGGCTGGGCCATGGGAGGGATGTAGGGTGCCCTGCCGCCCGGCTCAAGCGCGCTCGCTTCGATCGTCCCCTGGAACCTGCTCACTGGCTGATGTATTCGCGCATGGCCCGCGCCTCCTCCTCGATCCGGTCCATGCGGAACTTCACCAGATCGCCGATGGAGACGAACCCGGCGAGCCGGCCGCCGTCCATCACCGGCAGGTGGCGGATGCGGCGGCGGGTCATCAGCGAGAGCGCGACGAGCACGTCGGTGGAGGTGTCGATGGTGATGGCGGGCGCGGTCATCACCGCGCTCACCGGCCGGGCGAGCACCTCGCCGCCGTCGCGCGCGATGCAGTAGAGCAGGTCGCGCTCGGAGAAGATGCCGACCACCGCGCCGTCGGTGGTGACCGGCAGGCAGCCGATGCGGTTTTCGGCCAGCAGGCGCGCGCCCTCGTGCACGCTGTGTGCGGGCGAGCAGGTGATGATCGGCCCGCGGCCCGCGATGATCTGCGCGATGGACATGGTTTTCGGCTCCTTCCTCTCAAGTTGTTATGCCGCCAGCATGCCACGCCGGGGCGGCTTGGGCAAAGCGCCCGGGACCCTGGCCGCCATTGCCAGCCTGCGGCGCAGCGGGCATGGCGCCGGCATGGCCCGCATCTCGCCCCTGGACGATCCGGTCACCGCCGCGCACGCCTGGGCCCGCTACCGCCGGCTGATGCGCTTCATGTTCCTGGTGACGGTGGGGGTGGTGCTGCTGGCGCTGGGGGTGATCTACCGCGAGGTCGGCTTCGTCTCGCCGCATTTCTTCATCGCCACGGCGCTCGGCATCGGCTTTGCCATGCTGCTGATGAGCGCACTGATGGGCCTGGTCTTCCTCTCGGCGGGCACCGGCCACGACGATGCGGTGGACGACCGCCTGGAACAGCCCGAGCGCGACTGACCCGGGAGCGCTCCTAGGCGAGCGGGTGCAGGCGGAAGTCTTCCACCGGCACGCCGCCCACCAGGTGCTCCGCGATGATCCGCTCGAGCACCGCCGGGGTGCACGAATGATACCACACGCCATCGGGCCAGACGACCGCGATCGGCCCCGATCGGCACACCTGCAGACAATCGGCCTTGGTCCGCTGGACCCCCCCGGCCGCCGGCGTACCTGGCGTCAGGCCCAGTTCCCGCAGGCGCTTCTTGAGGTATTTCCAGCTCACCTCGCCCGCCTCACGGCGGCAGCATTGCTGCTTCTCGCTCATCGCGCACAGAAAGATGTGGCGGGTGATCCCCTCGCCGCCGAGCCGGGCAAAGGCGCGGCGGGCCTCGTCGAGCTGGCGGGACAGCTGGAGCGTAGGGTCGGCGCGTGCCGAAGGTTCGGTCATGCTAGCAAGCTAGGCCGTGGGCCGCCTCCAGCAAGGTCAGCCGACCCCGCCGGAGATCCGCGCGATCTCGGCCCGCACCTCGCGCTCGACGATGGCCGGCAGGTTGGCCTCCAGCCAGCCCGCGAGCATCGGCTGGAGCAGTTCGCGCACGATGCCCCGGAGCGCGGCATCGCCCGCCGGCCCGGTGGGCAGCGGCGCGGCGGGATCGGTGAGCATGGCGAGCGCGGCGAGCGAGCGGCGGGTGGCCGCCATGGTGGCGGCGCTGGTGAGCGCCTCGCCCGAGCGGGTGGGGGCAGCGGTCGGATGGGAGTTCGAGGCGACCTCCAGCGCAGCGGGCTCATCCCCGGCAGCTTCGCGCGCGGGCAGCACCGAACCGGGATCGGCCTCGAGGTCGGCCTCGCCATCGGCTTCGTCCTCGATCAGGTCGTCGGCATCGGGCTCGGGCGCCGCGGGATCGGCCGATTCGGCCTCGTCGAGGCGCGGTTCCGCAAAGAGGGCCGGGGCGGCGCCATCATCGGCAACATCGCGGAGTTCGGTGGCTTCGTCCTCGGTGACCGGGTCGGGTGAGGGCTCGGGCGTGGGTGGGAGTTCGGGCTGGGTTTCGGGCTCGGATAGGGGCTGGGTCGCGGTGTCCCCGCCCGCGCGCCCGGTGAAGGCGCGCTCGGCATCGCGCGCCATCACCTTCTTGATCGATCGCAGGATCTGTTCGACGGAGGGCTCGCCTTCCTGGCGCATCGCGGGTCCTTACGGCTGGGGCGTTGGTTGGCGCGCGTTGGCGGACGCTGCTTCGGGAATGTCCCCGTCGGGCGAGGGGATGTCAACGGTGCGGGTGGAGCGCGCCACCGGATCGGGATCCCGCTGCCAGTCCCAGATGATGTCCTGCACCCGAGCGTAATTGGCCGCCGGGTCATAGAGCGGGATTTCGCCCTCCAGCCCCAGGTCGCGCGCCTCGGCCCGGCCCATCGCCGCCAGCAGGTTGAAGCCGCCGACATAGGCGTCGCGCCGGGCCCCGACCAGATCGACCTCGGCCGACAGCAATTCGCGCTGCGCATCGAGGATGTCGAGAATGGTCCGGTTGCCCACCGAGTTCTCGGCCCGCACGCCCTCCAGGCTCAGTTCGGCGGCGGCCACCGCCACCTCGCTCGATTCGATGATGGCGTTGGCCGCGCGCCAGCTGGCGTAGGCGGCGCGAACATTGGCGATGACCTCGCGTTCGGTGGCGATGACGTCCTCGAGCGCGGCATTGGCCAGCGCGGTGGCCTGCCGCTGGCGCGCCGCGGTCAGCCCGCCCTGGAAGATCGGCATGGTGAAGCGCAGGCCGGCGCTGGCCGAGGTGCTGGTCTGGTTGGCGCCGGCGGCACCAACCGAGCTCAGCGAATCCTGATAGCCGCCGCCGGTCACCACCTCCAGCGTGGGCAGGCGGCCGGCGCCGGCGACGGCGATGTCGATGCCGGCCGCCTCGGCCCGCTGGACGGCGCTGATCAGGTCGGGATTGTTGTCGAGCGCCACCTGGGTGGCGGCGTCGGGATCGTCCGGCAGGCCGGGCAGCGGCGGCGGCGGGGCCAGCGAACCGGGCGCCTCGCCGACCAGCGCGATATAGTCCTCGCGGGCGGAGACGAGGTTGGCGCGGGTGGCGTCGAGGTCGCCCTGGGCCACCGCCAGCCGGCTCTGCGACTGGGCGACATCGGTGCGGGTCACGTCGCCGATCTGGAACCGGTCGCTGGTCGCCTGCAGATTGGTGGTCAGCACCTCGACATTGTTGACCGCCAGCGCGACCAGCGCTTCCTGCTGGATCACGTCCATGTAGGCGGCGACCACCTGGGTGAAGACGTCGCTCTCGGTCCCGCGCAAATCGGCGCGCCCGGCCTCGACCCGGGTACGCGCGGCGCGGATGCCGTTGCGGATGGTGCCGCCCGAAAAGACCGGCAGGCCGAGGTCGAGATTGGCCGACAGCTGCCGGTCGGGCGAGAGGGCGCTGTCCGGCCGGTCGTGCAGATATTCGGTGTAGGTGCCCGACAGGTCGACCGAGGGCCGGCCCTGCGCCCGCTGGATGGCGACGTCCTCGTCGGTCGCCCGCAAGGAGGCCCGCGCCGATTCGAGCGTGGGGTTGCTCTGGTAGGCGCGGATCAGCGCCTCGCGCAGGGTATCGGTCCTGGTCGCGGTGGCGGCCAGCGGCCCGCTTTCGAGCTGGCCCTGCGCGAGCCCGGCGCCGGCCCACGCTGCGAGCGCGCCCGCAAAGGCCAGACGAACGGTCACGGCCCGCATGGTCAGAACGCCCAGGCCCGCGGCCTGGCGAATTGCGGCAGCACCGGGATGCCGAGCTCGGCCAGCGGCAGCAGCGCGATCTCGGCGCCCGCGCGCCGCCCGGCGGCAAGGCGCGTGACCCCGGCTTCGATCAGCCCGGTGACCGCCCGGCCATCCTCGGCGAGCAAAGCGGCAAGCGCCGCCGGCACCTGCTCCACCGCGCCGTCGATCAGCAGCAGCGACGCGGCTCCCGCGGCCGCCCCTTCGCCGCGCGCCGCCTGCGCGGGCGTGATGACGGTCAGCGCTCCCACCAGCGGCCGCAGCAATTCGGCCAGGTAGCCGCTGCCGCCATCGACCAGCAGCGCCTGGTCGGCCGCGCGCGGGCCGGCTTCCTGCAGCATCAGCCCGTGGAACTCGGCCGTGGCGAGGAAGCGCGGCGAGCCGTCCGGTCCCGGGCCCAGCGGCACGGCACGATCCATGTAGGCGAAGTCGCGGAGCGTGGCGGGAACGAAATTCTCGCGCGGCACCGCGGCCAGGCGCTCGAGGATGGTGCGATCGTTGACGCCGTTGGGGCGCAATTGGCTTTCCACCATGATCCGGCGCGCAGCCGCATAGCCGGTGACGGCGGGGCGCGCCTGGTCGCGTTCGGGAAGCGGTGGCTGGGCGGGGGTGGACAGGGCCGGACCGCGATTCGCCAGTTGGGATGGTTCGGGGGCGGTCGTCACGGGCCTCATCTTTCGTCGCGCTGGCGTGCCATGCGGGTCTTATGCGCTTGCCTTATGCGCAACGCGAGTGGAGGCCAAGCGCTTTGGCTTTGCCCGCTCTCCTGCCAGGATCCCGCCGTGGATTGGTGGCTTGACCCTGCGGGCCACAGCCGCACATGGCGGCATGGGATCGACCCACAGGAGTGCTGGCTCGATGAGCGACATGATCACGATAACCGAGGACGATCTCATCGAGAGCGTGGCGGACGCGCTGCAGTACATCTCCTACTACCACCCGGTCGACTACATCACCGCGCTGGGCGAGGCCTACGAGGCCGAGCAAGGCCCCGCGGCCAAGGACGCCATCGCCCAGATCCTGACCAACAGCCGCATGTGCGCAACCGGCCACCGGCCGATCTGCCAGGACACCGGAATCGTCAACGTGTTCGTGCGATGGGGCCAGAATTGCCGCCTCGCTTCCGAGCGGAGCCTGCAGGAGGTGGTGGATGAAGGGGTGCGCCGCGCCTACAACCATCCCGACAACAAGCTGCGCGCCTCGATCCTGGCCGATCCCGCCTTCACCCGCCGCAACACCCGCGACAACACGCCCTGCACGCTGGCGGTGGAACTGGTGCCGGGCAATCAGGTGGGCATCGACGTCGCCGCCAAGGGCGGCGGCAGCGAGAACAAGAGCCGCTTCAAGATGATGAACCCCAGCGACGACATCGTCGCCTGGGTGCTGGAACAGCTGCCCACCATGGGCGCGGGCTGGTGCCCGCCGGGCATGCTGGGCATCGGCATCGGCGGGACGGCCGAGCATTGCATGAAGCTGGCCAAGCTCAGCCTGATGGAGCCCATCGACATGGGGCAATTGAAGGCCCGCGGGGCGCAGAGCGACATCGAGGCGCTGCGGATCCGCCTCTACGATGAGGTCAACGCGCTGGGCATCGGCGCGCAGGGGCTGGGCGGGCTCTCGACCGTGCTCGACGTCAAGATCCTCGACTGGCCGTGCCATGCGGCGGGCAAGCCGGTGGCGATGATCCCCAATTGCGCCGCCACCCGGCACGCGCATTTCGCGCTCGACGGCAGCGGCCCGGTCTATCTCCCGCTGCCCGATCTTAAGCTTTGGCCCAAGGTGGAGTGGGCGCCCGACCCCGACGCGCGCCGGGTCGATCTGGACAACCTCACGCCGGCGCAGGTGCAGAGCTGGCGGGCGGGCGATCGGCTGCTGCTGTCGGGCTCGATGCTCACCGGGCGCGACGCGGCGCACAAGCGCATCGCCGACATGCTGGCCAAGGGCGAGGCGCTGCCGGTCGATTTCCGTGGGCGTGCCATCTACTATGTCGGCCCGGTCGATCCGATCATGGGCGAGGCGGTCGGCCCCGCCGGCCCGACCACCGCGACGCGGATGGACCGGTTCACCGCCATGATGCTCGAGCTTGGCCTGCTGACGATGATCGGCAAGGCCGAGCGCGGCGAGGGCGCGGTCAAGACCATCGCCGAGCACAAGGTGGCCTACCTGATGGCGGTGGGCGGCGCTGCCTATCTGGTGGCGCGGGCAATCAAGGGCGCGCGGGTGGTCGCGTTCGAGGACCTGGGCATGGAGGCGATCTACGAGTTCACCGTGCAGGACATGCCCGTGACCGTGGCGGTCGATGCGGGCGGCAACAACGTCCACACACTCGCCCCGCTGCATTGGCGCGAGAAGATCCGGCGCGAGGGCTTGTTGCCGGTCTAGCGAGTGCGACCCCGGTTTTCCTGGGGAACTTTGGTGGGTCGGTAGTGGGTCGGTCAGTCCTGCCCTCCCGCCAATCGACCGGCGCGCGAATCCGACCGACTGGCGCGCATGGCGGGGTGGCGAGCGGCGCAGCGGGCGGGTAAGGCCGCCCGATGACCAGGGCATTGCTCGAAGACCGCCCGGCGCGCGTTCCGTTCAGCACCGTGCTGGCCTCCATCGTCGGGCTGTGGCTGTGCTATTTCCTCCTGAGCACGCTGCGCGCCGAGCTGCTCGACCTCGGCTTTGCCTGGGACATGCTGGCGCGCCGGGCGCTCGCCTCGCTGGCCGGCGCGCTGATCACGCTCAGCCTGTGGCTGGTGCTGCGCCTGTTCGACGACCGGCCGCTGTGGGCCAAGCTCGTCGCCGCGCTGCTGCTCTCGCTGCCCGTGGCACTGTCGATCGCCCAGGCCAATTACCTGATCTTTCTCGACATGCGCGCGCCCGTCGCCGAGCGCATGGCGCAGCAGGCGGGCCTGGCGCCCGGGGCGCCGGTCTCGGCCAGCGCGGGCGACGACATCGTGATGGACATGCCCTGGATCGCGCCGGGCCGCGCCGCGGCCGCGCCGCTCGGGGACGACGGCTGGATCAACCTGATCGAGCTCACCTTCAGCCGCTATTACCTGATGCTCGCCTGGTGCGCTTTGTACCTGGCGCTGCTGACGGGGGAGAAGGCGCGCAGCGCCGAGCGGCGCGAGGGCGAGTTCCGCCGCGCCGCCAAGGCCGCCGAACTGCGCTCGCTGCGCTATCAGGTGAACCCGCACTTCCTGTTCAACACGCTCAATTCGCTGAGCGCGCTGGTGCTGACCGGCCGCACCGAGGACGCCGAACGGATGATCCAGACGCTGAGCACCTTCTACCGCCATTCGCTGACCGACGACCCGACCGGCGACGTGGCGCTGGCCAGCGAGTTCAAGCTCCAGCGGCTGTATCTCGACATCGAAGCGGTCCGCTTTCCCCAGCGCCTGCGGACCCGCTACGAACTGCCGCCGGCCCTGGACGACGTTGCCATCCCCGGCATGATCCTCCAGCCGCTGGTGGAGAACTCGGTCAAGCACGCGGTCGCCAGCTCGGCCGAGCCGGTGACGATCACGCTGGCCGCGCGCGAGGAATACGGCCGGCTGGTGGTGTGCGTGTCCGACGACGGGCCGGGCGCGCTAGCGGGCGACGAGACGCGGCCGGGCCACGGCATCGGCCTCACCAATGTCCGCGAGCGGCTCGAGGCGCGCTTCGGCCGCGAGGCGAGCATGGTTTCGGGCCCCACTCCGGGCGGCTATGCGACGCTGATCCGGGTGCCGATCGCCCGCAGCGGGGAGTGGCGGCCATGAGTGTTCCTGGGGTTCCTTCGCGGATTGCGTCGAACACCTCTGCCGAGCCCCGGGCGCTGCGCACGATGATCGTCGACGACGAGCCGCTGGCGATCGAGCGGATGCAGGTGCTGTGCGCCGAACTCGCCCACCTGGCGGTGGTCGGCACCGCGAGCGACGGCGGGGCGGCGCTGCGCCTGGCCGACAAGCTCAAGCCCGATTTGCTGCTGCTCGACATGACCATGCCGGGGATGGACGGCCTCGCCGTGGCCCGGGCACTGGCGCGGCCGCCGGCCGGGGCGGGTGACGCCCCGCCGGCGATCATCTTCGTGACCGCGCACGAGAACTTCGCGGTCGAGGCGTTCGACCTCGATGCGGTCGACTATGTGCTCAAGCCGGTGGCGGCCGAGCGGCTGGAGCGGGCGATCGAGCGCGCGCTGGCGCGGCGGGCGCGGGTCGCGGCGGAACCGGGCGGGAGACCGGCCGGGGCGGGCTCGGTCTGGCTCACCGAGTTCTGGGTCCCGCACCGCTCCGAACTGCTGCGCATCGAGGCGGGAGCCGTCTACCGCATCGATGCCGAGCGCGATTATGTCCGGCTGAACGTCGATCCCGCCAATGGCCAGCCGGGCGGCCAGATGGCGGGCCAGACCGGTAGGGGCGCAAGCTACCTGCTGCTGCAGACGATCGCGGGTCTGGAGGAGAAGCTCGATCCGACGCGGTTCCTGCGCATCCACCGCTCGACCATCCTGCGGCGCGATTTCATCCGCGGCCTGCGGCACGAAGGCCTGGGGGTCTGGTGCGCCGAGCTCGCCGACGGATCGGCGCTGCGGATCGGGCGCACCTATCTGCGCAAGGTCAAGGCGATGGCGGGCAAGTGACGATCGGGAATGGCGTCCTGCGGGCGCCTGCTTGGAGGCCGGCTTGAACGGACCGGGCAACCTTGGGGGCGCGGCCGCCCGGTCCCAAAGCGCAAGTCACCCCGTCAGACGCCCTGGCGTTGGGCGGTGGTGAGCTGAGCGAAGTGCCGATCGAGCCGGGCGCGCGTCTCGCGGTAGCAGGCGGTCGCCTCGCGGCTGGCCAGGCGGGTGCCGACGCGGATCTCGTCCATGCCGCAGACATTGCGCGCGGCGCGCTCGAGGCGCCGATCGAGCACGCGCTGCCCTTCGGCGCTGGCCAGGTTGAGATCGCTGTACTGGACGGCGATGCTCTCCCCTTCCGCGGCCAAGGCCGGCAAAGCGTTGGGGGCGAGCGCAGTGGCGGCGAGCGCCAGCGCCAGCGGGCGGCTGGTTTTGACGGTGAACATCGGCGGCTTTCCTTCCTTGGCTCCTCTGGGTGCGCCGCGGCCGGGGGACTGGAACCGGCCGCGACACAAGAACGCCAATAGGCCGCGAACGCTCGGCCGGCGCGCCCGCCTCGACCTGCGCCATCGGCTGGTCGACCGGCGGCGGCCGCGCGGACGAAGCGTTGATCGCCATCCACCAACGCCATCCCGCCCGGCCGTTCGCCAGCGCGTCGGGCGCCATGCGCCCACCACGGCGATTGGCAGGGCGCTCGCGATGCGCCATTATGCCGCCGCGATGGGCATCCTGATCATCTTCCTGCTCGGCGTCGCCAATTTCGCGCTCAACCGCGCAGTGCTCGAAAGCGGCCACCCGATGCTGCGCGTGTGGCGCTGGCAAAAGTCCTCGCCGCTGGGGCGGATGAGCATGGCGCTGGAATTCGTCCTCCTGCTGAGCGCCATGCTGCTGGTCTATGCCGGGCGCAGTGGCTGGGGGATCGGCTATGGCATCTATTCGGCGCTGAACGCGCTCGCCGCGTGGACCGTCCTCTCGCGGCGCCCTTGAGCCGCACTCGATCCCGGCGAAAACAGGGGTGTCGGCAAGGAACTGGCCGGCCCGGGAACTGGCGGGGCGGGCGGCGGCTTTAGCGGCATGGACACATCCCGGCCCGTCTGGCTCATCGACAATTCATCGAGCGGCAGCAACGACCAGGAGGCGCTGCGGCTGCTGGAGGAGACTTGCGGCGGCGCCGGCTTCCACGTCGCCCACCGCACGCAGTTTCCGCGCTACGAGCTGCCTTCGCAGGCCATGCTCGATGCGGCCGGCATCGACCTCGTCGCGGTGTTCGCCGGCGATGGCACCATCAACGCGGCGATCAACCATCTGGCGGGCTGGAGCGGCGCGGTGCTGGTGCTGCGCGGCGGGACGATGAACCTGCTCTATCATCGCCTCCACGGCCAGCGCGACATGGCCGAGGTGATCGCCGCCGCCGCCGCCGCGGGCAGGACGTTGCGGACCCGGCCGCCGGCCGTACGGACCGGCGAGCGGCGCGCGCTCGCCGGGCTGATGGCCGGGCCGGGCACCAGCTGGAACCACGTCCGCGAAGCGATGCGCGAAAATTCGATCCTGCAGATCGCCGAGCACACGATCGAGGCCCTGGGGCAGACCATCAGCGGGGCGACGATCGCCTGCACCGAGCCGCCGCTGGGCCGGCGCGAGGGTTACCCGCTGATCCTGCTCACGCCCTTCGACGAGGGCATCGAAGTGCTCGCCTACCATGCCGAGAGCGCGAGGGATTATCTGGGCCAGACCGTCGCCTTGCTGAAGCGCGATTTCCGCGAGGGGCCGCACGACAAGCTGGGCTACGTGCAGCGGCTGGTGCTGGCGGGGGTCGACGGCAAGCCGTTCGGGATGCTGGTGGACGGCGAACCGGCGGCTGGCGAGGAGACGCAGGTCGTCTTCGAACTGGCGACCTGCGAGGTCGACCTGCTGGCGACCGAGGTCAGCGGCGGGGGCGATGTCGGGCTCACGACCGGGGGCGCTGCTGCCTCCAGCCCGGACCTCGGCCCTGGTCCGCATGGCTGAGCGCACGGTTCTCTATCACCTCTCCGACATTCACTTCGGGCTGGAGGACGAACGGGCGATCGCCTGGGCCAAGGCCGAGATCGCTGCCCGCCGCCCCGACGCGGTGGCGATCACCGGCGATCTGACGATGCGCGCCCGCGCGCACGAATTCGCCGCCGCCTGCCGCTGGATCAGCTCGCTCGAAGCGCCGGTGACGGTGGAGGTGGGCAATCACGATCTGCCCTATTTCAACCTGCTCGCGCGCTTCTTCTATCCCTACCGGCGCATCCGCGGGATCGCGAACACGGTGGAGCGCGAGATCAACCTGCCCGGCCTCGCCATCGTTCCGCTCAAGACCACCGCGCGCATGCAGCCGCGGCTCAATTGGTCCAAGGGCTGGGTGACCGGGGCGGCGCTGAAGAAGTGCCTGGCGGCGCTCGACGCGCTGCCGCCCGGCACCCGGGCGCTGGTGGCGGTGCACCATCCGCTGCGCGAGGTCGGCACCGCCGGCACCGCGCTCACCCGCGGCGGCAAGCGGGCGCTGGCCGAGCTCGCCAAGCGGCCGGTATTGGGGGTGCTCTCGGGGCACGTCCACGACGCCTTCGACCTCGTCGAGCACACCGCCAACGGCCCGGTGCGGATGATCGGCGCGGGGACCTTGTCGCAGCGGGTGCGCTCCACCCCGCCCAGCTTCAACGAGCTGACCTGGGACGGCGAGCGCCTGACCGTCGAGGTCCGCAACCTGGCGGCGATCGACACCCCCGACATGCAGATCGACGAGGTGCCCGAGGATGCCATGCCGCCGCGCCTGCCCGGCCAGCCGGTGGCGCCGGTGGGCGCGGTGCCGCCGGTCGATCCGCCGGTCCACTGAGCGCCGCCCCGGCGCGCCCGCTAGATCGCCGACGCGGACTTGCCGAACGGGCCGATCGTGGCGCGATAGGCCCGTTCGGAGGCACCGTAGGCCGCGCCGGCCCGGGCTTCGAGCAGCGCCCGGTCGCGCACCACCATCCGCCCGCGGGTGCAGTGCAGCGCCCGCTCGCCTTCGAGCACATGCAGGGTGTCGGTGACGCTCGCCCGGCGGACGTTGAGCACGGTCGCCAGCGCCTCGTGGGTGATGACGATCTCGTCGCCTTCCAGCCGATCGTGCAGCATCAGCACCCAGCTGCTCACCCGTGCCTCCAGCTGGTCGTTGAGGCTGGAGAGGATCGTGCGGGACAGCTGGATGATGAAGGTCTCCACGAAGCGCAGCAGCGCCAGCGTCAGTGTCGGGCTGATCCGCGCGGCCGCGCGCAGCCGCTCGGCCGGGATCACCTGCGCGCTGCCGCCGGCAAAGGCCGCTCGGCCCGAATGATAGCCCGGCCCGGATGCGGCCCCGAATAGCGCCGACCAGCCGACCAGGCCCTCGCAGCCGACCAGGCCGAGGCCCGCCGCCGCCCCCGGCCCATGCAGGCAGGCAACCAGCGTATCGGGAAAGTAGACCAGCGGCCGGTCGTCGTCGCCGATCTCGAGCAGGTCGTTCGCCCGGCATTCCACCTGGGTGATGTAGGGTGCGAGCAGGCGACCATCGCTCCGGTCGAGCGAGCGCAGCAGCAAATTGCGGCGGGTGGCGGGACGGTGCCCGGCTGGTCGGTGCGACATCCACTAATCCTGAAAGCCGACCGAGACGAGCGGCGACCTGAACAAGCAACGGTCGATCATGTACGACGTTCCTCGCCGTGCGGATGCACCTGGGTACGCCCGCGTACTCAAGCCGGCGCATTCGGAACGCGGGCAATCCGCCGGGCGCTCCGGATCGAATTGTCTCACGGCAGACAAGTTTCCAGGGAGATGAACGACATGGCAGACACAACCGAACTGCTCGGCGCATTCGAGGCGCGCGAGCGGCGCCGCGAGGACCGGCGCACCTTCTTCCGCGCCTTCGCGACCGCCTCGGCGATCGCGGGCGGCTTCGCCCTGGCGACCAAGGCCGACCCGGCCCGGGCGCAGAGCGTGACCGATGGCGACGTGCTCAACTTCGCCCTCAATCTCGAATATCTGGAGGCCCAGTTCTACCTTGTCGCCGCGACCGGCGCCGGCCTTTCCGATTCGCTGCTCGGCGGCACCGGCACCCAGGGCGCGGCGACCGGCGCCCGCCAGGTCACCTTCACCGACCCGGCCGTGGCCCAATATGCCCGCGAGATCGCCGCCGACGAGCAGGCCCACGTCGCCTTCCTGCGCCAGGCGATCGGCTCGACCGCCGTCGCCCAGCCACAGATCGACCTCGGCATTGCCCCGACCGGCGCCTTCTCCACCGCGGCGCAGGCCGCCGGGCTGATCGCGGCCGGCCAGTCGTTCGATGCCTATGCCAGCGACGAGAACTTCCTGCTCGCCGCCTACATCTTCGAGGATGTCGGCGTCACCGCCTACAAGGGCGCCTCGCCGCTGATCCAGAACAAGGTGTTCCTCGAGGCAGCGGCGGGCATCCTGGCGGTGGAGGCCTACCACGCCGCTCTGGTGCGCACGACGCTCTACGCCAAGGGCATCGACACCCCGGCGCTGATCGATGCGACCGAGGCGATATCCGATGCGCGCGACAGCCTCGATGGCAGCTCCGACCTCGACCAGGGGGTACGGGCCACCGGCAGCGGGGCCAGTGCGGCGAGCAACATCGCCCCGCTCGATGCCAACGGCCTCGCCTACAGCCGCTCGGTCGGACAGGTCCTCAACATCGTCTATCTGAACAATACGGCGGTGACCGGGGGCGGCTTTTTCCCCGCCGGCGTCAACGGCACCTTGACCATGAGCGCGGCCAACTGATCCCAATTTCCCGAGAGGACCTACCAATGAACCAGCACGATCTCATCCTCCAGGTGTTTCAAGCCCGCCAGGCGCGCCGCGCCGACCGGCGGCAATTCATCAAGGTAGCGGGCACCGGCACCGCTGCCGTGGCCGGCGTCACCATGCTGTCGGGCTGTTTCAACGACGACGGCGACGAGGATTTCGGCGGGGTCGAGGGCCCGGCGCCGACGCCGGCGCCGACGCCGACGGCCATCACCGATGCCGATATCCTCAACTTCGCGCTGAACCTGGAATATCTGGAGGCGCAGTTCTATTCCTTCGCCGCGACCGGGGCCGGGCTGCCGGCCGACCAGCTCGGCGGCACGGGCACGCAAGGCGCGGTGAGCGGGGGCCGCCAGGTCGCCTTCACCGATCCGATCGTGGCGCAATATGCGCGCGAGATCGCCGCCGACGAGGTGGCGCACGTCGCCTTCCTGCGCCAGGCGATCGGGGCGACCGCGGTGTCGCAGCCGGCCATCGATATCGGCACCTCGGCCAGCGGGGCCTTCTCCAGCGCCGCGCGGGCAGCCGGGCTCATCGGCGCCGGGGAATCGTTTGATCCCTATTCGACCGACGAGAACTTCCTCCTGGGCGCCTACATCTTCGAGGACGTCGGGGTAACCGCCTACAAGGGCGCCTCGCCGCTCATCACCAACCCTACCTTCCTCGAAGCGGCGGCCGGCATCCTGGCGGCCGAGGCCTATCATGCCGGCCTGGTGCGCACGGTGCTGTACCGCAAGGGGATTGCCGTGCCGGCGCTGGTCGACGCCACCGAGGCCATTTCGAACGCGCGCGACAGTTTGGACGGCGCGAGCGACCTCGACCAGGGCGTCCGGGCGATCGACAACGCTTCCAACATCGTGCCCACCGACGCCGACGCCATCGCCTACAGCCGCAGCACTGGTCAGGTGCTGAATATCGTGTTCCTCAACCAATTGTCGACCGACCGGGGCGGATTCTTCCCGGCGGGCGTTAACGGATCGATCCGGCTGAGCGCGGCCAACTAACCCGACGGCGAGGTAAGAGCCATGTCCCATTCGCATGCCAGTTGCTTGAAGGTCACTTGCATGAAGACCGGCAGTTATGCGGTGATGCATTTCATGGTGGCGATCACCGTCGCATACCTGCTGACGTGGGACTGGCGGGCGGCTTTGGCCATCGGCATCGTCGAGCCCCTGGTGCAGACCGTTGCCTTCTACTTTCACGACAAGGCGTGGAGCAAGCGGACCGGCGGGGCCGGCGTAAGCCCGGCCGAAGCGGTCGAGCTGCGCTAGCGTCTGCCCAGATTAGAACCAAGCATGAGCTGAGTTCCTGAGTTATCGGCGTGCAGGTGGCGGGAAGGCGTCGAGGAGGGTTCCGATCCGTCGCCAGGTTGCTTCGTGGGTGCGCTCGGCCGCTTTTCGCATGAGGTGCTTGAGCTTGGCGAAGACCTGTTCGATCGGATTGAGGTCTGGCGAGTAGGGCGGCAGGAACAGCAGGCGCGCACCGACTGCGCGGATCGCCCTACGCACCGCAGGTAATCGATCGGCGTCTTCCTCGAATAACTCGCGCATGGTGGTGGCTTGCATGCTGAGAAATTGCAATTCAAGCTTTTGCCAGGATCTGGTAGTGGTTGGGCCCTGAACTGGTCCGAAATCGTCCGGCCTGCGCCGCTGTCCTTCGGGGTGCTCGTC
>JANNOJ010000022.1:0-222407 GCA_031399025.1 Erythrobacteraceae bacterium | reverse complement strand
GGTAAAAGAGCTTTACAACCCTAAGGCCTTCATCACTCACGCGGCATTGCTGGATCAGGCTTTCGCCCATTGTCCAATATTCCCCACTGCTGCCTCCCGTAGGAGTCTGGGCCGTGTCTCAGTCCCAGTGTGGCTGATCATCCTCTAAGACCAGCTAAGGATCGTCGCCTTGGTGAGCCATTACCCCACCAACTAGCTAATCCTACGCGGGCCCCTCTAAAGGCGATAAATCTTTGGTCCGAAGACATTATCCGGCATTAGCACCCCTTTCGGGGAGTTATTCCGGACCTAAAGGCAGGTTCCCACGCGTTACGCACCCGTGCGCCACTATGGCCGAAGCCATCGTTCGACTTGCATGTGTTAGGCATGCCGCCAGCGTTCGTTCTGAGCCAGGATCAAACTCTCAAGTTTGTGTCACACACCCTGCCGGCACGATCCTGCGATCGCCAGCCGGCACGGCATGAGCTTCAAGGAGCCGATACCTGCACATCAAACGTAATGGATACGAATGAACATGCATCATCACCGCCGGGCCGTGGGCCCGGCAGGATGTGGCGTCGGCTTGGTCGGTACCGGTTTTCCGGAGCCTTGAGCTCCCCGGACCGGGCGCCGTCGCCCACATGTCCCTTCATCTAAAATCGACAATGTCAAAGAGCCACCGACAACAATAGGCGGACAGTGTTCGCTCCCGGGTTTGGCAACCTGGGGACGTGCTGTCCGTTTGTCTTGGCGACCGATGCGCCGGAGCCGGAAGAACCGTCAGCGCCGCGTCGGTGAAGGCCATATATGTTTGGGTTCCGATCGGGTCAACGCCTTTTTGCAATTTTGTTTCACTTGCCGGACCGACCGGCACAAGCTCCGGCGACCCGGGGTGGGTCCCCGTTTCGGCAGCAGGCCACCGGCGAATGGTCATTGGGGCGGCGCGCAGGATAGACATAGCGAGTATATTTCGCCGTTCGCAATACTATTGACCTGCCAGTTAGCGCCGTTTGCCGACCTGTGTGACAATGCAACGCTGTCGATCCTACGATGGCGAAGGTTGGTCGTTTGCCGATGGTCAGCTTTCAGCCCATGGGCACGAAAGACGTCCGAGCGCTTCGAAATGCGCAGCCGGCAACCCTGGCCGTGAGGGCCGGCTCACGCGGGTTGGGCGCTTGAGGCTCAGTTTAGTTTTGTTCTGGAGGCTCTCGCCATGCTGGGTGACGACGAGTGTTCGACATGCTCGCCTGCGATTGTCACCCACGGATGCCTGCGGTTCTCGTAAACCGAGAACGTGGGAGCCGGAAAAGTAGGATCGGCAAAGGCGCCGACCGGAACCGCGGTCACACCTGGCCAACCCTCGATGACGTAGGTGACTGTCGACCCGCAGCTCGGGCAGAAGGTGTAAGTCGCGCGGTGCCCGCTGTCGGCGGTTCGCGCCCACGTCTCCGCCCGACCCTGAAGCGAAACCTGCCCGTTGGGCCAACGCGCCTGGGTGGCGAAGGCGCTCCCGCTGCGGCGCTGGCAATCGAGGCAGTGGCAGACCGAGATACGCACCGGTTCGCCCACGCAGACCGCCCGAAGCTGGCCGCAGCGGCAGGTGGCTGTGCGGGTGATTGCGGAGGTGACATCCATCGTAGCGTCCTTAAGCGACGAGGTCGGCCAAGGCGTCGAGAAGCCGGTCGACATCTTCGTCCGTGGTGTAAACGTGAGGAGATATGCGCACGGTACCGGGACGGACGCCTACCGACACACCCGCCTTCTTGAAGTGCTCGCCTGCCGCGGCTCGCGTGGCGTCGGGGAGCCTTAGCCCTAGCATGTGCGGCCCTCGGCCTGCCGTGCCTTCGACATCGACGCCGAGTGTTCGCGCCCCGGATTCGATCCGGCCCGTGATCTTTCCCAGCGTCGCCGCCACCGAATCAACGGTCCACTCGGCCAACTGCCGAAGTGCGGCGTTAGCAACGGGCGTGACCTCGAAGAAAGTGCGCTCGCCGACATCGAAGCGTCGGGAGCCGGCCTGGTAGGCGTCGGTGTAGTCGGTCAGGCGCGCGAAGTCCTCAGCGCCCTCGCGGGCGATCCAGTTCTCTTCCAGGGGCGAGCCTTCGCGATGCTCGGGGGCAACGAAGAGGTAGCCAAGACCAAACGGGCCCAACAGCCACTTGTAGCCGACCGCCACGAGAAAATCGGGTCGTACCGCGCTCAAGTCGAGGGGCATGGCGCCGACCGACTGGCTCGCGTCGATCACCAGCCGCGCGCTCACGGTTCGCGCGGCTTCGCCGATCATGACGAGGTCCAGAAGGCTTCCGTCCGTCCAGTGGACATTAGGGACCGCAACGATGGCCGTCCGCTCGTCGATGGCTGCCAGGACCGCATCTGTCCAAGTGCCGCCCGGAACGCGCTCGACGGTATGGACTTCGCAGCCATGAAGCCGCGAGAAAGCACGCCAAGTATACACGTTGGAAGGATAGTCGTCGGCGATGACGATGACGCGCTGCCAAGCTTTCGCGGTCAGATTCTTGGCTGCCGTGCCGAGGCCGTAGCTCGTCGAAGGCACCAGAGCGACGCCGTCCGGGTCGGCACCGATCAGGGCTGCAAACAGAGCGCGGCGCTCCTCCACGTCTTCGAACCAGTCATCGATCCCGATGCGCCAAGGTTCCGCGCGTCGCTCGAGAGCGGTCTGACCAGCCGCACGCGCACTCCGCATAAGGGGCGCAAGACTTGCGCAATTGAAATACGCACTGTCTGGTGGAAGATCGAACAGATCTCGACCGCCTGAGATGCCCTCCTGTGACACTGATACAACTCCTTTGATTAGGCCAATTATTGGTTGCTGTTTGGCAGCGGCAGCCCCCTGGGTGGGACGGGTGATGACTGCACGATCGACGTCGTTGTCTGTCCGTGCGCGAGAAAACGGTCGAGCAGACCGTCGAGATCGTCGAGGCTCTCCAGGTGAGCCTTGACCAGAAAGCAATCGTCGCCGGTGATGCGGTGGCATTCGACGACGTTCGGCGTCTCGCGCGCCAGCTCGACGATCTTCGGCAACTGACCGGGCATCGGCCGGATGCGGACGATGACGGTGATCGGATAGCCCAGAGCCATGGCGGAGAGCTCGGTGCGATAGCCCGTGATGACGCCGGCCTCCTCCAGCCGCTGCACCCGTTCGCGCACGGCCGGCGCCGACATGCCCACCCGGCGCGCCAGTTCCGAAACCGCGACGCGCGGGTCGCCGACCAGCGCGTCCAGCAAGGCGAGGTTGACAGGATCGGCGAGCAACTTGGAGCGAAGGGTCATTCGGACGTGCGCTTTCAATTCGGAGGCGTCTTAAGACTCTCGCCTCCGACATAGCATGGCGGTTTCTCAGCCGACCGATTAAAATTCATCGATGGCTATCGAGAAAGACGATCGGGCGGACACGCCCGGCGGCGGGCTGGCGGCGTTCACGCGCGGCGCCGACCGCATCCCACCGCACGCCTTCTTCGTCGTCAGCGCGATCTTTCATTACCTTGGGCCGTCGTTCGCGGTGCTGCTGTTCGCCCGCATCGAGCCGCTCGGCGTTGCTTGGCTCCGGATCGCGAGCGCGGCCGTGATCTTCGCGCTCTGGCGGCGACCGTGGCTCTTCTTTCTGAAGCTATCGCAAGCCGATCGCTGGGTCGTCGTTGGCCTTGGCCTGGTGCTCGCGGCCATGAACGCGCTGTTCTATCTCGCGATCGCGCGGCTGCCGCTGGGCACGGTCGGGGCGATCGAGTTCCTCGGCCCGATCGCACTGGCCGCGCTCGGACTGAGAACGGTGCGCAACGTCCTGGCGATGCTGCTCGCGGTCGGCGGCGTCTACTTGCTCACGGACGTCCGGATCGAAGGGGAACCGCTTGGGTTCGTCTTCGCCTTCGCCAATTGCGCGCTCTTCACCCTTTACATCATCCTCGGCCATCGCATCGCCAAGGGAGGCGGAACGGACGGGATCGATCGGCTCGGAGCCGCCATGCTAATCGCCATGGTCGCATCATTTCCCATCGGCATCGCCGACGCCGCGCCGGCGCTGCTCAGCCCCGCGCTGCTGCTTGCCGCGATCGGCGTGGGCGTATCCTCATCGGTTATCCCCTATATCGCCGATCAGCTCGCCATGGCGCGGCTGCCCCGCGCCAGTTTCGCCCTGATGCTAGCGCTGCTGCCGGCGACGGCGACGGCGATCGGTTTTCTCGTGCTCGGACAGGCGCCCACGCCTCAGGAGCTCATCGGCGTCGGCGTGGTTGTCCTGGGCGTCGCGCTGCATCAAGCGAAGCGGGATTGAGAGCGGGGCTCACCCGCCGCCGCCCTTCGCACGGAAGTCGAACAGCGGGTGGAAGTGGTCAGCCGGAAAGAGGTGCGCGTCCGCGGTTTGCGGAGCGAACTGCTCCGAACCCTAACCGCCGCCTCTGGCGTAGAGGCGGCGGTTCTAGGCGTTCGTAGTTTTGAACCGAAATGGGGCGGCGCAATGCACCGGCCGATCCGCACCCGCTCGTCCGGAACCGGGGTGCGAGCCGCTAATCGCCAACCCACCCGGCCTTTTGCGCCCTTGCCGCTGATGTGCTATCGTGTCCCCGGAAGGCGGCGCGCACAGACCGCCCCTGGAGAGACGAAATGAGCTGGCTACCCACCGCGGGCGCCCTGGCGCTGATCGGCACCGCGTCTGTATCGCTACCCGAACCGGCCGCACCGATCCCCGCCGCGCCGATCCCTGGGCAGATCCCGGCCGAGGTGATCGACCTCACCGCCGAGCGCTATCAGCGCATGACGGTTCCGGTCTCGGTGATGGGCGAAGGCCCGTTCCGCTTCATCGTCGACACCGGCGCGCAGGCGACCGTCATCTCCAACATCCTGGCCGATCGGCTGCTGCTCGGCGAGCGCCGCCACGCCACGCTGGTCGGTCTCAACAGCCGGCGCGAGGTCCAGACCGCCGCCATCCCCGCGCTGTCGCTGGGCAGCCGCACCTTCCGCATCCAGACCGCCGCGCTGGTCGAGCCGCTTCACATCGGCGCGGCCGACGGCATCCTGGGGCTCGACAGCCTGCAGCACCAGCGGGTGCTCATCGACTTCCGCGCGGGCAGCATCGCGGTGTCCGACACCGCCAACGGCTCGCGCTCGGGCTACGACATCGTCGTGCGCGCCCGGCGCAAGCTGGGCCAGCTGATCATCGCCCGGGCGCGGATCGACGGCGTGCGCACCGCGGTGATCGTCGACACCGGGGCGCAGAGCTCGGTCGGCAATCCCGAGCTCGAGCGCCGCCTGCGCCGCGCCCGCGACCTGGGCGACAGCCAGATGACCGACATCAACGGCATCCAGCGCTCGGGCGCGGTGCGGGTGGCGCGCTCGCTCGAGATCGACCGCGTGCGCCTCGCCAACCTGCCGATCACCTTCGCCGATTCGCCCACCTTCCACGCGCTCGGCCTGCAGGACGAGCCCACGCTGCTGCTGGGCATGTCGGAGATGCGCCTGTTCAACCGGGTGGCGATCGATTTCGGCACCCGTGAGGTCATGTTCGACCTGCCGCGCCAGCTGGATTGGCCAGAGAGCGGCAGCCGGCTCGGCCCGCAGCGCCGCTCCTAGCGCGGCTCCACGCCGGCGACGCCTTGCCGCCGGGCGCGGGCGGGCCCACCTAAAGGGCATGGCACGGGGGGCGGACAAGCAGGACACGGCCGAGCAGGACACGGCCGAGCAGGACACGGGCAAGCGGGGCGCGGACGAGCGGCAGGACATCATGGCGCTCGCCGGCTGGAGCAGCGTCCGCCGGTTCCTGCCCTATCTGTGGCCCAAGGGCCGGCCCGATCTGCGCAAGCGCATCGCCGGCGCCGCGGTGTTCGTGGTGCTGGCCAAGGCGGTCGTGCTCTCGCTGCCCTTCGCCTATGCCGGCGCGGTCGATGTGATGGCGGCCGAGGGCGACCCGGCGCTGTGGGTCGGCCTGGGCCTGGTCATCGCCTATGCCGCCGGGCGCTTCGCCTCGGTCGGCTTCGACAACGTGCGCAACATCATCTTCGAGCGCGTCGGCCAGGATGCCGTGCGCCAGCTGACCGAGGACACTTTCGCCCGGCTGCACCAGCTGTCCTTGCGCTTCCACCTGTCGCGCCGCACCGGCGAGGTGACCAAGGTGGTCGAGCGCGGCACCAAGTCGATCAATTCGATGATCTACTTCCTCTTGTTCAACATCCTGCCCACCTTCGTCGAACTCATCGTGGTGGCGGTGATCTTCTACACCCTGTTCGGCTGGGAGCTGGTCGCCGCCACCGCGGTTACGGTGGTGGGCTATATCTGGTTGACCCGCATCATCACCGAATGGCGCACCAAGCTGCGCGCCCAGATGAACAGCCTGGATGGCCTGGCCCTCTCGCGCGCGGTCGACTCGCTGCTGAACTATGAGACGGTCAAGTATTTCAACGCCGAGGACCGCGAGCGCTCGCGCTACGCCAGCGCCGCGCGCGGCTATGCCGAGGCCGCGATCAGGAGCGAAAACTCGCTCGGCCTGCTGAATATCGCCCAGGCGCTGCTGATGAACCTGATGATGGGCGGCGCCATGGCCTGGACCATCTGGGGCTGGAGCCAGGGCCGTCTGACGCCGGGCGACCTGGTGCTGGTCAACACCTACCTCATGCAGCTGTTCCGCCCGCTCGACATGCTCGGCTGGGTCTACCGCACCATCCGCCAGGGCCTGATCGACATGGCCGAGATGTTCCGCCTCATCGACACCCAGGTCGAGGTGGAGGACCGCCCAGGCGCGCCGGCGCTGGTGATCCGCCGCCCGGGAATCGTGTTCGACGACGTCGTGTTCGGCTACGATCCCGACCGCACCATCCTGCATGGCCTCAGCTTCGAAGTGCCCGCCGGCAGCCACGTGGCGCTGGTCGGCCCGTCGGGCGCGGGCAAGTCCACCATCGGCCGGCTGCTGTTCCGCTTCTACGACCCCTGGTCGGGCCGCATCCTCATCGACGGGCAGGATATCGCCGCGGTCACCCAGGCGAGCCTGCGCCGCCAGATCGGCATCGTCCCGCAGGATTCGGTGCTGTTCAACGACACGCTGGGCTACAACATCGCCTATGGCCGCGACGGCGCCTCGCATGAAGAGGTCCGCGGCGCCGCCCGCGATGCCGCGATCCTGCCGTTCATCGAGAGCCTGCCGCACGGCTTCGAGACCGAAGTGGGCGAACGCGGGCTCAAGCTCTCGGGCGGGGAGAAGCAGCGCGTCGCGATCGCCCGCACGCTGCTCAAGGACCCGCCGATCATCCTGCTCGACGAGGCCACCAGCGCGCTCGATTCGCGCACCGAGGAGGAGATCCTGGCGACGCTGCGCCGGGTGGCGCGCGGCCGCACGAGCCTGGCCATCGCCCACCGCCTGTCGACCATCGCCGATGCGGACATCATCCACGTCATCGATCAGGGCCGCCTGGTCGAGAAGGGCAGCCACGCCCAGCTGCTCCGCCACGACGGCCTCTACGCCGACATGTGGACCCGCCAACTCGCCGGCGAGGACGAGTTTGAGGAGGCGGCCGAATAGCGCCCCCTCAAGCAAGGCGCCCGCTTGCCCCTTCGTTCAGCTCGCGAAGCAGTAGAACAGAGCGTCGCCGCCGGTCGCCTGCAGGTTCGCCTGGCCGCAACCGCGTGACGGATGCGCCGAGTTCCACGAGCTGGCGTTCGCCCCGCCTCCCTGGCGGTCGTGATGGCCGACCAGGGCGCTGCCCGTCTCGGCATTCGACCTCCAGTTGCCGCAGGTCTGGTCCTCCTCGCCGCTCGGCGCGGTGCCGTCGAGGTTCGACCCGGTCAGGATGTCGTGTCTGTTCGGGGTGTCCCCACGCCCGCTGACGACCTCACCGGTTTCGGTCAATGAGTGCTCCTTGCTCAGCTTGCTGGCGTCGCTGTGCAGCTCGGCCAGGTCGCTGGCGACGAGCACGCCCTTGGCGTTGTACCAAGGTCCCTCGCCGATCCGATCGCGCGCATTCACGGCCTCTGCACCCTGGCTCGCTTGCTGGCTCAGATAGGCCCGCCACGTCTTGTCGCCGGCACCGGCAGCGGTAGCGAGCGTGCGGCAATGCGCATCGGCTCCTTCGAGCCCGCCGAGATTGGCGCCGTCGCCCATGCCCGTCGAGGTGATGAAGAAACTCATCGTGTTGTTTGCGGTCTCGCCCTCGACTTGCGCCAGGGCCAGGCTGGCGGACCCCCCGACTGCCACGAGGAACATCAACCTTTTCCACCCGTTCGCGCGTGCCACGATCATACAATCTCTCCTTCGGTTCGTTGCAAGGCGCAGGATTGTAAACCCTCGTTCCGTCATGAACGGCATTCGCGCGTGGCAGATGAGCGCCGCGAGGCAACGCTTCAGCGCAAATTCCTCGGCTGAACCCTCGCAACCGCACCACAAGGCTGCGGACCTCCGGCAATTGCCCCATCATCGGCTAGGCGAGGCGAGCGAACAGCTGTGCCCCATCCTCTTCCAGAGCGGGCGGGAGCACGCCGCGTCAGAGAATGTACTTCGACAGATCGACATTGCTGGCGAGCTCCGCCAGCTTGCCCCGCACATAGGCGCCGTCCACCACCACCGCCTCGCCGCGGCGGCCCTCGGCCTCGAAGCTGAGCTCCTCGAACAGCTTCTCCATCACCGTCTGCAGCCGCCGGGCGCCGATATTCTCGACGCCTTCGTTGACCTGCGCGGCGATGCGCGCCACCTCGGCGATGGCGTCGGGCGTGACCTCCACCGCCAGCTCCTCGGTCGCCAGCAGCGCCTTGTACTGCTCCACCAGGTTGGCGCGGGTGTCCGACAGGATCGCCACGAAATCGGCCTCGGTCAGCGCCTTCAGCTCCACCCGGATCGGCAGGCGGCCCTGCAGCTCGGGCAGCATGTCGGAAGGCTTGGCAACGTGGAACGCGCCGCTGGCGATGAACAGCACGTGGTCGGTCTTCATCGGCCCGTACTTGGTGGCGACCGTGGTGCCTTCGATCAGCGGCAGCAGGTCGCGCTGCACGCCTTCGCGGCTCACGCTCCCGCCGCGCACGTCGCTGACCGCGATCTTGTCGATCTCGTCGAGGAACACGATGCCGTTGCTCTCGGCATTGGCCAGCGCCACTCGGGCGACATCGTCCTGGTCCATCCGCTTGTCGGCCTCTTCCTCGACCAGCTTGTCCCAGGCGTCGGGCACCTTCAATTTGCGCCGCTTGGTCGGCGCGCGGCCCATCGCCTTGCTCATCATATCGCTGAGGTTGATCATGCCGACATTGCCGCCCATGCCCGGCATTTCCATGGCTATGTTGGGCTGCTCGGCGAGCTCGATCTCCACCTCGGTCTCGTTCATCGCGTTCTCGACGATGCGCTGCCGGAACGCGCCGCGCGTCGCCTCGCTGGCGCTGTCGCCCACCAGCGCGGTCAGCAGCCGCTCCATCGCCGCCTTGCTCGCCGCCTCGCGCACCGCCTCGCGGCGGCGGTCCTTCTCCAGGCGGATGGCGTCCTCGGCGAGGTCGCGGGCGATCTGCTCCACGTCGCGCCCGACATAGCCCACTTCGGTGAACTTGGTCGCCTCCACCTTCACGAACGGCGCCTCGGCCAGCTTGGCCAGCCGGCGGCTGATCTCGGTCTTGCCGCAACCCGTCGGCCCGATCATCAGGATGTTCTTGGGCGTCACCTCGTCGCGCAATTCGGGGCCGAGCTGCTGGCGCCGCCAGCGGTTGCGCAGCGCCACCGCCACCGCCCGCTTGGCTTGGCTCTGGCCGATGATGTGCTCGTCAAGCGCGGCGACGATCGCCTTGGGAGTGAGGGCCTCGTTCATACCACCGCCTCCGCGGTCAGCACCGGCCGCTCGCCCGGCCGCGCCGCCAGCGCAGTGACGATCGGGCCGTCGGGAACCCGGCTCACCCCCACGGTGAAATCGGCCGACGGCGCGGTCGCCGCGTCCAGCCGGGCGACCTCCTCGCCCGACAATTCCAGGTCCGCCGCCGCGAGATTGTCCTCCAGCTGGCTCATCCGCGAGGCGCCCACCAGCACGCTCGACACCTGCGGCTTGCCCAGCAGCCAGGCCAGCGCCACCTGCGCCACGCTCGCTCCGTGCCCGTCGGCAATGGTGCGCATGTCCTCCACCAGCGCGAAACCCTGCTCCTTGTCGAACGGGATCATGTCGAACCCCGACAGGCGGTTGTCGGGATCGGCGAGGTTCTCGCGCGTGTACTTGCCCGACAGGAAGCCTCCGGCGAGCGGCGACCAGGCGGTGAAGCCGAGGCCATAATGCGCCGCCAGCGGCAGCACCTGGTGCTCGACGTCGCGCCCCAGCAGGTGGTACATCGATTGCACATGGGTGAACTGCGCCCAGCCGTTCGCCCGCTGCAGCTCGAGCGCGGCGGCGATCTTCCAGGGCGCCCAGTTGGAGACGCCCAGGTAGCGCGCCTTGCCGTGCTTGACGATGGTGTCGAGCGCCTGCAGCGTCTCCTCCAGCGGCGTGTGCGCATCGTCGCGGTGGGCGATGTAGACATCGACATGGCCGGTCCCCAGCCGCTTGAGGCTCTGCTCGATCGACCACAGCAGGTGCCCGGCCGACAGCCCCGAGCGGCCCAGCGCATCACCCGTGCGCCAGCCCGCCTTGGTGGCGATCACCACCTCGTCGCGCCGCGCGCCCAGCGCCCGGCCCAGCAGCTCCTCGCTCTCGCCGCCGGCATAGACGTCGGCGGTGTCGAAGAAGTTCACCCCCGCCTCGATGGCCCGGGCGACGAGCGCGTCGGCCTCGGCGGGGCGGGTGCGGGCGATCGCTTTATTGCCCCCGCCCATGCCGAAGCTCATCGTGCCCAGCGCCAGGCGCGACACGATCAGGCCCGTGCTGCCCAGTTTGCTGTAAAGCATCTTGCTGTCCTTTGATGCAAAGTTCGCGTTCAGACCGTCTCGACCGTCACCCGGTCGTTGGTGAACACGCACACCTCGGCCGCCACCTGCATGGCGCGCCGGGCGATCGTTTCGGGATCGGTCTCGTAATCGGCCAGCGCGCGCGCCGCGGCGAGGGCGAAATTGCCGCCCGAGCCGATCGCGGCGATGGTGGTCTCGTTCTTCGCCTCGGGCTCGAGCACGTCGCCATTGCCGGTGAGCACCAGCATGGTCTCGGCATCGGCCACGATCATCAGCGCTTCCAGGTTGCGCAGGTATTTGTCGGTCCGCCAGTCCTTGGCCAGCTCCACCGCCGCGCGCAGCAGCTGGCCGTTATACTGCTCCAGCTTGCGCTCCAACCGCTCGAACAGGGTGAAGGCGTCGGCCGTGGCGCCGGCGAACCCCGCGATCACATCGCGCCGCGCCGAATCGGTCCCGGTCGCCTCGGCCTTGCCGATGCGCCGCACCTTGCGGGCATTGGGCTTCATCACCGTATTGCCCATCGACACCTGGCCATCGCCGGCGATGACGGTGCGGCCGTCGCGCTTCACGCCGATGATGGTGGTGCCGTGCCACTGGACGAGGCCGTGGCGCTGCCGATCTGGTTCCATCGCGACGATATGGGAGGCATCCGGCTGCCTTCAACAGCGCCGCGGCCAGCAGTCAGGGGGCCCCGTTCAGTTGCCCCCGCCGCCCTGGCCGCCGCCGCCCGAGCCGCCCATTCCGGGCGCACCCACGGTGCCGATATTGCCGAACAGGTCCTCCAGGAAGCTGCGGTCACGCCCCAGCGTGGGCGTCTCGTCGCCGTCGGGGCTGATCTGCGCCACCTGCTCCAGCCCGCTGCGCTCGGCCGCCACCACATTGCCCGCCGCATCGAACCGGATCGCCAGCACCGAATGGCTGTCGATCCTGGGCGTGTTGAACGGCGCCTGCGCGGTCGTGCTGGAGATGTAGTACCACACCGGCTCACCGAAGGTGCTGGTGTAGGTCGGCTGGCCGAGCACGCCGCGCACCGAGGCCTGGTTGTCGATCCCCGGCTGCACGCTTTGCACCAGCGTCTCGTCGGTGATGTAGCCGCGATGGTTGGCGATGGAGCTGCAGGCGCCCAGCAGAGCGGCGGCGACGCCGAGGCCCAAGCAGGCGAGGGTTCGCGCGCCCCCGAAGCCTGCTGCTCGCGTGATATCGGTCAAACGTCCAACCTTCCTGCGCCGCGGCGCGCACCCGGCAACTTGCCTGTCGGCCGGCCCGCACCATCTATCGAAGCCGGTGCCTGTAGAGGCAGAGCGCCAGGCAGGCAACTCGCCCCGGAGCGCGCCCACAACTGCCTGATCGGGCGCCATTGAACCGTCGCTTAACGCAAGCTATCCGCTGCCGGTGTCATTCCTCTCCCGCCTCCTTGCCCCCCGAACCGACCCGCGCGAGCAGCTGCGCCCGCTTTGGCGCGGTATCTGCACGATCGCCCGCGAGCCGCACTGGTACGCGCGCGAAGGCGTGGCCGACACCGTGCCCGGCCGCTTCGACATGGTCACCGCGGTGCTCGCACTGGTGCTCTTGCGGATGGAGCGCGACCCGGCGCTGCTCCCCCCGGCCGCGCGCCTCACCGAGCTGTTCGTCGAGGACATGGACGGCCAGCTGCGCGAAAGCGGCGTGGGCGACCTCATGGTCGGCAAGCACATGGGCAAGCTCATGGGCGTGCTCGGCGGCCGGCTCGGCGCCCTGCGCGACGGGCTCGCGCAGGGCGCCGAGGACATGCTGGCGCAGGCGGTCGAACGCAACGTCACGCTGCTCGAAGGAACCGACCCCGCCCCGCTCGCCGCGGCCTTGCGCGACCTTGCCGGCCGGATCGACGCCGCATCCGCGGACGACCTGCTCGCCGGCAATGTCGCGCCGTGACCTCGCCTGCCGTCCCGGGCGAGTTCGCGCGCGGCTTCGATATCCGCTCGCTGCCCGCCGGCCCCGTTGCGCTGAGCGCGAGCGCCGAGGAATGCGCCGCCCTCGCCCGCCGCTTCGACCTGGTGGCGATCGATTCCCTCACGGCCGAACTGGCCCTCGCCGTCGCCGGCGAGGTCGTCTCGGCCAGCGGCAGACTGAACGGCGCGATCGTCCAGCCCTGCGCGATCTCGGGCGAAGACCTTGAGGTCGCCATCGCCGAGCCGCTCGCCTTCCGCTTCGTGCCCGAGCACACGATCGACCAGGAGGAGATCGAGCTCTCGCCGGAGGAACTCGACGACATCTTCTACACGGGCACGACCATCGACCTGGGCGAGGCGGTGGCCCAGAGCCTGGCGCTCGCCATTGATCCCTACCTGACCGGCCCGCGGGCGGAGGCGGTCCGGCAGCAGGTCGGCCTCTCCACCCCCGAGGCAAGCGGGCCGTTCGCCGCGCTGGCGGCGCTCACCCGGAACGGCGGCACCAAGCCCGGAGAGTAGCCCGGCCGCTATCGCCTGGCCTACACGCGGCCAGGCGCCGATGGTGCACCGGTGCCGCCGCTTGCCTGCCTCGATGAAAAAAGCGCCGGCGAGTGTCACCCGCGCCGCCGGCTCATTTCCGACGTTATCGCATTGTAAAGGAACAAGGAATTCGTGGATTGCGAAGGTGACACCCTGTCACCTTCGTAACCTTCGTCACCGGCGCGCCGGCTCAGAACGGGATGTCGTCGTCCAGATCGTCCACCGCGCCGCCGCCGCTGACGCCGCCGCCGCCGCCGCCACCGCGGCTCCAGTCCGAACCGCCGCCACCCGCACCGCCGCCCGCGCCTGCATTGCCGCCCTCGTCCCAGTCCCGCCGCCCGCCGCCGGCGCCCGCGGCAGCGCCACCGGGACCCGGCGCGCCGTCCAGCATCGTCAGCGTGCCGCCGAAGCCGCGCAGCACGATCTCGGTGGTGTAGCGGTCGGCGCCGCCCTGGTCCTGCCACTTGCGGGTCTGCAGCTGGCCTTCGACATACACCTTGGAACCCTTGCGCAGGTAGCGCTCGGCGACGCCCACCAGGCCTTCCTGGAAGATCGCCACCGAGTGCCACTCGGTGCGCTCCTGGCGCTGGCCTTCGCGGTCCTTCCAGTTCTCGGTGGTGGCGATGCGCAAATTGCACACCTTGCCCCCGTTCTGGAAGCTGCGCACCTCGGGGTCGGCGCCCAGGTTGCCGATGAGCATGACTTTGTTGAGGCTGCCGGCCATGGTTGGTCCTCTTGGGAAGTTGCGGTGATTCTCTGGGGTGCGGCTGTAGGCCCCCCTCGCCCCCCCGGGCAATCGCCGGCGGGCGGTTTCCTGTGGGCGCCCGCTAGAGCCCGGCGGCCACGGCGAGCCAGTAGGTCAGGCCGGCGAACAGGTAGGCGAGCGCGAACAGGTAGCCCAGCATGAACAGCGGCCAGCGCCAGCTGTTGGTCTCGCGCCGCGCCACCGCGATGGTCGAGAGGCACTGCGGGGCGAACACGAACCAGGCCAGGAAGGCCAATGCGGTCGGCAGGCTCCAGCCGGCCTGCAATTGCGGGATCAGCCCCTCGGCCTGCGCTTCCTCGTCCTCGGCATCGACCGCATAGGTGGTGGCGAGCGCCGAGACCGCCACCTCGCGCGCGGCCATGGCCGGGATCAGCGCCAGGCTGATCTCGCGGTTGAAGCCAATGGGCGCCATCACGACGTGGAGCCCGTCGGCGATCCGCCCGGCGATGCTGGCGTCCACCTGGCTCTCGCCCGGCTCCGCGCGCGGGAAGCTGAGCAGCAGCCACAGCACGATGGTGGCGGTGAAGATGATCGTCCCCGCCCGGCGCAGGAACACCCAGGCACGCTGCCACAATCCGATCGCCAGGTCGCGCAACGGCGGCCACTGGTAGCGCGGCAGTTCCATGATGAAGCCCGAGGCCGCGCCCTTGGTGGCCGAGCGGCGCAAGACGAGCGCCACCACCATCGCCCCCACGATGCCGGCCACGTAGAGCGCGAACATCACCAGCCCCTGCAGGCCGATGAAACCGCCCACGGTGGTCGCGGGGATGAAGGCGGCGATGATCACCGCGTAGACCGGCAGCCGCGCCGAGCAGGTCATCAGCGGAGCGATGAGAATGGTGGTCAGCCGGTCCTTGGGGTCGGCGATGGCGCGAGTGGCCATGATGCCCGGGATCGCGCAGGCGAAGCTGGAAAGCAGCGGGATGAAGCTGCGGCCCGACAGGCCCACGCCCGCCATCATCCGGTCCATGATGAAAGCCGCCCGCGCCATGTAGCCCGATTGCTCCATCATCAGGATGAAGGCGAACAGGATGACGATCTGCGGCAGGAACACCACCACCGAGCCCACCCCGGTGAGCACGCCCTGGGTCACGAAATCCTGCACGAAGCCGGCCGGCACGATCGCCTCGGCCAGCCCGATCAGCCAGCCGATCGCGGCATCGATGGCATCGGCGAACGGGGTCGCCCAGGCGAACACCGCCTGGAAGATGACGAACAGCAGCGCCAAGAGGATCGGCGGGCCGAGCCAGGGGTGGAGCAGCACCTTGTCGAGGCTGGCGTGCAGCCGGTGCACCCCGCTCTCCGAGACGATCGCCCCGCCGGCAATGTGGCGCGCGGCCAGGCGCCGCTCGGGCAGCGACAGCCGTTCGACCTGGTGCCGGCCGGCCAGGTTCTGCGCCTCGGCGCCGGCCATCGCCTGCGCCAGCGCCTCCAGCCCCCGCTTGCGCACCGCCACGGTCGAGATCACCGGCACCCCCAGCGCCGCGCTCAGCGCCTGCGGGTCGATCACCATCCCGTCGCGCTCGGCCATGTCGACCATGTTGAGCGCCGCCACCGTCGGCCGGCCCAGCGCGATCAGCTCCTGCGCGAACACCAGGTGCTGTTCCAGATTGGCCGCATCGAGCACCAGCACCAGGATGTCGGGGGTCGCCTCGCCGGGGAACTTGCCCAGGACCACGTCGCGGGTCACCTCCTCGTCGGGGCTGGCCGCATCGAGCGCGTAGGAGCCGGGCAGGTCGATGAGTTCCACCGGCTCGCCGGTGGGCAGGAACATGCGCCCCGCTTTGCGTTCCACGGTGACGCCGGGATAATTCGCGATCTTCTGCCGCGCCCCGGTCAGCGCGTTGAACAGCGCGCTCTTGCCCGAATTGGGATTGCCGACCAGCGCGGCGGTGCGCGGCCGGGTCATACCTCCTCGACCGTCATCGCCCGCGCATGGGCGCGCCGCAGGGCGATGGTGGACCGCCCCACCCGCAGCGCGATCGGGTCGCGCCCGGCGAAGATCCCGCGGTGCGCGATCGCCACCCGCGCCCCGGCATCCAGGCCGAGCGC
The DNA here is from genome assembly GCA_031399025.1 of Erythrobacteraceae bacterium. Classification (GTDB taxonomy): domain Bacteria; phylum Pseudomonadota; class Alphaproteobacteria; order Sphingomonadales; family Sphingomonadaceae; genus CBDBZL01. The sequence goes on along the minus strand of JANNOJ010000022.1, from coordinate 206,299 downwards.
CTGCAGCCGCTTGGCCTCCTCGGGGGCGAGGATCGACCAGTCGACCGCGACGATCTCGGCGCGGCGGAGCGGCGGCAGCGTGTCGAGGGTCTGGCGCTGAGACATGCCTACGCGGTTGCCAGAAGCCGCGCCTATTTGCAACCGGCTCGCAATAAAGCCAGCTCTCTCCGGCGGCCGGTCAGCGGCTCGGGTAGCGCAACCGGCCGACGAAGCGCGCGATGTCGAACCCTTCGCGCGGGGCGGTGAGCTGCGCCTTGGCCTTCTCGAAGCGCATCACCTCGCCGATCCGCCGGTCGAGGAAGGCGCGGGTGTCCACCTTGTCGGGCGAATCGTCGCTGACGAAAACCGCGAGGCTCGCGCCATAGATCGAGGTCAGGATGAGGCGCTTGGTATAGTGGTTGTAATCGGTGGCGGTGTCGCCGGCGAGGCGCCACATGGCGTCCGCGCTCGCCCAGCCCAGCCGCAGCGAGCGCGGCAGATTGTGCACCATCGCCTGGATCGCGAGGGCCCGCGACAGCGCCTCCTCCGAGCCGCGAACCTGTTCCAGCCGGAACCAGACCAGCGTGCGGATGCGCTCGCGGATCGGCATGGCGGCGAGGCGGCCGTCGCCAAACTCGGCCCGCATCCGCGCGTCGATCGCCCCGATCCAGCCGGCGATCATGTCCATGGCCCCGCCGGGAAAGGCCAGGCGGGCGACCGAGGGCATGACGCCGGCGGCCATGGCCGCGTTGATCAGCGCCTGGTCGGTCCAGCCGTCGAACACCGCGCTCGCGGCGATCTGCGGGCCGAGCCCGATCCGCAGCTCGTCCAGCGTCGCTTCGGCAAGGTCGGGGGCCGCACTGGGCAGAGGCGTCATCATGGTCATATGCCCGGCCCGTAGGTTTCCTGGGTCGCGGCGCGCTCGCTGGCGTCCCGGACATGGCGGTCGAGCGCCGTGCTCACCGAGCTGCCGGCAAGCTGGGCGTAATCGCGCGCCGAGCGGCCCGAATTGTCCCGCCGTTCAGGATCCGCCCCCGCCTCCAGCAGGATGCGCATGAGCACGATATCGCGCCGATGCACCGCCGAGATCAGCGGCGTCTCGCCGGTGTCGCTGCCCACGTCAACGCTCGCCCCGGCGCCGATCAGCGCTTCGACGCCCTCGTTGAAACCCAGCTGCACGGCGGCCATCAGCGGCGAGATGCCGCGCTTGTCGCGGATGTTGGGATTGGCTCCGCGCTGGGTCAGGAACCGGATCCAGGTCGCGTCGCGCCGCTGGGTGACGATGTGCAGCGCGGTCTCGCCCGAGCTGATGTCGCGCGCGTTGATGATGGTCGAGCCCGGCGCATCGAGCATCTGGGTGGCGACCGTGCCATCCTTGTCCCTGACCGCCTTGAGGAAGGTATACCCGTCCGAATAAAACTGCGCGGCCGCCGGGACCGCGGCCAGCAGCGCGGCGGCCAGGGCCAGCAGGGCTGGGCGGGACCGGGCCAGCCGAGAGGGGGCCAGGCGAGAGCGGATGCTGCGGGCGATCACTGTGGCCGGTCTCCTTCAATTGCTTGGGACAGCTCCGCCGACGCGGGCTATTCCCCTTGCCCCCGTTGCGTTACCAGAGCATGAACCCGCCTGTCATGCCCGTCGCGCCCTCGTGCCCGCTCGCCAGCCGCATCGCCGCCCTAGTTTTCGCCTGCAGCCTGCTGGCGGGATGCGGCGAGCGGGAGAGCCGGGATACGCCGCCCCCGCTCGCCGGGGCCGCGATCGGCGGGCCGTTCGCGCTCCGCAATGCCGCGGGCGAAACCGTCCGCTGGAGCGATTTCGATGGCCGCTATCGGCTGGTCTACTTCGGTTACGCCTATTGCCCCGATGTCTGCCCGTTCGATCTGCAGCGGATGATGCAGGGCTACCAGGCCTTCGCCCGCGTGCAGCCCGAACTCGCCGACGACATCCAGCCGCTCTTCATCACCATCGATCCGGCGCGCGATACGCCCGCGGTGATCGGCGAGTTCACCGCCAATTTCGGCGAGGAACTGCTCGGCCTCACCGGCACGCCGGCCCAGATCGACGCCGCCGCCAAGGTTTTCGCGGTCTATTACGCCAGGGGCGAGGCGGGCGCGGGTGGCGGCTACCTGATGGACCACAGCCGTGCCGCCTACCTGATGGGCCGCCGGGGCGAGCCGCTCGCGCTGCTGCCGGTGGAGACGAGCGGCCAGGCGGTGGCGGAGGAGCTGGCCAAATGGGTGAGCTGAGGGAGCGCTTCTGGGAGCTGCCGATCGACACGCTCTCGCGCGCCGAGTGGGAGGCGCTGTGCGACGGCTGCGGGCGCTGCTGCCTGCACAAGCTGGAGGACGAGGACACCGGCCAGATCCTGGAGACCAACGTCGCCTGCCGCCTGCTCGACACCGGCACCGCGCGCTGCATGGATTACCGCAACCGCAAGGCGTTCGTGCCCGATTGCCTGCGATTGACCCCGCGGCTGGCGCGGGAGGTGCCCTGGCTGCCGGCCAGCTGCGCCTATCGCCGCCGCGCCGACGGCGATCCCCTGCCCGCCTGGCACCCGCTCCTCACCGGCGGCAGCGACGCCATGATCGCGGCGGGGGCCTGCGTCGCGGGCCGCTGCATCAGCGAGACGGTGGCCGGGCCGCTGGAGCACCACCTCACCGACTGGGACCGCCGGCCGCGCCGGCGAACGATCGGGTTTGAGGGCCAGGGGGCCGGATGATCGACTGGCTGTGCGGCGAGCTGCACGAGCCCAGCGTGGCGGTCGCCGGTCGGACCCTGCCGCTCGCCATCCGCCGCAATGCCCGCGCCAGGCGGCTGACGATGCGGCTGGCGCCCGACGGCAGCGAGGTGCGCATCACCCTGCCGCAATGGTGCGGCACGCGTCATGCGCTCGCCTTCGCGCAGGCGCGTACCGCCTGGCTCGAGCAGCAGCTGGACGCGGTTCCCGAGGCCGACCCCGTCGCGCCGGGCGGCACGGTGCTTTATCGCGGTGAGCCAGTGCGGCTCGCCTGGGACCAGCGCCACTCGCGCCGGCCGGTGCTGGAGCCGGGCAGCCTGCGTTGCGGCGGGCCGCGATCCGCGCTCCCCCGCCGGGTCCGCGCCTGGCTGGAGGAGGAAGCGCTGCGCCTCGCCGCTGCCGACCTCGCCGACTACTGCGCCCAAGCGGGGCAGGGGAGGCCGGCGCTGAGATTGTCGCGCGCCCAGCGGCGCTGGGGCAGCTGCTCGGTCGCCCGGCACGGCGCGCGCGCCATCCGCATCAACTGGCGGCTGGTGATGGCGCCCGACCTGGTGCGCCGCTCGGTGGTCGCGCACGAAGTGGCGCACCTGGCGCATTTCGACCATTCGCCCGCCTTCCACGCGCTGCTTGCCCGGCTGTTCGAAGGCGATCTCGTCGAGGCCGATCGCTGGCTCAAGCTACACGGCCGCGGGCTGTACGCCGCGTTCGGCTGATGCCGCGAAAAGTGGCTGGCATGCGCGCGCCCGGCCACCTATCTTGGCGCGCATGAGTTTCCGGCCATGAGCTTGCGGCGCCGCATCAACCCCAAGCACGCGGTGGAGGACTTCGCGCGCGAATGGCGCCAGCCCACGCCGCATCGCTGGCAGATCATGGGGGTCGCCATCGCCGCGACCTTCGCCCTGTTCATGGTCTTCGTGCCCGAAAGCCAGCGGATGGAGCCGGCGCGGCCCGAAATCACCTACATCAGCACCTTCGATCCCGACCGCACCCGCGAGCAGATCATCGCCTCCAACATCGCCAACCAGAAGCGCAAGGAGGAGCTGGCCGCGCTCATCGCCGAGCGCGAGGAACTGACCAGGGAGATGTACCGCCAGCTCGGCCGCGCGACCTTCATCGACGTGGATGCGATGGAAGCCGAACTCGAGCGCGAACGCGCCGCCGAGAAAGCGGCCACCGCCGCCGCGCGCGCCGCAACCGATGAGGAACCCGGCGCGCCGCGTGACGAGTGACGCCGACGCGCGCTGGCTGGCCGCCGCCGCCGCCCTGGCCGAGCGCGCCCGCCCGCTGAGCCGGCCCAATCCGGCGGTGGCGGCGATCATCGTCAAGGACGGCATCGTGCGGGGCCGCGGCTGGACTCGGCCCGGTGGTCGGCCGCATGCCGAGGCCATCGCACTGGCGCAGGCCGGCGAGGGCGCCCGAGGGGCGACGCTCTACGTCACGCTCGAGCCCTGCGCCCACCGCTCCGAGCGCGGGCCGGCTTGTGCCGAGCTGGTGGCGCAGGCCGGGCTGGCGCGGGTGGTCGCGGGGATCGAGGATCCCGACGGGCGGACCGGCGGCACGGGCCTTGCCCGGCTGCGGCAGGCCGGCGTCGACATCGCCTGCACCGACGACCCCGGCTGCCGCGACAGCCTCGCCGGCTACCTGAGCTCGCGCACGCTCCACCGCCCGCACGTCACGCTCAAGCTCGCCACCTCGCTCGACGGCGTCATCGCCACCGCGGGGGGCGAGAGCCGCTGGATCACCGGCCCGCCCGCCCGCGCGCATGGGCACCGCGAGCGGGCGCGGGCGGATGCGATCGTCGTGGGTGGGGGAACGCTGCGCGCCGATGCGCCCGCGCTCGACGTCCGCCTGCCGGGCCTGGAACAGCGCAGAGCGCGGCGCATGGTTCTCACCCGCGGCGATCCGCCGGCGGGGTGGGAACGGCTCGACCTGGCCGCGCTCGACCGGCTCGAGGGCGTGCAGCACCTGCTGGTCGAAGGCGGCGCGCAGGCGGCTGCGGCGTTCCTCGAAGCCGATTTGGTCGACCGGCTGCTGCTCTATCGCGCGCCGATCCTGCTGGGCGGCGGCACGCCCGCACTGGCCGCATTCGGCCCGGAATCGCTGACCCAAGCCCATTCCCGCTGGCGTTTCGTCGATCGCCGCCGCTTCGCCCCCGACACGCTCGAAATCTACCAACGGAGCCGCTAGGAGGGCCGCATGTTCACCGGCATCGTCACCGCCATCGGCACCGTGGCAAGCGTCGAGCAGCGGGGCGACCTGCGCGTGCGCATCGCCTGCCCCTTCGACCCGGCCGACCTCGCCATCGGCGCCTCGATCGCCTGCGCGGGCGTCTGCCTCACCGTGGTCGAGCGCGCCCCTCGACAAGCTCAGGATGAGCGGCGGCAGGCCTGGTTCGCGGTCGACGTCTCGGCCGAAACCGTTGCCCGAACCGCGCGCGGAATGTGGACGGCCGGGCAGCGGATCAACCTCGAACGCTCGCTCAGGGTGGGCGACGAGCTGGGCGGGCACATCGTCGCCGGCCACGTCGATGCGGTGGGCACGCTGACCGACTGGCGGCCCGAAGGCGGCTCGATGCGGATCACCGTGGAAGCGCCCGGCGCGCTCGCCCCGTTCCTGGCGGCCAAGGGGTCGATCGCGCTCGATGGCGTCTCGCTGACCATCAATTCGGTGGCCGATCGGCCCGACGGGAGCGTCCATTTCGAAGTCAACGTCATCCCTCACACCGCCGAGGTCACCACGCTTGGCGAATTGCGCCAGGGCGGCGAGGTGAACCTGGAGATCGACACGCTCGCCCGCTACCTCCAGCGGATGCAGAGCCTGCGGGCCTAGCTGGCGGCGGGTTGCTCCCGAGCGCCCCCGCCATCCTGAACCTCGCGCTCGGGCACGATGCGATCGAGCAGCCCGGCCGAGAGCCGCACGAACGGCAGCGCCAGCAGCGCCCCGACCACATTGAACAGGACATGCGCGTTGGCGATCCGCTGGCCGGTATCGCTACCCGACCCTTGGGCGAAACCGACCAGCTGGTCGATCAGCAGCACCCCGATGGTGACCGAGGCGATGTTGAACAACAGGTGGAAAACGCCCGCCTTCACCGCCGCGCGCGAACGGCCCAGCGTTGCCACCAGCGTATCGGCGCAGGTGCCGATCTCGGCCCCCAGCATCATCGCGATGCCGGCCGGCAGCGTGACGAGCCCGCCCCCCGCCAGGGTGATGACGATCCCCATCATCGCCGAGGAGGACTGGATGGCCACCGTCACCGCGGCGCCGGCGAGCACGCCGTAGAGCGGGTTCTCCAGCTCGCGCAGCAGGGCGAGGATCTCGGGATGGTCCTGCAGCGGCTCGGCCGCGGCGCCGATCAGGCTGAGGCCGAACAGGACGAGGCCGATCCCCAGCAGCACCGTCGCCCAGCGCTTGGCCCCGTCGGCCTTGGCGAGCACCCGCCAGCCGAGGCCCACCGCCATCAGCACCGGCGCGAAAGTATCGATGTTCCAGGCGAACACCTGGCTGGAGATGGTGGTGCCGATGTTGGCTCCCAGGATCACCGGCAGCGCGCTGGCGAAGGCCATCAGCCGGGCATCCACCAGCGCGATGACCAGGACGATGACCACCGAGGAGCTGTCGAGCACCACCGTGGCCACGGTCCCGGTGCCGAGCGCCGCGAAGCGATTGGACGAGCTGCGCTGGATGAGGCGCTTGAAGCGATCGTCCTGGCCGTCGCGCAGCGCGCGGGCGAGCAGGTCGACCCCGTACAGGAACAGCACCAGCCCGCCGAGCGCGCCCATCGCCAGCATCAGCCAGTCGACCCGCGGCGCCTCGGCTGGCGCCTGCGCGGCGGCCGCCGAGGCGAGCACGAGCAGCGCCCCCGCCACCGGCCTCGACGAGCGCTTCGAGGCGGCAAGGCCGAGGCGGATGGCACTGAGCATGGGCGCCTCCTGCCAGCGCTCCATTGCGGGTAGATGACCGCGGGGCAGGGGCCGGCCGCTCACCCCTGCGGGGCCCGGTCGATTGCGTAGATGACGTGAACGATCTTGCCGTGATCGGTCGGCAGGCGCTCGACCTCGCCGGTCAGCCGGCCGCCGATCTTCTCCATCGCCCGCCGCGAGCGCCAATTGCTCTCGCCGACCCGGAACACCACCCGATCGACGAAGCGGAACGCATGGGCGAGCATCAGCTGCTTCATCTCGGCATTGACGCCCCGGCCCCACCAGGCGCGGCCGAGGAAGGTCCAGCCGATCTCGACGCTGCCCGTCCACCCAATGCCTCGCGCATCCGGCTGGTGGTTCTGAAAACGGCTCGAGCCGATGGCCGCGCCGCTCGCCTGGTCGACCACCGCCAAGGCGCCGCCCTGGGCCAGCGCATCGTCGAAGAAGGCCCGGAAAACCGGCTCGCGCCAGCGGTCGCCCATCGGATGCTGCGCCCAGACCAGCGGGTCGGCCGCCAGCGCGTAGAGCGCCTGCCAATCACCGCGATCGAGCGGCCGCAGGATCAGTCGTTCCCCTACCAGGACCGGTTGGCGATCCATCTCAGTGGCACATCTCAGCCGCCCAGGCCCTCCAACGCGCCGACGAAGCGCCCGATATTGGCGGTCGTCAGCCCGGCCACGTTGATCCGCCCGGAACCGGCCATGTAGACGCCGTGCTCGGCCCGCAAGGCAGCGATCTGCTCGCGCGACAGCGGCAGCATCGCGAACATGCCGTGCTGGTGGGCGAGCGGCGCCAGGTTCACCGGGCCGGCGGTCCCCGCCGCCGCCAGCTGGCGGCGGACCCCGGCGATCCGCTCGCGCATCGCGGTGAGCTCGGCCATCCAGCCGGACGTCAACTGCTCGTCGGCGAGCACCAGCCGCACCGCGGCCGCGCCGTGATCGGGCGGCATCGACCAGGTGGCGCGGGCGATGGCGTGGCCGTTGGAGATGATCCGCCCGGTCTGCTCCGCATCCGCGCCCATCGTATAGAGCGCGCCGACGCGGTCGCGGTAGAGCCCGAAATTCTTGTCGCAGCTGAACGCCACCAGCGCCTCGGGCACCGCGGCGAGCACCGCGCGCATCCCGTAGGCGTCCTGTTCCATGCCCCCGCCCAGGCCCTGGTAGGCCAAGTCGATGATCGGCAGCACGCCCGCTGCCGCCACCCGGCCGGCGATCTCGTCCCAATGGCCGGGCGCGTAGTCGATGCCGGTGGGGTTGTGGCAGCAGCCGTGGAGGAGGATGGCATCGCCCGCGCGCGCCTGCCCAAGCGCGGTGCGCAGCGCGGCCATGTCGACGATGCCCTCGGGCGCGGCGTGGGCAAAGCCGGCGACCTCCAGGCCCAGATCGGCGAGGATGGGCGCATGGTTGGGCCAACTCGGCATGCCCATCAGCACGCGCGCCGCGCCGGCGCGCGCCGCCAGGGCGGCGGCGAGGCGCAGGGCGCCGGTCCCGCCGGGCGTCTGCATCCCTTCGATCCGCCCGCCACGCCTGGGATCGGCAGCGCCGAAGACGTGCGGCATCAGCGCATGGACGAAGCCCATGTCGCCTTCGGGGCCGAGATAGGCCTTGGTCTCCTGGCTCTCCACGAGCTGCTGTTCGGCCGCCTTGATCGCCGCAAAGACCGGCGTGGCGCCGTCCGCGGTGCGATAGACGCCGACGCCGAGATCGATCTTGCCGGGGCGGTCGTCGGCTTCGTACTGCTTGATCAGCGCGAGCAGCGCGTCGGGCGGTTGTTGGTCGAGTGTGTCGAGCATGGCGGCGGTTCCATGCAACCGGCGCGCTGCCATCGCAAGCGGGTTTGCACGCTTTGCCCGGATGGCGAGAGCGCGGTCAGAACGGCAGCCAGCGTTGCTCCTTGGAGAAGCGCATGTAGCCCGCATTGATCCCCAGCCTGAGCCCGGCGCCGACCCGGATCGGGATCAGCACCACATTGCCCTTGCGCAAATAGCTGGCGGTGAAGCCGCCGACGAAATAGGCCTGCCCCTCGCCCGCCGGATAGCGCTCGTACAAGTCCTGCGTATCGTACAAGTTGTAGACCAGCACGAAGGTATTGCCCGCATTGGCGCCGGCATCGAGACCGATCGAAGGCCCCGTCCAATAGACCGGCTGCTGTCCTTCCACCCGGTGGAACAGCGTGCCCGAGCCGTAGCGCACGCCCAGGATGAACGCGCCCCCGCCCTCGCGGCCGACGATGTAGCCGTTGGGCTCGCCCTGCTTGCTGAGCACGTCCTCGATGATGCGGGCGAGACCCTCCGCGCCCTTGCCGAACACGCTCTCGGCGGCGCCGATCAGGTCGTCCTGGGCGTAGGTGGTCGACGGCTGGGCAGCGGCGGCGGTGGCCGCGCGGGAAGTCTCGGCGGGAGACGGGGCGGAGGGCGGCGCGGCAGGGATAGCCTCGTATTGCCCGCTCGGCCGATCCGGGCCGGGCGCCGGGGTGGGCGGGGGTGCAGTGCTGCGATCGGCATCGTCCTCGCCCAAGCCCGGCCGCCCTGGATCGAGCTCGGCGTCAAGGTCGGCGTCGATCGCCGCATCGGGATCGATCCGTTCGATCTCCTGCGCCTGCACGGCGGACCCGGCGAGTGCCGACGCGAGCATCAGGACGGGCGCCCAGCGTCTGCTCCAGGCTGACATGCAATCGATCATCGCCTTGTTCATTCCACCAATGCCTCGCTCGCAGCACAAGCCACCGGGCGTTAAGCGACAATGAACATACGGCGAGACGAGTCCATTTCCCGGCGAGCCGAATCCACAGCCTTGAGCGCCGGGCCGAGCTTCTTCACACCCTTGCCGCGCCACCCCCCCCCCGTTATAGCGCGCGCTCGCCGCTGCGATCCGGAGACGTGGGTGAGTGGCTGAAACCAGCGGTTTGCTAAACCGCCGTACGGGGATTACTCGTACCGAGGGTTCGAATCCCTCCGTCTCCGCCACGTCGCTATGAAAACATTAGCGTTTTTTCAGATGTTGCGGTTGGTTCCCATAATCGCTCCCCGATAGGCTTAGTGCTTGATGCGAACGCCGGGGGCTTAATCACAACCGAGTTGCGCCCCTCGAGGACGCTGCCGCCAATCATCAGGCAAGCCCGTTGCGGCAGATCGCCGGTCGGATTTTCCGCGATCAAACAGGATGGGCGGTGCGGCCGGTCGGATTTCAGGAGATGGAAGATCGCGCCGGCCGCGACTGGCGAACTCAGCTGACTTTTGAAGCACGGAAAAAAATTCACCGGCGGATCGTATCTTCTCTGGTTATTTCTCGGCGGTTTTGGGGCTCATCGTTTCTTTATCGGCAGACCGGTACAGCCATAGCCGCGCACAGCCGCTACCGAGGTCCTCGTCGCCGTCGCAAGTGCTCCGCTAACCGAGGTGAAGGTCTGCCAGGCGCAAGCTCGGCCGCCAAAAAGCGGATCGGCGTGCGCAGGCCTTCCAAGCCGTTACCTAGCGCAATAACCATTCCGCGCGCCACGATCTGGGGATCAGCGAGCGCTTGGGCGACAGTGTTGATGGGGCCGGCGGGAATGCCGAGGTCGGCGAGGCGCGCCAGGAGTTCGTCGCGCCGCCAGCCTCGGGTGAGATCGGCGATGGCGGGGGGAGAGGGCGGCACGGTCGGCGACGCGGCCGGCGTTGGTGGACCATTCCGCCCGCGCATCCAGGTCCAGCAGCGCGGCGAGGCGGGCGAACTGGCGGTCGGTGCCCACGGCGATGATCAGCCAGCCATCGGCGCACGGGAACGCCTCGTAAGGCACGATGTTGGGGTGCGCGTTGCCCATCCGCGTGGGCACCTGCCCCGAGACCAGGTAGTTCATCGCCTGGTTGGCGAGCGTGCCGACCATCACGTCGAGCAGCGCCATGTCGATCATCTGCCCGCGCCCGGTCGCCTCGCGCTGGCGCAGCGCCGCCTGGATCGCGATGACGGCATAGAGCCCGGTCATGATGTCGGCATAGGCGACGCCGATCTTGGTGGGCGGGCCATCGGGAAAGCCGGTCAGGTCCATGATCCCACTCATGCCCTGGACGATGAAGTCGTACCCCGCCTCCTGCGCACGCGGTCCGTCCTGGCCGAAGCCGGTGATCGAGCAATAGACCAGGCGCGGGTTGGCGGCGGCGAGGCTAGCGTAGTCGAGGCCGAACTTCGCCAGCCCGCCGACCTTGAAGTTTTCGATCACCACGTCCGCGCCGGCGATCAGCGCCTTCACCCGCGCCAGGTCTTCGGCCATGTTGAAGTCCGCCACCACGCTCGCCTTGCCGCGGTTGGTGGCGTGGAAATAGGCCGCGTCGCGCGAGCCGTCCGCATTGTCGACGAAGGGCGGCCCCCAGCGGCGGGTGTCGTCGCCCTCGGGGCTCTCGACCTTGACCACCTCCGCGCCAAGGTCCGCCAGCACCTGCCCCGCCCATGGCCCGGCGAGGATGCGCGCCAGTTCAACCACCTTGAGGCCGGCGAGCGGGCTCATCCGCATTCCCGTTCGGGCCGAGGCGGGACCGAGCCCAGCCGAGCGCCCGTCGCGAAGCCCCCTGCGCCAGGCCAGCGCCCGTCGAGACGCCATCTGGACAAGCACGATGGCTCCTCAGGACCAACCGTGGTGGTCATGTGCGGTTGGTCATGGTTCAGCGGCGATGGGGAACACCCGCTCGGCCTTGCCGTGGCACAGCGCGCCGTTCCTCCTCGCCGTACTCGAAGCTGTCGACGAACCGCACCGCCGGCCGCCGATGTCGGCTTGGGCGTCGTAAATGCCCTTGACCAGCAGCTTGTCGAGGCTCGGCGTCGGGCTGTCGGGGACCGTCTTGAGTTCCGCCGCCACCGCGGAGTGGTCCAGGCTTCTTCGCAGGCGGTCAGCCTTACCTGGTCTGCCATCCGCCCCTCCTCATTGTTTTGCAATCGCCTAGCCGAGGGTTGCCGTCGGCGTCCAGTAGCCGCGTCGAGGCAAGGAGGCCTTTCCCGAGATCTCCGACCAGGCGATCGGCCGGATGGCGCGGCGATCGCACGGGTGACCGGCCGCGAGCCCCAAGTGACCGGCAAGGCTCGGCCCCGGCGATGCGCTTGATCGCCGACCGGCTCGGCCGCGATGGTGCGAACGTGGGGTGGCGGGCGACGATGCCACCGCCACGATGCAGATGGCGCGCGCGGGCGGCGCACGGGCCACGCCGGTCGCCGGCGGTTCGATCGGCGCGGCGCAACGGGCCGAGCCGCCGGCGCAGAACACCCCCGACCGCGTCATCGACGATATCGGCGCCTTGGTGTCCGCGGCCGGACTGGGCTAGGCTGCACCCCTCACAATCGGAAAGGGCGAGCGATGAAACTGGGCCGGCTCAACCACGTTGGCGTCGCTGTACCCGACGTCACGGCAGCGATCTCGTTCTGGCGCGACGTGATGGGCGCAGCCGTGGTCCAGGAGCCGTTTGACCTGCGCGAACAAGGCGTACGCATCTGTTTCGTCGAAACACCCAACACGCAAATCGAGCTGCTGGAACCGCTTGGCCAAAATTCGCCGCTCGCCGCCTTCTTGGAGAAGAACCCTAACGGCGGGCAGCATCACCTCGCCTTCGAGGTGCCGGATATCGAGGCCGCACGCACCGCCTTCGAGGAACTCGGCAAGCGCGTTCTCGGACCCACTCGCATCGGCGCGCACGGTACGCCCGTATTCTTTGTCCACCCCCGCGACATGAAGGGGATTCTGACCGAGATCATGGAGCCGCCGGCAAAGCTCCGGGCGAGCGGATAGGGTCGGGAATGGTCGAGAAGTCGCAATGGCAGGCGAAGGCCGATCGGGAGTTGCAAGACCGCGACCGTCCCCGGCTCACGCCGGAAGGCATCGCCGTCCAGCCGCTCTACACCGCCGAGGACCTGCCACCCGACGGGCCGGGCTTGCCCGGCTTCGCGCCGTTCACCCGCGGGCCCTATGCCTCGATGTATCCCGGTCGGCCCTGGACCATCCGCCAATATGCCGGCTTCTCCACCGCCGAGGCCTCCAACGCCTTCTACCGCCGCAACCTGGCCGCGGGGCAGAAGGGGCTGTCGGTCGCCTTCGACCTCGCCACCCACCGGGGCTACGATTCCGACCATCCGCGCGTGGTGGGCGATGTCGGCAAGGCGGGCGTCGCCATCGACACGGTACGCGACATGGAGATCCTGTTCGGCGGCATCCCGCTGGACGAGATGAGCGTCTCGATGACCATGAACGGCGCGGTGCTGCCGGTGCTGGCGTTCTACATCGTCGCCGCCGAGCGCGCCGGGGTGGCCCAAGCGCAGCTCTCGGGCACGATCCAGAACGACATCCTCAAGGAGTTCATGGTCCGCAACACCTACATCTACCCGCCCGCACCCAGCATGCGGATCGTTGGCGACATCATCGCCTATACCTCTGACAACATGCCGCGTTTCAATTCGATCTCGATCAGCGGCTACCACCTGCACGAGGCCGGGGCGACCGCGGTGCAGGAGTTGGCCTTCACCATCGCCGACGGCAAGGAATATGCGCAGAACGCCATGGCCGCGGGGCTGGCGCTGGACGCCTTCGCGCCGCGCCTCTCGTTCTTCTTCGGCATCGGGATGAACTTCTTCATGGAGGTCGCCAAGCTGCGCGCGGCGCGGCTGCTGTGGTGCGAGGTGATGGAAGGGCTGGGCGCGCGCGACGACAAGTCCAAGATGCTGCGCATGCATTGCCAGACCAGCGGCGTCTCGCTGCAGGAGGCCGACCCATACAACAACGTCATCCGCACCACGGTGGAGGCGCTGGCGGCGGTGCTGGGCGGCACGCAGTCGCTGCACACCAATGCGCTCGACGAGGCGCTGGCGCTGCCGACCGATTTCTCCGCCCGCATCGCGCGCAACACGCAGCTGGTGCTGGCCGAGGAGACCGGCATCACCGCGGTGATCGATCCGCTGGGAGGCTCCTACTACGTCGAGGCGCTGACCGCCGCGCTGGCCGACCGGGCGCGCGCGCTGATGGCGGAGGTGGATGCGGCCGGCGGGATGACCGCGGCGGTGGCGAGCGGGATGCCCAAGCGGCTGATCGAGGAGGCCGCCGCCGCGCGCCAGGCGCGGGTTGACCGCGGCGAGGACGTGATCGTGGGCGTCAACAAGTACCGCGTGGACGAGCATTCGCCGGTGGAGACGCTGGGGATCGACAACCACGCGGTGCGCGCCAGCCAGATCGCGCGGCTGGAGGCGGTGCGTGGCAGCCGCGACGAGGCGGCGTGCCGGGCGGCGCTGGCGGCGCTGGAAGCGGGCGCGCGGGGGAACGCGAACCTGCTGGCGCTGGCAGTGGATGCGGCGCGGGCGAATGCGACGCTGGGCGAAATCTCGGGCGCGCTGGAGGCTGTGTTCGGCCGCTACGGCACGCAGCCCGTCCCCGTGCGGGGGGTGTATGCGCAGGCCTATGCGGGCGATCCGCGCTACGCGCAGGTGGTGGAAGGCGTCGCGGCGGTGGGGCGGCGGCTGGGCCGGGCGCCGCGGCTGCTGGTGGCCAAGCTGGGGCAGGACGGGCACGACCGGGGCGCCAACGTCATCGCCTCGGCCTTTGCCGACATGGGCTTTGCCGTGGTGAGCGGCCCGCTGTTCCAGACCCCCGAGGAAGCGCGCGACCTGGCATTGGCGGAAGGCGTGGACGCGGTCGGCGCCAGCACGCTTGCCGCCGGGCACAGGACGCTGGTGCCCGAGCTTGTCGCGCTGCTGCGCGAGGCGGGCCGCGGCGACATCAAGGTGGTCGCGGGCGGCGTGATCCCGCCGCAGGACTACGAGTTCCTGCGCGAAGCGGGCGTGCAGAGCATCTACGGCCCTGGCTCCAACGTGGTGGAATGCGCGGCCGATGTGCTGCGGTTGCTGGGGCACAATATGCCGCCTGCGGGCGAGGGGCTTGAGGAGGCGGCGGAGTGAGTTTCGGTTGGTTTGACAGGCTAATAGGCAAGCCCAAGCAACAATTCGATCCGCTACGGGAGTTGAAGAAGTTTGCCGAAAATACACTCTCGGTCGATATCGACGACCCAGCCAAAAGAACGGGTGTGTCTCTTTATCTGGTGCTTAGCAGACAATTCGAGCTGATCGGAAAACGAGAGGGAGAGTTCCCGTTTGTCGACCCATTCGCATCAGACAAGGCCCGAGGTGCTCTGCTGGGAACGGCGTTTGCCATCGTTAAGCACGAATTTGGGGAAACACCAAACAAAGAAGTTATCGATGCTGCAATCGCCGCTTTCACGTTGGCATTTGGAACCGATGTAGGGACAGGTGCTGCACTTCAGACGATCCGTGATGCTAGTGAAGGCAATGAAGAGATCAACTTCGCGTCCGATTGGGCGATCAAGGATGCACGGACCTCGCTCGATGACAATTCGCCCGCAAGCCCCGCTGCCTACTATTTGGCTGTTGCAGAGATGATGTAAGCGATGTTCACCAAGATCCTGATCGCCAATCGCGGCGAGATCGCCTGCCGGGTCATCACCACCGCGCGCCGGATGGGGATCGCCACGGTGGCGGTCTATTCCGAGGCCGATGCGCTCGCGCCTCACGTGGCGATGGCCGACGAGGCGGTGCTGATCGGGCCGGGGCCGGCGGGCGAGAGCTATCTGGTGTCGAAGAAGATCATCGCGGCGTGCCAGCAGACGGGCGCCGAGGCGGTGCATCCGGGCTACGGCTTCCTGTCCGAGCGGGCGGACTTCGTGCGCGCGCTGGAGGCCGAAGGCATCGCCTTCATCGGGCCGTCCGCCAGCGCGATCGCGGCGATGGGCGACAAGATCACCTCCAAGCGGCTCGCGGCCGAGGCGGGGGTCAACATCGTGCCGGGCAGCGCCGGGGCGCTCGGCTCGCCCGCCGAGGCGCTGAGCGAGGCCAATCGGATCGGCTACCCGGTGATGATCAAGGCCAGCGCGGGCGGCGGCGGCAAGGGGCTGCGCGTGGCCTGGAACGATGCCGAGGTGGAGGAAGGCTTTCCCGCCACCCAGCGCGAGGGGCTGAACGCCTTCGGCGACGAGCGGGTGTTCATCGAGAAGTTCATCGCGGCGCCGCGCCATATCGAGTTTCAGGTGCTGGGGGACAAGCACGGCACCATCGTCCACCTGAACGAGCGCGAATGCTCGATCCAGCGGCGCCACCAGAAGGTGATCGAGGAGGCGCCCTCTCCCTTCGTCACGCCCGAAATGCGCGCGGCGATGGGGGCGCAGGCGGTCGCGCTGGCGCGGGCGGTGGGCTATCATTCGGCCGGCACGGTCGAGCTGATCGTGAGCGGGGCGGACCCCACGGGGGAGAGCTTCTACTTCCTCGAGATGAATACCCGGCTGCAGGTCGAGCACCCGGTCACCGAGGCGATCACCGGGGTGGACCTGGTCGAGCAGATGATCCGCGTGGCGGCCGGCGAGGCGCTTCCCTTCACGCAGGACGAGATCGGCATCGACGGCTGGGCGATCGAGACGCGCGTCTATGCCGAAGACCCGTACCGCAATTTCGTGCCCTCGGTCGGCCGGGTGAGCCGCTACCGCCCGCCGGCGCCTTCATGGAGCGGCGGGCTGCGCGGCACCGATGGCGTGCGCGTCGATGACGGCGTGGTCGAGGGCGGCACCATCGCGATGTTCTACGATCCGATGATCGCCAAGCTCGTGACCTGGGGGGAAACGCGCGACGCCGCGGCCGACCGACAGGTCCGTGCGCTCGACGACTTCACCATCGAAGGCCCGCGGCACAATATCGATTTCCTCTCGGCCCTGGTCCAGCACCCGCGCTTCCGCGCCGGCGCGCTCACCACCGGCTTCATCGCCGAGGAATATCCCGATGGCTTCCACGGCGCGCCGGCGACCGAGGAGCTGCTGCGCGCCATTGCCGCCATCGCGGCCGGAACGGAGTTCACCCAGGAAGCACGGGCGCGCCGGATCTCGGGCCAGCTGGACGGGCATCTGCCGCCGCCGATGAGCTGGAGCGTCACCATCGGCGGGCGCGACTTCCATGTCACGCTGGGCCAAGGGCATGCGGTGGTCGACGGGCATGTCGTGCGCGGCACCTGCGACTGGCGGCCCGGCATGCGTGCGGCGGCGGCGAGCGCGCCTGGCATGCGCCTGGGCCTGCAGGTCGAACGGCGGCGCAACGCCTGGTCCATCGCCACGCACGGCGCGCGCCACGAGGCCCGCGTGTTGCCCGCCCGCCTCGCGCCGATCGCGGCACACATGATCGCCAAGGTGCCGCCGGACCGTTCCAAGCTGCTCATCGCGCCGATGGCCGGGCTGCTCGTCCAATTGCGCGTGGCCCAGGGCGACAGCGTGGAGCTAGGCGAGCCGCTGGCGGTGATGGAGGCGATGAAGATGGAGATGATCCTGCGCGCCGAAGCTCGCGGCACGGTGGCCGCCATTCATGCCGCGGTCGGCGACGGGTTGGCCGCCGAGACGGTCATCCTCGAGCTTGGATAACGGCGGCAAGGGGAGAGTGCGGCGCAGGACGACGAATACCTGGCCACCTTCGCCACCGGCGACGACGAGCGCTGATCACCCGCTTGTTCTCGACCGGCTGCGTAATGGAGAACGCCAGCGACAGCTGGCAGGGGCCCGCAGGCAGGCGCCAGTTCCTCGCCTGGGCGCACGGCGCAATTCGCCAAGCGCCACCACCCGCAGACACCATCTTGGCCCAGATCGCCACATCGCCGGCTTCCGCGCAGCAGCCGAGCCGCCGGTCCAGCGGGCCTGAGCGTTACCGGCCGCACGCCGACATTTGGCTGCCTGCCGGAGAACCAGCCACCTGCGAAGTGGCGGCCGGCCGGCGGCCGCCCCCACCCGCTCGCCTCAGGCGAAGACCTCGGCCGGCATCGGCACGGCCATCGCCGGCCCATCCGCGGGAGCGGCGGCGATCGACGCGGGATCGAGCACCGTGTCTACCCGCAGGTTCTGGTTCTGGATGCGCAGGTCGAGCGCGGCGGGGGTCTCGGCCTCGTCGAAGGCCAAAGCGGGGGAACCGAAGTTCTCGGACAGATACTCCTCGAACGCGCCCTGCTCTCCCAGAACGTTCGCCGGCACGACGCCGGTCGCGGTGAAGTTCAGCGCCGGGTCGACCTGCGCCGAGACCGTGCCGTCGTCCAGCAGGAAGCGGAAGTTGCTGCCGTTGGCCTTGACCGGGTAGCCGTCGCCGCCGTTCGCGGTGAAGTTGAGCGCCACCATGGTGATCGTGGCCGGGGCGCCGGCCACCACCACCCCGTCATCGACCACCGCAACCTTCTGGCCGGCCTCGTTGACGAGCGCCACGTCGCGGATCCGGCTGCCCGCCGCCAGGTCGGGATCGTAGCTGATCATCAGCCCTCCGATCTGCAGGAAGCCGCCGTTGTTGGGCGTGGTGGCCGCGGGGTTGTTGAGGATGTTGAGCAGGCCCTGCGGGGTGGTGTCGAACACCATCAGCGCGTTGTTGAACCGCAGCGAGTTCTCGACATCGAGCTGGGTGACCTCGCTGCCCGGGTTCGGGCCGAACACCACGTCCGAGCCGGTGCCCGAAACGGTGCCGATCTGCGCCCGGATGCCGCCGCCGTTCTTCAGCGAGACCAAGTAGTCGGTCGCGGTGAGGCCCAGCGCATCCTTGGCCGCATCGGCGTTGGCATCGGCGGTGAGGTTGCCCAGATTGGTCTCCTGGTTGCGCACCGCCGCGCGGGCGCCCTCCAGGTAGACATCGGAGTAACCGAACACGTTGCTGGACTTCACGTCGATCACGTTCTGCACCGCTTCAGTGAGCGTTTGCACCGCGTCGCCCCTGGTCCCGTCGGCAAAGGCGGTATCCTCGAGGTTGTAGTCGACCGTGCTGACCACCGTTCCGGGATCGTTGAGGATATCTTCCTCGACGGGGCCGTTGGCCCCGGGTGCACCGATATGGATGTGCCCTCCAACCAGGTTGGCCTGCGCCAGGTTGTAGATGGTGTACTCGGAATCGTAGGTGAAGGCGCCGGCATCCGCGAGCACGACGATCCGGCCCGATCCGAAGGCCGAGGTGCTCACCGGCGGCACCTCGTCGGCCCCCGCAAGGGTGACCGTGAATACCAGCGTACCGTCGCCGCTGCTGTCGCGATTGTCCTGGGCAAGCACCAGCTGGCCGCGCACCTCGCCCCCCGGAAAAGCGGCGGAGTGGAAGTTGGCATAGGCATTGCCGGCCAACGCCTGCGTGGCGGCAAGCGCCGACAGCGTACCCGAGGTCGTGGTCACGCTGATATTGGCGCTCGGGGCGACGCCGTAAGCCTCGGCGACGTTCTCGTCGGTGGCTGCGTAGGCGCCGTTCACCGCGGTGTTCTGCGCCAGATTGGCGACGATGATGTCGCCCTGGGCGTCGAAATCCACGACCAGGCGGCCCAGATAGGTGAATTCGTTGTCGGTGTTGACGATGAGCGTGTTGCCCCCGTCAATCCCCTGGGTGACGATGGGGTAGGTGTCGGCGAAGTCGGCGGCGTGGCCGGGGAAGGCCACCGCCTCGTCGTCGGCATCGCCCAGGCGGGTGTTGGAGCCAGCCGCCAGGATGATGTCCACGCCCGCCAGCAGCGGGGCGAGCGCCTGTTCGTTGCCGATGAGCTGGAGGTGGCTCATCAGGATGATCTTGTTGACGCCCTGGGCGAGGAGATCGTCGATGTAGGGCTGCAGCTGGATGGCGAGCAGCTGCATGTTGTCGGTCTCGCCATTGGCGCCCGCGCCGCCGGGGAAGCCCTTGACCTCGGTGCCGGTGGGCGAGCTGATCTGCTCGAGCAGCTGGGTGGTGACGCCGACCAGGCCGATCCGCTCGCCGTTCTCGGTGATGATGGCGGAAGGCGCGATGCGACCGTTGAGGCTCGAGGCTTCCTCCAGCCCGTTCACGCCCAAGGTTTCGGTAAATGCCGGGTTGAGCACCGCGTCGCCCGAGAAATCGAGGTTGGCCGACAGGTAAGGGAATTGCGCGCCCACCCAAGTGCCGGCGGGGCGGAAGGCGTCGGCAAAACCCTGGCTGCCGAAGTCGTACTCGTGGTTGCCGATGGTGGAGGCCTGGACGCCGATCGCGTTATGCAGGGCGATGTCCACCCGGCCCTGAGTGTTGCCGCCCGGCAGGACGGAAGCGATCGAGGGGTCGGCACCGGCGGCGTAGAACGGACCCGGGATGTAATTGTCGCCGCCCGCCAGGGTGATGGAATTGGCGTAATCGTCCTCGAAGGCGTCGACCAGCGCGGCCAGGTTGGGCGCGGTCTCCGCGGCGAGCAGGCCCGCTTCGGCATCGGCGAAGTGCAGCAGTTGCAGGGTGTAGGTATCCCCCGGCGTGATCTCGAAGGTGCTGAGCGTGCCCGAAACCTCGTTGGACACCGCCAGCACCGGCTGGCCGGTCGGGCTGTCGGCAGCGGAAATGTACGTGAGGCCCTCGGGGCTCACGTCGCCGACATTGCGCAGGTAGGTCACGAACTCGACGTCTTGCGGGTCGGTCACGTCGTAGACCATCACCCCGCCGCCGCCACGCTCCAGTGCCACGAACGCCAGCACCGAATCGCCGTAGACACCGGTGGTGATGCCTTCAGGCTCGGGACCCTTGTTGTCGGACCGGGTGTCGTCGAACAGGCCGGTATTGGCGGTGGCATCGTAGGCGCCGCCCTGGGCAACGAACTGCTCGATGTGCGAGCCGCTGTCGAAGATGATGTTGCCGTTGCCATCCAGGATCGAGAACGAGCGCGCGCCGTAGGTGAGAATCTGGTCGATGTCGCCATCGCCATCGGTGTCGCCGTTATTGCCCGGCGCGTTGGAGACGGTCAGCCGGCCGAGCTCCGTCGCCCCCTGCAGCGCTGCGGCATCGGGGAAGGCGGCCGGATCGAGCGTCAGGGCGGACAGGCGGGAGGTTTCATCGGGAGTGATGAAATCGTCGCGATCGTCCCCCTCATTGGCGATGATGTAGTACACTTGGCCATCCGCCGCGGTGAAACTGGCGATGGCATCGGGCATGAACTGGCCGAACACCGGGTTGTCGGTGTCGAGCGCGATGCCGGTGTCGCGGTCGGAGAAGTCCGCCGGCAGGCCGAGGAACGGCTTGAGACCGAGCGGCTGGATGTCGGTGATCGTCGCGCTGGCGATGTCGAGCACTGCGACCGCGTTGTTCTCCTGCAGCGTGATCAGCGCGGTGGTTCCATCGGCCGAGACGCTGATGGATTCGGGCTCTACGTCCTGCGCCACGGTGATGGTCTCGAAACCCGCCTCGCCGGCGAACAGGCGCACGCCCTCGGCCTGCAGCGCGGCGAGTTGCGAATTGTAGGCGGTGAAATCGGCCGTCGTCACCACGGGTGCCGCCGGGTTGGTGACATCGATGATGCTCACCGAGCCTTCAGGGTTCACAACTGGGGTAACGCCGGCATTCGACTGCTCGCCCTCATTGGCCACCAGCACCTTGGTGCCGTCGGGGGTGAAGGTCACCATGTCGGGCAGCGCGCCCACCGTGGCGCTGCCCAGCACCATGCCGGGCCCGACCGCCGCGTCGGCGTCGAGCAGGAACACGGTGCCCGGATCGGTCTTCACCGCGGCCACGACCGATACCGCCACGATGCCGTTCTTCACCGCCACGCTGGTCACGTCGTTCGAGCCCAGCGCCAGCGTGCCCAGCAGCGTGAGGTTGAGACTGGCATCGACGCCGATGACCTGCAGGCCTGCGCCCGAGGTCACGAAGAAGCGGTCGCTGGCAGGGTCGAAGGCGACGATCTCGGCGCCGGCCAGCGTCAGATTGCCCGTGCGGCCGATGGCGATGCCGTCGGTGCCGGTCAGCGCCAAGTCGTTGGTTATCGCCCCCGACTGGCTGGGCGCGGCATTGCCGGCCAGGTCGGTCAGGGTGCCGGGCGCGGCGGTATAGGACAGCACCGGACCCGATGCTTCATCGATCGCGGTGGCGAGGAAGAGCTGGATGCGGTTGCCCACGATCTGCGCGCCGGTGACCGTCGCCAGCGCCGAGCCATTGCTGTCGGTCAGCGTGTACTGCCCCGCGGCAGGCAGGCTGTTAGGATCGAGCATCTCGTCGAAATAGACGGTGATGATATCGCCATTGCCGTCGATCGACACGTTCGTGGCCATCGGCGCGGCCCCGATGCTCAGCGCCAGCGGGGCGGACGCGGCGCTCGCATTGCCCGCCGCGTCGGTGGCCGTGGCGGTGATGGCCAGCGGGCCGGCGGCGGGCGCATCGAAGGTGACGGTGAAATTGCCCTGCGCGTCGGCGGTGGCGGTGCCCAGGCTCGCGCCGTTGCCGAACAGCTGGACGACCGACCCCGCCGCCGCCGTGCCGGTGATGGTGAGGTCCTGCGTGACATCGGTGACGCCATCGGTGCTGGAGCTGCCGTCGTCATCGGCCGCGGCGAGCGCCAGGGCCAGCGGCGCGGCGGGTGCGGTGTTGTCGACGGTGATCGTCAGCGGGGCGCTCGCCGGGCTGGCATTCCCGGCCGGATCGAGCGCTGTCGCGGTTATCGTGCTCGCGCCGGCGGGCAGCGCGACATCGATGCTGAAGGTACCCGTGGCGCCGGCCGGGCCGCTGCCCAGCAGGGTGGTGCCGGAAAGCAGCTGGACGCTGGTGTTGGCCGGCGCGGTACCGGTGATCGTGAGGCCGCTGCCCAGGCTGGTGAGGTCGTCGCTGTTGGACACGCCGGTATCGTCGGCCGCGGCTAGGTCGAGCCCGGCGGGCGCGGCGGGCGCGGTGGTGTCCACGGTGACGGTCAGCGGGGTCGAGGCGGCCGAGACATTGCCGGCCGCATCGGTGGCGGTGACCGTGATCACATTCGCGCCCGCCGGCAGGTTGACGGTGAAGCTGAACGCGCCGGAGCCCGCGGCCGCCGTGGCGGTGCCGCCCAGCTGCGTCCCGCCGGCGAAGATGCGCACTGTGGCGCCGGGCTCGGCATTGCCGGTGATGACGAGGCCCGTCGTCAGGCTGGTGATGTCGTCATCGTTGCGCAGACCGGTATCGCTGGCAGCGGCGAGGTCGATGCCGCTGGGCGCGGCGGGCGGGGCGGTATCGGTTGACGGCGGGGTGGGGGTCGGGGTGGGGGCGGGGGTATCGTCGTCGTCATCGACGCCCGCGGCGGCCAGCGCGATGCCGCCGATGGTCAGCGCGCCGAACACCAGCCACACGACCGGCGAGACGCCGCCCGCGCCGCCATTGCCGATGTCCTCGCCGAGCTCGTAGGACGAGCCGCGGCGTGCCTCTCCCGCGGCCGCCTCGGCGAGCACCGGGACCGAGCCGGCGTCCAGGCCTTCGCTCGTGGCGAGCGCGGTGTCGGCCGGCCACGGCGCGGCCTCGGCATCGATGATGATGGCGACCGCTTCGCCCTCGTGCTCGCCGACGAGAACGAGCTGTCCATCGCCCCTTGCGCCAGCGGATACCCCGGTCAACGCGTTGAAGAGCGCCTTCGGAAGCACGGGCACGACTTGGCCGGTCGCCTCGTCGATCACCGCGAGCTTGGCGTCGCGCGGCAGCTTGATGGTGGCGGCGCGGTCCTCGAGCCTGCGGGTGAAGGCCTTCTTGCTGTCGGCAGACGTGACCCGGATAAGCAACGGCATCGCACTTCCCCCTGTCGGTATCCTGGCCCGTCCGCAGCTTGGCGCGGCGCCTATGTTGAGCCGAGCATTGCACGACCAAGTGACCGAGCGATTTCAGGAATATGACAATTCGAAGAAGCTTGTCGGCCGATCCTAAGGCGACATTGCCTTGAACATCATCACCGCTCCTGCAGCGAGGCGGAGGTGGTCTTGAGGATCGGCTTGGTGAGGTAGCGCCACACCGTGGTTTTGCCGGTCAGGATCTCGGCGCTCGTCGTCATCCCGGGCTGCAGGTCGATGGTCTCGCCGGCGGCTCGCGGCCGCATCGAGCCGGTGTCCACCTCCAGGTTCACCCGGTAATAGGTGTTGGTGGTGCCGTCCTCGCGCTCCTCGGTGAGCGTGTCGGGGCCGACATAGACCACCCGCCCTTCGCCCGAGCCGTAGACGGCGGCATCGAAGGCATCGAAGTTCACCCGCGCCCGCTGGCCGACCCGCACGAAGGCGATGTCGCGCGGCGGCACCTGCGCTTCCACGATCAGCCTCTCGCCGGTCGGCACGATCTGCAGCACCTCGTCGCCCGGCCGCAGCACCCCGCCCACGGTGGTGAGACGCACGTTCTTCACGATGCCGTCGGCGGGCGCCACCAGCGCGGCGGCGCGCAGCGAATCCTCGCGCTGCGCCAGCTGCTGCTCGGCCGCCACCAGCTCCTCCTCGGTGCGGGTGAACTCGGTCTGCAGCTCCTGAATGTATTGCGCGCGCAGATTGCTCATCCGCCCCTCGGTCTCGACGATGGCGCGCTGCATGCGGATGATCTCGGAACGGGCCACGTCCCCCGTCTCGAGCAGCGGCTGGTTGAGGTCGAGCTCCTCGCCCTGCAGCGTGGCCATCGAGCCCAGCGAGGCCAGCTCGCTGTCGAGCGCGGAGCGGCGGCGCAGGTACAGCTGGCGCTGGTTGGCGGTGAATTCCGGGTAGCCGGCGAGCGAGGCGGGGAAGGCCAGCGGCCGGTTGAACAGCTCGGCGTCGATCCGCGCCATCCGGCTGCGCAGCGCGGCGACGCGCGCGCGCGATTCCTCGACCGCGGCGCCGAGTTTGACCGTGTCGAGCTCCACCAGCAGCTCGCCCTCGCGCACCTCGTCGCCTTCGCGCACGTTGATCGCGCCGATCGCCCCGCCCTCCTCGCTCTGGACGATCTGCACCCGGGCGAAGGGAACCACGCGGCCCGGCGCGCGGGTGACCTGGTCGAGCTCGGCCCACATCGACCAGCCGATAAAGCCGGCCAGCGTCACGCAGATGGTGATGATGATCCAGTGCGCGGGGCGCAAGCCGGGGGCGGCGCTCACGAGGCGGCTCCCTTGCCGGCGATGGCGGAGGTGACGGTGCCCGCGACCGGCTGGCGCACGGTGGTTCCGGCGGGGGCAGCAGCCGGAGCCGCGCCCTGCCGCGCCGGGGTGCGGGGCCGCGGGAGGATTTCGAGCAGCACCTCCCGGGTCGGCCCGTCGCGCGCCACCTTGCCCTCGGCCATGACCACGATCCGATCGAAGCGCGGCAGCAACTGGGGCTTGTGCGTCACCATGACCAGGATGTCGGTGGGCGCGAGGCGGGCGAACAGGGCGTCGAGCGCGGCGGCCTCGGTGGTCTGGTCGAGCGCGGCGGTGGGCTCGTCGAGCAGCCAGACGCTGGGCGCGGCGTGGATCAGCCGGTTGATCCCCACCAGCGAGCGCTGCCCGCCCGACAGGCCGCGCCCGCCTTCGTGGATCGGCAGCGCCAGGCCCTCCGTGCGCGCGGCGATCATCGCATCGAGCCGGGTCTCCCTGGCCAGGGCCATGATCTCGCCATCGCCCAGGTCGCCCAGGCCCATTGCGAGATTGTCGCGCAGGGTTCCGTTCACCAGCCGGGCATCCTGCGGCAGATAGCCGATGTGGCGTCGGGCGATGTCCTCGGCGATCTGCGCCAGGTCGAGCCCGCCGATGAGCGCTCCCCCCGAATGCGGCGCATAGAGCCCGGCGAGCAGGCGCAGCAGCGTCGACTTGCCTGAGCCGATGCCGCCGACCACCGCCACCTTCTCACCTGGTTCGATCGCGAGGCGGTCGATGTCCAGCGCCGGCCGGCCCGCGCCCGGGTAGGCGAAGGTCGCCTCGCGCAGCTCCAGACCGCCCGTGATCACCCCCGGCCGCAGCGCATTGGCCGCGGTGGACGGGTCGAGCGGCAGCCGCAAAATCCCGTCCAGCGCCTTCAGCGACGAGCGCGCATAGCCCCATTGCACGATCAGGCCCGGCAATTGCGCCACCAGCGGGCCATTGATCCGCCCGGCCAGGATGGAGCAGGCGAGCAGCGCGCCGATGGTGATCTCGCCGTTGGCGGCCAGATACGCGCCCCAGCCCATCAGGGCGACATAGGCCACCTGCTGCAGCGTGGCGAACAGCGAGCCGGCGACCGCCGAGGCGCGCTTCACCGGATCCTCGTAATGGTGGATCTCGCGCACCAGGCGGTTCCAGCGGCCCATCAGGAACCAGCCCCCGCGATTGGCCTTGACCGTCTCGGCGGCGTCGAGCGATTCCACCAGCATCCCGTTCTTGCGGTTGCCGCTCACCTGCGCCCGGTCGGCGCCCTTGCGGATGATGCCGCTGAGCAGCAGCGCCAGGCCCAGCGCGACGGGCAGGCTGGCGATGGGAACGACCGCCAGCGGGCCGCCGATCATGGCGATGACGAAGATGAAGAACCCGGCGAACGGCAGGTCGGCGAGCATGAACAGCGAGCCCGAGGAGAGCACCTGGCGGATCTGCTCCTGCCCGCGCAGCTGCGCCGCCAGCGTCCCGATGCCGGGCGGGCGGGCGTCGAGCCGGATGGCCTGGGCGCGGGCGAAGAAGAACTCGGAGACCTCGGCGTCGATGTCCTGCGCCTCGCGCTCGATCAGCAGCGCGCGCAGGGCCCGCAGCACCAGGTCGAGCAGCAGCGCGAACAGCACCCCGGCGGTGAGCACGAACAGCGTCTCGTAACCGGCGAGCGGGATGACGCGGTCGTACAGCTGCATGGAATAGAGCGAGGTCGCCAGCGTCAGGATATTGGCGAACCCGGTGGCGAGGCCGGCCATCACCAGCGGCTGCTTGCGCCGGCGGATCGCCCGCCAGAACACCGACATTGCCGTGGCGCCATCCTCGGCCAGTGGATCGGGCAATGGCAGGGCGAAGAAGCGCTGGTCGGGGTTGTGCGCCAGCAACCGGCCGCGCTCGCCGGCCAGGCTCAGCCTGCTCTCGCTGTCCCACTGGTGCGCCACCGCCCAGCCGGCGACGGGATCGAACACCAGCAGCGGGAACTGGTCGGCGCGCGGGCGGCCTTGGATGCGTCGCGGCGGCGACCAGCCGAGCACGCCCGCCAGGCCCGCGAGCGCGTCCACCCCATCGGCCAGCCCGACCTCGCGCAGCTCGGCCTTCCAGTGCGGCGAGAGGGGCTTGGCAGTGGCCCGCGCATAGGTCTCGACCGCCTCGATGACGCCGCCGGTGCTGCTGTGCCCCATGCTCATAGACTGTTCCCGATCGCCACCGGTTGCCACCGGCAGGCGAGCGCCAGGATGCGCGCGGACCCGGCCGCCACCGCCACGCGCGCGTCGCTTTCCGACAATCGCGCGCTGGCCGCTTCGCGCACCGCGTTCATCACGTCGAGCCACGAGCGCCGCCCGGCGATGAACTGGCGCTGATAGGAGGCGATGATCTCGTCGGCGGTGTCGGCCGCCAGCGTGCCCGATTCGATCCGCTGCTGCGCCGCCCCGACGACGATGTAATCGCGCCTCAACTGCTCGCGCAGCCGCCGCTCGGCCTCGCCGAACTCCGCCAGCGAGCGCTCGATGCGCGCCGCGGCGCTGTCGATGCGGGTCAGCTGCGAGAGGCCATTGCCGGTCTGCGCGCGCAGCACCAGGGCGGCGCGCGCGCCGGTGATCTCGTTCTGCGACAGCTGCAGCAGCACCTGGGGGAACAGATTGCCGCGCGCGATCCGGCGCTCGGCCTGGGCGGCATCGACCAGGTCGGTCAGCGCCGAGAGCGAGGGATCGCATTGCAGCGCCTCGGCCAGCGCCAGCTCCTGCTCGGGCAGCACTCCGGCCATGCCCGCGGGCGGCATCTCGGGCTGGACATCGATGCCGCCGGTGAGTTCGAGCAGCCGCAGCCGGGCGCTGTTGCGCAATTCCTCGGCGCCCGTGAGTTCGAGCCGGACCTGGGCGGTGCGCGAGCGGCCGAGCGTGAGATCGGCCAGCGGCGAGACCTCCTGTTCCACCCGCCGCTCGATCGAGGCGATCAGCGTCTCGTGCTGAGAGAGGCTGTCGGCGAGCACCGTGCCGCGCTCGGTGGCCAGCACGTAGTCGTAATAGGCGGCGGCCACTTCGAGCACGATCTGCCGCTCGGCCTCGTCGATCCGGTCGCTGCCGGCGGCGAGCGTGGCGCGAGCACGATCGATTTCGCCCGAAATACGCCCCCCCGCCCAGATCGGCTGCTCGAGCGCGAGGTTGGCGGCGATGCCGTCGCGGTCGGCCAGGCTGCTGCCGCGCGAGGCCGCCAGCGCCTCGACGCTGAGGCTGGGATAGCGCAGCCAGCGCGCGCCGCGATATTCGGCTTCCAGCGCCCGGGCCTCGGCGTCGACGGCGGAGACCAGCGGATGAGTAGCGGCGGCGATGGCGGCGGCGCGGTCGAGCGGCGCGGGGATGGCGGAGGGCGGCTCGGCGCGCGGCAGGTCGGAACCGGCGGCTTGCGGGCCGTAAACCTGCTGCGCCCACACCGCCGCGCTCCCGAACAGCAGGAATGCGGCACCAAGCAGGAACGGGGGAGAAAAGCGGATCATCACCAGCAGCAATCGGGGCGGTTCCGGCGCGACAGGGGGCGGGTTCCGCCTGTGTCCGTGGCAAGGCCCGACGCCCCTCCTCGCCGGGAGCCCTGCCTATGCAGGGGCCTGATGAAGCGATTGTGACAGAATTTGTTGCATTTGCGACTTTTGTGGCTGGAAGGCTTCGCGCCGGAGCGCAAAGCCCGCTCGCGGCCCAGATCAGGCGATCAGCATGCTCTGGGCCACTGCCACATTGCCGTAGAGCCGCAGGGCGATATCGGCTGCGCCGTCGCCATCCACGTCGCCCCAGATGTCGGTGTACGCGCCGCTCGCCTGGTAGCGCAGCTCGCCCGCCTGCCCGGTGAACGCGCCGGTGCCGATGAAGGTGAAGGCATCGTCGCGGCCGCCCACCACCGCGTCGATCTCGCTCAGGTCGAGCAGATCGGCACCGAACAGGCGGAAGCCGGTGATCTGATCGGTGGCATTGATGTCGGCGGCAAGATCGCCGTCGCCGAAGACGAACCGATTGTCGCCCGCGCCGCCATACATGAAATCCGCTCCCGCGCCGCCGCGGATCAGGTCGTTGCCCGTGCCGCCCGCAAGGTAGTCGGCGCCGGCGCCGCCCAGGATGAGGTCGCCGCCATCCAGGCCGTTGACGAAGTCGCTACCGTCGCCCGCGTCGACGAAATCGTCGCCGGTGCCACCCGGCAGCGTATTACCGGACGCATCGCCCGCCACCTGCTGGCCGCCATTGGCGGCGGCGACCTGGACGGTGACGCTCGCGGCGTCGGTCTCGCCGGCGGCGTCGGCCGCAATGTAGGTGAACCTGTCGAACCCGGTGAAGCCGGCCGTCGGCGCGTAGGTCAGCGTGCCGTCGGGGTTGGCCGCCACCGTGCCGTTCGCCGCGGCGCCGACCGCGCTCACGGTGAGCGCGGAGGGATTGGCCGGGTCGGTATCGTTCGCCAGCACGGCGATGGTCACCGGCGCGGGGGCCACCGTCACCGCGGTGTCGCCTGCCGCCACCGGCCCCTGCACGGTGATGCCGGCGAGCAGCGGCTCGTGGTCGGAAGCGGCGCTACTGGCGAAGAACAATCTGCCATCGCTTTCCCTATTACCGGCCCCAATCTCTTCCAACGCAAGTTCGTAGACGTTTTCCGGTCCCCCACCTAGATAAGCCATTTGTTGCCTTATTGTAAAAGGCGACGCATCCTCAGCAGGACCATCGGACATGCTGGAATAGCCATATCCCGAGTTGTATCGCCAGCCGTTGAACATATCATCGCCGTTCGACTGCCATATACCGGCAGTGGACGCGTCTAAACTGGGGTTCTCCATTGACATGTTGATCCCGAGATCCCCTTCCTCCCAGCCGATCAAATTTACATTCAGGGCCGTTTCAGATACGTAATCAAAAAACGTTAGCTGAGCGGTGCCGGACAGCGGTCCTCCCACTTCCGGTCCAAAGCCAGGATCACCGGGTTCACCGACATGGCCATAAAAAAGGTATTCCCCTCGAGTTTGGTCACTTATACCGGGCCCGTAAGTCTGGTTACCAAAACTGTGATATGCGGGGTTCCAAGCGCTTGTATCTGAGGTGACATTGTACTCATACCCGAGAAGAATGCCGTCAGGATCCTCGATGGCATGAACGTCTAAAGTCCGAGTTCTACCCGTGTAAACAACGCCATCGACCATCAGTATGTCTTCGGCATCTAAACCATAAATGTGATAATTCGAATACTGCTCCGTGGAGTCTATATAAAATACATCTGCACCGCCTCCACCGAATGCAGCATCGCCATTAGTAAGGTAGAACGTATCGGCTTCAGCTCCCCCTACGAAAGTATGTGATGACCAACTTGGGTCTAAAGCTCCGATAAATGTATTTGCCTGTGTGGCGCTTCCTAGGAATATCTCAGCATCGACGTAACGGTCGCCCTGTGCGTCACCACCAAAGCCCATAAACGCATTAGCATCTATTGTTTGGCCATCTCCATCCACAAACGAAATTGTCGTTGATTGGCTTAGGTCTATTGTGACACCGCTGGTTGATCCAGAGTAGGAGACTAAGTCTCCACCGCCCCAATCTCCAATTATGTAGTCAAGGCCGGCGCCACTAACAAAGATGTCGTAGCCCCCGTCCCAGTCATCATTTCCGCCGCCGATTAACGTGCCTCGCACGTTAGCGTGACTCGAGCCTACCATCACATCGGTACCGCTCCCGCCGATCGCTAAATTTCGCGAAGTGCCCGAAGAACTCACACCGTCGCCGAGGACCAACACATCACTTCCGGTGCCACCAACCAGCAAATCGGTCGAACCGCCCAGGTGGACGCCTCGCGATCCGGGGACGCCGAGCTGAGTTACGCCCGATGCACCAAAGATCAGCGTACCCATTGTACCACTTGCATCGAGCCTCAGGATGGCGCTTGCATTAGCATCACTCATTGCTCCGGAATTCACAGGACCCTGGACATCAAGGATATCAACGGAGAGAGGATCAAGGGGACTTAGATCTTCGTAAAATCTTTCCGCTGAGACGGTGAGCAGCGTGTCAGGGCCCGAGATCGAAAAAGCGTTCCTAAACTCAGATACAATTGGAAGTATCCAGTCGAACAAGCTTTCATCGATACTGATGGCTTCAAACTGAGCAATAAGATTATCCAATGCACCTCTTGTCGCCGAGATCTGATTAATCTTCATCTGAACATCTTCGACTAGGCTATTCAAAATGATTTCATCGTACTCTGGCTGAGCGAATTCGCCAGACTGGATGTTTAACACAGGAAATGATGACGCCACCGCCTCTATTGTGATAAGGTGATCTAAACCATTGTGACCTTCGCCATAGTAAATTTTATTTATTTGGTTCCCGCCGCTATCAGTAAAGCGAAACTGTAGATCGTCAGACGCGGATGTTAATGAGCCCCGAGAGGTCATGTCATACCCGTCTAAGTATGAGATAGCCGAGGCGGATATGTACGAGTCTGGAACGTTCGCAACGTGGCCCATAAACTCCAGAGTTACCTCGCCATTCTTTTTGGCATAATAATTGTCAATAAAATTTGCTGTTTCTTCGATATAGCGACCCGGCACATATTGAGGCGTCAGGACCGAATGCGCAATTTCATGCCTAAGGATCGATGCAAACGAGGCGTTGTCCATTCCGCCATAGATCGTCTCGGCGTCAATACCGGCGAGAATGTCCGAACTGAGTCCGATGGTGCTGTTGACAAAGGTCACGCTATTGGAGGCTACAGTGAATGTTTGCCCTGCCGCAGCAAAAAATGCCTGACCCGGCGCATCCATTAAGCGTACTTTAATAATTGGTGGACTACCGAGCGGACTCTGTGTTGGAAGAAAATGTTCAAAGAAGTTTGGGTCCGCGTATAGCTGATTGAGAGCAGCCGTTATCGTCGCTATTTCGGTCGTCGTCGCGGCAGCATAAATTGACGTGTCGTTTTGAAGATCACTTAAATCAAAGATGGGCGAGATACGTGGATCTAAGACCATTTCTTCCTCCAATTATAGGTGTCATGGATAGACCTGCGGTGCTTGCGCTTACAGCGCTTGTTTCTAGTTTTTCTGTTTATGCGCAGGGAGCCCCACAATCCTCCCGCAGAGATCTTCAGTCAGGAGAAGTCGAGTTGGTTTTATCGATTGACGAAGACGGAAAGGCTCTAAGCTGCCAAGTCGAACGACACGCATCCGATGTTTCTCCCTTACAAGCTAGCTTGGCATGTCAGCGTTCGATGCAAATGACGCTTGACTCCTTCAATCTCGCCAAATGGCGCGAAAAGATTTCAACTTGGCCCTGGCGGCGTACCCTTATTGTTTCTATCCGGGGCGTTAATGACGATAGTCTGCGATTTGTGCGGCCAAGATGATTGTTCTAGTATCAACGGTAAACGTGATGGCAGGAGGCTGCCGGTCTTCAACTCGGAAGGCGTCACCATTATTTTGTTGCGCCGCTCTTGTTGAGGTCGAACCCGGTCGGAATGCCGGTGTTGGACGAGGCGACATAGAAATAGGGGTAATCGACCGCGGTGCTCGAACCCTGCGCCACGTTGAGGTAATTATCCAGGAAGAGCTGCGCGGCGGTGCCGTTGGCGTCGTAATCGAACTCGTTGATCAGTAGGATGTCGGGATCGGCCTTCTGGATGATCTCGGCGACCCGTTTGGCCTGCGCGTTGTTCGGCGTCGACAGGTCGGTGATCAGCTGGCCGAGCGTCCCCCGGTTGAGCGAGGCGTTATAGGTCGCGACGCGCAGCTCGCCGGTGTTGGGGCCGATGACCGGGGGCGCGCTGGTGTCGGGCTCGTTGCTGAAGCCGGGCGTGTCGATGCCGGTGGCGCCGAACGAACCCTGGACGAAGGCGCCGTCGCCGTCGCTCGCGCGGGCGCCGGCGGCGGGGGCGAAATTGCCGTCGGGGCCCAGGATGTTGGTCGAATAATTGCGGTCGGGAGTGGCGTCGCCGTCGACCAGCGTGAGCGAATCGACGATGGCTGACCATGGCGCGGTGTCGAATACGCCATCATTGTCGGTGTCGAGATCGGCGCCGGCGGTGCCGGTGTAGTCCTGTACCAGCAGGAAGGTGGTGGGCGAGCCGAAGAAGCCGAGCCCGCTGGCGGTCACGTCGCCGGGATCGAGCGCGTAAGTGGAGGCCGGGTTGGCCAGCAGCAGGAAGCCGTCGGCATCCGCCGTGCCGGCCGACAGGTCGTAGGCGAAATCGACCGAGCCCGGCGCGAATTCGCCCGAGATGACCAGCAGCGTCAGGCCGGTCGCCGCGGCGCCGGCAGCGCCGTACAGTTCGAGGAAATTGTTGGTCGCATCGCCCGGCGAGGCGGCGGAGATACGGAATTCGTTGATGACGAAGCCGGCCGGCGCCGGACCGGCGGCCAGGGTTTGGCCGGTGTTGACCGTGCCCGGCGTCTCGGCGGCCGGAGCAGCCCAGGCGAAATCGCCGTAGAGACCGCGCCGGTTCCGGTCAGCTGCAGCGACTGACCGATCGTGCCGGTGCCGTCTTCGAGCACGCCGATGTCGGTGCTGGTCTGGCCCGCGGCGGGGCCATCGGTGGCGGCGAACGCCCCTTCGTAGGAGAGGAACTGCACCAGCCCTGCACTGTTCGACAGGGCGAGCCCATCGGGAGCACCGTTCTGGATGCCGTTGGCGGGAAAATCGAGCGTGGTGAAAGCGGCAGTGCCGCTCAGCGCGACGGGAGTTCCGTAGGCCGCCCCGCCATTGCCGTTGTACAGCGTGAGCACCCAGCCGGTCAGGTCGATCCCGGTCGGGTTGGCGACTTCCACGAATTCGCCGGCATCGGTGCCGGCATTGTCGTAGTGCAATTCGTTGATGAATACCGGGCTGCTCAATCCAGCGACCATCGCCACGCTCTCCCCATATCCCGGCCCCATATCCCGGCCGATGTCCCGGCATTGTTCCGGTAGCAGCGCGGCCGCCCAGATCGGGCGCTTCCGTGTGCTTAGGCCAGCGATAGAACCAATATGGGGCAGGTCAGCGAAAGCCGGGTGTCCGCGATCGGTCCACCTTGTGACCTAGCCCGCTACCCCCGGCCGCCGGGACCGGTCAGGCGCCCTGGCGGGCGTACAGGATGACGGCCGCGCGCGCCAGATCGGCCGGCGTGTCGACGTCGATGAGCGTCTCGGGCGGGGGCGAGACGAGGGTCAGGCCGGGCAGAGTCGCCAGCAGCGAAGCGGCGCCGCGATCGCCGTGTGCGCGGGCGAGGTTGGCGAACAGCATCCGGGGCAGCAACGCTGGCACGCCGGGACCGCCCGACCCGCGATCGGTTGCCGCGGGGCCAGGCTGGCTTGCCAGCTGGCGCAGCAAAGCGGGCGTGACGAGCGGCATGTCGGCCAGCACCACCAGCAACGCGGCGGCGTCGCGCGGCTCGGCGTGGTGAGCGGCGATCGCGAGGGAACCGGCCAGGCCATCCTCGGGCCGAGGATTGATCGCCATCGTCCAGCCGGGAGCATCGGCGAGATAGCGCGGCAAATCCGGCCCGACGACACAAACGCCCGGCGCCAGCCCGGCCGCGGCGACGGCGTCGAGCACCCAGCGGCCGACCGGTTTGCCGGCACAGGGCGCATCGAGCTTGCCGCCGCCGAAGCGCGTGCCGCGCCCGGCGGCCAGCACCGCTACAACGACCCTGCCGCTAGCCACGCGCCCTGACCGGGATCAGCTCAGGCGTGTGGATGAAGGGCTTCATACTCGCCGACCACCTGCGCCAGCGCCGAGAGCGCCAGCGGCACCGGCTCGCGACTGTGCCCCACGACGCCCACCGGGCTTCGCACGCGCGCCACTTCGCCCGGCGCGATCTCCTGCGCCCGGAGCCGCGCCAGCCGCTCCTCGCGCGCCTGGCGCCCGCCTTGCGCGCCGATGAAGCAGGCCGGCGTGCGCAGCGCCCATTCGAGGAGGGGCTGTTCCCACTCATGATCGTGGAACAGCAGCAGGATTGCGGTCCAGCGGTCGGCCGTGATCCCTTCCGGTGCCCGACCGAGCGCGACGCCGGAGTGATCCTTGCGATAGGGTTGCGCCTCGATACCGGCGGCGCAGGCCAACGCCGTCATAGCCTCCAGCTCGGGCCCTTCGCCGAACAGCACCAGCCGCAGCGCGGGCACGAAGGCGCGCCGCTCCAGCAGGCCCATACCCTTGGGCACGGGCAGCGCGAGCACCGCCTCCTCGCGCCCTACGAGCTTGCCGAGCGCGGCGGCGCAGGCCGCGCGGTCGGGCGCGGGGTCGACCAGGATGTCGAGCCCGCTGCCGCAGGGCAGGCGGAAGTCGATCAGCGGCGAGCCCGCGCCAAAGCGCATCACCCGCGCCCGGCCGCCCTCGCCGATCTCGCGGGCGAGCTGGTGTTCCAGGCAGCCGTCGGCCAGGCTGCCGATGACCGAGCCATCGACACGGACCGCCAGCTGCGCCCCCAGCCGGCGCGAGAAGCTGCCCTCGATCCCGACGATGGTAGCGAGGCCGCAGCCTTCCCCGGCCGCGGCGCGCAGGGCGGCGCGGTCGTCGGGAAAGCTTTGGGAAGGAGCCATCATGCCGCTCATCGCCCCGCTAGATAGGGCGCGTCGGCAGGCTTCTCCAGTGCGCCGGCTCAGCCGGGCGGCGGCGTGGTAGCGGGCGCGTTCGCGGGCGGCTCAGCGGGCACGGGCCGGCGCCGCGAGGCGGCAGCCCGCCGCGATCCGCTCGAACCATCCACTCTGCGACCAACGGCCTCCCGTCACAGACCGATCGCCGCCGGCTGCGATCACCCTATCTGAGCCGCCGGTGGCTACCCCGCGCGCCAGGAGCGTGCCGATGAACGGGACGATCGCGCGGGCCGATCGGCAGGCGGGCGCCAAACAGCCGGGCGATGTCCGCAGGGCGGGCGACGAAGCTGGTCGGATCGCAAATTGCATCGGTCGATGCGATCCCCAGCCCGGGCGCGAGATCGCGCATGGGGACCGCCAGGCGGCCGTCCAGCCCGCTCGCCGGGAGCGCCGATCGAGCGAGTTGACTGGCACAGGACGCGCAGTGCGCCCGTCGCCCGCCGCCCAAACCCAGCGCGACGCTCAGGGCGAGCCGCCACGCCGCGGGATCGGCGGCAATTTCGGGCATGGCAGCGGCGGCATGATTGCAGGAGGAACGACAGGGTTAAAGATGAATACCATTTGTTACAAAGCCTTGGTTGAGGCATGGTGCTTGCAAGAGTACGCCTGCCGGGGGATGGCAGGCTTTGCGTACGGGGGTCCACGGCAATGAACCGGCGCGTGCCAGGCACGCATCCATGCATCCTGCTGCTGGGACTGCTCGGACTCGCCGGGTGCACCAGCCTGCGACCCGACGTGCCCGCGCCCGGCGTGGTGATCCCGGCGGCCTGGAGCGAAAGCGATCCGGCGCCAATAGCGGTCGATCTCGCGCAATACTGGCGCCTGCTGGGCGATCCGCTGCTCAACGACTATGTCGAGCGCGCAATCCTCGCCAACCGCGACCTGGCGCAAGGGCTTGCGCGACTGGACCAGGCGCGCAGCACATTGGCGCAGGCGCAAGCGGGCTATTCGCCCACGGTGAACGCCAGCGGCGGCCTCACCCGCGACCTCGGCGATTTCGCGCGCGACGGCGTGCAGCTGTCGGGCAGCGTCGATGCGAGCTGGGAGGCCGACCTGTTCGGCAGCATCAGCGGCGATGTCGCGGCCTCGCAGGCCGACCTGGTCGCCGCCGGCTATTCGCTCGCCGACCTGCAGCGGCTGATCGTGGGCCAGGTGGCGCTCGGCATCATCGACGCCCGCTCCACCGGCGAGCAGCTGGCGATCGCCCGCGATACGCTCGCTTTCCAGGACGACAATCTGCAGATCGCCCGCTGGCGGGTGGAGGCCGGTCTTGTTTCCAGCCTGGATGTCGAGCAGGCGCGGGCGCAGCGGGCGCAGACCGCGGCGACCATCCCGCTGCTGGAAAGCTCACTGGCGGCGACCGCCAACTCCATCTCCACGCTCATCGGCGAGCCGCCGGGCGAGGTGCTGGCCGAACTCACCCAAGCAGTGCCCACCCCGGTTCCGGTCCCCGCCTCGCTCGCCGGCTTCGCCCCGCCCGCCGAAGTGCTGCGCCGCCGGCCCGACGTGCGCGGCGCCGAGGCGAGCCTGGTAGCGAGTACCGAGCGGATCGGCATTGCCCGGGCCCAATTGCTGCCGCTGGTCCGCCTCTCGGGCAATATCGGCCCGGGCACCGCCACGCTGAGCAACCTGTTCGACACCGTGACCGGCGGGCTGTTCGCCAACGTCAGCCAGTTGCTGTTCGACGGCGGCCGCACCCAGGCGCAGATCGAGAGCACCGAGGCGGCGGCCCGTGCCGCGCTGGCCGCCTGGGAGCAGAGCATCCTCGTCGCGCTCGAGGAGGTGGAGAGCGCCGCAATCGCCCGCCGCACCGCGGAAGAGCGCGTGGCGATCAACGAGGAGGCAGTGGATGCCGCAAACAATTCCGCCATTCTGGCGCGCAGCCAGTACCAGGCCGGGCTGACCGACTTCCAGGACCTGCTCACCACCGAAAACCAGCTGCTGTCGGCCCGTAACGAGCTGGTAGCCGCCCAGGCCGACCGCGCCAGCGCCTTCGTCCGCCTCACCCAGGCGCTGGGCGGCGGCTGGAGCGAGGCCGATTACCCTCTGCTGGCCGATGCCAGTACCGGCAACAGGAACAATTGATGGACCAGACCACCACGCCGATTGCCCCCGGCAGCGAGGCCGACGACATCGGCGCCTACCTCGACACCGCCAAGCCCCGGCCCTGGTGGAAGCGCCGGATGGTCTGGATCCCGGCGCTGCTGGTGCTGCTTGCGGCCGGCGCCTGGGCCATCTTCGCGCCGGGCGAGCGGCCCCCCGACTACATCACCGAGGAGGTGCAGCGCCGCAGCCTCGATCTGACCGTGGTGGCCACCGGCAATCTGCGCCCCACCAACCTGGTGCAGGTCGGCTCGGAGGTCTCGGGGCGGATCGACCAGGTCTATGTCGACGTCAACGACGCGGTGCGCCGGGGCCAGGTAATCGCCCGGATCAACACCGACGTCATCGAGGACCAGATCGCGCAAGGCCGCGCCAATCTCGACGCCGCCCGCGCCGCGGTGGCGCAGGCCCGCGCGACGCTGGAGGCCGACCAGGCCCAGCTCGCCCGGCTGGTCGAGGTGCAGCGCCTGTCCGATGGCCGCGTCCCCTCGCAGACCGAACTCGAGACGGCCGAAGCCAATGTCCGCCGCGACCTTGCCAGCGTCGCCTCGGCGCAGGCCAACGTCACCAACGCGCAGGCCCAGCTGTCGACCTATCTCACCAACCTCGACCGCGCGGTGATCCGCTCGCCGGTCTCGGGCGTGGTCCTCGACCGCCAGGTCGAACCCGGCCAGACCGTGGCCGCCAGCTTCAGCACGCCCACGCTGTTCGTGCTCGCCGAGGATCTGTC
Source organism: Erythrobacteraceae bacterium (assembly GCA_031399025.1). Lineage (GTDB taxonomy): Bacteria > Pseudomonadota > Alphaproteobacteria > Sphingomonadales > Sphingomonadaceae > CBDBZL01. Next base: position 168,422 of record JANNOJ010000022.1, on the reverse strand, counting down.
GGTGATGCAGCTGCGGATCGATATCGACGAGGCCGACGTCGCCCAGGTGGAGCCAGGCCAGCGGGCCACCTTCACCGTCGATGCCTATCCCGGCCGCCGCTTCCCCGCGCAGGTGACCCGGATCGACCTTGCTTCGGGCAACATTGCCAGCGAGAGCCAACAGGAGACGACCGGCGCCGCCGCAACCGACTCGGTGGTGAACTACGAGGCGCGCCTGGCGGTGAACAATACCGATGGCCTGCTGCGGGCCGGCATGACGGCCACGGCCACCGTCGCCACCGCCAGCACGGGCACGCGGCTGCTGGTGCCCAACGCCGCGCTGCGCTTCGACCCCGAAACGGAGGAGACGGGCGGCAATCCGCTCAACCCGCAGGTTGGCCTGGAGGAGGAGGAGCAGCGGGCCAGCATCGGCATCGGCAGCCGGCAGACGGTGCATGTGGTGCAGGAAGACGGCACGCTGGCGGCGGTCGCGGTGATCACCGGCGAGAGCAACGGGCGTTTGACCGTGGTCCAGTCAGACGTGCTGCGGCCCGGCATGGCCGTGGTCACCGGCATCCGGGTGGCGGGTGAATGAGCCCCGGAGCGGCCTCGATGGCGAGCCCGATCGTCGGGGAGCCGCCGCTCATCAAGATGGAGGGCATCACCAAGACCTTCGGCGAAGGCCCGGCCGCGTTCCAGGCGTTGAAAGGCGTCGACCTGGCGATCGCGCGGGGTGACTTCGTGGCGGTGATGGGCCCGTCGGGCTCGGGCAAGTCGACCACCATGAACATTCTGGGCTGTCTCGATGTGCCCACTTCGGGCATCTTCCGCTTCCGCGGGGTGGAAGTGCAGGCATTGGGCCGCGATCAGCGTTCGCTGCTGCGGCGCCGCTATTTGGGCTTCGTGTTCCAGGGCTTCAACCTGCTCGCCCGCACCACCGCGCTGGAAAACGTCGAGCTGCCGCTGCTCTACCGCGGCGAGAAGAAGGCGACCCGCGACGAGGCGGCCATGCACGCGCTCGACCAGGTGGGTCTCGTGCCCTGGGCCGACCACACCCCGGCCGAGCTTTCCGGCGGGCAGCAGCAGCGGGTCGCCATCGCGCGGGCCCTGGTCACCCAGCCCGACGTGCTGCTCGCCGACGAGCCCACCGGCAACCTCGACACCACGCGTTCGCTCGAAATCATGGAGCTGCTCACCCAGCTCAACGCCGCCGGCATCACCGTGCTGATGGTGACGCACGAGGCCGAGATGGCCGGCTTTGCCAAGCGCATCATCCATTTCCGCGACGGGCTGGTGGAACGCGAGGATCGCGGCGTGCTCGCGGCCAGGCCGCAGGTGCCGGCATGATGTTCGGCGCCACCCTGGTGCTGGCGATGCGCGAGATCCGCCGCCACCTGCTGCGCAGTTTTCTGACGACGCTGGGCATCATCATCGGCGTGGCTGCGGTCATCACCATGGTGACGCTGGGGCGCGGGGTGACGGCGAGCGTGCAGGAGCAGATTTCCTCGCTGGGCTCGAACGTGTTCATGATCTTCCCGCTCACCGATGGGAGCGCCGCGCCCAAGGCGTTCTACGCCGACGACGTGCGCGCCGTGGAACAGCAGATCGCCGGAGTCACCTCGGTGGCCGGCAGCGTGAATTCCGACGTGACCGCCTTCCACAATGGGCAGGACTGGAATACCTCGGTGCGCGGGGCCGACAACGCCTTCCTCACCGCGCAATCGATCGACATCGAGGAGGGGCGCCCCTTCACCGACAGCGAGATGGCCTCGGGGCAGAACGTCTGCATCATCGGGACCAAGGTCCGCGAAGCGATCTTCGTCGAGGGCGTGAGCCCGGTGGGCGCGGAACTGCGCCTCGACAACGTGCCCTGCTCGGTCATCGGCGTGTTCGAGGAACGCGGCCAGAGCGCGAACGAGCAGGACGCCGACAATGTCGTGATGATGCCGCTCAAGACAGTGCAGCGCCGCTTCACCGGGAGCGAGGACCTGCAATATGTCGTCGTCAAGTACGATCCGGCCTATTCGAGCGCGAGCATCCAGCGCGCGCTCGTCGGCCTGCTGCGCGAACGGCGCCTGCTCGCGGCCGACCAGGCCAATGATTTCGACGTGATCGACACCGCCCAGGTCAACGATGCGGTCTCATCGGTCACCGGGATCCTCACCGCGGTGGTGGCGGCGATCGCCTTCATCAGCCTGATCGTCGGCGGCATCGGCATCATGAACATCATGCTGGTGAGCGTCACCGAGCGCACCCGCGAGATCGGCATCCGCCTCGCCATCGGCGCCCTGGCGCGCGAGGTCCGGTTGCAATTCCTGACCGAAGCGGTGGTGCTGTGCTGCCTGGGCGGCCTTGCCGGCATCGCCCTGGCGCTGGGCCTGTCGGTGCTGCTCTCGTGGGCGATCGACCTGCCCTATGTGTTCGATCCCGCGGTCAACGCCGGCAGCTTCCTGTTCTCGGCGGTGATGGGCATCGTCTTTGGCTACTACCCGGCCCACCGCGCCTCGCAGCTCGATCCGATCGAGGCGCTGCGGCACGAGTAGGGAGCGTGCCGGCGCTTCGGAGCGACCAAGGCGACAGTGTGCCGCCTTTGCGTTTCGGCCCGATTAGTGCCGAAAACCAGAGGAAAATCAGGTCCGAAAGCTGCCATTCGAGTATCTTGGCGGAAGAAAGGAGGTCTGCCACCATGACCGAGCACTCAGCCGCGCCGAACCGCATCGCGATCATCGGCGCCGGCCATGTCGGCGCCACCGCGGCCTATGCCCTGATGCTGCGCGCGCTGTTCCAGGAGATCGTGCTGATCGACCGCAACGAAGCCCTCGCCCGGGCCGAGGCTGCCGATCTGCGCGACGCCAACGCCCTCGCCCGCCCGGCCCGGCTCTGGGCCGGGACCTACGCCGACGCCGGGGCGGCCGGCATCGCGGTCGTCACGGCGGGTGCGGCGACGCACGGATCCGAGAGCCGTTTGTCGCTGGCCGCCCGCAGCGCAGCGATCGTGGGGGAGTGCGTGGACCAGCTCGTCGTCGCGGGCTTCGCCGGCATCATCCTGGTGGCGGCAAACCCGGTCGATCTGATGGCGCTGGTGGCCTGCCGTCGCTCAGGGCTGCCGGCGGCGCGGGTGATCGGCACCGGGACGCTGCTCGATACCAGCCGGTTGCGGCAGGAGCTGGCGGATCGCTTGCGGATCGCGCCCGCCTCGATCGACGCGATGGTGCTCGGCGAGCACGGCGACAGCGAGATGGTCGCGTTCTCCAGCCTGCGGATCGGCGGGCTGAAGCTCGGCGAGTTCGCTTTGCCCGGCGAGGAACTGGATCCGGCCGAGGTGGCGTCGCAGGTGCGCGATGCCGCCTACGAGATCGTCGCAGGCAAGGGCTACACCTCGTTCGGCATCGCCACGGCGATCGTGCGTATCTGCGAGGCGATCGTGCGCGACGAGCGCGCGGTGCTGCCGGTATCGGTCATGCTCACCGGGCAGTTCGGGATCGCGGACCTGTATCTCAGCCTGCCATGCGTGCTGGGCGCGGACGGCGTGCAGCGGGTGCTGGTGCCGAACTTATCCGACGAGGAGATTGCTGCCTTCCAGGCCTCGGCTACTGCCGTGCGCGCCGCCATGCCGGCCATGGACGGGTCGCCGGGCAGCCCCGGCCGGGGCCTGTGACATGAGGCTCGTCGTGCGCGTCGGCCGGCAGGCGCGCGCCCTGCCGGCCGGTCAATCGGCTCGCCGTAACCGCGATCAGGCGGTATCCACCAGCACCAGCTCGGCATCCGCCAGCGCGGTGACCTCGAGCGTCTCGACCTCGGCGATGGCCGCGCCGTCGCGTTCGGCCAGGCGCACGCCGCCCAGCTCGACCGCGCCCCTGGCCGCCACCAGATAGCCCTTCCTGGCCGCGCCGAGCGCGTAGCGCACGCTGTCGCCGGCCTTGAGCGTGGCGCCCAGGACGCGGGCGTCGGCGTTGATGGGGAGCGCGCCTTCGCCCGTGATCTCCGCCTGGTGGCCGCTGGCGAGGGCCACGAAGCTGCCCTTGCGGGCGTCCTTGGGGAACTTGCGGGTGTCCCAGCGCGGCGCGCCGCCCGGCTTGTCGGGCATGATCCACAGCTGGAAGGAGTGGGTGGGCGCGTCGTCCAAATTGTATTCGGCGTGGGTGATGCCCGTGCCCGCGCTCATCACCTGGACGTCGCCCGCCTCGGTGCGGCCGCGATTGCCCAGGCTGTCTTCGTGGGTGATCGCGCCTTCCAGGACGTAGGTGATGATCTCCATGTCGCGGTGCGGGTGCGGCGGGAAGCCGGACTTGGCGGCGATGATGTCATCGTTCCAGACGCGCAGCTTGCCCCAGTTGAGGCGGAGAGGGTCGTAGTAATCGGCGAAGGAGAAGTGGAAATTGGCATCGAGCCAGCCGTGGTTGGCGCCGCCAAGGGTGGTGAAGGGACGCGGTTCGATCATCGGGAACGCTCCTAGAGACGCTGGATGCGAGGCGACAAGGCGCGCGGATGGCGCCGTGCGGGCCTCGCGTTCCGGCAATTTGCGGGTTGCTGGAGCCAATGTAGGAAGCGCCTGCGGGCCGACAAGGTGACGATGTATCATCAACGCCCGGCCGCCGAGCATCAACCGGCTGGCACCACCTTCTGCTCGATCGCGCCGAAGATCGACTTGCCATCCTTGCCCCGCATCTCGATGCGCACCGTGTCGCCCGGGGCCATGAAGGGGGTGCGCGGCTCGCCATGGACGAGGGTCTCGATAGTGCGGATCTCGGCGATGCACGAATAGCCGCGGCCGCCTTCGCTCACCGGCGTGCCTGGGCCGCCATCGGCGCCCTTGTTGGAGATGGTGCCCGAACCGATGATGGACCCTGCGCCCAGGTTGCGGGTGCGCGCGGCATGGGCGACCAGGTCGGCGAGTGAGAAGGTCGCATCCTCGCCCACCTCGGCGCGGCCGAAGGGCTGACCGTTGTAATCCACCATCAGCGGCAGGCGCACGAGGCTGCCCCGCCAGGCCTCGCCAAGCTCGTCGGGGGTCACTGCGACCGGCGAGAAGGCGGTGGCGGGCTTGGACTGGAAGAAGCCGAAGCCCTTGGCCAGCTCGCCGGGAATGAGGCCGCGCAGGGAAACGTCGTTCACCAGCATCAGCAGCTTGATGTGCTCGGCGGCTTCTTCCGGGGTGGTGCCCATGTGCACGTCGTCGGTGATGCAGGCGACCTCGCCCTCCATGTCGCAGCCCCAGGCCGCGTCGGCGAGCGGGATGGGCGCGCGCGGCGCCAGGAAATCGTCCGAGCCGCCCTGATAGATCAGCGGGTCGGTGTAGAAGGTCGCCGGCAGCTCGGCGCCGCGGGCGCGGCGGACCAATTCGACGTGGTTGATGTAGGCCGAGCCATCCGCCCACTGGTAGGCGCGCGGCAGCGGCGAGTGCGCGCGGTTTTCATGAAAGCGCTGGCAGGGCACGGTACGGTGCTCGACGTCGCGGTAGAGCGCTTCCAGCTTGGGGGCGATGATGGCCCAATCGTCGAGCGCGGCCTGCAGCGTGGGGGCGATGTTGGCGGCCTCGCAATAGCGTGTGATGTCCTTCGAGACGACCACCAGTCGTCCGTCGCGGCCGTGGTTGAGGCTGGCCAGCTTCATGTCTTCTCCCCCCCGTTAGCGCGCGTCGGGCTGGTTGTCCGGATGCGCCATCTCGAATGCTGCAAGTGCCATGCACGCTTCCTCGATCCGCGTCATCCGTCCCATCGCGGAAAGATCGAAGGCGAAGCGGCGGGCGTTGTAGAGCTGGGGCACCAGCACCGCCTCGAACAGCCCGGGGGCGTCGAACAGGAAGTCGCCGGTGGCGAGCTGTTCCAACCGCGCCTCGACGCCGCCCAACGTGACGCCGAGCCAGTGGCGGTACCAGGCATCGATCGCCGCCTGCTCCTGGCCCATTTCGTGCTGCAGGTAGCGCAGCACCTTGAGGTTGAGCGGAGCGTGCAGCTCGGTGGCGATGGCGTGGGCGAGCTCGCGGGCCGTGAAGCGGTCCTCGATGTCCCGGGGCAGCAGCGGGGGCGCGTCCGGATAGGCCTCGTCGAGCCATTCCAGGATCGCCATGCTCTGCGCCCGGTCGCGCCCTCCCGCCTCCAGCATCGGTACGCTGCCAAACGGATTGCGGCTGCGATAGGGCGCAGCCTGGTGCTCGCCATCGCGCAGGTTTACCGGTCGGCTTTCGTACTCCCCGCCCTTCAGATTGAGCGCGATCCGCAGCCGGTATGAGGTCGAGCTGCGGAAATAGCCGTACAGGCGCACGGCTCAGGCCCCTTGCGCGATCGCCTCGTGCAGCCAGGCGGCGTGGCGCGGGGCCTTGCGGGTGCGGCTCCATTCCTCGAGCATGTCGTCGGCCACTTCGCGCAACGCGGCCATCTGCGCAGGCGTGCCGATATCGGCGGCCAGCTCGATGCGGTGGCCGTTGGGATCGAAGAAGTAGATCGACTTGAAGATGCCGTGATGGGTGGGCCCGAGCACGTCGAGCCCCAGCCCCTGCAGGTGCGCCTTGGTGGCCAGCAATTCGTCCATCGAGCCGACCCGGAAGGCGATATGCTGCACCCATTTGGGAGTCTTCTCGTCGCGGCCCATGGCCTCGCGCGTGGGCAGTTCGAAGAAGGCCAGCACGTTGCCGTTCCCCGCTTCGAGGAAGACATGCATGTACGGGTCCGGCTCGCCGGTGGAGGGCACCTGGTCCTCCGCAATGGCGAGCTGGAAGGTCATGCCGAGCGTCTGGCGGTAGAAATCCACCGTCTCCTTGGCATCCTTGCAGCGGTAAGCGACATGGTGGAAGCCCTGCAGCGGGGCGGGCCCGGAAGCGGGGCCAGAAACAGGCAGGCTCATCAGGCGGTCTCCTCGATTTTCAGCGCGCCGCGGCGGATCTGGTCGCGCTCCAGGCTCTCGAACAGGGCCTTGAAATTGCCTTCGCCGAAGCCTTCGTCGCCCTTGCGCTGGATGAATTCGAAGAAGACCGGCCCGACTTGCGCCTCGGCGAAGATTTGCAGCAGCAGGCGGGGGGCGCCGCCTTCGGTGGAGCCATCGAGCAGGATGCCGCGCCTCTGCAGCTCGTCCACCGGTTCGCCGTGGCCCGGCAGGCGCTCGTCCAGCATCTCGTAATAGGCCGCGGGGGGCGCCTTCATCAGCGGCACGCCGAACTCCTTCAGCCGGTCCCAGGCGCCGAGCAGGTCGTCGGTGACGAGCGCGATGTGCTGGATCCCCTCGCCCCTGAAGGCGCGCAGGAATTCCTCGATCTGACCTTTGCCGCCTTCGCCTTCCTGGTTGAGCGGAATGCGGATCTTGCCGTCGGGCGCGGTCAGAGCCTGCGAGGTGAGGCCGGTGTATTCGCCCTTGATGTCGAAATAGCGGATTTCGCGGAAATTGAAGAGCGACTGGTAATACTCCGCCCAATAGCCCATGCGCCCGGCATAGACGTTGTGCGTCAGGTGATCGATGCGGTTGAGCCCGGCGCCCACCGGGTAGCGCTCGACGCCGGGCAGGTAATGAAAGTCGATATCGTAGATCGACGTGCCCTCGCCGGCGTCACCCGCATAGCGGTCGACCAGGTAGACGATGGCCCCGCCGATGCCGCGGATGGCGGGGAGGCGCAGCTCCATCGGCCCGGTCTCCACCGCCACCGGCTCGGCGCCCTTCTCCAGCAGATAGGCATAGGCGTGCGCCGCGTCGCGCACGCGGAACGCCATGCCGCAGGCGCTGGGGCCGTGCTCGCGGGCGAAGAACCAGGCGGCGCTGCGCGGCTGGTAATTGGCGATGAGGTTGATGCCGCCCTGGCGCCACAGGTGCACGTCCTTGGCCCGGTGGCTGGCGACGTGGCTGAAGCCCATCGCGCGGAATACCGGTTCCAGCACGCCCTTGTCCGGCGCACAGAATTCAACGAACTCAAAGCCGTCAAGCCCGGCGGGGTTGTCGAACAGGTCTGCCATGCACTCCTCCTCTCGCACTGATGGTTACTTGAGTAACCTTTTCCCGCCGCACTGGCAATCGGTCATCTTGGCACGCACGTTCTCCGCAAAGATCATACCAAGTCCCCCAGGCCGACGGCACCGGAGCGGGTCACCGAGTGATTGAATCACGGGGGTTGGTTGCTGTTGAGCGAATTTCCTGATGCATGATGGTGGCTGGGACGCAGGTCGGCATGGATGACAAGAGCCTGTTGCGCGGAGTCGATCGACCGCGGCTGCCACCAACATGGCCCGGGGCTATGGTCGCTGCCTCAAGGCCAGCGCCGTGGTCGCTGCCGTTGCGCATGGTCGCTGGACGACGGCGACCTTCGTCGCCGGGCTGCGCCACGACCGGATCGATGCCTCCTGCATGACCGACGCGGCAACAAGCTCGGAGGATACCATCGGTCTGCCGCTCGATGCCTTCTGAGCGTCCGTCACAAGGGAAAAGCTTTCGTTGTCTGTCGCACCGATAGAAAAGCCCGGGGCGTGGATGCGATGTCTCGCTGGTTCCGCACTTTTCCAGCGCCAGTCCAAGCGCAGGCGCCCATAGTCCGCAGGCTGCCGAGCGGCTTGGCGTGGCCCTGCAACATGCTTGGCAACATGCTTGTGTGCGCCTGGCAGGAATGCCGGCCGCCGGGCGCTGGTGTCCCGCGACCTGGGGGCGGGCGAGGCGCCGATCGGCGAGCAGGATCGCGCCTGGGCGGTGGGCATCCCCTCCGGGCAGAAGGTGTGCGCGCCCGGCGCCGCGCGTTAGATCCACGCTCCAAGATCTGCCGAAGTATGCTACATTTTGGCCATGGCCGAAGGAGACCTCACCGCCCGCCTTGCGCCCTCAGTGGGCTCGCTGCCGCAGGCCGAGTGGGATGCGCTGACCGCCGGTAACCCCTTCGTCAGCCACGCCTTCCTGACCGCGCTCGAGGATTCGCGCAGCGTGGGTCCGGGGACCGGCTGGATCCCCGCCCCGCTGGTCATCGAGGATGCGACCGGCACGCTGCTTGCCGCCTTGCCTGCCTACGCCAAGAGCCACAGCCAAGGTGAATACGTCTTCGATCACGCCTGGGCCGATGCCTGGCGCCGGGCCGGCGGCAGGTATTACCCCAAGCTGCAGATTGCCGCGCCGTTCACTCCAGCGACCGGTCCGCGTCTGCTGTTGCGGGACGAGGCGCTCGCAATCCCGCTCCTCAATGCTGCGGCCACGCTGTGCAAGCGGCAGGGCTTCTCCTCGGCCCACGCCACCTTCATCGAGCCGCGGCAGGTCCCTCTGTTCTCCGCGGCAGGATGGCTGGAGCGCCGCGACCTCCAGTTCCACTGGCACAATCGAGGCTATGCGGACTTCGACGCCTTTCTCGGCGAATTGGCGTCCCGCAAGCGCAAGACCCTGCGCAAGGAGCGGCAGGCAGCGCAAGACGGCGTCACCATCCGCTGGCTGCGCGGCGCGGATATCCGCGACGACCATTGGGACGCTTTCTGGCGATTCTATCAGGACACCGGCAGGCGCAAATGGGGTAGCCCTTACCTGACCCGCGAGGCGTTCGATCTCTTCAGCCAGCGCCTGGGTGAGCAGGTCGTCCTGATCATGGCCCTTGCCCAAGGCCTGCCCATTGCCGGCGCCCTCAACTTTGTGGGTCCCGATGCGCTATATGGGCGCTATTGGGGTTGCCTGGTCGACAAACCCTTCCTGCACTTCGAGCTTTGCTATTACCAAGCGATCGACATTGCCATCGATCTCAAACTCGACCGGGTCGAGGCGGGCGCCCAAGGCGGCCACAAGCTGGCGCGCGGCTACGAACCGGTGGCTACCACCAGCATGCACTACATCGCCGATCCCGGCTTTCGCGTCGCGGTCGCGGACTATCTCGAGCGCGAAGGCATGGGCGTCGAGCTCGACCAGCTCCATCTCGGCGAGCTAACCCCCTTCCGCAAGGGATGATGCGCGCGCGGCGTTGTCAGGCAGCTCGTCGCATCTCGCCGCCCAGCCACTCCCGGGCGCGGCGCTGTGCCTCCGCGATCTGGCCGCGGCTCATCTCCGCGGCGATGTCGGCGCGCGACCAGCCCGCATCTTCGCACCCGTACATGGCCCCCAGGTTGAACCATTTGTGCGCTTCGATCAGGTCGCGATGCTCCCCGATGCCCGTGGAAAGAGCCACGCCCAGAGCATGGCACGCATCCCCGTCGCCATCGCTGGCGGCGGCGATCAGCCCGCCGGCGAACGGCACCGCGTAGATAGCGCCCCCCGCAAGGCGCGCGGCGTCGGCAAATGTGTTCGTCACCATGGCCATGATCTTCCCCTTAATGCATCCGGGCCACCAGCCGCCCGTCCGTGAGGTCCGTTCATCGCCACCTATGGTAAACATCAGGTAAACGCCGGGTTTTCGTCATGCTGCGGCCGGCGCTGCCGCGTTGACCCGACTGTAGCGTGACACGACGTTCTGGAGTCTTTGACAAGACATTCTAGAGCACCGGCACGAGGGCCGCAGCTCTGCCTGCGCCAGCGCGCAAGTGTCTCGATTGCGCACAGCCTGATCGCTGGCGTTTCGCCAGGCGTGTGGCGGTGGGATGCCGCGGACCATGCGGGGTTATCTCTACATCGTTGACGAGGCGGGAGACGAGATCCCTGGCTCCCGCCGCTGCCTGTCGACGGTCGAGGACCTTGCCCAGCTCGCCGCACTGCGCTTCGAGCTGCAACGGGCAGCAGGCGAAGGCTGCCTAGTCCTCGACAGCGAGATCGACCGCCGGCCGGGCTCGGCACGCTAAGGGCCACTGATGATCAGCTCGCGCGCGGGCGTCGCCTTGCCGCTCAGCCGATAGCTCAGCCCCACCTCCTCCAGCTTGAAGCGGCCGAAGATCCAGCGCACCTCGGGCGTGTCGTTGAGCGACAGGATGAAGCGCCCTTGAATTGCCTCTAAAAGGTCTCTCAGCAGTTCGAAATCGGCGGGTGAGAACAGCCCCTTGCCGTAGTCGTCGGTGCAGCCCCAGTAGGGCGGGTCGCAGTAGAACAGGGTGCCCGGCCGGCTGTCGTAGCGGGCGATGCACGTCGCGAAGGGCAGGCGCTCGATCAGCACGCCGGCGAGGCGCAGGTGCACGTCCTCGAGCAGCGGCACGATCCGGGTGAGGTCCCAGCGCGGCCGGGCGAAGTCGATCCCGAAATTGCGGCCGATCCCGCCGAAGCTGGTCACCTGGACGTAGAGGAACCGCGCGGCGCGCTCCAGATCGGTCAGCGTCTCGGGGTCGGTGGCGATCAGGCGGTCGAACTCGGCGCGGCTGTAGGTCTGCCACTTCAGCACGTCGAGCAGCTGCTGGTAGTGGCGCTGGAGGATCCGGAACAGATTGACCACGTCGCGGCTGAGGTCGTTGATTACCTCGAGCCTGGCGCGCTGGGGCCGGCGGAAGAACACCCCGCCCATCCCCACGAAGGGCTCGACGTATCGCGTGTGCGGCACCGCCGCGATCCGTTCGGCGATCCGCCCGGCGAGCGCCCGCTTGCCGCCGCGCCAGGGCGCAACCGGGTGGACCGGCCGCACCGGCGCTTGCGGCTCGGGCGTCGAATCCGGCCTCAACTCTTCCTTCATCTTGTGCACCTATCGCTGCTCCCGTCGATCGGCCGGGGGAGCTGGAGGCTGGCGCGCCAGCCAAAGGTGCGAGTGCAGTTCTCGCGGTTCGAGGCGTTGCTGCGCCTCGGCCACCCCTGCCGCCGGCCGAGGCCGGACGGCGGTGGGGTAGGCGCTTCCGGATCAGACCAGGCCGTGGATCCCGATGGCGGTGGTGCCGGTGGCGCGAATGAACCTGGGGCGCACCGCGATCACCTCGCCGGCCACCACGTTGATCACCACGTCGGCGGTGCTCCGGCTGGCGCGCAGCGTCACCTGCCCAGCACTGTCGAACCGCACCGCTTGGGGCAGCTTCGCGATTTCGGTCGTATCGTCGGGCGTGATCAGGAACATGTCGTGCGCCGGGTCCCCGATGCCGGGGAGCACGTTTGCAAAATTGTCAGCCATTGCCTTCCTCCGTTGCTTGTTCAGATTGATCCGGCCTGGGCGCTCAAGGCGCGCCAGGGCCAGCAGTTCGCCTGCCGCCTCACGTCAGGACGAACCGATTGGCCGCTTCACTGCGCTGCGGCCGCATCGACAGGTATTTGCCGGTGCCAAGATTCTCCAACTCGCCGTTCTCCTGGCCGTTCTTGACCATCCAGAGATATTGCGGGGGGACGCTGCCCAGGCCCAGCCGGTTCGACATCGCCTCGCCCCGCTCATCCCAGTCGAGTCCAGGGACGATCCCGGCGAACGCGGTGGCCGAGCTTTGGGCGGAAAGATTGTCGAACGGCCCCGCGCCAGTGCCGATGTGCAGCAGCAGCTTGGACATCCGCCCGCCGAAGTTAAGGTTGTTGAACCCGCCCCAGTAGATGCCGCCCTCGAACATCGGCAACAGGCTCTTGACTCCCGTGTTCGCGCTGGGCGTACCGGTCCAGCCCGAGGTCGGCTCGCGGATCGAACCGGCCTTGCAGAAGGCCGCGCGGGCGGCGCTGTTGACCCGGTTGAAGTAGAACAGCAGGATGCCGTCCTGGTTGAGGTCGCCCGCCTGGAAGAAGGTGTCGTGGCGATAGGTCCCGGCGGCGCCGGCCACCCGCATCATCCCGGTGCCGTTGGTGGCATAGGCGTTGAAGGTGCCGGTGGTGCCGTTGTCATCGCGGAGGAACGCGGCGCCGTTCGGCAGGTGCGTTGCGGCGGTCTTGATCTCCATCATCGCCAGGAACCAGTCGGCGTTGGCGATCGGATCGGCGGTCGGGCCGATCGGCGTGCGGTAGGCGTTGAGACCGCCACTGGTTGCCGAGACAACCTCGGCGTGGGCGGTGCGCGGCGTCACGTCGATCAGGGGCTGATCGGTGAACGGCGCGACGTTCACCAGCTCAGGCACGCTGCGAAGCGCCGAACCACCGGTGTAGCTGACAGTGACCCCGCTGCGCGGGAGGACGCTGGCCACTTTGAGGCCGACATTCGTGCCAAAGACGCCATGGGGAATGTCGGAGACCGCAGGTGCCATCGTTACGCCGGTGACGGGAACCCCGTCCACCTCGATGACAAAGTGCGCCGGATTGAACGCCTGGCTCATGTCCAGCGCGCGGCTGAAACGTAGCCATACGGTCGCGTCGGTGGCTCCGGGCAGATATTTGCCCGCCTCCAGCGTCGGCGGCGCATTGTCCACCGGCCAGAGTGTTTCGAGCAGCAGCGCTTCATAGGCGTTGATATCATTGGACCCGGTCTTGGTGCCCCAATCCCCTTCGATCTCCTGGCGGTGGCGGGCCATGTCGGCGTAGTGCTTCATCTCGGGGCGGTTCCACAGGTCCCAGGCCGGCGCGGCGAGGTAAGTGGCGATGATCCCCGGCAGGCTCGATTTGTCGCAAACGGCACGATACTCGGCGGGGTAATCGATCCCGACACCATAGAGCGCCGAGCCGTTGCCTAAGAACTCGACCGCATCGACCATCCACAGCGGAACGTTGGGCGCGCCGTCATTGCCGCTGCCGGCTCCCGTACTACCAGTGATGCTGGTCCACGCCTGTGTCACATCAACGTGCTCGCGGGTCAGCTTTTGATGCTGCCAGTTCTCGGGCACGACATACGGATCGGCACAGACCTCGGTCAACTCGACACTTCTAGCGGTTGCCTCAGGCAGGGTGGTGGCATTTTCGACCATCGCCGTGCCGAGGTATAGAGAAGGACCCTTCCAGCACGCACCGTTCCCCCCTGAGACACTGCCGACCGCCCCGACCGTGCCGCCTTCGATGATCCGATCGGCAATGTCGATCATGTCGTTATGCACACAGGCCGCAAGCTGGCGCGTCTCGTCATCGGTCCAGTCAAGGTGCATCGCGAGCATGGCCAAGCAGCGCGGGGCTGCCATGTCGCGAACGTAGTCGCCGCCGTTATTCTTAGGCTGTGCCGTTTCGCCATTGACGCTGTCGGTGATCTGAAACGGGAGCGGCTTTTTGATCGCCGCGAGGAAGCTATCGAACGCCGGAGTGCCTGCCGGCCTGGCGACGCTTTGCAGGATCGAGATGTCGAGATCGGCGTAATCGAAGGCGTGGGTCTTCGTCGAGGAAGCCTGGCCGGGACGTAGCACGGTCGGCGATCCGAGAGCATCGACCACGGTCAGCACTGTCATGTCGAGCCCGCCTGGGCGGATGCTGGTGTTCGGGCTCAGATTGGTCGTCTGCATCACCACCGTGCCATTCGTGACGACCAGCGGCGCTCCGGTCTTGCTCGGGTGCACGTTGAGCGACGAGGTGTAGGCCACGCCTGAGTAGGTCCCCGAAATCGACGGGATGCCATTGTATCCCTGGCGGTTGCCCGAATTGTTCGCCTTCGAGCCGCCCGCATCGGCGCGGTTGCCAGGGTTGAGCTGAGCGCCGTTCACCTCCTGACTGGTATAGGCCGTGCCGTTGGAGTAGGTGCCGCTGACCGCCGTTGAAGCCGGGCTGATCCCAACAATCGTGACCGTCCCTTCCACCTGGAAGTCGCCGGTGACGGGATATTGCGAAACGGGACGCGCCTCGCTGAAACTGTAGGTGATGCCGTACTGCGAAACACTGGTGGCGACGCTTGCGCCCGAATCATCGCCGATCACCGTGAGAGTGGCGGTGCCATTGTCGATCGTCCCGCTCGGCAGAACCAGGTTGGACATCGTCACCGTGCCGACTTCGTTGCCCTCGACAGCGGTGTCGCCGACGATATTCGTCACCAGCGCGCTGCCGCTCGTCTGACCGTCGATAAAGTCGATCGTGACGGTCAGCGGCCCGCTTACGTCGGCGCCAGAGAGCCCGCCGGCACCACCAGGGAGTTCCAACGTGAGATCGAAGGAGCCCGCGCCGTAACTGCCGTTGGCCCGGCTCCAGGGGATGAACGCCGGCGTCGTGCCGGAGTCGCCTTCGAGCACGGAGGCATCCGCGATGCTGAACTCGCCCGGTGCCGGGTCGAAATCCTCGCTCATCACCTCGGCCGTCGCCGAGATGGTGCCCAGCAAGATACCAGGCGAGGCATCAGTTATGGTGAACCGGAAACCCTCGTAAGCGGGCTCGACGAAGATGTCGTCGATCGTTCCGAACGAGACATCCAGGTCTTGCTGCCCGACCGCGAAAGGCAGACTGACGTCGCTGACGAAGCCGAGAGCGAGGTCTGCTGCGTCGCCTGGATTGCTGTGCGTGTCGTTCTGCTGGTGCAGGTAGGTCACCCAAACCGGCGCATCGAAATCATCGACCGGGCGCGGCAGGCTGACGCGGTAGACCAGCGTCCCGCCCTCGAGCACCGTGGCGGTCACCGCCGAGACATTCGCCACCAGCGGCACGAAGAACAGCACGCTCGGCTCGGCCCGCGCGATCTCGGCGCCCTCGGCGTCGAGCAGGCGAATGAGGCAGCTGATCGGCTCGCGGTGGGTGAGCCCCAGCGCGGTCGCATCAGCCAGCAATTGCGCCGCGGTGGCCCCCGCGACGGCCGCCCCGCCGACCCGCCACTGCCGGGTGGCGCTGGCGTAGGTCCCGGTCGCGACGAACGGTGCGCTCAGCGTCTGCCCGTCGAGCGCGCCGTTGTCGCTCGCGCCGGTGATCGCCGCGACCACGATCCGCGCCGCCCTGGGGGAGGCCCGGCGCTCGCGCCGGTAGCTGAACCCGAAACCGAAACCCGCCATCGTCTTGTCCTTTCGTGAAAAGCTCAGCTCAGAGCGCGGCCCAGGCCGTGCCGTCGAACACCACCAGCGCGCCGGCGGCCTTGTCCCAGAAGCGCCAGCCCGCGCGCGGCGTGAGGAAGCGCCACGCGCCGAACCACACCGCCACGCGGTCCTCCTCGCCCGCCCAGGCGCCGCTCGCGGCCGGCCCGACGATCCACGCCTGACCGTCGGCCGGCGCGGCCGGAGGCGCGGCCAGCACCCGGTCCTCGACCGCGCCCTGGACCAGCACGTCGAGCAGCCGCAGCGCCTCGTTGTGGGTCACCGTCTTCTGGGCCTGCGCCTCGTCGAGCAGCGGCAGAGCAAGGTTGGTGGTGGGCATCAGAGCGTCGCCTCCTTGGGCAGGCCGCGCCCGACCCGGGCGCTGAGCTGGTAGATCCGGACCGTCACTTGCGCCTGGGCCGAGCCGAAATCGGCGACCTGCTGCGCGGCGGTGTAGACAAGCGCCGGAGCGGTCGCCGAGACGGTTCTCAGCACCGTTCCAGCCCCACCTCCACTCGGCCCCGCGAGCACTTCGAGTTCGTAGGCCTCGCTGGCCTCGCCGAGCGGGGCGTCGACCCCGTCCTGCCAGGGCGCCTCGAGCCGGGTGCGGCGGATCCAGGCGATCGCCAGGTCGCCGGCGCCGTCGCGGCTGCCGCCGACGTGCGCTACCGGGTAGGGACGCGCCCAGCGGCCCTCCAGCGTGAAGTCGATCACCGGCGCGTCGCTGAGCAGCGTGCCCGAGGAGGCCGCCTTGTAGGCCCGGGTGAGCCCGGTCTCGGAAGCGGCGATGTCCGGCCGGTAGACCCCCGCAACGTTGCCGGGAGCGCCCGACAGCAGCACGAAGGCCTCGTTCGGTCCGTGCCCGGCGATCGCGGCCTCGGTGCCCTTGCGGCCGCGCAGCAGCCCCGAGAGCCGGTAGGTCGCCCCCGCTCCCGGCCCAGGCGCGATCAGCTCCGCCTCGCGGAACTGGAGCACTTCCCAACCGGCGGCGCCGCCGATCGCGCAGGCGTTGGCGCCGTTCAGCACCTCGGCCGCGCTGCGCCCCTCGAGCGTGTCGGCCGGGTCGGTGAGCGTGACCGTGACGTTGCTGCCCTCGTCCCAGAAGTGCGGGCTGGCGGCGGCCAGAACCCCCTCGGGCGCGTCGAGCGTGGCGCCGATCGTCGCGCCCACCGCCAGCTCCTGCAGCGGGGAATAGTTCGCGCCGGCGTCGAGCGAGCGGTAGAGCACCGCGCCGCGCCAGCCCGGCAGCGGGCCGTTGCCGGCCGCGTAGAAGCCCGAATAATCGTCCTGGTCGCGCAGGATCGGCAGGTCGAGCAGCCAGGCGGTGGTCGGCCCCGGCAGGCGCACCTCCTGCGCCCGCACCGGCGCGCCCGCGGAGCTCGCCTGGCGGGAAAGCGCGAGCGCGCCGTCGCTCTCGAACTCGATCACCGAGTAGGCCGGCACCCGTGCCTCCTTGCGCTCGACCCGCAAGGTGCGGTCGATGCCGTCGGCGAACGGCACCACCACCTTCATCCCCGGCTCGACGTGGAGGAAGGAGATCGGCAGCTGGGTGGAGCCGGTCAGCCGCCGCAGCCAGGCCGACGAGAGCAGCTGCTCGGCGATCGACTTCGCCTCGCTCGCGGTCAGCACGAGCGGCAGCTCGACGGTGAGGTCGGCCGTGCTGGAGACCGTCGCGCGGCGGGCGGGCATCGAATTCTCCTGGTAGTCGCGGGCCGGATCGTGAAAGACGACGTTGACCTGGCGCGGCAGCTCGGCGCTGGCGGTGCGGCTCGCCTGGTAGGGCGCCGGCCGCTCGGAACCCTGCGGGTGCGCCCCCAGCTCCCAGAAGCCGACGCGCGCGACAGGGTTGGAATCGGCCGGGAACACTTGCAGCTCGCCCTCGACCTCGGAGACGTCGAAGAAGAAGGCGCTGCGCAGCGGCTCGAGCGACTCGCGAACGGTCGAGGAGCGCGAGAGCACGTAGCCCCTGAGGTCGAGGAACTCGGTGCGCGCGGCGTCGAGGTAGGGCACGTTCGCGGCCGTGCACAGCTCGTCGATCACGGTGGCGACGGTGGCGCTCTCGTGCGCCACCACCTCGAAGGTGAACAGCGGGATCCGATTGCCGAAATCCTCCAGTTCGAGATGGTCGAAGACGACGTAGGCAAGGCCGCGATTGGCGGGCGTCTCGCCGGCCCCGATCGCCGCTTCGAGCAAGGGGTCGGGGAGCTGGTCATCGGTGCCCAGGTACACCCGGATCGCGTTGGCCTGCTGCTGGACCCCGTCGGCGTCCATGAACAGCTTGCCGTCCGCCCAGATCCGCCCGATCCGTACGATCGGCCCGCGGCACAGCGCGATCTGGCAATCGACGTGGTAGGTGTAGCTGGTGGTCTCGCTCCGCGACCCGCCGCCCTTGCCGCCGCTGCTTTCGGTCGACTTGGTTTCGACGAGGCCGGTCGACCAGATCACGTTGCCCGAGATCCGGTTCTCGGGGCCGAACACCCGTGGGATGACCTCGCCGTAGGTGCTGGCCTGCACCGCGAGGTCGCTGAGCCGCGGCCCTTCGCTCCTGACCGGGGAAGACAGCGCCTGGTCGATCCGCGAACCGACGATCCCCCCGGCAAGCGCCGCGACCGACCCCCAGATGCCGGCTTTGGCACCGCCCGCGAGCGCGTAGCCGGCGGCGGTGAGGACCAGGCTGGCCATCAGTCGGCCGCCCAGGCGAAGGCGAAGGCGCTGGTGATGCAGGACGCCCAGTAGCGGTCGAGCCGGTGTTCGACGACGCGGCGCTGCGGGGCCAAAGCGTGGATGACGCCCTTGTCGGTGGCGATGGCGAGGTGCTGGGGGCGCCCCTTCAGAGCCATCAGGTAGAAGTCGCCGGGCCGCGCCTCACTCGACCTGATCTCGGCCGCCTCTCGCCGGCAGAGCAGGATCAGCTCGTCGCTGTCGGGCTGCCGGCCATAGCCCCTGCGGTCCTCGATCGAAACGCCGAGCTCGGCGGCGACGCCCAGGATCAGCCCGGCGCAATCGACCCCCACGCCCTTGACCCGCCCCTGGTGGTGGAACGGCGTCCCGAGCCAAGTGCGCGCCTGGGCGACGATCATGGCCCGGGCGATCATGCAGCTTCTCGCTGAACAGCGGAGCAAGCGATTGCGATCAACAGATCGCGGAAGGGCTTCGGTGTGGCGCCCCTAGCATCCTTTTTGCTCTTGCCCCCGATCCGGCCGGTGATCCCGCAGCGGCGCGCCTTCTCGTAGCCGTGACGATTGAGCATCACCGGGCAAAGGCGCTGCCCCGAATGGCCCCAGCGCAGCTCCGGCAGATCGACGCAATTTGCGTAGAGCCAAGTGACCTTCCTGCCAGCGTGCCCGTAGTGGCCCTGTTCGACGCAGCAGGTCCACCCGCCACTCGAGTCGGCCTGAACCCAGCCACCCCCCCGAGGTGGCTTCTTCAGGCCGAAGCGCGCCCACGCCTTGGAGTCTGCCGGATGCTCCAGTATGCCGCCCCAGCGACGCACCGCGGCGAGCGCTGCCTCGAAGCACCCGCCGTCATCGCCGAGGCGGTACTTCTCAGGTTCGGGCTTGCGCGGCGAACCGAACCACATCCGCCCCCAACGCTCGCAGGGAGGGTGCGCCACTACCGGCTGCGGACCGGCGTATAGTCGTGCGTCGCGAGCTTCGTCCCACGGATCGACACCCGGCACGCCGAAGTAGCAGCCGTCGGTCTGAACGAAGAGGGCGGCAACGGCGCTCACGCGACCGCATCCGGATAGGCGAGCACGTCGTCCTGGCCGGGGACGAAGGGCTCGCCACGGAAATTTAGGACGTTGGCGAATTTGGCGATGCAGGTTGCCAGCTGCTTGTCGCAGCCGGCGTGGATCGTGAACGTGTCGCCGAGCGCGACGGCAAAGCCCATCGGCTCCCACAGTTCCACCTTGGTCTCGGCGAACCGGCGCACCTCGGTCTTGAGCCCGGCATTGGCACCGCCCGTCCACCACAGCTCGGCGTAGTCGAACCAACCGTCGGCCTGCCCCAGCGCGGCGGCGTAAAAGGTGCGGTTGTCCGAGCCGACGCCGAGCGCCCCGTCGGTCAGCGCGGTCACCGCCGCCGGCACCGCGAACGCCGCGCGATCGACGCCGCAGGGGGGCGAGTAGAGATCGACCCGGCACTCGGGCTGATAGACGTCGATCACCGGCTGCTGGATCTTCTGGGCCAGGCCGCGCAGCTCGGCGGTGAAGCCGCCGCCGCTCTGGCTGATCGTCCCGATCGTCCCGCGCCGCAGGATCGTCGGCGGGATCGCCGGGTCGGCCCAGTCGACCAGGACCATCTCGACCTCCGCATCGTCATAGACCCCGGCGAGCAGCGCCTCGGCCGAGATCGCGTCGGCGTCGATCGCGCCGAGCACCTCGACGTCGGCCACGCTCATCTCGGCGTCGGAGGCGAGCTGCGAAGCGGAGAAGCCGTTCGCGGGCGAGTAGGTGAGGTCGGCCCCACCGGCTTCGGGGATCGTCAGCGGCCGGTCGAAGCTGGTGTAGGCCTCGACCACCCCGTCGGCGCGCGCGATCCGCCAGCAGGTCGCCAGGCGCGTGTCCCTAGCGAACAGCTTCCAGTCGCGCTGGTCGAACAGCCAGCCATCGCGCTGCACCTGCTCGCGCGACCAGACGTAGACCGCCGCGGGACCGCGGGCGAAGGCGTCCATGATCGCCAGGTCCGTCTCGCGCCAGATCCAGGTGGTGGCGGGCAGCAGGTTGAAGCCGGCGAAGTAGTGGATCCGCGCCAGCGGGAAGCCGAGCACCCGGGTGGCGAGCAGCCAGGTTTTGCGCATGTCCCAGCGCCGGCCGGCCGAGATCCAGTCGTAGTCCTCGATCATCAGGACGTCCCACTCGCCCTCGCTCCACCACGCCCTGGCGAAGTTGAGCGCGTAGAGCAGCGGCGCCCCGTCGCGCAGGATCTGGGGCGGGAAGAGCAGCAGGAAGGAGGTTGCGCCCGGGTAGGCGGCCAGCACCCGGTCGCGCAGGAAATGGGTCGCTTCGCCGAGCTGGTCGCGGCACCAGGCGACGAACGGCAGGTGCACCGGGTCGGGCTGCTCGAGCACCGTGCTGAGCCAGGGCGTCGGCGCGAACAGCCCGGTCTCGGCAGCGTACTGGGCGAGCGTGTCGGCATCGTAGATGTGCGGCGCGTTGACGCCGGCGCCGAAGCTGCCCTCCCACCAGGTCGGCTCGCCGATCTGGAAGTGCTTCTCGGCGCCGGCGGGAAGCAGCGCCAGCGCGGCCAGGAACACGGTGGCAAGATAGTCCAGCCCCTCGGCGCTGGTCGGCCGCACGAAGCCCGACGGCGGCACCCACCCCGAGCGCGCGAGGTTGCCGGCGTGGTCGCGCTGGTTCCAGGCGTCGGGCAGGTATTCGCCCAGGATCTCGAAGCTCACCGAGACGATGACCGTGTAGCCCTTGGCGTGCAGGCGGGCGAAGAAGTCGGTCAGCCAGGCGACGGTCGGCGCGTTGAGCGCGGGTTTGCCGGGGTCGACGACGTAGCGCCCCTCGCCGGCGTTCCAGCTCAGCGCGTGGAACTTGCTGATCCCCAGATAGAGGACGTAGAAGTCGCGGTAGCCGAGCCGGTGCACCTGCTCGACCAGGCGCTCGGGCGCGAACGGGTAGGCGTTGTCGAACCCGTCGGTCATCTTCAGATCGTGCGCGGGCAGCGGCGCGGTGCGCACCGGGAGCGTCGAGCCGGGCCCGGTGACGGCGATGTTGGTGAGTTCGAGCCGCCCGCCCGCCTCACCGATCTGGGTGGCGGAGTCTTCGACGTAGCCGGGTGGGATCAGGCTGATGAACAGCCGTTTCACGTCGCTCCAGTCGATCGCTTCGCCAAGGTCGCCGGACACGTCGAAGCCGCCCAGGACCGCGCTCAGCTCGAGCCGGATGTGGCAGTTGGTCGGCGTGCCGCTGGTGGCGTAGTTCCACAGCCGGACCTGGTGGGTGGCGCCGGCGAAGGTCTCCACCGCCAGGGTCGGCCCCTGGGTGAGGTCGAGCGCGCGGATCCCGGTCGAGACCCAGTCGAACTCGAGCACCGTGCCGCGGTAGTCCTTGCGCCGCGGGTAGGCGAAGGTGCCGGCGTCGCGGCGGTCCTCGGTTTCCCAGATCAGGCCCATCAGGTCGCCCTCGCGCCGGAACAGCGCGTGGACGGTGAGCGCGTTCGGCCCGGCGGTGACCAGCGTCGCCATCATCGAGAGCGGGAAGTCGACGAGCCAGTGCGAGGGCTCGAACCGCCGGATCGTCGCGTCGGCTTCCGCCGCCTTGGGGTAAGTGACGAATCTACTCACGTCCTACCGCTCCGCTACTGGAGAGCGGGCGGCTCGGCGTCGGTACGCTTGTGGACTTCGCGGCTTTCACTCCCGGATCTCCACGATCGGGATCTCGGGGACCTGATGGGCGTCCTCGAACAGCCAGGTCGGCGCCAGGCTGTCGGTGCCGAAGCGCGCCGGCACGTCGAAGCGGAACCCCGCGGTCACCGCCACGCCGGCGGGCGGGGGATCGAGGAAGGTGACGATCCCGGTGTCGTGGTCGACCGCCCAGGTCGCGCCGGGCCCGGCCGACTGCTCGACCCCGCCCAGCGCCACCCGCACGCTGCCCACGACCGGCCGGGTGATCCGCCGTCCCTGGCTCACCGGCCCCGAGACGTAGGTCTTGACGAGCTCGAAGAACTGCCCCGCGCCGTCGCCGGTAGCAAGCAGCTGGTCGGTGGGCGCGGGCGCCTGGCCCCAGGGACACGAGCGATCGTCGGTCCAGTCGCACAGGCGGAAGCCGCGCGCGGCACCCGCGCGGCAGCGGAAGAAGGCCAACAGCGTGTCGTAATCGGCGCCGATCCGCACGCCGGGCGCGACGTCGAAGCGCAGCCGGCCGCCCTGCCAGTTCTGGTTGCGGTGCTCGAAGCCGCCGTCGGTCTCGGTGATCTCGGTCGAGAATTCGGGGCCGACGGTGCTGCGCCGGCTGATCGCGAGCGGGAACAGCACGTCGTCGAACAGCGGCGAGGCGAGCATCAGCGCCATTGCTTGCGGCCTCCCGCGGCGCTGCTCGAGACGCTTTTGCAGCCTACCGCTGCGCTGCTTGAGCCCGTCGTCACTGCCCCCGCCTCCCCTGGGCGAGCACCCGCGAGAGCGCGGCCCCGGCCTGCGCGGCGGAGCGGCGGACCTCGGCGCCGTTGCTGACCGCGCCGTTGAAATTGAGGGTGACGCTCGAGCCGCCGCCGCCCAGCGCGCCCGTGCTTCGCGTGTCGGCATTGGAGAGCACCCGCGCCCCGCTGGTGGTGCCGATCACCGCCTCGGGCCCGCGCTCGCCGACGATCCCGAACTGGCCAGTGGGGATCAGCCCGCCGCCCGCGAACAGGCCCGCGAACAGCCCGCCCAGCAGGCCCGACCCCCCGCTATCGCCATCCTCGCCGCTGCCGCCGCCGAGCAGGGCGCTCGACAAGGGCTCGATGATCGCCTGCTGGATCGCGATCCGCAACAGGTCGGCGACGATCGAGTCGGCGACGTCGGTGAACATATCGCCCAGCGACTGGGCGCCGAGGATGGTGTCGGCGAGCTCGTCCTGGAGCAGCTCGAGCCCGTCGATCGCCACGCTCGACAGCTCGTCATCGAGGTTCTTGCCCACGTTCTCGAGGTCGCGCAGGTACTGCTCGGTCGGGCTCGCGTTCTCGCGGTTGACCAGTTCGCGCTCGCCGGCCTGCAGCACGTCGAGGCCCGCCAGCTCGGTTTCGGCGTTGCGGCGCGCGACCTCGCTGTCGGCGTGGTCGCGCACCTGCGCCAGCTCCAGGCGTCGCTGCTCGTAGGCGAGGTCGAGGATCTCGAGCTCGGCCGCGCGGCGTTCCTCGCGAGTGTCGGCCAGGCGCGACGTCAACTGGGCCAATTCGGTTTCACCGGCGATCGAGACCCGGGCGATCTCCAATTGCTGCGCCGCCAGGTCCTCGCTCTTCCGCTGCTCGATCAGCTGGCGCTCCAGGCCCTCCTTGAGCTGCACGCGGCTGCGCTGTTCGTTCTTCTGCTCCAGGCTCAGATCCTGGTTCGCCTCGATCTGCCGGAACTGCTCGGCGACGGCGCTGCTGAGCGCCTCGTGTTCGAGCTGGGCGCGCGCGTCGACCGTGTCGACCATCTGCAGCCGCAGTGAGATCGTCTGCTCCTGCAGCGAGTTGAGCCGGCTCTGGTGCTGCTCTCCCGTCCGCTCGAGCCGCAGCGCCTCGCGCTCCGCGGTGCGGTCGGCACGCGGCTCGCGCACCCGGTCCGGCCGATCGGGCGTGTCGCGGAAACGCTCCTGATTGGCCTCCTGGACGCCCTGCGCGCTGCGTAGGCCGTCTATGTTCGCGAAGCCCTGCCTGGCCTCGGCGACCTGCGCCCGCGCCGCGTCGCGTTCGCCCTCGAGCCGCTCGATGCGCCGGGTGAACTCCGCTCGGGTCCCGCGATCTTCCGGCCCGGAAAGCGACACGTTGCCCAGAGTCTGCCTGACCTGGCGGAGCTCCTCGGTCGCTTTCGCCTCGGCGGCCAGGCCCTCGATGAGCTTCTTCTGATTGGCGTCGATCGCGCCCTGGAACTGGTTGGCCTGGGTCACCGCCTCGCTGAGCTTGGCCATCGCGTCCTCGGCCGCGTCCCCGACCTTGTCGAGCGCGTCCTCGGTCCCGAGCAGGTTGCTGATCAGCGGCAGCAGCACCGTCGCCGCAGTGGTGGCCATCAGCACCCACGGGCTGCCCAGGATGCTGAGCACGCCCTTGCCGCCGCCGGCCACCAACTGCAGCGCCTGGGTAACTTGGCCGCTCTGCGAGGCGAAGATCTGCATCGGTCGGGCGCCGAGCGAGTACATCGTCGCCATATCGTTCAGATTCATCGTCAGCTGCTGCAGCCCGGCCCGCTGGGCGCCGGACGACTTCACCACCTGCTGCCCGGCCTGATCGAACTGCGCCCCCGCGGTCGACGCGCGCTGGCCGGTGCCGGCGAGCTGCGCACCCGCCCGGTCGGCGCTCGCCGCGGTCTTGTCGAGCGTGCCGCTCAGCTGCCGCGCCTGGCCCTCGGCCTTGGCGACACCGGCGGTGAACTCGCGATCGTCGGTGCGCAGGTAGAGGAGCGCGTCGCCCAGAGACTCAGCCACGGCACGTCCTCAAGTAGCGGAGCGGTAGGACCGCCGTGAAAAGAGGCCTTTCAGCCATCGCTCAAAGCCTTCTCAGCGGGCTCCGAGACGTCGTTGGCCGGCACGCTCACGAGGCCGATCCCCATTCCCGCCAGCTGGCCGGCGCTCGCCCGCGCCGGCGCCGAGCGTCCCGCTCCGCGCGCCGCGGACTCGAGCCCCTCGAGGTGCCGGGCGGCGTCGAACTGGTCGACCCGGCCGGCGGCGACCGCGGCGTCGTTCAACCCGGCCAGGCGTTCTTCTGCTTGCAGGCGCGAAAGCATCGTCACGTAAGCGCGAACAGCTGCGACAGGCGTGCCCTCCAGCCAGTCGCGGGCGGTGCCGCCGAAGAACCGCTGGAGCCGGGGGAGGACCTCACCCCAGTCAAGGGGTGGCCCATCGCCTGGTCGATCGCTCCTGCCGCCCTCAGGCGTGTCCGCAGCAGAAGCCCGGTAAAAACCTCCGCCACCTGCAGCTTCTGCGCGCCGGTCAGCTTGGCGAACACCTTGGGCGGCACGTCGACCAGCACGCCGGTGGCGATCTCGTCGATCGCGAGCTCGAACTCGGCCACGTCGCCGCCGGGCCGCTGCGCCGCGTTGGCGCGGTCGGCGAGGAGCGCGAAGCGGTGGCTCTCGACGATCGACAGCTCGGCCGGCGAGCGCATCGAATAGCGCGTGCCGTCGATCGCGATGGCCGGCCGCGCGACCAGCGTCGAAAGGTCGAGCAGCGGCGTCGCCCGATCGCTCATGGCAGCGGCGCCTGGTGCTGGTGCACGACCCGGCCGAAGCGCTCGGTGTCGCTGGCGGCGTCGAGGTCGGCCAGCGCCTTGAACTCGAACGCCAGACCCGAGGGCAAGCGCTTGGAGTAGACCGGCGCCGGATTGCCGCGCTGGTAGACCCGCGGCACTTCGTATTGCGCCACCATCGCGTCGTTCTCGGGGGAAACCCCGCGCGCCAGCAGCGCGTGCTCGGTGACCCCGAAGCCCATTGAGAGCCCCATCGACTTGGTGCCCGCGGTGCCCGAGCCGGCCGCCACGGTGGTGACCGTCGCGTCGTTGAGCGCCAGGGCGTACTGCTCGATGGACAGATCCCACAGCGTGAAGGCGACCATCAGCTGCTCTTCCACCCGGCTCGCCTTGACCGCGGCGTTGGCCCCTTCCGGGATCGCCTCCTCGAAGGTCTGATTGTGGGTCACCGTGACGCCGGTGCCGTAATTGGCATCGCCGTTGGTGCCGATCCGCACCCAGCCCGCGCCTGGCGCGGCGGTGATCAGCGGGAAGGCGGTGCCGGCGGGCGCGAGCCACACCGTGTAGGGCGCCATGATGATTTCGTACGGCCTCATTGGGAAACCTCCTCGAGTGAGCGACGGCCAGCAAAGGCGGGAACCGGCTTTGCGTCCGGCCGCGCGGGGCAAAGTTGGCTGGCGGCGGTCACGCGACCGGCTCCAGCGCGTGGGCGATCTGGAAAGAGCGGAAGGCGCGCGGCCAGGTGAGCGCCGGGTCGCGCCCGTCGGTCGCCCCGCCGGCCGAGCTGACCCAGTGCACCAGGACCCCGGCGAAGACCCCGCGGCGCACCCGGCGCAGCACCAGCTCGGCGCGGTCGGCCAGGCGCACCGCCTCGCTCTGGGTGCGGCCGTAGGCGAACAGGTCGAAGCGGCGGGTGTCGAACTCGGCGTAGGTGTCGCCGGTGAGCGAGACGCCGCCCGAGACGCTGGCCACCAGCGCGGCGAGCGGGCGCGGCCCGGCCTGCTCGGCCGGCAGCTCGCCGCCGTAGATCCGGCTGCCCACCTCGGCGGCCAGGCCCGTGTCGGCCGAGAGGATCGCGACGACGGCCGCCAGGGTGTCAGCCATCGGCCTTGTAGGGCCCTGTGCCCCCCTCAAATGAGATCCGGATATTCTGCGGCAGGCTCGGGTAGATGAAGTCGGCTGCAGGGCGGAGCGCCGGACGCGCGGGCAGCGTGATATCGTGTGGTTTTGTCTTGGGCAGATCCCCGGCGCCCGGAGCTTTCCTCGACACGAACACCGCCAATTTGGTGTCGGCGTCGATAAAGTAGGGCGTGCCGCCTGGGTGTTTGATCGTGCCGCCGAGCTCCTGGATGAGGGCGTACTCGTTATCGAGCGAGCCCCAGGACCCTTCGACTCCGCCAGAGACTTCCTTGGCGTACTCGGCGACCTGGTAGCTGCCCTCAAGGATTCCGGTCTGATTCTTCCAGGGGTGGTGCTCCTTCGCCCGATCGACGCCGGCAGCCATCGTCGAGTTAACGCCCTTGACCTGGGCGGCGCGCATCTTCTCGGTGAGCTCGCCGCCCTTCCACACCAGCGACTGCCGCGAGATCGCCATCAGCTGATCCGCCGCAGCGCGACTTCGAGGTGGGTATGCTTGAACTGCGCCGGCCCCTCGAGCTTGAGCCGACCGAAGTGAACCGTGAACCCGAGCCGGTCGGTGACCGCGACCAGCTCGTCGCCGGCGCGCAGGTCGGCGCCGAGCGCGAACATCCCGCGCAGGTCCTCGAGCGCGGCCGAGCGGTCGGAGTTGACGTCCTCGCGGCTCGAGCGCGACCAGACGAAGCACGCCAGCGGCGCGCCGACGGGCTGGAAGTCGGGCTCGACCCGCTGGTTCCAGGCGTCGGTGGCGGTCGCCTGGTCGCGCTCGAGCTGCGCGCGCATCATCAGCCGCCCGCCGATCACTCCTTGCGCTCCTTGAAATCGGCGAGGATATCTTTGAGGATATCGTTGAGCAGCTTTTCGAATTCGTAGAGCGCAACGAGACCTTCGTTGGCGGCCTCGACGAGCGCATCGGCGTCGACTTCGGAGAACGTTTCCTTGCTATCCATAAGCTCCCGAAGGCGCTCCGCGCTGATTTCGAGCTTCTCGAAGCTGCCGGGGCGCGTCACGCCATCACCATCGACTGGCGCTGCGCCAGGGCGGCGAAGATCGCCTCGCGCTGGCGGGCGTGGTCGGGATCGAGGGTGAACTCGTAGTCGCCGGCGCGCTCGTTCACCAGGCTGCCGCGGTAGCTGAGCGCCAGCTGCACCAGCTTGATCGTCGCCTCCTCGCGCGCCGCCGCCTCGCCGGTGGGGGTGTAGGTGACGCGCACCATCGGCGCCCAATAGCTGGCCGCGTTCGGCCCGCTCGCCAGGCGCCGCAGCGTGCGCCCGCCGTGCACCAGGTCGAAGTCGGCCGGATCGAGCACCCGCTCGGCCTCGGGCGCGCCGCTGTTGCCGGGGTCGATCTCCACCACGACGATCGGCAGCCCCGGGTCGGCCGGACGGATCAGCCGCAGGGTGCGCAGCATCGCCGAGTGGGGATCGACGAAATCCCCCAGGTCGACGGTGATCTCCCCCGCCGTGCCGAAGCGGAAGTTGAGCTCCTCGGTGATCGCGTCGATCATCGCGGTGAGCTCGCCGTTGGACAGGTCGGTGCCCGTGCGCTCCTTGACGCGGTCCAGCAGCGCCACGGCCTAGGCCTTAACTTCGGCAGCGCCGGCGGCGATCGCCGGGGCGGCGGGCGCGCCGCCAAGCGTCTGCAGGTGGCCCGGCCCGGTCGGACCCTGCGGCAGCGGCCCAGAGGCCGGGACGGCGGCGCCGGGCAGCAGCTTCTGGGCGGCCGCGATCCAGGCCGGCCAGGCGGGCGCGCCGCCGTAGCCTTCGAGCACCGGCGCGTCGATCGGGCTGAGTTCGGCCAGCTGGCGGACCTCGGTGATCCCCGCGGCGGCCAGCGCCTTGAGGGTCGCCGGGCCGATCCCGTCGATCTCGTCGAGCGTGACCACCGGCGGGGCCGGGGGGGCGTCGGTGACGGCGCCGGTCGCGCTCTCGGCTCCCGCCGGCGCGGCCTGGCCGGCCTTGTCCTCGCGGCTCTCGCGCTCCTTGGTCTCGCCCGGAACGCGCTCCTTGGTCTCGCCGGGAGCTCGCTCCAGCACGGCCGCGGCGAGCGGTGCCGGCTCGGCGGTCAGCAGCTCGAGGCCCAGGTGACCGCGCGCCGCGTCGATCCAGGCGGGCCAGGTGACCATTCCGTTGTAGCCGGCGAGCTGCGGCACGTCGGCCGGGATCAGCTCGGCCAGGCGGCGTGCGTCGGAGATCCCCACGGCCGCGAGCGCCTTGGCGGTCGCTTCGCCGATCCCCGGGACCTCCGCGAGCGGGACGCGCTCGGCGTTGGGGGTGGTCAGGACGGTCAGCTCGCCGCTGGGCTGGATGCCGTAGAGCTCGGCTGCGCTGGGCGGGATGATGTCGCCGACGGTAGCGTAGAGCGTGGCGGCGTCCTGGTGGCCCTCGGGCACGGCGTGGAGCCGGTCCGCGGTCAGGTACAGTCGTTGCTTGGCAATGATCATCGTCTTGTCTCCCAAGAGCTCGGGCGGGGTCGAAGGTATCGCGAGGGGCGGAAGGGGGTTTGCCGCCCCTCGCGTCCGGCCAGCCCGGGTTCGCGGCGGGCCCGGCCGAATTGCATCAGACGTTGACGCCGGTGACCTCGCAG
Source organism: Erythrobacteraceae bacterium (assembly GCA_031399025.1). Classification (GTDB taxonomy): domain Bacteria; phylum Pseudomonadota; class Alphaproteobacteria; order Sphingomonadales; family Sphingomonadaceae; genus CBDBZL01. Next base: position 139,195 of record JANNOJ010000022.1, on the reverse strand, counting down.
AAGGCGGCGGGGCGGAGCCACACCATCACCGCGCGCATGTCGCCGCGCACGGTGCGCATGCCCTGGAGGAACTGATTGCCGACGTAGCCCACCTGGATGTCGACGCCGCGCCGCTCGAACAGCGTGCAGTACATCGGCATGAACGAGCCGGTGTAGCCGCGCCCCTCGACGTCGGCGTCCTGCTGGACGACGGGCAGGCCCCACAGCCGCTCCACGACGTCCTGGCTGGGCGAACCCCAGATGTAGACGCCGTCGGGCGTGCGCAGCAGGCGGATGCGCTGCCAGTCGTTGGGGTGCATCACGTGGTGGGTCGGGGTCGCCCGGCCCACCAGGCGGATCTTGGTCATCGCCTTGTAGAAGGCGTCGGGCACCGGGTCGGCGCCCTTGGCGTGGGTCTGGATGCCCGAAACGTTCTTCAGGCCGCGCAGGTTGGGCGCGGCGCCGTCGCCGGCGATCACCTGCAGGTCGAGCCGCTGGCGGATGCCGAAGGTGAGCCGGCCGTTGATGTAGCCGCTCATCATCTCGACGTCCTCGAGCTGCTCGTCGGTCACGGGCACGGAGTCGGTGATCTTCTCCACCGGCACCGAGCGCTCGGTGAACAGGAAGGTCGATTCCGCGAACGCCGCCGCCTCGGCCCGCTCGGCCGCGGCGTGGGTGCGGGTGGTTTCTTCCATGTACTTGTAGGCCGCCTGGCCGGTGCGCCCGGTCGGGATGATGTCGAGCAGCTGGATCGGCCGGGTGATCGCCTCGACGAAGCCGGGCGCGCGGATGCTCTCCGGCGCGTAGCCGGCGGTGCGCGCCAGCAGGGCCTTGGAGCCCAGCGTGTCGAAGCCCGTGCTCTTGCCCAGCACGTCGGTCGGCCAGGCGTCCTCGAAGCTGAGGGTGATGCCGCCCTTGTCGCCGCGGCGGGCGAAATCCTGGTAGTCCTTCGTCCCGGTCGCCAGTTCGCCCAGCGACTTGATCTGGGCACTGAAGTCGCGCGCACCACCGGCGGGAGCGAACGGCAGCCGGCCGCGGCCCTTCTCGCGCTCGGCGTGGTCGCCGGCGGCCTTCTCGGCCGCCTCGAGCGTCTCGGCGTGCTTGGCCAGCTCGTTGAGCTCGGTGTTCATCGCCTTGACCTGGTCGGCCACCGCGGCTGAGCCCTTGACCTGGTCGCCCAGGCACTTGACCCGCTTGAAGTCGTACTCGCCGGCGTCGGTCTTCGCCTCTGCGAAGACCTTGCCCAGCTCCGCCTGCTTGGCGCCCAGCTTCTCGCGGGCCTCCTTCAGCGTCAGATCCTTGATGTCCGCCATTTCGTCGCTCCCGTGCTGAAACCGTCGGCCCCGGCGCGCAGCGTGGCGGCGGGAGACAGCGAGCGTATGCCGGGAGCGGACAGGCCACTTCGCCCCGGAACACGTTCCGGGCGAGAGGCTGGCGATGTCTGGAGTCGCGGGCCACGATCTAGCTTGCACAGGGGGGCAAGCGCAATCGCGGCGCCGCAAGGCACCGGATCGACAGGTCGGCAGCAAGGGGAATACCCGCCAGAAGCGATTTAAGAGGGGCTAAGAGGCCGCTCGCCCGCCACCTCCGCGGGGTCGGGGCCTTGGCGGCCTTCCAGCGCGCTGTAAGGCCGTTTCCGGACTATCGCGTCAGGGAGTGCGAAGATGACCCCGGACCAGGTGCTCGAGGAACGCCCCGACCACCCCGTCGGCCGCTTGGCGCGCTGCCTCGACCTCGAGCGCGCCCTCCAGCCCGTTGGCCAGGTCCGCGCTGCCTCCGGCCTGTACCGCCGCCAGCGCCCGGTCGAGCTGGTCGCGGATCTCGCCCAGCTGCACCACGCCCGTCGCCGACAGCGCCGCGGGGTCCTCGCCCAGCGCCAGGCTCAGCTCCTCCAGGCTCTTGAGCAGCGGCGCGTAGTGCAGCTCCTTGAGCTGGACCGACTTTAGCCCCTTCATCTGCAGCGTCGCCGAGCCGTGGCCCGCGCCGCGCACCACGGTCGAGACCTCGTGCACGTCGAGCGCCTTGAGCAGCCGCACCTTCTGCCCGCCGCGGTACTCCGGCGCGCTGTCGAGCACGTCGTAGCCGTAGGACCATTCCTGCACCGGGCTGCCGCGGTCGAGGTCGAACTTGAGCGCCGAGTGCCAGTCCTTGCCCGCGGTGGTGGCGAGGTTGAGGTGCAGCTCGGCGAAGGCGGCGTCGCCCTCCTCGTAGAGCCGCGCCTTGCCGAACGGCATCGCGCTGCGGTTGTGCGCCGGGATGATCGGCACCCACTGGTCGCCCGATCCGGCGCTGGCGCGACCCTTGCTGAAGGCGCCGGGCGCGTAGGTGTCGCCGTCGTGGTCGATCGCGGACAGCGTGGCGATCCGCGCCAGGCCCTTGCCGGCCTCGCTCATCGCCTCGATCGTCATTGCCTTGGTCTGCATTCTCGTTCTCCTTGGGCCTACCGCTTGGCTCTTCGAGACCGGCGGCGGCGGGTTGGCCGGCAGCTCAGGCGAAGTGCGGTGCGAAGCTGAGCGTGCAATTGGGGTGCGTCACCGCGGCGATCACCAGCGCCTCTTCCATCGTCACGATCGAGCCGCTGCGGGCGATGTGCTCGGGGGTGGAGCGGGGCGGGCCGAAGCGGCCGTCGAACAGGATCAGCTTCTCCACCCCGGCGGCGCGGGCGCGCTCGATCGTCGCCAGGTTCTGCGCGAACTTGGTCTCGGTGCGGGCGATCGTGCGGGCCCGGTGGATCGCCTCGTTCCAGACGCCGCCCTCGACGTGGCCTTCGATCCGCGCCGCCAGCGCCGCCACGCCCTCGCCCTGGGCGCGGCCCTCGGCGAGCGCTTCGAACAGTGCCGCGCGGGTCTGGCCGTCGAGGTCGATCAGGCCGATCCGCCGCCCGCCCGTGGCGACGATCGCGCGCGCGATCGGATCGGGCAGGCTCGTGCCCAGGCCGGCCTGCTCGGCCGCTTCGGCCGAGGCGGCGGCGACCTCCAGGTAATGCGCCCCGTAGACCTGGGTGAGTTCGGCGTTCCACGCGGGCAGGTCCAGCTTCTCGAGCACCTCGGCGATGATCTCCTCGGCGGTCGCCTTGGCGCCGGCGGCGCCACGCGGCTTGCGCGCTTTGGGCGTCTCCAGCGTGCTCAGTAGCGGACGCGCCGCCTCGGCGGCCGCCTGGCCGAGCCGCCCGAAGAACCCCGCGAGGCGGTTCTCGAACGCGTCTGAAAGGCCTCTTTCCTGTCGCTCGAGCAGCGCCACGAAGGCCTCGCCGCGCGCGATCTGCGCCGGCGTCGCACGCGGGTGGCCGGACAGGTCGAAGCCGTGAACCCGCCGCGCCGCGGCCTGGCCTTCGGCGGCGCCCGGCTTGGCCTCCTTCGCTCCGGCGGCGGGGTCGCTCGGCTCGGGCTCGCCGGCGCCCGGCTCCGGCGGCGCGGGCGGCTCCACCACCGTGCCGATCTGCTTGCCCGGTTCGCCTTCGGGCACCTCGATCTTGCTGATCGGGCGCAGGTAGATCTTGTGGCTGTCGTCGGCGTCCATCCCCATTTCCTGCCGGTAGGTGAACACGGTGATCGCGCCGCGATCGAGCGCCTTGCCCAGGCGCTCCTCCTGCTTGTCCTCGTCCTCGCTCAGCGCCGGCACGTCGTCGGTGTTCCAGTAGAGGTCGAGGCCCCCCATCTCCCCCGATCCCGCCACGTCGCCGAAGTCGGGCAGCAGCGAGCGCTTCAGTTCGTCGGCCAGCGCCCGGCCCATCGGCAGGACGCCGTTGTGCCAGGCGAGCTGGCGCAGCTCCTTCATCGTCGCGCCCACCTTGGTCGACTGCAGCCCCGCGCCGAAGCCGACCACCGCAGCCGGCACCCCGAGCAAGGCGCACACCCGCTCCTCGGCGATATCGCGCGCCTCGCTCATGTCCATCTGCTGCGGGTTGAAGCCGTAGGGCGTCACCTCGGTGGGCGCGCCCATCACCAGCGGCCCGCCGCGGTTGTCGCCGCCGAACGCCTGCTTGAACCAGGTCTTGGTCGCCTCGACGTCCTCGGGCGCCGGCATCGCCCCGCCCTTGGGGCTGATCACCACGCCGGGCACGCCCATGTTCCGCAGCAGCGCGGCGACGAAATTGGAGCTCTCCAGGTCCATGAAGATCTCGCGGATCGCGCCCTCGATCGGTGCGATGCCCTTGCGCATGTCGCGCGGATCGATCCCGTGGCGGAAATGCACCACGTCCTCGGGCGCCACCCGGACTGCCTCGAAGCCCGCTCCCGGCCGGTACTCGTAGTGCGAGAGGAACGCCGAGCCATCCTGCGGCGCCTTGGGCTCCATCATCCAGTGCGGGGTGTACCACAGCTCCACCGGCCGGCCGGTGCCGTTCCGCACCTTCAGCCAGTAGGCATTGCCCGCGGTCGCCCAGGACAGGATCGTCGCCGCCCACAGGGCGATGTCGCCGTAGTACGGGTTCGGACTCTGGATCAGCGCCAGCATCTCGTGGTCTTCGAGTTCGATCAGCTTGCCGCCGCGTTTTCTCTGCCGCAGCGCCAGGCGCGCCTCGGGTAGCGAACGCTGCAGGAACTGGACGGGCGCCGTCACCACCGAGGCGTCCAGGAAGTCGCCGACCTCCCTCCGGTAATCGAACCGGGTGCGCTTGAGCATGCCGCTGGCGAACACCGGCCGCGCCGGGTGCAGCATCGCGGTGAGCGCCTTTGCCCAGGTCCCGGGCATGGCCTTGCTGAGCCAACTCATGCCGGAATCCAGTTCTCGTCGAGCACGCTGCGGGAGCTTTGCGCAGGATCGAGCAGCGGCTTCCACCGGCCGCTATCCATCCCGGCCGCCGCATTGATCGCCAGGAACAGCGCCCAGGTGCGGTCGGCGTGGTCCTCGTCGCGCTCGGCCACGAACCGCGGCGCGCCTGTCGGCCCCGAGATCTTGCGCAGTTTGTGCAGGTCGGCGCGGTACTTGGCATCGCCCATCGGGATCCGGACCTTGCGGTCTTCGAAGCGCTCCTTGCCCTGGGTCGCCATCACCAGCTTGCTCGAGGTGGTGAACAGCACGCCCTCGATCTTGCCGCCGTAGCGGCGCTGCGCGTCCTCGACCACCTTCTCGCCCATCCCGGTCTGGTCGATGCAGACCCGGGCCACGTTGTAGCGGAGCATGACCGTATCGAACGCCGCGTCCATCGAGGCGAAAGTCTCGCGCTGCTGCTCGATCCGCTCGCGCTCCCACAGCACGTCGCCGACCAGCTCGAGCACGGTGATCACGTGCAGGTCCTGGCGCCGCCCGATGTCGCGGCCCACGTAGCAGGGACCACCCTGGTAACCGCCCCCGGCGCCCTGGTCCTCGCAGCCGGCGATCAAATCGTAGGGCAGCCAGGCGCTCGCCTCGTCCAGGTACTTGAGCTCGTATTCCTGGGCCCAGGCATCCTCGTCGGCGAGGCCGGCGCGCAGCTCCTCGATGTCGCGCGGCAGGCCGTCGGCCACCGCCTGGTAGATGTCGCACACGTGGCGGCTCCAGGTCGCATCCTGGGCGGTATCGAGCTCGTAGAACTTGCCGCTCTTGCCGTTCGGGGTCGAGGTGATCCGCAGCTTCCACCCGGCCGAGATCACCGGGAACAGCGCCTTCCAGATCGCGCCCGAATCCTTGTGGAAGGCGAATTCGTCGAGGAACACGTTCGAGGAGAAACCGCGCGCGGTGTCGGGGTTGGCGGGCAGCGCGGTGATCTTCGAGCCGTACGGGAACTGGACCTCGAGCGCCTTGTAGCTCGCCTCGCCGCCCTGCCAGTCGACCTCGGCCACCTCGGCCGCCATCCCGTAGGCCTTGGCGTGCAACTTGACCCCCTCGTTCATCGCCTCGGAGGCCTGGCGCTCGCCGCGGCTCAGGATCACCCAGCGCGTGCGCCGCTGCTCGAGCGCGGCGGCGTAGCAATCGTCGACGATCTCGAGCGTGGTGGTGAAGGTCTTGCCCGTCTGGCGCGCGAACTTGCCCAGCTTGAACCGGCTCCGGTCGAGGAACCAGCGCTGCTGGTAGGGATACAGCTGGACGGCCGGGCGGGTCATCGTGCCTCGCCGATCTCGACGTCGATCAGGCCGGTCTCGAGGAGGGCGAGGATCTTCTCGAACGCCTTCATCGCCTCTTCCTCGTCGCCGCACTCGACGTCGATTGAAAGGTGGTTGCCGCGGCGATGGAGCGCCTCGATCCTCACGCCTGGAAGATCCCGTAGACTTCCTCGCGGATGCGCTTGATCACCGCCTCGCCGTCGGCCCCGGCCTGGCCCAGCCCGCCCTTGTCGCCCGCCCGCTCGAGCGCCTTGTCGACCTTGCCCTTGATCTCCTCCTGCAGCTTGCGCCGGTATTCGGCCGAAGCCTTCTGCGCGCTCACCGCCGAGCCGAGCGCGCGGGAGAGCTCCATGATCCCCTTCTCGGTCAAATTGGTGCCGTCCTCCAGCTTCTGGAACACCGCTACTTTGAGCATTTCGGCCACCGCCACCGTCACCTCGTCAGGGCCTTCGGCGCCCAGCGATTCGACCAGCTCGCCCGCCATCCGCCGGGTCTCGTCGAGCTTCCTAAACTGGATCGCCTTGCGCACTGCGTAACGGCTCCAGGACGACTTGCTGATCGGCGTGATGCCCTTGGCGACCAGGCGGTCGTTCAATCCGACCAGGATCACCACCTGCGGCAGCTTGTTCTCCCGCAACTGCTCGAGCGCCCAGACCACATCGCCCTCGGCTTCCTCGGGCAGCAGGTCGATCGACGACAGCCACCCGCGCCCCTCGCGGCGGCGGCTCTCCTCGGAGGCTGCCTCAGCCATGATCGCTGGGCCGGGCGATGCCCTCGATGACGCCGCGCTCCTCGACGTGGTCGCGCCCCGCCCGGGTAAGCCGCGCCACCAGCGCCTCGCCGGCCGGCGCCAGCTCGACCGCGCCGAGCGCTTCCAGCTTGCGCAGCTGGGTGCGCACCCAGTCGCGGTCGCGGCGGATCCCGTAGACGTCGAGCACCCGGCGCAACAAGAGGTCGGTCAGCCGCCCGTCGGTCTGGCGCGCCAGCTCCTGCAGGATCATCAGCCGCGCGTCGGCGGCCACCGCCTCGGCCAACGAGCTGGTCAAGTTCATCGACCCATCCCTTTCTCGACCACCACGTTGTAGATCCGGTCCAGGTTGCGCTCGACGCCCTTGAGCCCCTCCTCGACGCGGCTGACCCGGTCGACCATCTGCTTGGTGTCGGTGGCGACCACCCGCAGGCTCTCCGCCAGCGCCTCGACCGCGAGATTGCGACTGGCCGATTCGTTGCGCAGCTCGCCCAAGGTGACGGATAGGGCTCCGAACTCTCCCACCGCCTTGTCGATCTTGGACTTCTCCTCGCCCAAGGTCCGTTCGATCCGTTCGACCGCGCTCTTCGACGCCGCGGATTCCTCGATGCCCTTGAGCCGCCCATCGATCGAGGCGACCGTTCGCTGCAGCCCGCCAGTGCCCACCGGGTTGGCCGCACCGCCCTTGAAGACGACGTAGCCGATCCCGAGGATGATGAAGGCGATGATCGCCCATTCGATCCACTCGCTCATTTGCTCTTGCCTCCGATGCTCGCCAAGGCATCCGAAATGGTCGCGAACAGCCGCTTGGCGGCGTGCTCGATCTGGGTGCCGGCCAGCTCGATCAGCGCGTAGCCCGAGAAACCCAGGCCGATCGCCACCACGAAGGTGAACAGCAGCCCAGGCTGTGATTCGATCACCCAGACGCTGGCCAGCACCATCATGATCAAGGTCACCAGGATCTGGCGCCCGATCCCGCGCTCCTGTTCGCGCCGCGGCGCCAGCGGCCGCGCCATCAGCACCCCGGCTAACGCCAGGGCCAATTGCAGCACCGGCAATTCGGTCCCCTCCAGGCGCACGGTGATCGCGCCCGGCGTGGCCCCGTCTCCCGCGCTCGAAGCGGCAAGGGCGAGCAGCCAGGGAGCGTAGAACGAAGGCAGGCCGTGCAGCGTCATCCCGGTGGGCCTGCCGCTGCGCTACCTGAGGGCGCCTTGTTGCCTACCGCTGCGCTACTTGAGGCCGAAGGACCGTCACCAGAGTAGTCCACCGCCAGCATCGAGAGCGCCCAGTCCTGCAGCCCGATCAGCTTGGCGGTGTTCTCCTCGGCCGCGCTCAGGGTGTCGGGGAGCGCGGCAAGAAGCGCGTCACAGTCGGCGGCGCCAAGAGCGCGGCAGCGGGCGGTGTAGGCGCCGGGCAGGTGCGCTGCTCCGCCACCACCGGGATCGGCTCGGGTGGCGGCAGCGAGGTCACGGCGCACCCGCTCAAGAGCAGCGCGGCTGTCGGCAAGGCGGTCCTGGTAATCATCGGCGGTCCTTTCGGTAATGGCGGCGAGCTCGCGCTCCACGCGCTCGGCGTTGTGTCGGTCGGCTTCGGCCGCCGCGAGCCGCGCCTGCCTGGTTCGTTCGGCCAGGCCGTCGTGCGCGTCCTGCCAGGCTCGCGCGCTCTTCTCCCAGCGCGCCGCTTCCGCACGCTCCGCGACCAGGTCCTCACGCGCCTCGTTACCGGCGTGGTGCGCGAGCCCGAGGGCGAGCAGCAGGGCCGCGATCGCCAGGCGCCGGAAGTCGGCCGTGAGCCAGCGCCATAGCGCCGCGCCGATCTTGGCCAGCTTGCCCAGCGGCCAGGTGAGGAGTGACAGCCAGCTCATACAAGCAAGCTGGCGATCTTGCGGTAGTGCGCCTGGCGATCGGCAAGCCCGTTGAACCCGCCGTTGATCCGCTGGGTGATCGCCTTGATCTTGTTGCCGTCGGCCAGCGCATTGAGCCCGCGATCGTCCCAGTACTCGAGCGCCAGGTGCAGTCCGATCGAGGGGATCGCGGCGATCTCGGGGTGTCGTTCGAGGTCGATCCCGATCCGCCGGCCGAACGTGCGGTAATTCGCGCGCCCAGTGAGTTGGATCGGGCCGCGCCCCTTGAAGCGTACCCCGTCGCCCTTGGCCGTGTTGCCCAGGTCCCTGCGCCCCTCGTAGGCTGCGCCGCTGGCGATCTCCTCCATGTAGCGGAACGAGCCGCTCTCGTGCACGAGTTGAGCCAGGAAGTGCGCGAAGCGCAGTCCATTCTCCAGCACGCCGTAATTCTTGAAGTGCACGCTGGCCGCGACCGCCAGCTCCTCGGCGCGCGCATTGGCGGCGCCCAGCCTGACGAACAGGGCGGTGAAGGTCACCAGCCCGGCGATCCCGTCGGCCCTTACGCCGAGCGAACGCTGCAGCGCTGCAATGTCGAGAGTTTCGGCCATGGGGATTGCTCCGTTGCAGGAGCGCTTGTGGCCGCCGGGTCGCTTCGACTCGCCCCGGAACGTGTTCCGGGCTGCGGTTCAACGCACGATCGTCAGAGCAGGTCGAGCTGGCGATCGTCGCGCCGGCCGCCGGGCTCGGCCAGCTTCGCGCGCCGCTTGCGCACGCCGCGAATGGTGTAGCCAGTGGCCCGGGCGATGTCACGTTCGGACGATTCGCCCTCCAGGATCAGCCGGTCCACCTTGGCCCGCTGCAGCGCCTCGTGGCCTTTAGGCCCGAGCGGCACCTCGACCCGCAGCCCGCCGACCCCGCAGGTCAGGCGGTCGGCGATCGCCCGGGCGTGCTTCAGCCCCACCAGCCTGGTCAGCCAGTGCTCGCTGCTGGGCGACGGCGGAATATAGACGATCGTCCCCCCGCGCTCGGCCGCCACCGCCAGCGCGGCCTCCTCGCCGGCCACCGCCGCGATCTCCGCCAGCGCGCCCGGCAGAACAAGGGGCGGCAGCGTGTTCACCGGTCGCCGGCACCGGTGCGCAGGGCACGTGCCCATTCTGGCGGCCCGCGATCGTCGATCACCGTGGACACGGTTTCCCCGCGCACGATGAACACCAGGCCATCGGCGCGGATCAGATAGTCGGCTTCGCTCAAGGCCCGCGCGGCGCGGTGCGCACGGGTAAGCGAGGCCGAGAGGTTCGCCCGCAGCGCCTCCACGTCGAGCTGGCCACCCCGATCGAGGAACCGCAGCAGCGCATGGTCCGAGATCGCCGGGCCGCCCATTAAAAAAGGACCACCTGCGCCAGCGCTGCGACACCCGCTGCGAGGGCGCCGTAGGCGGCGCCCCACACCAGCACGCCCGGGCGCCAGCGCTTGCGCCTCGGCTCCTCGCCCAGGATCGGCAGCTCTAGCCAGCCTAGCGTCGGGGCCGGCTTGCCGATCCGCTGCACCACCACGGGAATCGGGCGCTTCATTGTCCAAACGCCTTCGAAAGGACGACGCCGATTACGAGACCCAGAGACAGGCAGGCGCAGGCGCGTAGAGTGGTCCTTGGGGGAGAGTTGAAGACACACAGCACGGCGAGGACAATTATTGCTGCTGCAAGGATGATATCTTCCGCCGTCACTTCAATTCTCCCTGGTGTTCGCGCAGCTTCTCGCCGAGCATTCCGGCCACGCTGGCGTAGGTCGCGCTGGTCCAGCTGCTGCTGTGGCGGATCCGGCCGAGCCGCCAGGCGGCGGTCTCGATCGACCAGTCCGCCGGCACTGCGCCGGCCGCCGCGAGCCGATCGAGCATCAGCGCGCACAGGTTCGCCTGCAGCGTAAGCACCGAGAGCTGCTCGCCCTTGGGACCGACCTGCCGCCAGCCCGCCCGCGTCGCCATCGCCTTCAATGCCTCGATCAGCTTGAAGGCGTCGGATTGCCGCGCCCAGACCAGCCTGTCGCAGCCGAGCTGGCGCTTGGCGAAGGCTTCGAGCGCCTGCTCGGACGGGTTATTGACCACGCCCAGCTGGTGGAGCGAAATCCACAGCGCCCGCGCCTTCCTGGCCATCGGGTGCGTCGCGGTCCCGCGACCGTTGCGCAGTGGCTTGAAGCCGAGCCGCTGCAGCCGCGCGATCACCTTCTCGAGTTCGCTGTCGCTGCAGCCGCCGGCGCTCGCTTGGCCGGTCTCCTCGCGCAAAATCTGGCGATAGTCGTCTTCGTCCATGGTCAGCTGCTTTGCCGCCAGGTGGATCTTGGCCAGCATCGCCCGCCGCTTGTGGCTCGCGGAGTTGCCGCTGACGCGCTCGTGTTGCTCAGGCTTCGGCATGGCTGCGCTCCTCCATCGGCATAGCGAGCGCCCGCACCGCACGTGCTCTGAAGCCTCCGCAAAGCCCTGCGAAATCGGGGCTATCCACCAGCAGGCGAGGAATCACCTTCTTCCAGAGGTGCATCACGCTCGTATGGTCCCGCCCGACCCACCGGGCGATCTGCGGGTAGCTCAGGCTGTCGCGGCCAAAGGTCTTTGCGATCCAGACGAGTAAGGCTCGGGCTTCGACCAGCTCGGCCTGCCGTCCGGTGCCTCTGATGTCGTCCAGGGCGAGCGCAGTGGCGCGCGTGACGTAGTCGAAGGCGAGCTGGCGCAGCACCCACACCGGCAGCTTGCCCGAGGGCGCTAACGGCCAGGGCTGCCGGCAGCAGGGGCACGAGGTCGACGTGATCACAGCGCACCACCCAGGAGCGCCGCACTCACGATCACCAGGCCCGCAGCGAGCCAGCCCAGCACCGCAAGCAGCCCTAGCCCGCAGGCGATCTCGCGATGGGCCGCCCCGGCGCCGAACTCGGCGTCGTAGGCGCGCACCACCGCGCGGCAGCGCTCAACGGCGCGGCTCACGCTGCCACCGCGCGCTGCACGATCCCGGCCCAGTGCAGCCGCACCTGCGTCTCGCGAATCAGCGATCGCTCGGCGCTCGAACGCCACCCGCACTGGCAGACCGCGAAATAGGAGCCGCCAACCCCCCGCTGCATCGAGACGACGTGCTCCTGGATCGCCAGGTGCCCCTCGCAAAGCGGGCTCCCGAAGTGTGAGACCGGCGAAATTTCGGCCGCGGCACAGAAGTGGCAGGTCGCCTTCCGCTCGTCGTGAGCCTGTCCAAGCCTGTCCTGAGCTTCACCGAAGGGGGTCATGCTTCGATCCACCGGGTAGCGCGGGTCGCCTGCGCATCGCGCAGGTCCGCCAGCGTCAGCCCGCGCTCCTCGGCCGAGGCGAGCATCGAGCCCGCCTCGATCAGCATCTGGCACTCGCCCAGGCCGCCGGCCCCGGGGCTCAGCGCCATCCGCTCGAGGTACTTGCGGATGCCCGGATCGGTCAGCCGCCAGGCGTCGCAGAACGCCTCCACGTCCTCCTTGAGCGGCACCCGCTGCACGTGGCGCTGGGCGATCCGCCGGTTAAGGCGCGCGAAGCGGTCGCGGTGCCGCCCAGTTTCGATCCGCTGCAGCAGCTCCTCGTTGCCGAGCAGGCAGATGCCCACGCCCGTCTCGTCGTGCCAGGAGCGCAGCTCCTCGAAGGCCTCGACCTCGAGATGGTTGGCCTCGTCGATCACCAGCAGGCCTTGGCGCCCGCGCAGCCGGTCGCACACGATGCCCGAGGCATTGTGCGTCCAGGAATACTTCACCGGGATGCCGAACGCCTTGTGCACTTCGAGCACCATGGGGTTGAGCCGGGCGGTGCTCGGCTTGATCGTCACGATCCAGACCGGTTGCGCCCGGTCGGCATAGTCGCGCACCGTCCTGGTCTTGCCGGTGCCCGGCCCGGTCGCGACCACGGTGATCCGGCCCATATGGGCGATCTGCAGGCAGGTCCGGATCCGCCCCGAGGTCGGCGTCTCGAAATAGCCGGGATCGACCGGGATCGCCTGCTGGTGCTGCGCCCGGCTCTCCGACGATTGCATGAACTTGAACACGTCGCGGGCCACCCGCTCGTTGTCGCCCTGGTAGGTGCCCTTGCAGAACGGCTGCAGCGTGCCCGCCGGCGTGCCGCACTGGGCCGCGAACTTGGCCCAGGAGAGGCCGTGCAGCTCGCGATAGCCGTTCGCCCACAGCCGCATCTCCTCGGCGTCTACGGGTGCGTCGGTAGCGTTGATCATTGGCTGGCTCCCCTCACCATTGGCTAATCACGATTGGCGTCGACGAGCCGCAGGACCGCGGCCTGCATCCGGTCGATTGGTGCGGCGCCTGAGGCGGTCTGCGCGGCCGGCAAGGGCTTGCGCACCGAGACCTGACCGCCCCGCGTGTTGGTATGTCGGACGGTGCGCAGCACCGTCGGCTCCGGCAGCCCGGGCGCCTCGAAACCGGCCTGCAGCGCCGCCAGCTCTTCGGCCGCCAGCAGCTGCTCCGCCTGGGCCCCATCGCGGATCTTGCGGCGGTAGTCCTTGTAGCGCTTGCCCGCGGCGCGGGCGCCGGCGACATCGTCGAAGCCGGTATCGGCGATCAACTGCGCGCTGGTCCGGTAGCGCCCGCCCTGGCCGTAAAGGTGCACCTCCTGGTGGAGGTTGTCGGGGTCGAACCGCACCGTGACCCGCTCGCCATGGAAGGTCCCGCACTCGGGCGACCAGTACCGGTTGCCGTAGAGCTTGATCTCGCCGGTCCGTCGATCGACCATCACCTGCTCGGCGGCCAGCAGCGCCATCCGCAACTGTTCGGGGGTCGCCTTGCCAATCGGCGCGGTCGCGTAGCTTTCGGCAAAGGCCTCGTCGAAGCTGCGCCCGCGCGCCGCCTCGGTGCGCCGACCGATCTTGGCGTTGTGTGCCGCGATCCCCTGCGCGACCAGGGCAACGAACTTATCCCAGGGCACGGCCTTGCTGCCGTAGTTCTCGGGCTTCGCCGTCGGCGAATTGCCGGTATAGGCGCCTTCCGTCGCAGTGTGCTTGGCGATGGTGTCGCACAGGTCGCGGAAGGCGCGCTCAATTGGTTTGGATTGCCCCCGATAGGGCAGCGTCAAGTGAATCTTGATGCCCAGGCCTTTGAGCAGCCCGGTCGGCTCCTCCTCGCGGATCTTGAACCGAAATCGCGACTTGGCGCCGCCCGTGATCCACTTGCTGGCGAACGCCCTGGAGTTGTCGAGCGTGCAGGCGCGGGGAATGCCGAAATCGCGGAACAGGTCGGCGAAGGCGAGCCGGGTCAGTACCGCACTCTCCGCCTCGCCGAGGCGCCAGGACAGCAGCTTGCGGCTGTAGATATCCTGGATCGTCACCATGACCGGGCGGATCACCCGGCCATCCTGCGTCCGCACGAACACGTCGAATTTGTGCCCGTCGACGTTGACGTGCTCGAGCGCACGAAGATGGCCGATCGTACGCCGCTGGCTGGGGATTGAGCGCCGCAACGCCTCTTCGCCTTCGCGGCGCAGGGTAACGATCCGCGGATCGACCTCGCTCTCCAGGCGCCGCCTGAAGGTCCTTTCAGAAGCTATCGAGAGGCCCCTTTGGGCGGCGATCGCGGCGGTGCGCGCGTAGCAGCTGGTCATCGTCGGCGCGGAGAGCCGCAGGTAGTCGCTCTTGAACGTGGTCCACAGCAGCGGGTCGATCTCGGTTGCCGAGCCCCCACCCTTGTGCCGCGGCGCCAGCGCCGGCAGCCGGTCCCCGGCCGCGATCCCGTCGACCTCGCGCAGCCAGTTCCACAGCGTCGACTTGCCGACACCGTGGCGTCCGGAGACCTCGGCGATCGCCGCGGTGCGCGTCGTCCCGGCCTCCTCGAGTAGCGCGACCTCGGCGACGATCGCACAGCGCCGCCCGGCCTCGCGCTTGACCTTCGCGTTCTGTGCGTCGAACCAGCGCCAGGATCCCGCGCCGTTTTCCTCATCCTGCTCGGTTGGTGCCGGAAGCGGCACACAGATCCCCCGCCGTGCCAGCTCGAGCCGCGCCGCACCCGGCAGCAGCGCCACGTGGAACTCGATCCCGCCACCCCGCCCGAGGCGCGCCCGCACCAGGGCGCTTCCGTCCGCGCCCTCGCGCAGGCTCCAGCGTTCCTCTTGCGCGCGCCGATTGATCGCCCGCTTGTCGGCGGGAAGGCTGGGCAGGGCGAGTTCGGCCAGCTCGGCCGCGGTGAACCACTCCCGGCCGACTGTTGCGTCGATATTGAAGGGGATCGCTCTACTTGCCACAGGCACCCCGGCTCATCACGCGAGCTTGGCCGATCAGCGGCGCCGCGCCGGCGATCCGCCGCCGCTCGACTTTCAGATGCTCGATTTCCCGGTCGATCTGGCCGAGCCGCGCGGTGTGCAGCTCCTCGCCCACCAGCACCACCGCACCGATCTCGCGCATACGCGGGTCGAGCAGATCGTGCCGCGCGGTCACCGCCACCAGCGCCAGGGCGCGGCTCATGATCACCTTGTGCTGCGCGCGCGCCGGGCTGGCGTAGGCGTCGAGCATTTCGCGGCTGACCGTCTCATCCAGCAGCACGCTCACCTCGGCCGCCAGCACCTCGCGCGGTCGCGGGTCGCAGCGCATCGCCTCCGAGCACATCGCCGACAGCCGCTGCTCGAGCCCCGCGAGCGCCGCCGGGCCGGTGGAAGCGCTGGGCGGCTCGAAGGCGAAGATGAATTGCCCCGGATCGGAGCGCGGCTTCTTAGCCACGGTCATCGCCAAGCACCGCTAGGGCCGAGCGAGGCTCAAAGCCTCGCTCCATCGCAAAGGCGACCACTTCATCGAGCAGCATCGGATCGCGCTTTCCCGACACCCGGTAGGTTCGGATCTGCGCCTCTCGATTGACTACCGAGACCAGAATGCAGCGGCGCTTTAGAAACGCGGTCGCGCCTTCGATCCGGGCGCGGCGCTCGGCGATCGGGTCGTTGTCGGCAGTCATGCCTTCACCTTGCAGAAGGGCGAGACGCACCCCGCAGCGATCACGCGCGACACGCGCCGCTCGCACTGGCTGCACCAGGCGCGGCCTTCGTCGTCGAAGGCGCCCTCGCGCAGCTGCGCAACCGCGCCGCCGGCGCCCTTGCTGGACGGCACAATCACCGGCTTGCGGTTCCGTTCGCGCAGCCCCGCCGCGTCGAGCATCAGATCGACCATCGCGTCGCGGATCGAGGCCTTCGCAAAATCAAGCCTGTAATTCTGCGCCTTTGGCATCCACGCATCGGCAGCGTAGCGGGCAATCGCCGCGGTCAGCCGGGGCCTGGCATCGAGGTAGCGGCTGCCCGGTCGGTAGATCTCGACTAGGGCGTTGAGCAGGCTCGCGGGCGCGGTGACGACATCTTCGGGATAGGCCTCCCGCAGCGTCAGCAAGGCCTCTCGCAGCGTGTGCGAACCGTGAACCCGCACGTGCGACACCAGCGCCGGTGCGCAAACCAGGTCCCCTGGCTGCCAGTGCTTTGTCGTGGTGGTGCGCACCACTCGCCAGCCTGTCTGCGTGATCAGTGCGGCTGTTGTCTTGGCATGCTCGTCGCCGGCGGCGAGCATGCCCAGGAAGATGTCCGTCTGACTGAGCTTCTGGCGTTTGGTGTTGAGGTCGAGGAAGGTGCGTGCTTCAGCCTGGGCGCCGATCGGCGGCAAGATCACGCAGGGCAGGAAAGGAATGTCTCCGCGCTCGCTGGCGCCCGCATGTCGATGTTGACCGTCGAGGATCCAGAGGGTCCCGTCGTCGCGCCGCGCAACCACCAGGGGCTGGCAAAGCGGCCACTTCCACTCCTTGACCATGCCCACGATCAGCTGGCGCGAGAGGGCGCCGTCGGCTGCTCGTTGATAAGCCGGGTCGACCTGGAGACGGTCGATCGCCACCTGCTCCAAGCTCGGCGGGGCCCCGGTCTGCGGCCCCAGTTCGACTGTGTTACCGCCCATTGCTGATCTCCGGTGTTGCGAGCGTGTGGCTGAGTTCCAGTGCCCGCATTCGGTGCTCGGGCCAGGCCGCGCCGCCGGTCGAGCGTAGCCGCTCGATGATCTCCTCCAGCTCGGCCGCGAGCGCATCGGGGTAGGAAGACGGGTCCGGTCGACCGACCAGCACGCCTTCCAGGGGAATGTGGGTGATCCCCTTGCCGTAGGCTGGACGATCGCCGACGATTTTGGCCACGATCGCCGGGGTCAGCGCCAGCGGCGCCGGTCTCAGATTGCTCATCGGGGTCACTCCTGCATCATCCAGGGGGCGTTCCACGCGGGCCGCTGCGCGCTTGTCGGCAGCGGACCGTTCATCGCCGCTCGCAGCCGTCTCTCGGCCGCGTCCCAGCGTTCGCGCGCCTCGCGCTTGGCAATTTCCGCTTCCGCCTCGGCCGGCGTGCAGCCGAGCTCGAGCGCGAGCCGGAAGGCCCGGCCGTGCGCCCGGTAGTATTCGGCGATCGAGGCGTGGCGGCGCGCCATCAGCCGCGGCTGTCGTCGTCCAGGCCATCCTCGCGCTTGTCGCGCGACCACCAGGCCTTGTGTTCCTCGTGCTCGGCGAACAGCTGGCCGAGCAGCACGAACGGGGCGGCAACAATGCCCCGGATAATCCGGAAAATGGTGCTCATTTTGGCTCTCCTTCGGGTGAAAATGGTGCTGGCGGTGCGGGCAGCTCGGCGAGCTGGGCCTCGATCTCGGTCAGGCGCTGGCGCAGCCAGGACGCTTCGCCCGCGAGGCTGTCGTCGGCGCGCTGCCAGCGATAGCCCAGGCCATAGCCCGACTGGATCGGGACGCCCGGGATCTTGCTGCGGATCTTGCTGACCGTGACCTTCAGCGAGGCGCCGGGCGGCAGCGCCGCGCGCTCCTCAAGGATGGCCGAGGCGACGAAACGGCCTTGGCCGCGCGCGATCGAGTGCAGGATGATCGCCTCTGTCGCGGACAAGGCGAAGCTCTGCATCCCGTGCATCACTCCGCTAGGGTAGATCGTCCAACCGTCGATCACTTCCGGCCGGTCAGGCGTGAGGTTGGCACTACAGTTCGGGCAGATCCCGCACCCGACCACGCTCTCGAATTGCGGGGCGGGCCTAAGCCTGGGCAGAGGAACGGCGGCGCGGGCGATCATGCCAGCACCCCGAGCACCGGGTCAGGCGCGATGGGGGCGCCCAGCGGCGGCAGCCAGATCGTCCGAGTGGAGCCTGGTTCGGTCCACGACCTGAGGTCCCACACCACCCAGCAATAATCGACCATGCCGCCGCGGAAGGCGCGGTTGCCCATGGCCTGGATCAGGTCGCCGGGCGGCATGCTCGGCCGCTGGGTCAGGAACAGCACCGCCGCCGGCGGCGCCTTGGTGAACAGCTTGTGGCGCCCTTGGCTGGCCAGCCACTTGATCGGCACCAGCAGGCACACCCGCTGCCCGCCGCACCGCTCGACCAGGCCGAGCGCCTGCCAGGCGAACAGCTCCGCGATGTTGGGTTTGTAGCTGTAGGGCGGGTTGCAGACGATCGAGCAGCGTGCCGGGGCCTGCTTGAGCTCGAGGAAGTCGGCCGAACGGAAGACCCACCGCGCGCCGACCAGGCGCTCGCTGTCGACATTGTCGACGATGTCGGAGAGCTCGATCCTGAGGTCGAACCTGCCGGAATGGGTGAAAGCCTCCAGGTCGGCGAATGCGCCGCCGACCGTGCCTAGGCCGCAGGCCGGGTCCCAGATCGTCTCGCCGGCGTGCAGCTCGGCGCGGAAATTGCCGAGTGCTGCCTGCAGCTGGCGCACCGTCCACTCGGGCTCGACGTACCAGTCGTACGGATGCCGCTTGGCATGCTTGCCCGAGGAGAGCTCACCCCTCATTCCGGCCCCCGCTCATCCTGAGGAGGGATCGAGGCCCTGGGCCGAGAGCCCGTCTCGAAGGACGGCAGCTCGACGCCCATGTAATCCCAGTGGAATTTGCGTAGGGCAGCGATGAGCTGCCCGAGCTGTTGGATCTCGTCATCGAAGGGATTGGCCTTGTACCCTGCCCGCTCGATCTCGGCCGTGCGGACTAGCGCCTCGACCAGCTTGGGGACTGGATCGGTCTCTACGAACGGGAACTTGCCTGTTCCCCCATTGCCCTCGATCCCGTAGCGCAGCAGCTCCGCCACCGCGTCGGTCGCCAGCCAGGCCGCGGTGCAGGCTGAAGATTTGCTCCTGGCATCACCGAACATCGGGCCCTCCCCCGTCGGCGGGTTGGGATTCGATGGTGCTGTCGAAGAGCAGCTCGTTGTCGCGCAGCAGCTCAACGATGGCCTCCGACTTCTTGCGCTGCACGACTCGGTATCCGCGCGCGCCGTCGTCCCTCTCAAAACCCTCGATCTCGAAGTAAAAGTCGGAGTGGTTCTGGCTCAGCCTGCCGCGCACGACATCCAGCAGCGTCCTCAGTTCGGCCGGCGTCAGCTCGCCCAGCTCGCGCTCGATCGCTTCGAGCTTCATTGCTCGAAGTCCCCGTCCAGCTCCTGTTGGAGTCGTTGGAGCAGCTCCTGCTTCTCGCCAGGCGTCAGCAGCGGCACGAACCGCTCGCGCAGGAACCGCCCCCGCTCGCCGCGACCCAGGCGCGAGAACCCGCCCTCGATCGCGTTCCAATGCTTCTGATAGGGCGGCGGGGTCGGTCCTGCCGGCCGATCGATGCCCGCCAGGATGCGCGCATCGTCGGTGCCGATCTCCGGGTCCGCCAGCAGCGCCTCGATCACCTTGCGGCGGGAAGGCTCCGCCTTGACCTGGGCGATCTGCCGCAGCTGGGCCGCGTTGTCGCCCACCACCGGGTGCTTGGACAGGGCCTCGGCAAGCTCGGGGAACGGTTCAACGACCAGGCGGAAGAGCTGCAGATCGTTGTGAATCGACCGCCGAGACATGCCCAGCGCTTCGCCGACCGATTCCTCCCAACCGTATACTTGTGCAATCGTTGCACAAGTATCGCCGACCTCTTCAGTGAGGGCCTCTTCCGGGCGTGTTTGACCCGCCTTCACGCGCTCCCAGCGCAGCTTGATGCCGAGCCTCTGGTGGCTGATGTTGCCGTGCGCGCGCGCGATGCGCTCCTGCGCGGCCTGCACCAGGGCGGCGGTGAACTTGGCCCGCTCGATCGGCCCCAGCGGCCGGCGGTGCAGGTTCTCGCTCGCCTCCAGGTCGGCCAGGTCCTCCGGCCTGCCCTGGACCTCGATCGCGAACACCTGGATGCTCTCGAGCCGCGCGCCGATCAGCCGGTGCATGCCGGTGACCAGCACCCAGGGCTTGCTCGCCCCCTTCTTGGCGACCGCTACCTTGATCGGGTCGCGTTGGCCGTCCACCGCCATCAGCCGGCCGAGCGCCGCCGCCTTGTCCTCGTGCAGGAACCCGATCCGCGCCGGCACTTGTACGGTGGCCGGATCGAGCGCCATCACCTCGGCGTTAGCGAAGAACGGCGGATGCGCGCCATTGTTGGCGGGGTCGCTCATGCTTCGTCACCTCCACGGGTGGGGCGCTCTCCTGAGCTGCGTCGAAGGATTGACGCCCCACCCGCTTCGGTCATCCTGCCGTCGTCACAACCCGCAGGAGAACTCGGTGATGGATCCGGAAGACCAGACGTCCGAACTGGCGCTGGCCGCCTTCGAGCTGAGCCTAGTGACCGTGCAAGCGCTTCGAAAACGCGGTCTGCTCTCGCCGCGCCATCGGCGGGAGTGCGGCGACACTTTGAACAGGCTGGCGGCGGCCCTTGGTCCGGCGGCGGATACATCGAAGCGCCGGGGAACGTTGGCGCACTTGAAGCGCGCCGCCCGGCGCCTTCGCGCAGGGCAGAGTCCAGCGAAGCGAAGATCCTATCGCTAGTGGAGCGGGTCGGCCCGCTCACGACCAAGCCCCCAGCAGCTGGGCCAGCGCGAGCAGCTGCCCGGCGAAGCCGTAGATCACCGGAACCGCGACCGCGACGAACCACAGCCGCGAGGCCAGCGCCCCCAGAACGCCGCTCATTTCACTGTCCCATTTTGACGGTGTGCGGCGCCAGCGGTGCTGCTATTGTCCGACGTCTCGGATGGTGAGGAAGTCAGGACTTTGTTGATCGCAGCCTTCACGCGCTGGTTGGCGCGCCCGCGCAGGAAGTCGCTCACCGACTTGTGCGGCAGGTCGACTGCCTGTTCGAACGCGAACACCGAGCCGAACCGCTTTCGCAGCGTGGCCTTGATGTCTTCGGGGTGCATCGTGTCGGAGATCATTGTGTGAGTTCCCGGATAACAACCGAAAACTCGGATAAAGGAAGGCAGCGGGGGCGTCAACGCGAAAAATCGGATAATCCGGTTGGAAATCGGCTTTTGGTTGCTCTGGCCGGCAGATCCCGGAAGTGGCTCGCCGAAAGTACGGGCATCTCAGAAAGCACGATCAGTGATTACATCCGCGATGGGATCGCCAAAGCAGATGCCGCGATTACAATCGCCGAGGCGCTCGGGATCGATTTGGCTTGGTTGCTGACAGGCAAGCCGGATGTCGCGTTAGCGATTACGACTAGCACTTCCCCGGCGGACCGAGCCCAGGAGGTCGAAGTAGCCGAGATCGACCTCCGCTACGGCATGGGTGCCACCTACCTGGGCAACGATACGGGCGCCAAGCTACGGGTCTTCTCGCGCGAGTGGCTCCGCAACTGGACCGACAGCAGCCCGGACCAGCTTTTCTGGGCTCGTGGCCAAGGTGATTCCATGGAGCCTGCGATCAGCGAGGGGGACATCCTCCTCATCGACCGCCAGCAGACTACCCTAAAGTTCGCCGATCTCACCTGGGCCTTTGCTTTCGGCGAGATCGGCATGATCAAGCGCCTGCGGCCGATGCCGGACGGCAGCTTGAAGCTCCTGTCGAACAACCCGTCCGTCCCACCCGAGACCGCCCACGACGGCGAGGTCCACATCATCGGCCGCGTCGTCGCCGTGGTGAAGAAGCTGTGAGGCCTTCCTCCCACATCGTCGCCGGGGCCGCCCTACTCGCCGTTGGATCGCCCGCCGCCTCCCAAGCCAGCCAGTTCGACCTCGTCTGCAGCGGGGAGCGGGATACCTGGACGTTCGCCGGCGATCGAATCCAGCCTTACGAAAAGCGCTATCGTGTCGATCTAGACCGGATGACTTGGTGCGAGGATGCGTGCGATCAGCTATTCACGGTCCAGTTCGCGAGCCAGACCTACCTTTCGTTGCACGAGTTTGCCGACAGCGACGGCATCACTCCAGCTGCCTTGTTCAATTCGGTCGACCTGGAAACCGGCGCGCACAGGATCGAAATGAGCTTCATGGAGCGGGCCAGGAGAGAGGAAACGCTCGTGAACGAAAGCTGGCAGGGCACCTGCCAACGTGCCCAGTTTACCGAAATTCCCACCTCCCCTTGAGCATCGTATTTGCCTGCCTGATGGCCGCCGTGGTCGATGGTGACACCTTGCGCTGCGCCAACATCGAACAGCAGAACGGCCGCGTGCGCCTGGCGCGGATCGCGGCGCCCGAGTTGCGCGAGCCTGGCGGCGAGGAGGCCAAGCAGTTCCTCACTGACCTACTCACCGGGCCCGTGGAGTGCGAGCATGTCGATGCCTCTCCCCAAACCGCCGGCTTCCAGCAGACCGACCGCTACGGGCGCATTGTCGCCCGCTGCAGCGTCGCCGGCGCCGACCTGGGCGAGGCTCTTATCGCCGCCCAACACGCCGAAATCTGGCCCCGCTCGAGGGGCTGACCGGTACGCTCCGCCTATCCCGCTTTCTGTTGTGCCAACATGGCGTAGATGCGTCCAAGTGCCGACTTACCCGGGGCGCGTTCGGCCCCAAACTCGGCTGCGAGGATGGCAACCGCATCGTTCGCCGAGCTCCGACCGTACAGGCTCAGGATGGCAGCTTTCATTTCCTGATCCCTCCAATACGGCGACCGGCACTTTATCCGGCTGACGACATCGGCGGCCAGGATGGGCTCCTGCTTGACGAGCGTGCCCGGCTTCTCATCCCCGGCCTCGATCAAGGCAATTATGCGATCAAGCAGGGCAGCGCCCGATCAATCTGCTTCTCGCGTGAGGGGCGCATAGTGGGCTCCTTTGGGGCTAGTATTCGTCCCACCTATCTCGTTTTACCTGGCTCAACCATCCATCAAAGACGCGCCCAGTTCCACGCCTGAACGCCGGACCATTTAGGCCGGGACCAGGTGAAAAAGTGGCGTAATATCAATGAGTGCCCAGTTCGGGCGCCAAATTCGCGATCTGGGCGCGCTAATACCCCAGTTCCGCCCAGTTCCAGGGCCGAAATCCGCCTCTCATCAACGTCCCAAACGCCCCTGAAAGCGCGGAAATCCGCCACTAAGAGGTCTTGGGAGCTCGACCCTCTTAAATCGCCGGACTCCAGCCGCTCCTGTCAAAGCACCGCCTAAAAGCCCACCGACTCTAGACAGTCCCGCCGAACTCCCCGATGCGTTCCCCACCACCCGGAAATGGCCGTTTTCTGCGACCCCGAGCCCCACGCATCCCCATCCAATCCCGGATTACCCCGCCCTGCCGGCACTCCAGAACCTCTTGTCACCTAACACCGACCTTAAGATACAGCTGCTTAAAGCCGGCCGACGATTGCGCCTTGTGCCCGATTCTGGCTGCTCCTATAGGCCGCCCGAAACCGGCACGGGACGCGCGGGGCGGTTGTGGCGGTCTGGTCCATCGCCGTACCGGGGCAGGTTTCGGAGAGCAGCGCATGGCGACGGTACCCAAGGACGACCGGGAGACTCTCGCCCGGATGAAGCGCGAGCTGG
Source organism: Erythrobacteraceae bacterium (assembly GCA_031399025.1). Taxonomy (GTDB): domain Bacteria; phylum Pseudomonadota; class Alphaproteobacteria; order Sphingomonadales; family Sphingomonadaceae; genus CBDBZL01. The sequence goes on along the minus strand of JANNOJ010000022.1, from coordinate 115,908 downwards.
AGCCCGATTACGCGCCCAGCGAGGACGAGGAGTACATGTCCGACGCGCAACTCAATTATTTCCGCGTGCTGCTGCTCGAGTGGAAGCGCTCGATCATCGCTGCGTCCGAAGGCACCCTGCAGAACCTCCAGGACGGCCCAATTCGCGAGCCAGATCTGAACGACCGGGCATCGAGCGAGACCGATTGGGGCATCGAGCTGCGGACGCGTGACCGGCAGCGCAAGCTGATCGCGAAGATCGATTCGGCTCTGCGGCGGATCGAGACCGGGGATTATGGCTGGTGCGAAGTGAGCGGCGAGCCGATCGGCATCCATCGCCTCACGGCGCGGCCGATTGCCACGATGACCGTTGAAGCCCAGGAAGCGCACGAGCGCCGCGAGAAGATCTCGCGCGAAGACTGAACAATCCTCATCCGCAAAGTGCGCATCTTCGTGCGCAAACCTGTCCCACTATGGAACAGTTTCGCGCCTGCCCTTGTCAATTAACCCAACGTTATCCTTAGTCGATCAGATCGGCGAGACAGCTCGCGCGTCCGGACAATCCGGTTGTCAAGACGGGCTGGATGAAACTCAAGCGGGGTCAACAAACTGCCATGGATCCGGTCGAAACTCGCCATGTTAATCGCGAAAGCCTGCTGCTCCTCGCCACTCTAAGCGTCGATGGTCAGGACGTATCGCACCGGGTCAGGGTGCGTAACCTTTCTGCCGGCGGCATGATGGCCGAGACCGACGTCGTCGTGGCGCGCGGCTCGCGCGTCCGGGTGGAACTGCGCAATATCGGCTGGGTCGAGGGCTCGGTTGCCTGGCGCCAGGATAACCGGTTCGGCATTGCCTTTGTCGACGAGATCGATCCGATAAAGGTACGCGAGCCGGTCGCTCAGGCAGGCGAGAAAACCGACGAGATGCGCCGCTTCAGCTCGATCCCGCCGGTGGCGCCCGACCCTCGCAGACTCCGCAAGATCTGAGCTCTGCCCCTCAGTATTGCTGACTTGCCGGGGCCGCCTTACTGCAGGCCATGGCTCGCTTCCCGGTTTCATGCGCGCTTTGCCTCTGCGCTACCCTGAGTGCGTGCGGCGGCAATGAAGGTGGCACGCTGGCCCTGGCGTTCATCACTACCGAGGACGAGCTGCATACGTCGAGCCTCCGCCTGTCCGAGCCGGCCCAGCACTTGCGCGCCGCGACCGCATCCGGACTCGTCGTGCGAAACGCCCAGGGCGAGATTGTCCCCGCGCTCGCCGACCGATGGATTGTCACCGACGATGGCCTCAGCTTCATCTTTCGCCTGCGCAGCGGCAGCTGGCCGGACGGCTCGCCGATTACTGCCCGCAGCGTGCGCAGTGCGCTGCTGACGGCTATCGAAGGTCTCGAAGGCACGTCGATGGCGCTGGACCTCGCCCCGGTCGAGGAGGTTCGGGCCATGGCGGGCCGGGTCGTCGAACTGCGCCTCTCCGGCCCATTCCCCAATCTGCTACAGCTGCTTGCCCAGCCCGAGCTGGCTTTGCGGCCGGAGCAGGGCACTGGCGAGATGACTCTGGCGCGGCAGGGCGGCTCGGCGCTCCTCGTCTTCAAGCCGCCAGGCGAACGCGGGTTGGCCGAAGAGGAGGCTTGGCAGGAAGGCGTGCGTCCCGTGCGCATCATGGCGCTGCCGGCGGCCCAGGCTTTGGCCTCGTTCAACGCCGGTGACGCCGATGCGGTGTTCGGCGGGCGCATCGACAGCCTGCCGTTGGTGGACACCGGGCCGCTATCGCGCGGCACGATCCGGCTCGATCCGGCGATCGGTTTGTTCGGCCTGCACGTCCGGCGGGCCCGCGGCGCGCTCGCAAGCCCGGACCTGCGCGAGGCGCTCTCGATGGCGCTGGATCGCCCGGCGCTCGTCGCGCCGTTCGGCATCGGCGGCTGGACCCCGACCACCCGGGTCGTCACCCCAGGCCTGGCCGACGACCCACGCTACATCGACGAGCGTTGGACGGATCGCCCGCTTGAAGACCTTCGCGCTGAGGCCTCCCGCCGCCTTGCCGCTTGGCGAGCCGGGCAGCAAGGGCTCCCCGCTGGACCGGTTCCGGTCACCATTTCCCTCGGTGAGGGGCCGGGCATCGCCCTGTTGTTCGAGCAGATGGCCTCACAACTGGCCCAGATTGGCATCCGATTGAGCCGGACGGATACCGCGGCGGGTGCCGATCTGGTCCTGGTGGACAGGATTGCCCGCTATGCCGAACCGCGTTGGTTCCTCAACCAGTTCAATTGTACGCTCCGCCGCGGTCTGTGCGACGAGGACGTCGATTTCCTTGTCGAACTATCCGTCGCCGAGCGCGACCTCGCCACCCGCGCGACGCTTCTCGCCGAGGCGGAGGCCGAACTCGTATCGTCGAACCTATACATTCCGCTGGGCACGCCGCTGCGCTGGTCGTTGATCCGTGGCAATGTTATTGGCTTTGCGCCCAATCTCTGGGCGTTCCACCCCTTGCCGCCGATGGGTGAGGTCGCCAATTAGGATAGAAGGGAAGTCCAGGATGAGCCATTCCGATCCAGCAGTGCCGTCACCACCGTGGCGCTCCCCGAGCGCCGCCGCGGGGCCTGGCGGAAAGGCCGCGCGATACCTGCCCGACCTGCCGCTCGGTAGTGAGCCGGCCGCCGTCCGCCAGCGGCTCGAAGCGATGGAGCGTCTGCTCGAACGCGGTTTCGTCGTCCCCGGGATCAATCGTCCGATCGGGCTGGATTCGCTGGTCGGTCTGGTGCCGGTGGTCGGCGACGTCATCACCGCCGCGATGGGCGCCTACATGATCTGGGAAGCCCGCAATCTGGGCCTGCCCCGCTGGCAGGTCTGGCGCATGGCGGGCAACGTCGTGTTCGACATGGCCGTCGGCGCGGTTCCGGTAGCCGGCGACGTGTTCGACTTCCTGTTCAAGTCGAACACCCGCAACCTGCGGATCATCAAGCGTCACCTCGACCAGCATCATCCCGCGACGAGGGTGATCGAGCAATAGCCGCCAGGGTTGCGCCCGTCCTTCCTACACTGCTCACCCCGTGCCTTGCCGCACCGTCTCGCGGACAGCGCGGCTGCCTAGGCGTCGAGCTCGATGTCCCAGTACAGCCAGTCACGCCAGGTTTCGTGCAGATAATTGGGCGGGAAGCTCTTGCCGTGCTGCTGCAATTGCCAGCTGGTCGGCCGGATCGGGTCGACCTGCGCGCGCATGTTCGCCTGGCGCGGCGTGCGCCCGCCCTTGGCCATGTTGCATGGGGCGCAGGCGGTGATGATGTTCTCCCACGTCGTCCTACCGCCAAGACGCCGGGGAACGACATGGTCGAAAGTCAGATTGTGCGAGCTGCCGCAATATTGGCAGCAGAACCGGTCGCGCAGGAAGACATTGAAGCGGGTGAACGCGGGAAACTCGCTCGGCCTGACATATTGCCGCAACGCGATCACGCTGGGGATCTTCATGTCGAGGGAGGGCGAATGGACCTGTCGCTGGTAGCTCGCGACGATGTCCACCCGCTCCAGGAACACGGCCTTGATCGCCGTCTGCCACGGCCACAAACTCAGCGGATAATAGGACAGCGGCGTGTAATCGGCGTTGAGGACCAGCGCCGGGCAGCTCTCCAGCTTGCGCAACGGATCGGTGTCCGCGCTGCGGAATTGCGCGCTGCGTTCCATCAGTTCGGCCTTGAACACGCTGCGTGTCCTCCCTGATGCATGCGACCCGAGCATTTGCCGACAAAAGCGTCAAGCCTGTTACAACGGGCAAATCCACAGGAAGGTTCACGAGTCGCAGCCATTCGGCACGCGCTCGCCAGGCGGTTGGATGAGCGGTATCACCACGCGCTTTGCGCCGAGCCCTACCGGCCTGTTGCATCTCGGCCACGCATTTTCGGCGATCCGGGCGCATGATCTGGCCCGCGCGCGCAACGGGCGCTTCCTGCTCAGGATAGAAGACATCGACGGCGCCCGCTCGCGTCCCGAACTCGCCGACGTCTTTCGCGAGGATCTCGCCTGGCTTGGCCTCACCTGGGAAGAGGTCGCACCCCAGTCCGCGCGCCATCCCGTCTACGCGGCGGCGGTCACGACATTGCGCCGGGCCGGCCTGCTATATCCCTGCCGCTGTACCCGCGCGCAGGTTGCTGCCGCGGGGGAGGGTATCGGCCCCGACGGCCCGGTCTACCCCGGGACCTGCCGCCTGGCGCCGTTCGAACCGGTCGGCCCGGCCGCTTGGCGCCTCGACATGGCAACCGCGCTTCGCCTTACCGGCCCGCTGAGCTGGACCGATGAGACCGGCGGGCGCCAGCAGGCGCGGCCCGACCTTGCCGGCGACGTCGTCCTGGTGCGCAAGGATACTCAAACACCCGCCAGTTACCACCTTGCTGCCACGCTCGATGACGCCGCCGACGGCGTCACCCTCGTCACCCGCGGGCTCGATCTGTTTCACGCCACCCATATCCATCGTCTGCTCCAGGAGCTCTTAGGTCTGCCCATCCCCACTTGGCACCACCATGCGCTCCTGCTGGACGCCGATGGCAGGAAGCTCGCCAAGCGCCGCAACTCGCCCTCGCTGAGCGCATTGCGGATGGCGGGGGGGAGCGGCACGGCCCTGGCCGACCGGCTGCGCACGGGCGAAATCCCGGGTGGAATAACCCTGTCGCACTCCCTAGATTACGTGCCATGAACACCTTCCTTGTCATCGTCATCGTCGTGTTCGCCGTTTTGGTCGTCGTGTCGCTGGTTCGCGGGATCGTGGCGTTTCTGCAAAGCACCAGGCTCGACCTCGAGAGCCCCGACGATGCCGCGCGGGCCGGTCGCATGCAGCTGCAACAAAACCGCATGATGTTCGCGCGCATCAAGTACCAGGCACTGGCCATCGTCGTGGTCGCCGTCCTGCTGATGATCAACCGCTAGGCCGCGCGCTCCACTGGGCGATTGCCGGGTCGGAGCGCAACCGGCTATCGGCTGAGGTGAGCGGCAAACGGCAGGAGCATGCAGTTGAACAAGACGGTCGGTATCATCGGCGCCGGTCAGATGGGCTCGGGCATCGCCCAGGTCGCGGCCCTCGGCGGCTATCGCGTCGTCCTCGCCGATCTCGACCTGATGCGCGCGGAGCGGGCCGCCCAGGATATCGCCAAGCGCCTCGCGCGGGGGGTCGCCAAGGATCAGCTCGCCGCCGACCAGGCCGACGCCGCAATCGCCCTTATCACACCGGCGGGGGACTTTGCCGGCATGGCGGAGGCGAGGTTCATCATCGAAGCGGCCACCGAGCGCGAGGACATCAAGGCGAGCATTTTTGCCGAAGTCTGCCGGGTTCTCGCCTCCGGCGCGATCCTGGCGAGCAACACCAGTTCCATCCCGATCACCCGCATGGCGGCCGCCCTGCCCGACCCGGCGCGCTTCATCGGCCTGCATTTCTTCAATCCCGTGCCGCTGATGCAACTCGTCGAGATCATCCCGGGCCTCGCCACGGCGCCCGCCACCATCGAGGCCACCCGCGCCTTTGCCGAAAGCTTGGGCAAGGAGGTGGTGCTGAGCCAGGACGAACCCGGCTTCATCGTCAACCGCATGCTGCTGCCGATGATCAACGAGGCGGTGTTCGTGCTCGCCCAGGGCACGGCCGGCATCGCCGATATCGACAAGGGCTGCCGGCTGGGCCTCAATCACCCCCTGGGTCCGCTCCAGCTCGCCGATTTCATCGGCCTCGACACCTGCCTTGAGATCATGCGCGTGATCTTCGCCAGCACCGGCGATCCCAAGTACCGGCCGGCGCCGCTGCTCACCCGGTATGTCGAGGCGGGCTGGCTCGGCCGCAAATCGGGCCGGGGCTTCTACGATCATTCGGGCGAGGAGCCGGTTCCCGCCGGCTGACGGGAACGGGCGGGGAGATCGCCGGGTTGTCTTTCCTAGAGGAGACCATCCGATGATCGACCAACCGCGCCAGGGCGCCGAGCATTCCGCCCAAGACCAGGCGCCCGAGCTGCACAATTCCGAACAGGAGGACGAGCAGGAGCAGAGCCAGACGCTCGCCGAGGAGGGGCTACGGGGAGAAGCGCGGCGGGCAAGCCCGCTCGACAGCATAAAGGTCGACAATCCGGGCGATCTTGTGGACGATTCCACTCAGGATTTGGTCGACCACATGCGCGACATGGAACAGTCCGGCCGGATCGACATGGGCGCTTATCTCGGCGAACCCAACCATGATGACAACGAGGACAAATACGGCATTGCCAGCAAGCTGGACGACCTGCCGAGCGATGGGGGGCTCGACATGGCGGACGAAGACGAACTGGAAAGCGCGGCCGACGCCATCCTTACCGCGGCGGGCGACGAAGCGCTGGTGGATGAGGACGAGATCGAGGAAGCCGACGACGATATCGAGGACCTGGCTGAAGATCGGTAAATCGCACCGAAGAGGCGAGCGATGGATGCCTTCGTCAGGTTGATCCCGCCTCCCGCTTGAGACGGTATAGAAGTTCGAGCGCCTCCCGCGGACTCAACGCGTCGACATCGAGGTCCCGCAGCTGTTCGCGCAGAGTGTCTCGATCCCGTTCCCCGGCTTGGGCGGCGGCCGCGAACAAGGGCAATTCGCCAAGTCCCGCAGCGATACCGCCAGTCTCCGCCCGCCCCTTCTCGAGCTTTGCCAGTACCTGCCGTGCCCGCGTCACGACGCCGGTCGGCACCCCGGCCAGCCTGGCCACGTCGAGCCCATAAGACCGGTCGGCCGCGCCCTCGGCGACTTCGTGCAGCAGAACTAGTTCGCCCTTCCATTCCTTGGCCCGCACGTGTCGCAGCGAGAGCGCCGGGCAGCTTTCCGCCAGCCGCGCGAGCTCGTGGTAATGGGTCGCGAACAGGCAGCGGCAGCGATTGCCCTCGTGGATCGCCTCCGCCACCGCCCAGGCCAGCGCCAGCCCGTCATAAGTCGATGTGCCGCGCCCCACCTCGTCCAGGATCACGAAGCTGCGGTCCGTCGCCTGGCGCAGGATGGCGGCGGTCTCGACCATCTCGACCATGAAGGTCGAGCGCCCGCGCGCCAGCTCGTCCGCCGCGCCCACCCGGCTAAACAACCGATCCACCAACCCCACCCGCGCCCTCGTCGCCGGGACATAGCCGCCAGCCTGGGCCAGGAGCACGATGAGCGCGTTCTGGCGCAGGAAGGTCGACTTGCCGCCCATGTTGGGCCCGCCGATCAGCCACAGGCGGTCGTCCGGCCCCAGCGTGCAATCGTTGGCCACGAAGCGCTCGCCCGTCCGCGCCAGCGCCGCCTCCACCACGGGATGCCGCCCGCCGGCAATCTCCAAGCAGGGCTCATCGACGATCTCGGGCCGGCACCAGCCTCCCTCGCTCGCGCGCTCGGCCTGCCCGGCAGCGACGTCGATCCGCGCCAACGCCCCGGCCGCCGCGGCAATGGCCTCGCGCGCGTGGCTGATCCGCTCGCACAATTCCTCGAAATGCGCCTCCTCGGCAGCCACCGCCCGGCCACCCGATTCGGCGATGCGCATGGCTTCTTCGTGCAGCGTGAGCGAGTTGAAGCGAAGCACATTGGCCGTGGTCTGGCGGTGGACAAACCCCGCATCGGTTTGCCGCAGCCGGTCGCCCTGGCGCGCCGGCACCTCGATGAAATAGCCGAGCACGCCGTTATGCCGGATCTTGAGGGTGGCGACGCCGGTCTCCTCGCGATAGCGGCCCTCGAGCGCGGCGATCGCCCGCCGGGCGTTGCCCGACACGTCGCGCAACTCGTCCAGCCCGGCATCGTAGCCGGGCGCGATGTACCCGCCATTGGTCCGCTCGGTCGTCGGTGCCGGCACCAGCGCCTGCGCCAGCAGCTCGGTCAGCGCGTCATGCCCGCCCAGTTCCGGCACCAGCCGCGCGAGCATGGCCGGCCGGTCCTGGCGCGAACCGAGCACCTCGCCGATCTCCCGCGCACCCAACAGGCCGTCGCGGATCTGCGCAAGATCGCGCGGGCTGCCCCGGCCCACCACCAGCCGCCCGAGCGCCCGGCCGAAATCGGGCAGGGTGCGCAGTGCCGCGCGGACAGCGGCGCGCGCCAATGGATCCTCGTGCCAGTAACGCACCAGCGCCAGCCGCTCCTCGATCGGCTCCCTGGTGGCCAGCGGCGCGGCGAGATCCTCCGCCAGGAGCCGTGCGCCGGCCCCGGTGACGCAGCGGTCGATGGCGGCGATCAGGCTGCCCTCGCGCCTGCCACCTTGCGCTTGCTCGATCTCCAGGCTCGCGCGGGTCGCCTCATCCAGCGCCAGCAACTCGGCGCCGCGGCGCACCACGGGCGGCAGCAACAGCGGCAGTTTCCCGCGGGTCGCATGGTCGAGATAGGCGATGAGCCCGCCCGCCGCCGCCAGCATGGGCCGAGTGAACCGCCCGAATCCGTCCAGCGCCCCGACGCCGTGGACCCCCTTCAGCCGCTCCTCGCCGCGCTCGGTGGAGAAGTCGGCGCGGGGCCGCAAGCTCGCCGCCGCGGGCGCGGCATCCCAGCCCTCGGGCGCCACGATCTCGCGCGCTGCAATCCGCGCCAGCACCGCCTCCAGCTCACCCGCGGCGCATTCTTCCAGTTCCACCCGCCCGGTCGAGATATCGCAGGCGGCGATGCCGCACGTGCCGCGCAGGCCGCACACCGCCGCCAGCACATTGGCCTGCCGCGGGTCGAGCAGCGCCTCCTCGGTCAGCGTGCCGGCGGTCACCAAGCGGACGATCGCCCGGCGCACGAGCGTCTTGCCGCCGCCGCGCCGCTTCGCCTCGGCGGGGCTCTCCACCTGCTCGGCGATCGCCACCCGGCAGCCGGCGCGGATGAGCCGGGTAAGGTAGCTCTCGGCCGCATGCACCGGCACCCCGCACATCGGCACCGGCGCGCCGTCATGTTCGCCGCGGCTGGTCAGCGCGATGTCGAGCAAGCCCGCCGCCGTCTTTGCATCCTCGAAGAACAGCTCGAAGAAGTCGCCCATCCGGTAGAACAGCAGGCAGTCCCCGGCTTCCGCCTTGAGCGCCAGATATTGCGCCATCATCGGCGTTGCAGACGGGTTGCCGGCCATCAACGCGGTCTACCGCGTCCCGTCGCCCTGGTCATGGCGGGCCAAGAACGGCTTGGGGAAAACCGGCCCGAGGTTGCCATCGAGGCCAAGGTGCTCCTAGGCACCGCCCACCGCGCTGCCGCCTGGGAGAGACCGCTTGGCCGAAGACCGCAATCTCAGCTTCACCACCCGCGAGGCGCTGTTCTACCACGAGACCATCCGCCCGGGTAAGATCGAGATCATCGCCTCCAAGCCGATGACCACCCAGCGCGATCTCAGCCTGGCCTATTCGCCGGGCGTCGCCGCGCCGGTCGAGGCGATCGCCGCCGATCCCGCCTGCGCCGCGCGCTACACCGCCCGCGCCAACCTGGTGGCGGTCATCTCCAACGGCACCGCCATCCTGGGGCTCGGCAACCTCGGTGCGCTCGCCTCCAAGCCGGTGATGGAAGGCAAGGCGGTGCTGTTCAAGCGCTTCGCCGATATCGACGCCTTCGACATCGAACTCGATACGCAGGACGCCGATAAATTCATCGAGGCGGTGGCGCTGATGGAGCCCACCTTCGGCGGCATCAACCTCGAAGACATCGCCGCGCCCGAATGCTTCGTCATCGAGCAGGCCCTGCGCGAACGGATGAAGATCCCGGTCATGCACGACGACCAGCACGGCACCGCGATCATCGCCGCCGCCGGGCTGCTCAATGCCTGTTTCCTGACCGGGCGCGAGTTCAAGGAGGTGCGCGTGGTGGTGAACGGCGCGGGCGCCTCGGCGCTGGCGTGCACCGCGCTCATCAAGGCCATGGGCGTGCGGCACGATCATGTCATCGTCTGCGACCGCGAAGGTCCCATCTATCCGGGCCGCGAAAACGTCGATCAATGGAAGAGCGCGCACGCCGTGCCCACCCAGGCGCGCAGCCTGAGCGAAGCGCTCGTGGGCGCCGACATCTTCCTCGGCCTGTCCGCCGCGGGCGCGCTCAAGCCCGCTTGGGTGGCGAGGATGGCGCCTCAGCCGATCATCTTCGCGATGGCCAATCCGGTGCCCGAGATCATGCCGGACGAGGCCAAGGCGGTTCGTTCGGACGCGATCATCGCCACCGGCCGCAGCGACTTTCCCAATCAGGTCAACAACGTGCTCGGCTTCCCGTTCATCTTCCGCGGGGCGCTCGACGTGCGCGCCACCACGATCAACGAGGAGATGAAGATCGCCGCCGCCCGCGCCATCGCCGACCTCGCCCGCGAGCGGGTGCCGCAGGAGGTCGCCGCGGCCTATGGCGTCGATCACCAGTTCGGCCGCGAATACATCATCCCGGCCCCGTTCGATCCCCGGCTGATCGAGCGCGTCTCCGCCGCGGTCGCCAGGGCGGCGATGGACAGCGGCGTCGCGCAGGCGCCGATCGCCGACTTCGCCCAATACACCCAGCGCCTCAAGGCTCGGCTCAATCCCACCACCTCGGCGCTCACCCGCGTCTACGAGGACGCGCAGAAGAACCCGCGACGGGTGGTCTTCGCCGAGGCGGAGGAGGATGTGGTATTGCGCGCCGCGATCCAGTTCCGCGATTTCGGCTATGGCACGCCGGTGCTGGTCGGCCGCACTCAGGCGGTGCGCGAGCGGCTGGGCGCGCTCGGCATCGACGATCCCGACGCCTTCGAGATCCAGAACTCGGCCGATTCAACGCTGGTGCCCGTCATGGTCGACTTCCTTTACGCCCGCCTCCAGCGCCGCGGCTACACCGAGCGCGACGTGCGCCGGCTGGTCAACCAGGAGCGCAACGTCTTCGCCAGCCTGCTGGTCGCGCTCGGCCGAGGCGATGCGATGATCTCGGGGCTGACGCGCACCTTTGCCCAAACCATGCGCGAGGTGAGACTGGTGCTCGACGCCAAGCCGGGCGGAGTGCCGTTCGGCGTCCACATGATGGTGGGCAAGAGCTATACCGTGTTCCTCGCCGATACCACGATCAACGAGCGCCCCTCGGCGCCCGAACTCGCGCATATCGCCAAGGAGACCGCCGCCGTCGCCCGCCGCATGGGCCACACGCCGCGGGTCGCCTTCCTCTCCTACTCCACCTTCGGCAACCCGCCGGGCATGTGGCTCGAGAACATCCGCGAGGCCGTGCAAATTCTCGACCAGGAAGGCGCGGACTTCGAATACGAAGGCGAAATGGCGCCCGATGCGGCGCTCAACGAGACGGTGATGGCGCTCTACCCGTTCAGCCGCCTCTCAGGTCCGGCGAACGTGCTCGTCATGCCTGGCCTGCAGAGCGCCAATCTGTCGGCCAAGCTGCTGCGCGAACTGGCCGGCAATGCGGTGATCGGGCCGATGCTGATCGGCATGGAAAAACCTGTCCAAATCGCCCCGATGACCGCGATCGCGGCCGAAGTGCTGACCTTGGCCGTCCTCGCGGCGGCCGGGTCGGTGGGCTAGGTGTGCTCGCTCCGGGCTCGCCCCCAGATCAGCTGAAAAACGATGACCAGATGCCGTAGGCGCTGGTGATGATCAGCACGACGCCGACCAGAACGAGCATCCACTTGGTCGAGAACCGCTTGGCCGCAAACGCACCGATGGGCGCCGCCGCCACGCCGCCGATCAGGAAGCCGAGCGTGGCCCCCGCCAGGTCGGCAAAGCCCACCTGCACGATGAAGGCGACCGAAATCGTGATCGTCAGGAAGAATTCGACGGCGCTCACCGTGCCCACCACTTTCCTGGGTTCGGCGCCCTGGACCAGAAGGTTGGAGGTGACCACCGGCCCCCAGCCGCCCCCGCCCGCCGCGTCGAGGAACCCGCCGAGCAGGCCGAGCGGCAGCACGCGCTTGGGGCGCCGGTGTTGCGGCGGATACATAAGACCGCGCCAGAGTAGGTAGAACCCGATGCCCGTGAGGTAGGCGAGCACCAGCGGCCGGACCACTTCGGCATCCACCGAAGTCAGCACATAGGCGCCCAGCACGCCGCCGACGATCCCGGGAATCAGCAGGCGCAAGAACAGCGACTTGTCGATATTGCCGTGCAGGAGGTGGCTGATGCCCGAGGTGGCGGTGGTGAAACATTCCACCACATGCACCCGCTGCGAAGCGAGCGCCGGGGGAACCCCGAGCACTCCCACCATCAACGAGTTGGAGATGACGCCGAAGGCCATGCCCAGTGCGCCGTCCACGAGCTGTGCCGCAAAGCCAACCGCGATGTACGGAAGCAGGGCGGCCAAGTCGAAGTCAGCAAACATCCAGCGACAGCCCCATGGGGTGATATTGCGTTTGCGAATGGGACCGTATCACGATTTGATAAAGAAAATTTTTCTTTGCCACAGTGACTCCTACCAGGGTATTCGAGCGCCTCGATAATCGATGAACAGGCGGCCTATAGGGTGCTGCTGCCGGAGCACATCGGCCAGCCCACGCGCGTGCTCGTCCACGCCAAGGCGGGCTTCGGCCCCGCCCGTGTCGGTGCGCCCCCGGCCGGGATGGAGCGACGGGCCGGCGCGCTGATCGAGCCAGCGTCGGTCACATCCGCCGCCGCCAGCTCGATCTTGCCCAGGGCTGCGTGCCACCTGCTCGATCTGGCCCCGGGGCGATCGCCGGCCGGCGACGATTGGCCAGTCACGAGCTGCCAGCTCGAAGGCGAGGTTGAATATCGCCGGATCGCGGCCTTGGTCGCTGCGGTCGGTCTAATCGAGCCCTGGTCGATCGCGCGACAGAAGGATCGAGCTATCTGCTCCTTGATGGCCATATCCGCCTCGACGCCCTGCGATCCCTGGATGCTTCCGAGGCGACCTGTGTCGCGCCGATCTTCCCCTGGTTACGCGGGCACCTTGGGTTAGCCCGTCAGGCGCTGCTCGACCGGGTCGGGTGACATAGGTCCCGGCCGCATAGTGCGATCCCCTGGCGCAGTGGTGGATCAGCCCGGATGGGGGCCATCGATGTCGAGGGCGGCTTCGTCCGCACAAATCACGCCGCTGATCTGCAGGGTCCGCTGCCGGCGGCGCCGCATCGGCGGCATGATCCCCAGTTCACGCGCCACGTCGGTCTGCATCCGGCCGCTCGTCTCCCACCACACCACCGCCTCGCGCTTGAACTCACCGGTAAAGTAACGCCTCCCGACCCTCGCCATCGTTCGCCTCCCGGCCCCGCAAAGCCGATCATCGGTGTCCGCGCAATCAGCGGGAGATCAGAACGAGGTCGGACGCAGAGCCGCCTGCGGCAATCTTGAGACCGAACCCCTTCAGTTCGTCATCCCACAGGACGCCCGCAACGCCACCCGCCTGGAGAGCATCGAGGGTTCGCTGGGTGATTTCCCAGCGGCGATGACGAAGCTCATGGACCAAAAAAGTAATCACCCAGCAGTCACCGGAACGAAGATCGGCGGGCGGCGGGCGGGGGCGCGGATCGGAATAGTTATGTGAAAAGGCGATTTTTGTTGTCCTAAGCCACGGGCCTAAACCCGCCGGTAACGCAAGTACCAGATCTCGTGCCCGCTTCGGCGTGCCTTGGCCTCGTAGCGGGTCGGTGGCCAGTCGGCGGGTCGCTGCTGCCAGCTTCCGGCATCCTGGGCCAGCAACTCGAAGGTGTCGGCGAACCGGCGCATGAGCATCAGCGCGTGGCGCAAATAGACCGGGTGATCGGTGCCGAACCGCACTTCGCCGCCCGGGCGCAGCTTGCGTGCGAACAAAGCGAGAGGTCCGTCGTTCATCATCCGCCGCTTGGCATGGCGCGCCTTGGGCCAGGGGTCGGGATGGAGCAGGTAAATCATCTCCAGGGCGCCGTCGGGAAGCCGCTCGAGCACCGGCAAGGCATCGCCGTGATGCAGCCGGACATTGGCCAGCCGCTTGTCGGCCACATGAACCAGCGCCTGGGCGACGCCGTTGAGGAAGGGCTCGGCCCCGATGAACACATCGTCGGGCAGCAGCTCGGCCCGGGCCGCGAGGTGCTCGCCGCCGCCAAAGCCGATCTCCAGGTGCATCCGCGCCTCGCAGTTCCGCTGGCCGAACAGCCGTTCCGCGGTCAGCGCGCCATGCAGGGGAAGGGCAAGCTGCGGCAGCATCGTGTCAACGAGGTGCTGCTGGCCTGCGCGTAGCCGCTTGCCGACCGAGCGCCCGTACAGGCGCCCGAGCGTCGTGGGGTCGGCGGGCTTGTGCGCGGTCATGGCGGCGCGCTAGGCCTGGGGGGCAGCCCTTGTCCAGCATGGCTGCGGCAGCGCGGTTCGGCCCGCCCGCTTCGCCCTGCCGGCTCAGTTCGACCGGTCTCCGGCTCGCTGCGCCTGCCTCAGGCGGCTCGGCGAGCGGGCGCCACCTCGCCCTCGCTCAGGACATAGCCGCGGCCCCAAACGGTCTCGATATAATTGTCCCCGCCACATGCGGTCGCCAGCTTCTTGCGCAGCTTGCAGATGAACACGTCGATGATCTTCACTTCGGGCTCGTCCATGCCGCCGTACAGATGATTGAGGAACATCTCTTTGGTGAGCGTGGTGCCCTTGCGCAGCGAGAGCAGCTCGAGCATCGCATATTCCTTGCCGGTCAGGTGGACGCGCGCGCCGTCGACGTCGACCGTCTTGGCGTCCAGGTTGACCGCCAGCTTGCCGGTGCGGATGATCGACTGGCTATGGCCCTTGGAGCGGCGCACCACGGCGTGGATGCGCGCCACCAGCTCGTCGCGATGGAAGGGCTTGGTGATGTAGTCATCGGCGCCGAAGCCGAAGCTGCGGACCTTCGATTCGAGTTCGGCGACACCCGACAACACCATCACCGGCGTCTGCACCTTGGCCACCCGCAGCTTCTTGAGAACGTCGTAGCCGTGCATGTCGGGCAGGTTCAGGTCGAGCAGGATGATGTCGTAATCGTACAGCTTGCCCAGATCGAGGCCTTCTTCGCCCAGATCGGTGGTGTAGGTGTTGAAGCCCTCGGCGCCGAGCATGAGTTCGATCGCCTTGGCGGTGGCCGGCTCGTCTTCGATCAGCAGAACGCGCATCGTGATGGTCCTCTTGCTTGCCAACCTCCCGAGGGAGGAGGTGTCGGGCTGGCGTTAACCCATTAACCTTTCGACTATCCCGGTTAGGGGAAGGTGAAAATTGATGGTTAATCGGGTTTGGACCATTACCGCACACTCCCTTGGGCGACGCGGTACCAAAGGTCCCCTTCAGGGCTGGTCTGACAAGGATTCCGGTCGCTATTCCAGGCAGTTGCGTCAATACCGACGAACATCGGCACCCAAGCCGGACCACCCGAAACTCGCTTCATTATGGTGCAGATTAGCGGCCCCGGGAATAATCGGCGTCTCCGCCCTCAGACCGCCGCCAGCCGCTTGTGCCGGCGCCGCTCGATGCTGCTGCCGATGCCGATCGCCTCGCGATACTTGGCCACGGTGCGCCGGGCGAGCTCGAAGCCCTCGGCGCGCAGCAGCTCGACCAGGCGGTCGTCGGATAGGATGTTCGCCTCCGCCTCGGCCTCCACCAGCGCCCGGATCCGCGCCTTCACCGTCTCCGAGGATGCCCCCTCGTCGCCGTCGCC
This sequence comes from Erythrobacteraceae bacterium, assembly GCA_031399025.1. Classification (GTDB taxonomy): domain Bacteria; phylum Pseudomonadota; class Alphaproteobacteria; order Sphingomonadales; family Sphingomonadaceae; genus CBDBZL01. The sequence goes on along the minus strand of JANNOJ010000022.1, from coordinate 100,424 downwards.
CGCGCCCACGCCGCTGGTGAAGAAGTACTTCAACTCGAACGTGCCGCGATCACACGAGAGGTACTTGTTGCTGGCGACCCGGCTCACCGTGCTCTCGTGCATGCCAATCGCCTCGGCGATCGCCCGCATGGTCAGCGGCCGCAATTCGCTCACCCCCCGACGAAAGAACCCCTCCTGCCGCTTGACGATCTCGGCCGCCACCTTGAGGATGGTGCGCTGCCGCTGGTCGAGCGCCTTCAGCAGCCAGTTGGCATCGCCCAGCCGTTCGCTCAGCCAGCTTTTCGACCGCTCGTCGGTACAGCTGGTGCGCAGTTCGAGCAGATAGACCCGATTGACGACCAGCCGCGGCAGCGTCGCCGGGTTGAGCGCGATGTCCCAACCCTCCGCCCCGCCGCTACCCGCTCGGCCGCCACCTCGGCTGGGCTGCACCAGGATGTCGGGCACCACCACCCCGCCTTCGCCCCGCCCGAACCGCAGGCCCGGCTTGGGATCGTAGCCGCGCAGCTCGGCCAGCATGTCCGCGAAATCCTCGTCGTCCACCCCGCAGATGCGCTTCAGCTGGGCGATGCTGCCCTTGGCCACCAATTCGAGATTGGCGATCAGCAGCGCCATGCACGGATCGTAGCGATCGGCCTCGCGCGCCTGCAGCGCCAGGCATTCGGCCAGGTTGCGGGCGCCCACGCCGGTCGGGTCGAGCGACTGGACCAGCACCAGCGTCGCCTCCACCTCGGCGAGCGGCGCGTCCAGCAGCTCGGCGATTTCGCGCAGCGGCGTCGCCAGATAGCCCGCCTCGTCGAGCAGGCCGATGAGTGTGCGGGCCATGAACGCCGTGCGCTCGTCCCCCGCGACCGCGCCTATCTGTGCCTCGAGGTGCTCGGCGAGGGTGGGGGAGCCCCCGCCGCGCTCGTCGATGTCCAGCCCCTCCTCACCGCTCGCGCTCACCGGCATGGCCGACCAGTCGCCGGTGTCGCGGTCGCGGTCGAGCGCGGTGGGATCGAGGTCGAGCGGCGCGTCGGCCTCGCCCTGGCCCGAGCGGATCAGCTCGTCGGCAGTGGCGGGCTCCGCAGGCAGCTCCGCCGCCACCTCGGCTGGCGGTTCGGGGCCGTCCGCGGCCGCCTCCCCGGTCTCGAGCAAGGGATTGGCCTCGATCGCTTCGGCGATGAAGGTCGCGATCTCGAGGTTCGATAAGGCCAGCAGCTTGATCGCCTGCTGGAGCTGCGGCGTCATCACCAGCGATTGCGTCTGCCGCAAGTCGAGACCGGTGATGAGCGCCATGTGAGGCCCGATCAGCCCGCGCGTGGCTCAAGCCGAGCGAAGAGCAAGGTGCGCGCGCAGCCCCTTCTCAAAGCTCGAAACTCTCCCCCAGGTACAGCCGCCGCACCTCCTCGTCGGCCACCAGTTCCTGCGGCGAGCCGGCGAACAGCACCCGGCCGCCATAGATGATGCAGGCGCGATCGACGATGTCGAGCGTCTCGCGCACATTGTGGTCGGTGATGAGCACGCCGATCCCGCGCTGCTTGAGATCGCGCACCAGCTCGCGGATGTCGCTGATCGAGAGCGGATCGATACCCGCGAACGGCTCGTCGAGCAGCATGATCGAGGGCTTGGCGGCCAGCGCGCGGGCAATCTCGCACCGCCGCCGCTCGCCGCCCGACAGCGCCATCGCCGGGCTCGCGCGCAGCCGGGTGAGGCCGAACTCACCCAGCAGCCGCTCGAGTTCGGCCGCCCGGGTGGCCTTGTCGGGCTCGACCATCTCCAGCACGCAGGCGATGTTCTGCTCCACGCTCATCCCGCGGAAGATGCTGGTCTCCTGCGGCAGATAGCCCAGGCCCAGGATTGCCCGGCGGTACATGGGCAGCCGCGTGACATCGACGCCGTCCATCAGGATGCGGCCCGAATCGGGCTTCACCAGACCCATGATGGAATAGAAACACGTCGTCTTGCCCGCGCCGTTGGGGCCGAGCAGGCCGAGCACCTCGCCCTTGCCCACCGACAGAGAGATGTCGGTCAGGACCGGCCGCTTGTCGTAGCTCTTGGCGATCGACACGACTTCCAGCCCGCCCCCCGGGCTGGGTTGCACCCCATTCGCCGGCGCCTCGGGCGCGGGGTCTGGAGGCATGTCGCGGACGAGCGGGTCGTTCTCGAGCTTGGTCATGCGCGCGCATTTAGCACGGATGGGCTCGCTTGGAAGAGCGCCGACGGCGACCGGCCGACCAGCCGAAGGCGCCCGCAGCCGCCGTATCCGCAAGATGTTCGCCGGAGAATCACGGCCAGGTGTGATCTCGGGCAAGATCGGGGTGCTCGCAGGTCACTCCAAGGCCCAGGCGCCGTTGCACCGACACTCAGGCATCCTGACCGACCCGGCCCGCGGCGGCGGCCAGACCCTGGCGCCGATTCCGCGTCAATGGGCGGTGAGCGTCAGGAAGCGGGTCTGAGCTCCCCATCGGCCGCGAACGCGCGGCTGGCGGCGACGTCCTCGGCCTCGATCGTCGAGAGCGGACCGCAGGTGGCTGGCGTTGCCTGCGCCCGCGCGTGCCTGCGCAGGTGCCCTGGATGCAGCTGGTCGACTTGCGTTACGCCCATCAGCCGCATGCCGCGCTCGATCTCGTCCTTGAGCAAGCCGATCGCGCGCTCCACCCCGGCCTGCCCGGCCGCGGCGAGCGCGTAGAGGTACAATCGGCCGCCCGACGCGCAATCGGCCCCCGCCGCCAGCGCCTTGAGCACGTGCGTTCCGCGCCGCACCCCGCCGTCGCAGATGATCTCGATCTCGCCGCCGACCGCAGCGACGATCTCGGGCAGCTGGTCGAACGGCGCGCGACTGCCGTCCAGCTGCCGCCCGCCGTGGTTGGACAGCATGATCGCATCCGCACCGATCTTGACCGCCCGGCGTGCATCCGCAACGCTCATTATCCCCTTGAGACAGAAGGTCCCGCCCCAATCATCGCGCAATTGCTCAGCCATGGCCCAGTCCATCGAGGGATCGAGCATGGTATTGAAGTACCCCGCGATCGAGACTGCCTGGTCCGAGCCCTGGCGGACATGCGTATCGAGGTTGGGCAGGGTGAACTTCTCGCGCAGCAGGTAGTCGAGCGCCCACCGCGGCTTCAGCGCGTACGCGAGCGCGGACGATGGCGTGAACCGCGGCGGCGAGGTGAAGCCGCTGCGCAGACAGCGCTCGCGCTTGCCGGCGACGATCGTGTCGACGGTGAGGGCGATCGCATCGAACCCGGCCGCCTTGCAGCGCTCGATCATCGAGCGGTTCAGGCCGCGGTCCTTGTGATAGTAGAGCTGGAACAGCTTGGGCGAAGTCACCATCCGGGCGACCTCCTCGATGCTGACGGTCGCCAGGCTCGAGATGCCGAACCACAGGCCGAACTTTTCGGCCGCCTTCGCCACCGCGCGTTCGCCCTGCCAGTGAAACACCCGCTGCAGCGCCGTGGGCGAGAGAATGAGCGGCAGCGCGCTCCTCCGGCCCAGGATGACGACCGACGGGTCGATGTCCCCCACCCCGGCCAGCACATCGGGAACGAGGTCGCAATCGGCATAGGCGGCGATGTTGCGCGCCAGCGCGAGCTCATCGTCGGCGCCACCGTCGATGTAGTCGAATACGGGCCAGGGCAGGCGCCGCCGGGCCAACCGGCGGAAATCCTCGATATTGTGACAATCGGAAAGGTTCATGCAGTGAGTTAAGGATCTTCAGCGCCCGCTGGCAATGCTCGGGGCCAAGATTCACCTCACCAATCGCAATGCACGAGGATGCCGATCAGCGCGGCACTCATGGCAGCACCCACAAGCGGGCGCAGGCGGAAGCCGAGCACCGGCTGCGCCGGCGATCATGTTTCGATGTCGGCAGTCACGCGGGGCTTGCCTTCGCCGCCGGGTGGGGCAATCGCCGAGCTATGAAAATCGCGCTTCTGCTCGCCAGCCTGGTCTCAGCTGTGCTCGCCGGTCCCGCCGCCGCCCAGGCCGATGCAGCCGCGCGGGTATCGGAGGACCGGCTGCGCGCCGACGTGGAGGCGCTGGTCGGCTTCGGCACGCGCCACACCCTGTCCTCGCACGATGATCCGGACCGCGGCATCGGCGCGGCGCTGCGCTGGAGCGAGGGCACGTTCCGCGCCATCGGCGAGGCATGCGGCGGCTGCCTCGAGATCGTCACCCCCGCGCGCAGGGTCACCGGCGATCGCCTCCCCGAGGCGGCGCTCATCCGCAATGTGGTCGCCCTCCAGCGAGGGACCGAGCGGCCCGATGAGGTGGTGATCGTTCAGGGCCATATCGACAGCCGCGTTTCGGACGTGATGGATGCCGCCAGCGATGCTCCGGGCGCCAACGACAATGCCAGCGGCAGCGCGCTGGTGATCGAGGCGGCGCGGGTGCTCTCTCAGCGCACGCACCCCACCACCATCGTCTACGCGCTGCTGTCGGGCGAGGAGCAGGGCCTGTTCGGCGGCGCCCTGCTGGCCGATTATGCGCTCGAGCAGGGCTGGACCGTCAAGGCGGTGCTCAACAACGACATCGTCGGCGGCTCATGCGGTTCCGACGGCCTGTGCGACGATGCCCATGTGCGCGTGTTCTCGGAAGGCCCGCGGGCCGATCTCACCGCTGCCGCGCGCGCCGACCAGCGCCGCAATGGTGGCGAGAACGACAGCCCGGGACGCAACCTGTCGCGCTGGCTCGATAGGCTGGCGGCAGAAGATCCCGCCGGCCTCGACGTGCGGCAGATCTGGCGCGCCGATCGCATGGGGCGCGGCGGCGATCAGCTCCCGTTCCTCGAGCATGGCCTGCCGGCCGTGCGGTTCTCCGTCGCCATCGAGGATTACGAGCACCAGCACCAGGATCTTCGGGTGGAGGACGGGGTGACCTACGGCGATACGGTCGAGGAGATGGACTTCGCCTATCTCGCCAAGGTCACCCGGCTCAACCTCCGCGCGCTCGAGGCGCTGGCCGCGGCGCCCCTGCCGCCGGCGCCCACGGCTGAAGCGGCGGTACAGACCTTCACCCGCATCACCTGGGAGGCGGTGGCGGGCGCCGTCTCCTACGCCATTTACGGTCGCCGCAGCGACATGCCCTACTGGGAGGAGCGGCCCTTCCGCCAGGGACTTAGCGCGACGAGCGTCGAGCTGGAAGGCGTGCGCGGGGACGACTGGATCTTCGGCGTCAGCGCGTTTGCCGCGGACGGCAGCGAGAGCCCGGTGGCGAGCGCGGTGCCGGGCGGCGGCTTCGCTCCGCTTGCGGATGGTGACGAGGACCATACCTCCTAGCGCGATCGGCTCGACCAGGCGACAGGCGATGCGTCTCCGCCGCGATCCGTTCGCCGACAGCGCCCGCCAGCGCGGTTCACAGATTGCCCAGCTAGTCAGAGCAGCGCCCGCAAGGTGGTCGGCGCCGATCGCGACGATCCGCTGATCGGCGGCCTGGCGGCTGCATGCGTGGGCGCGATCCTGGGAACGGTCGTCCCGACCACGCGCACCGAACGCGAACAGTTCGGCAAGCAGGGCGCGAGGTCCCGGGGGCGGGGGGGAGAAGGCCCGCCAAGCCGGGCGAGCCGGCTCTGCGCAAGAAGGATGAGCTGGTCGACCAGGTGGATCGCAAGCTGCCTGGCGAGACGAGGCCGGCCATGCCAGAGACAACAATGGCGTGATCGCGGCCCGGGCTATTAGTCGTTAATCCGAAGGGGGCTGCCCGCGAGGCAGCCCCCTTGTTTGCTTAACCACCCAGCTTGCACGACCGATGTCTAATTGCCAGAAGGTTCTGGCTGACGATGATTGCGCAACCGCCTGGCGCAATCCTCCACCTCGTTGAGAGCAGCCCCTGTTCCGGCGAGGCTGAACACCCGCAGTTCGCGGTCATCTTCATAGAATCCCACCACGGCCGCGGCGCGGAAATCGTCGAGCGCCGGAGGGCCTAGCCAGCGGCTCGAAAGGTTCCTGCGACCATCTTCCTCGACGGTGACCGAAAACACGGTCGACTCCCAGCTATTCTCTACCGTGCCATCGGGTTGGCGCAGCAGAACGTCGAAGGTTGGATTATCGCCGTCGCTCAACCAGGTCATCCGTGCGTCACTAAAGGTGATGCGGAGCGATCGAGCCGGAGCATCGTAAGTAAATCCGAGCGCCTCGTCATTGTCGAACATCATGTAGGCGGAACAGTTGGTCTCGTTGCGGTATATCGACCAACCCCTCACCTGTGTATATGGGCCGGCATTCGCCATGGCCTGAGGCCCCAGCAGAACCGCGAAAGGGGCCAGGATTCTCAGCGTCACAGCGGTCGCGCTTGGCACTCACATTCCTTTGCGCTTTGGCATCACGCTTCCAACCCGCTCGCGCGTGCTCCCCGTCGCGCAAGAACCGAGCACGAACTTTGCTCAATCAGTCGCCCGGCCTGCCTCAGGTTACAGGTACGCCATCACCTGCACCCGCGGAAACACGTCTTCCAGCGGCCTGGTATCGGGCAGCACATAGACGATGCCGCCCGCTTCTTCGAAGAGGGGGCGAATGGTATCGGCGTAAAACTCGGTGGGGACATTGATGCACCCGAAAGTGACCCGGTTGTCTTCTCCGGACGGCGAGGCCAGCCGTTCCAGCCGGCGCTCTCTCCTGCTCCCCCTCACCACCGCGTGCAGCGCCACCGACGTGGCATAATCGATCCAGAGGACCTTCTGGTTTCCTGCCGCCCAGCCGTATTTGGCGAGGAACCGGCCGGCCGGGGTGGTCCTCTCGGCAGGTCCGATCTCGGAGAGCTTCTTGCTGCCCACGCCGGGGGAGGCATCGTCCCCGGCGGCGACGCCGATCAGGACCGGCGCCACGCCCAGCGGCTCGCCATCCGCATTGAACAGCGACAGGAGGCCTGCATTCTTGTCGATGACCATATAGGGTAGCTCGCCATTGTCGCGTGACGCCGCGACCCAGTCGAGAACGCGGCTTGCAGCCTCCGATTGCGGGACGCCCATGCCCGAACCGGCAAGCTCGCCTGCCCTAACGGAGGGCGATTTGGCCGGAGCCCGGCGCTCCTCGAGCGTCCCGCTCGGCTCGGCGGCCGCGCTGCCGACTGGCGCAACGGCAAGCGCGCCAAGTGCCAGCATTCCGGCAAGCACCATGAGGTTAGCTGGCACCGGCAAGCCTCTTCCACGGCACAGCTTGGCGATGCGCCAGTGCGACGATGGCGTTCGCATCAATTGCGCGGAGTTCGCCGCTGCATGCGCTGATCCAGGCCGTCGACGCGGGAATTGAGCTGGTCGAGCCGTCCCGTGGCATTCTGCGCCTGACCCGAGGCGGCCCGCGCCTCTGCCAGCGCATTGTTGGCCGTGGCCTCGACCGTCTGCAGACGACCCTCGGTGCCCTGCAGCCGGCTATCCATGGCATCGATGCGCTGATTCACGGTGGCAATCTGTTCGTCCACGTAGTCGGTGGTGGCGCAGCCACCAAGGCCCAGCGAGGCTACGAGCAGCAGAGCTGCCGGGACCGACGTTCTAGCTGGAATGGTCATTTAGCATCCTCCTTTTCTTATTCTTCCATAATCCATCGTCCCGCTGGACGTTCCGACCCGAGCAGCAACTTTATTGCGGGCGTGGGGGAGGTCGGCTGAAGGGAGCCCGAAGACACTTGGCGCTCGTTACGACAGCCGTGGTGCCGCGCAGTTCGCGTTCCCGGCCGTGAGCTATGGTTTGCCCATGAAGCTTGCATGACCCTTGTCCATGACCGGACGCGCGCGCTCGGATGCCTCACGCCAACGGTCAGTGAAGACAAGCTGCCCGGGCGCGGGTAAAACCAGGTCGGCTATGGTTGGCGCGGGATACACGACGCGGCGCGGCCCCAGTTGGGGGCTGATCGCCCTGCTTGCCTGCCTGCACGCCCTCGCCCTGCTGGGGCTGGCGCGAGCCTTGGCCCCCGACCTAACCAGCGCGATGGTCGAGGAGGCGACCTCGCTGGTGACCGTCACCGTCACCACGCCGCCCCCGCCGGACCCGCCCGCGCCCCGCCCCAGCCCTGATCCCGAACCGGACGAAGGTAGCGCCAACGAGGAGGGGCGCGTGACCATTGCGCGCGAGCAGGCCGCACCCCCGCCCCGCATCGTGCTCGCGCCGAGCCCGGTGCCGCTACCCCGCGCGATCTCGACCAGCCTTGCCGCCGCGGTGGGCGCGGGCGACCGTGGTACTGGGTCCGGCGCGGGCGGGGAAGGTGCGGGCAGCGGCGCGGGCCTGAGCGGCGCCGGCAATGGCGGCGTGCCGGCGACGCGGCCGGTGAAGATCGCCGGCGAGATCAACAACGCTGCCGATTACCCGGTGCCGCCGGGCGGGCGCGAGATCCGGCTGGGCCGATCGGTGACGATCACAATGACCGTTACGGTGAACGGGCGAGCGACAGATTGCCGCGTGATCGAACCCAGCCCCGACCCGGTGGCCGACCGGATCACCTGCGAGCTGGCCGAGGAGCGCTTCCGCTTCGAGCCGGCGCGCGATGCGGCCGGGCAGCCGGTGGCGTCGGCCTATGGCTGGCGGCAGGGCTGGTTCCGCCGATGAGGCCCGGAACCGCCAGTGAAAACGTGGCGGCGCGGTTCGGCAAATGACAGGGCCGCCGAGGCTTGCTAGCGAGCACCGCTGGCAATCGGGTCCGGGTGACTCGATGAGCCGCCGCAGGAACGAAAGCGGGTGCGAAACATGGCGGAAATCATACCCGTAATCCTGTGCGGCGGCAGCGGCACCCGCCTGTGGCCACGCAGCCGCAAGACCTTGCCCAAGCCCTTCCTGCCGCTGGTGGAGGAGCGCACCTTGTTCGAAGCGACGCTGGCGCGGTGCGCTGGCGATCCGCGGTTCGGTTCCCCGGTGATCGTTGCCGGCCGGGCGCATCTGGGCCATGTCCTGGCGCAATCGCGACGCACCCCGGGGGCGGCGGTGATCGTCGAGCCGGAGGCCAAGAACACGGCACCCGCCATCGCGCTCGCCGCGGCGCGGCTGCCGGCGGAAGCGGTGATGCTGGTGTGTCCCAGCGACCACCACATCGCCGACGAGGAGGCGTTCCGCGCCGCCGCCGGCCACGCCGCGGCGCTCGCGCGCCAGGACTGGATGGTCGCCTTGGGCATCGCCGCCACCGCGCCCGAGACCGGCTACGGTTACATCCGGCGCGGCGAGGCGCTGCCCGCCGGCTTCAGGATCGCGCGCTTCGTGGAGAAGCCCGACCTCGACACCGCGCGGCGGTTCCTGGCTGATGGCGAATACAGCTGGAACGGCGGGATCTTCTCCTTTCGCGTCGGCGCCTTCCTCGACGAACTGGCCCGCCACCGCCCGGCGATGCACGAGGCGGTGGTGGCCGCCATTGCCGCCGGACGCGAGGAGGGGGCGAGCTTCCACCCAGACCCGGCCGCCTTCGCCGCCATCGCCAGCGAATCGGTCGATTATGCGATCATGGAAAACACCGGCCGCGCGGCCATGGTGCCGGTCGCGATGGGGTGGTCGGATATCGGCAATTGGCAAGCGCTCCACGAAGTGCGCCCAGGCGATGATGCCGGCAACCGGGCCCGCGGGCGGGTCGAACTGGTGGATTGCCGTAACGTGCTGGCCGACAGTGATGGCCCGCGCATCTCGGTGATCGGGCTGGAGAACATCGCGGTGGTCGTCGACGGCGACGAGGTGCTCGTCACCTCCCTGGCCGGAGCCCAGAAGGTGGGTAAGCTGACCGGCGCGGCCAACCAATAGTCCCCCCGAGCGCATCGCGCCCCCCGCGCCCCCGCGTGCTGTGTGCCGCTAGCGGCCGCTGACCCTGCCCAGCACGCCTTCCAGATCCTGCATGGAATAGGGCTTCTTGAGCACGCCGTTCGCCTTGGTGTCGGCCAGCCGTTCGATCGCGTCGCCATACCCGGTCACGAACCAGAACGGGGTGCCCAGCGCGATGAGCTGCGCGGCAACCTCCTCGCTCGATTCGTCGCCCAGGTTGAAATCGAGCAAGGCCAGGTCGAACGAGCCGGCCGCTAGTTCCTCAAGTGCCGTCGCCACGGAACTGGCGGTGACGACCTGCGCCACACCCATCCGGCGCAGATTGTCCTCGGTGTCCATGGCGATGATCATGCTGTCCTCGACCACCAGAACCCGTTCGAGCGCCGGCTTTGCGCCATCCCGCCGCGACCCGGGCCGGGGCGCACCCTTGCCGGCGTCCACCATCTCTCTCTCCCTCCTTGGTTCGGTTACCAGCTTGGCGGGGATCACGAAATCCGCTTCCAGGCCCGCCAACCGATAGCGGATGTCGGCCACGCCCTTGAGCTCGTAAGGAATGGACTTTTCGATCACCATCGTGCCGAATCCGCGATGCGCAGGGGCCTGAACCAGCGGGCCGCCACGCTCGCGCCAGGCAATCTCGAGATTGCCGCCCGCGTCGATCTGCGTGCCGATCTCCAGCCGGCCGTTGCCGTCGCACAGCGAGCCGTATTTGGCAGAGTTGGTCATCATCTCGTGCAACACCAGCGCGAGCACGGTGTAGCCCGCGGGCGCGATCAGCGCATCGTGGCCGATGATGTTCACCCGGTTCGCCTTGCCGACCAGATAGGCTTCCACCTCGGCCATGATCAGCGCGTGCAGCGAGGCTGGCGACCATTGCTCCTGCGTGAGGTTGTCGTGCGCCAGCGCCAGCGCCCCGATCCGCCCGCCAATGAGTTCGGCGAACTGGCCGATGTCCTTGGCCTCGCCGCGCGACTGGCTGACCAGGCCACGGATCAGCGTGAGGATATTGCGCACGCGATGGTTAAGCTCGGCGATGAGCAACTCCTGGCGCTCCTGCGCGCGGGTCCGCTGCTGCATCTGCGCGTCGGTGATGCGCAGGATCACCTCAAGCAAAGTGATGCGCAGCGATTCGGCGATCGCGAGCTCCTCCTGCGTCCACGGCGCGCTGCGACCCCTGACCGATTCCTGCCAGGCGGCGAAGCTCTTGCGCGGGGTGAGCCGCTCGCCCAGCGGGCCGGTTTCGACCGACTTGCCGGGCTGCCCGCCCCAAGTCACCACCTGCGGCAGTTCGCGGCGCCAGAGGACCACGTAGTCGCGCCGGCAGCGCGACACCGGGATGGCCAGCGCGCCCACGGCCCGGTCCGCGAACGCGGCGGCCCGGGGGCTGAGCTCACCGATGGCCTCGCTGGCGACCAGCCGGCTGTCCGGGCCGGTGGTGAGCAGGGGCATGAGCGCCTTGAACTCCGCCTCGGTCGGGGCCTGACCACGCGCCTCGTAGAGCCCTTCGACGATCGCGCTCGAGCCGTCGTGCGGGATGATGTCGCCGATGGTATCGGCAATCACCGAAAGGTTGTCGATCAACCCGCTGCCGCCCGTCAGGCGCGTCACCAGCCGGTCATGCAGCGCCCGCGCGCGCTCGTTCATCAGGTTCCCGGCCCGGGTTATCGCCAGTTCGAGTTGCAGCGAGAACAGCTGGGTAAACAGCTCCCCCAGGGTCCGTAGCGAATAGGGTACGGGCCGAGCGGCATCATGGTGGCAGGCGAACAGCCCCCACAGCTTGTCCTCGATGACTATCGAGATACTGAGCGACGCGCCGACCCCCATGTTTTGGAGATACTCGATATGGACGGGCGAAACTGCCCGCAGGACGCTCATGGACAGATCGAGTTCGTCCCCGTCGCTACCCGGCGGGCCAATGACCGGCACCGGCGCGGCGTTGACGTCGGCGATGATGCGGAACGGGTTCTTCAGGTAGAGCCGGCGCGCTTGGACGGGAATGTCCTCTTTAGGATAGCGCAGGCCGAGGAACGGCTCGAGCCGGCTATCGCGCGCCTCGGCGACGACTTCGCCGCTCAGGTCGGGATGGAAGCGATAGACCATGACCCGGTCGAACCCGAGCAGCTGCTTGAGGCGCCGGGCGGCCTGCTGGCACAATTCCTGCACGCCCCGCGCACGAGCCAGCCGCTCGGTGATCGGCCGCAGCGAACTACCGTGATGCGACAGGCTTGCGCGCTCGTGCGGCTCCACCTCGATTACGAGCAGGTGGCCGCTGCGATGCAGCGCGCAGTCGAACAGTCGCGGTGTGCCGGTGAGCGCCACACCGAACAATCGCTCCACCGTGCCAATTTCGGCTGCTTCGGTCAGCCTGCGTCGCACGAGGTGCAGGCTCTCGTGCGCCAAGTGATCCTCCAGCCGGTCGCCGATGGCGATGGGGCGGGCAAGTTCGAGAAGCTCGGCCGCGTTGGTCGAGACATGGGCCACGGCCAGGTCGCTGGTCACGGCGATCAGCGCGCCGAAATCCTGGATGAGCCCCGGTGTGTGGATCGGCTCGCGGTCGCAGTTCGTCAGGTCGAGCTGCGCGTGAGTGAGGTCGCTCATGCAGCCTGCCGCGAGCGCGGCCCGACAACTGCGAAGGCCAGTTCGAAGCGGGAGAAAACGGCGCCGGCGGCGGCCAGCGCCGGGGCCGCAAAGGTTGCGCTCACGGGCTCGCTCAGACGCGGCAGCAGGCAGCGCCAAAAGTCGCCCATCCGCCAATCGGCCAGGAAACGGACCGGAAGCGACGGCGAACCGGGCACTGCCGCCTTTCGCATCCGCGCGAGGATCGCCCGGTTGCCCAGGTGCGAGCCGGCGATCGCCCAGGCCAGGCCCAATGGATCGGCCCGGCCGGGCAGCGCGAAGGCTTCGCGCGCCGGCGGCGGGGGCCGACCGCCTATCGCCCACCCGCCAGCGAGTTCGGCCAGGTCCGCGCGCAGCAGGGCGGTGGTGGGTGGCGGGCACAGCAGTGCCGGACAGTGTTGGCCCGCCCATTCGTCGATAGCGGCGCGCGCGGCGAGCTGACGGGCCAGAAAGCGGGCATATCCGGCAGCGTGCCCAAGCTCGGCTGCCGGGGCCGCTAGGTCCAGCCGGTCATGGATCGTTCTGGTCCCGGCCTGCAGGTGGACCCGCAGCGGGAGCTTCGAGCCGATATTTTGCAAGTAGGCCACTGATACCCTTCGGAACTCGCCAGCGGGCGCCAAGATGCTCCGGCGATGCTCCGGCACCGGCGAACTCCCTCAATCCCCCCAACCTGTGACAGGTTCCCGAACGGTTCATTCCCAGCTAGGAGATCGCCGCGAAAGCCACAGGTGAACATGCGACCCGAAATGATCGCCCAGACGATCCAGCTCGCTTTGGCGCCGGTGTTCGTGTTGGTGGCGCTGGGCAACATCATGAACCTGTTGTCCTCGCGGCTGGGGCGGGTGGTGGACCGCTCGCGCAGCCTGCAGGAGCAGTATACCGCCACCGCGGGTGACGCGCACGATGCGATCGTGCGTGAAATCCGCCTTGTCGACCGGCGTATCCAGCTGATCAGCCGGTCCATTCTGCTGCTGGTGATGTCAGCCGTGTGCGTCGGGCTGACGGTGGCGCTGCTCTTCCTCGAGGAGCTGTTCGGCACCAGACTGCAGCCGGTGGCCGCGGGCGTGTTCATGCTCGCGGTGGCGCTGCTGATGTGGGCGCTGCTGCTGTTCCTGCGCGAAACGCAGCTGGCCACCGAGGCGCTGCGGATTCCGGCCAATTATCTCGAGCTGGAGCGCAAGCTCTAGCGGTCCGCGCCAGCGCTCGTGGGCGGACCGAGCAGCAACCGACCCTGCTGGCGAATGGCGCCTTCCACCATCGGCTGGATGAAGCCGAGCGCGGGCGGCAGCATGAGCACGACCTCGATCTCGGTATCGCGGATGTCGATGTAGCCCGCCAGCGCCTGGCCGAGCGCCTGGACCGACAGGTTCATCCGATCTTCTGCCGGCCAGTCGGTGACAACTTCGGCCATGCCGCCGGGAATGGAGCCCGCCAGCTCGTGGCTGCGCGACCTGAGACGACGGCGAACCTCGTCGCGGCCAAGCTGGTGGGGAATGGCGACCTGCATCACGGCTTCTCCGGCGATAATTGCGCAGGGGTCGACGAAGACGCAGCCAAGGTCGGGCTCGGCGCAGGGGTGGCCGCTGGCCCTTCGAGCTCACCGCCGAATTTGTAATCGAGGTAGCGGCTGCGGATGGCGAGATCATCGAGTGCGCCGTCAGCCAGCTGGCGGGTGACGTGATCGATCTCGCCGCTGATCTTGCGTAAGGACTCGGCCAGCTGCTGGTCGGGGGTGGTCCCCGCGCGCTGCTCGCGGCGCAGGTGATCCGGGATGCGGCGGTAGCTGTCGATCATCTCGGGCAGGTATTCGCCGACCAGCTTGCGCGTTTGGGTGGCGGCGGGATGCGCGGGGTCGACGTGCTGGAGCTGGAGGCCGAGCGCGTCGAGCTGCACGCCGATGTCCTCGACGATGCGCGCGGCGGGCGCCGGGAGGGCGGGGCGCTGGTGCTCCAGCCACAATTCGGTCCGCGCCACGAGGCTTTTCACGTCGCCGCGATTGAGTTCGGCCCGCCGGGGCACCTTCACCTTATGCGCCGAAACAGCGATGATCGCGCATATGATCGCCAGCGCGGTCACGAACAGGCCGATGAACCCGAGCCCGTCGATCACCAGGCCGACGACCATCGCGGCCACGACGATGCCGACCACGGCGACGACGATATTGCGCAACTTGGTCCTGAGGTGCCGGCGCTTGAGCGCGGCCGAACCCTGGCCGATCGACTTGCTGCGCGCGCGCCGATGGTAGCCGCCGTCGCGCTGCACGGCGAGCGAGCGACCGGCATCGCGCAGGATAGTCTCGCTCTGGCCGGTGGTGTCGGCCATCAGGGCTCGAGGCTCAGCAGCGAGGCTTCGCTGCGGCCCTGGAGCTGCGCGGAGGCTTGCGCCTGGCCCTCGGCGCGGGCGATATAGCCGCGCGACTTCTCCACCTCGGCCGACAAGGTCGTGACCGTCTGCTTCATGCTGGCGAGCGCGCGGACCTTGAACTGGTCGACCTCGTCCATGGTGTCGTAGATGTTCTGGAAGGCGCGCTGGAGGGTCTCCAGCGGGATGGTGCTGGCGGCCGCCTGCTCGTGGATCTTGGCAGTATTGTCGCGCAGCATCTGCCCGGTGGAATCGATGATCCCGGCGGTGGTCTGGTTGAGCGCGGTGATCTGGCCGAGCACCAGCTTCTGGTTGGTCATCGCCTGCGCCACCGTCACCGCGGTGCGCAGCGCGCCCACGGTGGTGGTGCTCGCCCGATCCACGCCCTTGACCAGCTCCACGTTGTTCTTCTTGACCAGGTCGAGCGCCAGGTAGCCCTGCACGCTCACCGCCATCTGCGTGAGCAGGTCCTGCTGGCGCTGACGGACGTAGAACAATGCGGTCTCGCGGATCGCCTTGGCCTTTTCGGGATCGGTCGCATCGAGGTCGGCGGCCAGGTCCTCGAGCTTCTGGTCGAGCGTCTTGGCGATGTGGATCATCTGTTCCAGATTGCCCATCGCCTCCCACAGCTTGGTGCGCTCCACGTCGATGGCGGCATTGTCCATCAGCAGCTCGTCCTTGCCGCTGGCCAGCCGGGCGAGGATCGCCTGGATGTGCCCCTGGGCGCTGGTGTAGCTGTCGAAATAGTTCTTCAGTCTGTTGCCCATGGGAATGATGCCCAGGAACTTGCGCCCGGTCATCTTGCCCTTGCGGCCCGGGTCGAGCTCTTCCACCGTGCGGCGCAGCTCGGTGAGGTTGGCGCCCACGCCGCTGTCGGCGTCCATCGCCCGCACCGGGCGCTCGAGGAAGCGGTTGGACATGCCCGCGGCCGCGGCGATCTCCTTGCGGCCCATGTTCGTGATGAGATCGACCTGCTTGCCGAACTCGGGCGATTTGGGATCGAGCGCCACCAGTTCGGCGACGAAGCCGTCGACCTTGGTTTGCAGCGCCGACTTCTTCTCCTCGCTCACCGGCACCAGTCCTGAAGCCGTCTCGGCGCTCACCTGCGGCACGGGTTCGGGCGGCGCTAGCTTGAGGGCGGTCGCATCCGCGGTGATGGTCTGGTTGGTGGTGGCCATGCCTCGTTCGATCCCCGTTGCGCGTCAACTGTATTAAGGGAGCAAGACACGCTTTTCAAGCGCCGCTCCTTGCTGCTATCCGATCGGCCGATGGCAATCCGCAACGAAGGCTGACACAATGCCTGGCGAACTCCTGGCCCTGGCGCTTGGCGGCGTCCTGCTCGTGGTCCACATCCTGCTGGCCGGAAGTTACCGGACGCGGCAATATGGCAGAGACTGGAACATGGGCGCGCGCGACGAGCCGATGCCGCCGCTCAATCCGATTGCCGGCCGGCTCGCGCGCGCGCAGGCCAACTTTCTTGAAACCCTGCCGCTGGCAATCATCGGCCTGGTCGGGGTGGTGGTGACGGGCAAGGCCGGCGAACCGACCGCCCTCGCCGGCTGGATCTGGCTCGGGGCCCGGGCGCTGTACCTGCCGCTGTACTGGGCCGGGATCCCCAGGATCAGGACCTTGGTCTGGGCCGTGGCGACCCTGCCATTGCTGCTCCTGCTCGGCGTGCTGCTGCTGGGCTAGTTGCCGGGCGGTGCCACGAGCCAGCCTTGGTCAGAACGGGAAGGACAGGCTGATCGCGGGGATGGCCACGGCAAAGGTGAGCACATTGAGCGGCAGGCCCACGCGCACGAAGTCCAGGTAGCGATACCCGGCCATCTGGTAGACGATGACGTTGGTCTGGTAACCGAACGGCGTGGCGAAGGCAGCGCTTCCCGCCATCATCACCGCGATCAGGAACGGACGCGGGCTCACTCCCAGGCTTTCGGCCAGGGCCACCGCGATCGGTGTCACCAGCACTGCGACTGTGGCGTTGGACAACAGCTCGGTAAGCACCATCGTCACGGCGTAGAGGATGATCAGCGCGATGAGCGGGCTGATCTCGCTCGTCGATCCGATAAGTGCACCGGTCATCGCCGCGGCCAGCCCGCTTTCCTCCAGCGCGATGCCGATCACCACCATGCCGGCGATGAGGATCAGGATCTCCGGCTTCAACCCGCCATAGGCCTGGTCGGCGGTAATGATCCGCAACAAGATCAGCAGCACCGCGCCGGTGAACGCGGATGCGGCGATGGGCACGATGCCGAGCGCGGCAAAGGCGATGGCGCCGATGAAGATCGCGCCGGCAACGGCCGCCTTGCCTGGCTGGAGCGGGCGCTGCTCGGCGAACAACTGGGCATCGCCCACCTGCGCTCCGCCGACGTTCAGGGCGGGACCGTAATCACGCTGCTCCACCTGCTCATGCTCGTCGCTGATGCTCTTTCTCAGCAGCCGGCCGCTCAGGAAGAACAGGTACAGGCCACCGGCGATTGCCACCGGGATGCCCACGGGCGTGATCTCGAACATGCCGAAGCGCGGCTGGCCGGCATTGCTGGCCATGTCGTCCACCAGCAGGTTCGTCGAGGTGCCGATGAGGGTGCAGCATCCGGCCAGCACGGTGACGTACGAGAGCGGCAGGAGATAGCGCTTGGGCGATTGCTTCATCGCAATGGCGACGTCGCGCACCACCGGCGCGCCGAGCACCACGATCGGCGTGCCGTTCATGAACGCCGAGATGATCCCGACGGCGCCGAGCAGCAGCCAGATGCCGATTGTGCCCGCCCGCTTGCACAGCGCCACCGCCAGGCCGATCGCGCGATCCAGCAGGCCTGTCAGCTCGAGCGCGTAGGCGATCACGAACAAGGAGGCGAGCGCGATGATGGCGGGGCTGGCGAAGGCGCTCTGCACCTCCACCGGGCGCACCACGCCGGTCATCAACAGCACTGCCGCCCCGCTCAGCGCCACGACATCGGAGCGCACCTTGTCCCCGATCAGCGCGCCGACCACCGCCGCGAGCACCACCAGCGTCAGGACCTGGTCGATGTTCATGGCCGGCGCCAACGCCCTGATGCGGTGATCTCTCCCTGATGAGCCATGCAGCCCCCGATACGTGTTGCCATGGCGGCCCGAATGGGACTGGAAGCAAGGAGATGTCTTGCTAACAAGTGTTCATGCAAGAGCCAAGCCTGCGTGCCAGCCGCATCGCCATCGCCAGCGCGATCGCCGTGGCGGCTCTGGCGGGGGTCACGGGCTTTTATGTCGGCCGCGCGACCACCGAGCGGACCCAGATGGCGATCCGCCCCCTCCCGCTCGCCACGCCGACTCGGGCGCCGAGTGACGCCGCCGCGACGCGCGGTGTCCTTGGCCGGGCCGAGCTGGTGGCGCTGGCGGCCGCCGCCGCAGACGCCGCCGCCGCGGGCACCGAGCCGCCTCGCAGCCTGGCCGAGGCGGTCGGGCGCCGGTTCGAGATCAGGCTGCCGTTCGGTTGCGACGGCCCCGCCGAGGAAGCGAGCAGCGCGGCGATGCGCTGGCGTTATGATGAAGCAAGCAATGCCCTGCGGCTGCATGTCGCCCCCCGCGTCTGGCCGGTGGAGGATTGGTGGTCCGGCCAGCCCCCGCCGGGCGTCGAGGCGGTGGAAGGGTTCTGGATCATGCGCCCCTGGAGTTCGAGCGAGGGGTGCCCCGCGAGCGAGGCCGGGTCCGCGGCCACCGACGCCGAGCCGGTGACCTTGCCTGGCCAAACCTTGGCGATCGGAACGACGATCTTGGCCGACGAGGATCGGGCCGAGGATCCCGATCCGGTCGTCTACCAGTCGGTCCTGCGGGTTTCGGAAGATGACCTCGATGTGTCAGCCGGCTTCCGCATCCGCATCACCGGACGGATCGCGCCGGTTCAGGGCGATGCGGCGGTCCATTGCCACCAGCCGGCCGGGCCCGAACAGCGCCCGATCTGCCTGGTCGGGATGGTTGCCGACGAGATGGCGATCGAGAACGGAGCGGACGACGAGACGCTGGCCACCTGGACCCTCGACCGCCGCGAACCATCGCCGAGCTAAGGTCCGCCGCGGTTCAGGCGGCCAGCTCGAGCGGGGCGATCTCGCCCGACAGATACAGCCGCTTGGCCTTGGCGCGGCTGAGCTTGCCCGAGGAGGTGCGCGGCAGGGTGCGCGGCGGGACCAGTTCGACGACGCAGTTCATGCCGGTGATCGAGCGCACCTTGTCGCGGATGGTGTCGCGCAGGCGCAGCCGCTCGTCGGGGTCGGAGACGCGGCAATGCACCAGCACCGCCGCCGCCTCCTCGCCGGTATCGGTCTCGATCGCGAAGGCGGCGATGTCGCCGTGGTTGAAGCCGGGCAATTGCTCCACCGCCCATTCAATATCCTGCGGCCAGTGGTTCTTGCCGTTGATGATGATCATGTCCTTGGCCCGGCCGACCACGAACAGGTAGCCATCGGCCATGTAGCCCATGTCGCCGGTGTCGAGCCAACCGTCCACCAGACACTCGCGGGTGGCTTCCTCGTTGCGGAAATAGGAGTGCATCACCGATGGCCCGCGGCACCAGACCTTGCCGATGCGGTGATCGCCCTTCTTGCGGCCGTTCTCGCCGCGGATCTCGACCTGCATGTCGGGCAGCGGCTTGCCGCAATTGACGATGGCGCGGTAGCGCGCCGGCCGCGACAGGTCGCGCCGGGTGCCGGAAAGGCGCTCCTCCTCGACCAGTTCGACCCGGATCCCTTCGCCTACCGGCATAACGGTGACCGCCAGGGTCGCCTCGGCCAGGCCGTAGCTGGGGGTGAAGGCCGAAGCGCGGAAGCCGGCCGGGGCGAAGGCGTTGACGAAGTTCTGCATCACGTCGGGGCGGATCATGTCGGCACCATTGCCCGCCAGCCGCCAGCGCGACAGGTCGAAGCGCTCTTCGACGTTGGACTGGCTGGAGATGCGCCGCGAGCAGATGTCGTAGCCGAAGGTGGGCGAATAGCTGATCGAGGTGCCCGCGTTGCGGCTGATGAGATCGAGCCAGGCGAGCGGGCGGCGGGCGAAATGCTCGGTCTTGAGGTAGTCGACGCTCACCTGGTTGGCGATCAGCGACAGGAAGCAGCCGACCAGGCCCATGTCATGATACCACGGCAGCCAGCTCACCACCCGGTCGCCCGCGCCGATCTCCATGGTGGCGGCATGGCCGTAGAGGTTGTGCAGCAGCGCGCGGTGGGTGACCGCGACGCCGGTCGGAAAGCGCGTCGAGCCGCTCGAATATTGCAGGTAGCAGATGTCCTCGGGCGAGGCCCGCGGCAGGTCGCGCGCCGGGGCGGAGCGGCTGGCGAAGCTCTCCCAGTCAACGCCTTCGCAGCCCTGCCGCTGGGCGGCGATGCCGGCCATCTCGGCGATCTCGGCCGGGTAGAGCAGGATCCTGGGCTCGCAGCTGGCCAGCTGCGCGCCGAGCTGCTCGATATAGCTCTCACGCCCGCCGAAGGTGGTGGGCAGCGGCAGGGGCACGGGCCAGGCGCCGGCATAGACCGCGCCGCAGAACAAGGCCGCGAAATCGGCGCTGGTATCGGCGATGAGGGCCACCCGGTCGCCCTTGCCGATGCCGGCGGCGGCCAGCCGCCAGGCATAGGCCAGGCCATCGCGCGCCATCTCGCCATAAGGATAGACGCGCTCGAGAATGCCGCGCATGTCGTGGAAGTTCAGACCCTTCTCGCTTCGGGCGGCATATTCGATGGCGCTGGTGAAGGTGTCGAAGGCCGACAGGCGGCGCGGCAGCAGGCAATCGTTCGGGGTGGGAATGAGCTGCTTCATGCTATCCTTGGGCGATGCCGTCTCCGCTCTGTGCGGGGCGTGCCCATTGGCTGGGCTGGGACAAGTGGGTATGCGACCCCGGCGGCAATCGCTCCCCTTCGATAAGGAGTGTGGCAGTAATATGGCGAGCAGGCAGGCTATGCACCACAGTGAACGCCCGTCCAGAACTGCCCGCCCGCGCGAGCCCCAGCCGCTGGATGCGGCCCAACTCCAGGCGCTCGCGCTCGCCTATGTCGCCCGCTACGCCACCAGCGGGGCCAGACTGGAGCGGTACTTGAAAGGCAAACTGCGCGAGCGCGGCTGGACGGGCGAGGCCGGGGCCGACCCCGGCGCGCTCGTCGAGCGCTTCGCCGCGCTCGGCTATGTCGATGACGAGGCGTTCGCCCGGGCGCGCAGCGGCAGCCTGCTGCGGCGCGGCTACGGTCCGCGGCGGATCGGCCAGGCGCTCGGTGCAGCGGGGATTTCGGCGGCGGTTCGCGACGAGCTCAAGCCGGACGAGCGCGCCCGCCGGGCAGCGGCGCTGGCATTGGTGCGCAAGCGGCGGTTCGGCCCGTACGGCACGCAGCCGCTCGACCAGGCGCGGCGTGAGAAACAGATTGCGACCATGCTGCGCGCGGGCCACATTCTGGCCGATGTCCGGGCGCTGATCGGCGCGCCGACCGCCGACGCGGCCGAGCAATGGGCAGCGGCAAGCGAGGAATAGCGCCATGACGGGAATCAGGAAGCGGGCGATGGTCGTGCTCGGCGCGGCCGGGCTGGCGTTCGCCGCCTGCTCGCCGCAAGCCGAGACGGCACCCGCACCCCCGATCACGCCGTATCTGCACCCGCTTTCGGGGCTTGAAGTGGTGCCGCTCACGATCGTGCAGGGGGCGCGCGAGCACCGCTTTCGCGTCGAGGTGGCCGAAGCGCCCGAGGAGCAGTGGATGGGCCTGCGCTTCCGCCAGACGATGGCCGCGGACGAGGGCATGATCTTCCCGCGCCATCCGCCGCGCACCGCCGCCTTCACCATGGAGAACACCCAGATCCCGCTCGACATGGTGTTCATCGGCGAGGACGGCATCATCGACAGCATCATCGCCAACACCACCCCGTTCCAGCCCGGCCCGTTCATCTCCGAGCAGCCGGCCGCCGCGGTGCTCGAACTCAACGCCGGGACGGCGGCGAGGCTGGGGATCACGCCGGGCGCCCGGGTGGACTGGTGATCGATGCCGGGCCGATGATAGGCCCCGGGAGGTGATCCCGCTTGCGTGCCCGCGGGGGCAGCGGCTACTGCGCGCGCCATGGGCATCGCGAAGAAGATCTTCACCTGGTGGGACGGCGCGACGATCGGCACCTCGCTGTTCACCGCGCTGAAGGGCGAGCAAGTCGGCACCGACGCGCAGGGCAACAAGTACTACCGTTCGAAGAAGCAAACGGGTGATGGCCGGGTGCGGCGCTGGGTGATTTATGCCGGGGCCAACGATGCCAGCCGCGTGCCCGCCGAATGGCATGGCTGGCTGCACGGCGCGTACGACGCACTGCCCGAAAGCCATCTGCCGCCGCCGCGGGTGTGGGAAACGGACTACACGCCCAACGTCACCGGCACGCTCACCGCCTACCGACCGCGCGGGGCGCTCGAGCGGGGCGGGCGCCGGGCCCGGGCCACCGGCGATTACGAAGCGTGGACGCCCGACGCGTGAGGACCCGGGTTGCCGCCCCGCATGGCGGCGCGGTTCTCGCTTTGCTGCTACTTGCCGCCTGCAACCAGGCCGCCCCCGAAACCGAGGCGGAGGAGACCGAGGTGCCCGAGGAGCTTTCGCGCCCCCCCGCTGCGCCCGTCACGCCCGCCGGCGCGACGCTGGGCACGCCCTTGGCCGAACGGGTCGCGACGCTGGGCCTGCTCAACAAGCGTAACAACATTTCGCGCGATATCGAGCTTTCGCCGGGCGAGTCGCGCCGGGTGGGCGATGTCGTGCTGCGGCTCGCCGCGTGCGAGCGTACCGCGCCGTGGGAGAGCCCGCCCGAGACCGGCGCCTTCGTCCAGGTGTTCGTCGCGGACCGCCCCGACGTCGATACGGAGCCGCGCTGGATGCGCGTGTTCTCCGGCTGGCTGTTCCGCAATTCGCCGAGCCTCAACGTGGTCGAGCACCCGGTCTACGACGTCTGGGTCAAGGACTGCGCGATGAGCTTCCCCGAGGAGGAGGAGGCGGCGGAGGAGGCGGTTGAGCCGTCAGAGGACGGGCCGGAGCCTTCCGCACCGGCGGCGGCGGGGGCGACCAACGAGGCATAGCTTTCGGGCAGCGTGCAGCGCGGCAACCGCTCACCTGCTTGGGCGACGCGGGCGAGGTAGTCATCACGCGAGATCGTCACCGCGCCGAGCGAGGCGAGGTGCGGGGTCATGAACTGGCAATCCAGCAGCAGGTATCCCGCGCGCCGCATCATCGCCACCAGCCAGGCCAGCGCCACCTTGGAGGCATCGGGTTCGCGGCTGAACATGCTCTCGCCGCAGAACACGCGGTCGAAGGCGACCCCGTACAGCCCGCCCACCAGCCCGCCATCCCGCCAGCATTCGACCGAATGCGCCTGGCCCTGCGCATGCAACGCCAGGTAGCTGGCTTCGATACGCCGGCTGATCCAGGTCTCGGGATGTTCGGGCCGAGGCTCGGCGCAGGCCTCGATCACCGCGGCGAAATCGGCATCGCAGGTGACCCGGAAGCGCTCCTGCCGCAGGGTCTTGGCAAGCGAGCGCGATAGGCGGAAGCCATCCAGCGGGATGATCGCCCGCTCGCGCGGTTCGATCCAGAAGATCTCCTCGTCGGTGCGGCCATCGGCCATCGGGAAGATGCCGCTGCGATAGGCGCTCAGGAGAAGCTGCGGGTTGATGACCTGGGGCGCGGGCGCGTGCATGACGAGGCGGTTTCTAACACATGCCCACCGCCCGCCACCAAGGCCTTCCTCGCTTGCCAAGCCAGGCCCCCGGCGATAGACGCGCAACTTCGACCCGCAGGGGTGTAGCTCAGCTGGTAGAGCATCGGTCTCCAAAACCGAGGGCCACGGGTTCGAATCCTGTCACCCCTGCCAATTCCTTGCGAAGGTATCGCCAGTTTCCTTGCGAAAGTATCGCCAGCTGGCCCGCCTCGCGGGCTAGACCCGCGGGCGGTTCACTGAGGCATTGTGTTGCATCATTGCACAGGTCGCAGCTTGACTACAATTCCGGGCACACGTTGGGGAACTGCTCGACGAAACGTTCATTCCAAGCGCCAGAACGCAATCATTCCGGACGCCGCCATGTCGAGTTACAGCTACCGCAGTTCCCGCCCCGACAGTTGGACTCAGCCGCGGGCCCATCGCGATGCGAGCATCCGCTACATGGCCCACGGCCCGATCCAGCCGATGGAAGAGCCGAGCCTGTTCCAGCGCCTGTTCGGCCGCCGCTAAGCGGGAGCCGGCCCGTTTGGCTGACCTTGGGGCCGTTCCAGCAGGTATGGTCTTTAGCATCGGGAGGAGCCTGAGGCGCTCCACTATCCATGGTCGCAGGTCCGGCAGCACGACCCGCAGCACCAGCGCTGAACCGGCGCCCCCGGACTTGCCATCGATCGCCGCAGCGCCTAGGTAGACCCTCGTCTTCCGACATCGGAGCAGCAGCGCCCCTCCCGATCCACCGCGATCGGGGCGGCGAAGGACCTGTGGCGGAAGCGGGCAGTGGCAATGGACGAGGCTCAGGGCGCGCGATATGGCGCAGGATGACAGGACACCGGTCGGCCGAGCGCCGCTAGCAGCAACCCCGCCCCGGGGGGCCGCAAGGACGTCTCCGGGCGAGTTCATCCGCCAGGTACGCGCGGAAACGGCCAAGGTGGTCTGGCCCACCCGCGAGGAGACCGTACGGACGGCGATCTTCGTGGGGATCCTGGTGCTGATCCTCTCGCTGTTCTTCCTCGGCGTGGATTCGCTGTTCGGCGCCGCGGTGCGCTGGCTGCTGTCGCTGCTGTGACCGCCACCGTCCTGCAGTCAGGTAGAGAGACCAAGATGGCCCGTTGGTACATCATTCACGCATATTCGGGGTTCGAGAACAAGGTCCGCGATTCGATCATCGCCGAGGCCGAGCGCCTCGGCCTGGCGGACGGGGTCGAGCAGGTCGAGGTGCCCACCGAGACCGTGACCGAAGTCAAGCGCGGCAAGAAGGTGCAAGCCGAGCGCAAGTTCATGCCGGGCTACGTGCTCGCCAAGCTCAACCTCACCGACGATGTCTACCATCTGGTCAAGAACACCCCCAAAGTGACCGGCTTCCTGGGCGCGGGCAACAAGCCGCAGGCAATCTCCGACAAGGAGGCCGCGCGCTATTTCGGCGGGGTGGCCGAGGCCAAGGCCTCGCCCAAGAAGGAAGTCAGCGTCGATTACGAGATCGGCGACCAGGTCAAGGTGCTCGAGGGGCCCTTCGCCAGCTTCAACGGGCTGGTGGAAGAGTTGGATTTCGACAAGACCAAGGTCAAGGTCAGCGTTTCCATCTTCGGCCGCGCGACGCCGGTGGAACTGGATTTCGAGCAGGTCGAA
Source organism: Erythrobacteraceae bacterium (assembly GCA_031399025.1). Classification (GTDB taxonomy): domain Bacteria; phylum Pseudomonadota; class Alphaproteobacteria; order Sphingomonadales; family Sphingomonadaceae; genus CBDBZL01. The sequence continues at coordinate 75,427 of JANNOJ010000022.1, read as the reverse complement.
CTGGTCCGCTAGATCGGGCGCCGGCAAGGCGGGCGCTTTGGACGGCTGCGTTGAACGCCCGCCAGCCAACCCCTCCCCGGCCCAACCCCTCCCCGGCAGCGTCAGTGGCAAAGCGCGGACAATCATGGTGAGAGTGGCCACTAGCCCGCTCTGCTGCCAATCATTGGTGATCGAGCCGTCCAGCTGCCCGCGCAGGTTGGATTGCACCTCCTCATCGCGACGCGAATGCGACCGCTGTAAACGCGGTGATCGTCATGAGGCGCGGGCAGTATGGATATTGGATCGCCAGCGAAGCGGGCCGGCCCTGCGCGCCTGGCGGGGACGAAGCAGGTCGTGCGCGCGATCCAGGCAGTCAGGCGCTTGATCGGCTCCTGCGCCATGTGTTCGACACGAGACGGCGAGCGACAGGTGAGCGCGGTAGGCTGGCGGCGATAATGAGTTCCCAGAGCTTGCGGCCCAGCTGGTCAATGTCGCAGGCATTGTCATCGACCTGGCCTAACCACAGCGCGACGCCTGCCCTAGGGAATGGGCAGATCCTAGCGTGAGTTGATGACGGCTGCGGCGAGCTGGATGATGGCTGGGAAGCGGTGGCCGGTGCAGGCCTTCAAAAAGCCTCACGAACACGACGGCCTTGCGCCGGTCGCCGCCGCGTCGGCGGGCCGTGCTGCGACCGTTCGGGGGAAGGCTCCCCAACTCGCTCGTCCTGAGCTTGTCGAAGGACCGCTTTTTCAACTAGCTCTGCGGACCAACCAAAAGCGATCCTTCGACAAGCTCAGGACGAGCGGAGCCCGTGATGCGACTGGAATTACCCGGCTTCGACCTCGCTGCGTTCGTGCGCGAAACGCTCGCCGAGGATCTCGGCACCGGCCTGCCTGGCGGCGGGCGCGATGTCACCGCGCAGAGCGTCATCCCGGCCGAGGCGCGCTTTGCCGGCGTGATGGAGGCCCGCCACGCGATCACCGTCGCCGGCCTGCCGCTCGCCGCCGCCTTCTTCCGCCACCTCGACCCGAGCATGGCGATCGACCTGCTGGCGGCGGAGGGCAAAACGGTGCCGGCGGGCGCCAGCCTCATGCGGCTCGCCGGCAATGCCCGCGCGCTGCTCACCGCCGAGCGCAGCGCGCTCAACACCGTGCAGCACCTCTCGGGGATAGCCACGCTCACGGCCGCCTATGTCGCGGCGATGGGCGTTCCCGGGGGCCAGACGCGGTGCACCCTGCTCGATACCCGCAAGACCATCCCGGGCCTGCGCGCGCTGGAGAAATATGCCTCCCGGATGGGCGGCGCGACCAATCACCGCATGGGCCTGTGGGATGCAGCGATGATCAAGGACAACCACATCCTGGTCGCCGGCGATGTCGCCGAGGCCGTCCGCCGAGCGCGGGCGGCGGGCGTGGCGCGGATCATCTGCGAGGTGGACCGGCTCGACCAGATCGCCCCGGCGCTCGCGGCCGGCGCCCACCACCTGCTGCTCGACAACATGGACTCAGCCACCCTGCGCGAGGCGGTCGCGCTCGTCGCCGGCCGGGCGAAGACCGAGGCCTCGGGCGGCGTGACGCTGGAAACGATCGGGGCCATCGCCGCGACGGGCGTCGACTATGTCTCGGTCGGCCGTCTCACCCAGAGCGCGCCCGCCGCCGATATCGGTCTTGATTTCACCCCCCTGTGAATCGCCGGCGATGAGACTCACTCGCGGGCCGCGGCCGGCAACGATCGGCCTATCTGCCGCCCTGTTCCTCGCCCAGGCCGCGCTCAGCTTCGTGTACCGGATCAGCCGGCTGGAGGCGACCCAGGCCGATCTCGTCGCCGCATTCCCCGCCATCCCGGTCGATCGTGACCTCACCATTGTTGTCATCTGCGCGCGCCTGACGATCGCGCTGATACCCGTGGCGCTCGTCTGGTTGTTCGCCAGCAGGCTGGCGCGCTGGTTCATCCCGCTCATGGTGGTGGTTCAGGCGCTCAGCCTGGTGCGCGACTGGGCTACCCGCAGCTTGGTCGAACCGCTGCCGCTCGCCGCCTTCCTGCTCTCGCTGGCTGGCGGCACGCTGCTCTTCACTCCAGCCGCGGCACCGTGGTTCGCGGCGGCAAATCGTCGCGACCGCTAGCGTCGTTCGCGGAAGAACTCCCGCAGCAATCGGGCCGCCTCTCCCTCGCCGATCCCGCCGTACACTTCCGGCCGGTGCAGGCATTGCGGCTGGGCGAACACCCGCGCGCCATGCACCACCGCGCCGCCCTTCGGGTCGGCCGCGCCGTAGTACAGCCGGGCGATCCGGGCATGGACCATGGCGCCGGCGCACATGGCGCACGGTTCGAGCGTGACCCACACTTGGCAGCCCTCCAGCCGCTCGCTGCCGAGCGCCTGCGCGGCCTGGCGCAGCGCCAGGATCTCGGCATGGGCCGTGGGATCGGCCAGAGCGCGCGGCGCGTTGTGCGCGGCGCCCAGGACCCCGCCATTGCGCACCACGACCGCGCCCACCGGCACCTCGCCCGCGGCCGCCGCCTCCCCCGCCAGGGCAAGCGCGCGCTGCATGGGCGGGGGGATGGGCCAGCGGGTCATCTCCCTGCGCCGCTAGCCGCTCGGCCGCGCGCCCGCAACGCCGGCCGAGCCGCCCGCTTGCTTGACTGGCGGCGGCCCCACCGCTATGCGCGCGGCCTTCCAGCACCCGCTGCACCCTGATCAACCGTCTCGAACGAGAAAGCATCGCCATGTCGCGCATCTGCGAACTGACCGGCAAGAGCCGCCAGGTCGGCCACAACGTCAGCCACGCCAACAACAAGACCAAGCGCGTGTTCCTGCCCAATCTGCACAATGTCACGCTGATGAGCGAGAAGCTCGATCGCAGCTTCTCGTTCCGCGTGTCGACCCACGGCCTGCGCTCGGTGGAGCACAACGGTGGCCTCGACAACTGGCTGCTGAAGACCGGCGACGACCAGCTTTCGCCGGCCGCGCTCAAGGTGAAGCGCGAACTGCGCAAGGCCTCGCAGCCGGCTGCCTGAGCTGATCGGGTGAGATGCGCCCGGTCCGCACCACCTCACCTCATTGCCGCCAGCGCAGCCTGGCAAGCAGCGTGCGCTGGAACGTGCCCAGATTGTCGTCCGACATCACCCAGATCACCAGGCCGCCAGCGGTGGGCGCCACCGCCAGCGCTTCGTAATTCTCGCTCGGCAACGCGCCGTCGAGCCGGGCAAGAAGCCGCGGCCGCCACACCCGATCCGCGCCCATGTCGTCCAGCTCGCCCACCAGCAGCAGGCTGCGGAACGCCGGCCAGCCGGGCACCACGCCTCGCGCCAGCACCAATAACCGACCGTCGGGCAGCTGTGCGGCGTCGGTCGGCCGGTAATCGCCGGGGTAGCTGGCCGAAAACTCGAGCGCCGGCGCGCCGTCTACCGGGTCGCCGGCGAACAGCAGGCCCGTCCCGCTGCGCTCGCCCAGCACCACAAACCGGCCATCGGCCAACCGGACCATCGCCTCCGGGCCGCTGTTTTCCGGCCATAGCCGCATCTGCGGCGGCCAAGCGACCTGATCGCCCCCTGAGTCGCCGGCCCGATCGGGCGCGAAGCGGCGGATGGCGTGGACCTGCTCATAGCCTAACCAGATGCGGCCGGTCACCGGGTCGCTCGTGGCCGATTCGATGTCCTGCAGCGCGCCGCCCTGACGCGGGTGAGGCGAGATCGCCGCCATGATCGGCTCAGCCAGACCCCGACCGGGCAGGGTGAAGGCCAGGGTCTCGCCCCGGTCGGAGAGCGCGAGCGCGCGGCCCTCGCCGCGCAGCATCAACGCCGAGTAGCCGCCGAAATACAGGTGGGGGTCGGCAAGCTCCCACACCCCCTCGAGCGTCAGCCCCGCTGGCCAGTTGCGCGGCGGGTCGAACGGCACGGGCACGATATCCAGGCGCGCGGTCCGGTCCAATGGCACGCTCGTGCGCAGCCAGGAGAGGGGTGCGAGCAGGGCCGCGAGCAAAGCCAGCAGCACCCACCGGGTTCGCCGGCGCAGCCTAACGATCCGCGCCGGCCGCGTGCCGCGCACCTGCGGCAGCGGCCTGGATCATGGCATCGGCCCGGTAAACAACAGCGGATCGAGCCGGCTGGCGCGCCACATCAGGCTCCAGTGCAGGTGCGGCCCGGTCGCCCGGCCGGTGGCGCCGATCCGGCCGATCATCTGCCCCTGCATCACCCGTTGGCTTTCGCGCACGGCGATCTGGGAGCAGTGGAGGAAGGCGCTGTTGAGACCCTGGCCGTGGTCGATGATCAGCAGATAACCCTCCAGGCTGAACGGCGTCTCGGCCGCCAGCACCACCACCCCGTCGGCGGGCGCGGCGAACGGCGTGCCGGTCGCACCGGCGATATCGAGGCCCGTATGGTAGCTGCCCGGCTCGCCGCGATAGATCCGCTGCGCGCCGAACCGGCCCGAAATTCGACCCGTCGCCGGCCAGGCGAAATCCTGCCGCCAACCCGTGCTGCCGGTCTCCACCGCGCGCGCCGCGGCGATCCGCGCGAGTTCCGGCCGCCGGCGCGCCATGAATGCCTCGCCAGCGCCGCCAGGCGTGCGAGCCGCGTCGATATGTTCGATGTTCCACGCCCGCGGCGCCACCGTGACCGCGCTGGCGATGGTCCTGCCGTCGGCCAACGTGGCCACCAATTGCGCGTTCGGCCCTGCATCGCGATCGAAGGCGGCGAAGAACCGGCCCGCCTCGTCCAACGCCAGCGCCTGTTCGCCCAGCCGCGCGGCCCTCGTGCCGGCGGGTGTCTGGCCCCTGATCCAGCCGCCCTGCTCGAGCGCGCCGGCAAAGACGAAGCTGGCCGGGCCGCCGGGCGCCTGCGAGAGTGGCGCGGGGCTCCCCCGGCCCGGCGCCGGGCCCGCCGCGGCCGGCCCCGCCACCTCAGGGGGTCGCGGGTCGATTTCGGTGGCCGGGACGCAGGCGGATGCGCAGGCAAGCGCCGCCAATGCCACCAGTCGGGCAAACCGGGGTCGGATCACCCGCCGAGCAGGGCCTTGGTGGCGATCTCGGCGCTGGCGTAGGCCTCTTGCCGATCGACGCTCCAGTAGCGCAGCTCTTCGAGCGCGATTGCCTCGCCGCTGACCGCGCACAGCACGAAGCGCCCGGGGCGCACGACGCGAAAGCCGTTGGGACCATAGACCAGGGTGGCGGCGCTCTCGCCCGATTTCATCAGCATCGCGCCATCCTAACGCGCGCGCGGCGTCAAAGCAATTTCGCCTGGCCGCTCGCTGCTACTGCGCGATCGCGCGCGGTCCGGCGGCGCGATGGGCTTGGGGCGGTGCCGGCGGGCGCGGCCCGCAGCGCGCCATCGACGAAGCGCAGGTCGAACACCTCGTGCCGCATCGCCTCGGCGCGGGTGGTGAGCGGCCGGCCGGCGGGATCGAGCACCATCGCGTAACCGCGTGCGAGCGGCCGGTCGGGATGGAGTTGCTCGACCAGCCGGGCGAGCGAGCGCAGCTGCCGCCCTCGCTCGACCAGCGGCCGACGGAGCAGGTCTGGCATCAGGCGGACGGCCGCAAGCCGGTCGCGGGCTCGCTCGGCCCGCGCGCGCAACAGCGCCGCCGACAGCCGCGCGCGATCCTCCTGCAGCCGCGCCCGCGCGCGTTGCGCCCGTTCGCCGAGCCCGCGCCGCAGCCGCTCGGCCAGTTCGTCGAGCCGCTGCGCGTGCGGCGCGGCCAGCATCTCGGGCCGGGGCAGGCGGCGGGCGCGCGCTTCCAGCCGCTCGCGCCCCAGCGGTACGGGGCGCAACGCGCAGCGCCGCTGGCGCAGCCCCAGTTCGGCGAGCATCGTAGCGAGGTCGTGCAGCACCGGCACGGCGATCTCGGCCGCCGCGGTCGGCGTGGGGGCGCGGCGATCGGCGGCGAAATCGCACAGAGTGGTGTCGGTCTCGTGCCCCACCGCGCTGATCACCGGGATCGGCGAGGCGGCCACCGCGCGGACTACCGCCTCCTCGTTGAACGCCCACAGATCCTCGATCGAGCCGCCGCCCCGCGCCACGATCAGCAGCTCCGGCCGCGGGATTGCGCCATCCCCAGCGATCTCCCCGAACCCGCGCACCGCCGCCGCGACTTGTTCCGCGGCACCATTGCCCTGGACCAGCACCGGCCACACCAGCACATGCGTCGGCCAGCGATCTTCGAGCCGGTGGAGGATGTCGCGGATCACCGCCCCGGTGGGCGAGGTGACCACGCCGATCACCCGCGGCAGGAACGGCAGCGCACGCTTCCTCTCCTCGGCGAACAGGCCTTCCGCCGCGAGCCGCGCCTTGGTCTTCTCGAGCAGCGCCAGCAGCGCGCCTTCGCCGGCGATTTCCATCCGCTCGATGACGAGCTGGTATTTCGAGCGACCCGGAAAGGTGGTGATCCGCCCGCTGGCGACCACTTCCAGGCCGTCCTCGGGCTGGAACGCCAGGCGCGGCGCGGCGCTCTTCCACATCACCGCGTCGAGCACCGCGCCCGCATCCTTGAGGCAGCAGTACCAGTGCCCCGAGGCGGCGCGCTTCACGCCCGACAGCTCGCCGCGCAGCCTGACATAGCCGAACCGGTCCTCGAGCGTGCGCTTGAGCGCCTGCGACAGATCGCTGACGGTGAGGACTTGCGAATTGTCGCCCGGCTGCTGCTTGGCTACCAGCCCGTCGGGATCGGTGCCGTCATCGACCATGGCATCCGGGGTAGAGGAGGTGGGCATGAACATCCTGTTGCTGGGCGCTGGCGGACGCGAACATGCGCTCGCCTGGAAGCTCGCGCAATCCCGGGCGATCGCACAGGATGGCGGCGCGCTGTGGGCCGCCCCGGGCAATCCCGGGATTGCCCGGCATGCGAGATTGGCGGTGCTCGACGCGGCCGACCATGCGGGGGTAGCGCAATTCTGCGCGCAGCACGCCATCGGCCTGGTGGTGGTCGGCCCCCGAAGCGCCGCTGGTCGATGGCCTGGCCGACAGCCTGCGCGCGCACGGCATCGCGGTGTTCGGCCCCTCGCAAGCGGCCGCGCGGCTGGAGGGCAGCAAACGCTTCACCAAGCAATTGTGCGACCGGGCTGGCATTCCGACCGCAGGCTATGCCGCGGTCGGATCGGTGGCGGCGGGGCAGGCCGCGCTGGGCCGCTTCGGGCCGCCCTACGTGCTCAAGGCCGATGGGCTGGCGGGCGGCAAGGGCGTGGTGATCGCCGAGACCCGCGCCCAAGCAGAGACCGCCTTGGCCGAGTTGCTGGGCGGCCAGGTCGACGCCGCTTCGCGCCGGGCGGGGGCGGGGGCGGGGGCGGGGGCGGGGGTGGTGATCGAGGAGTTCATGCGCGGCGAGGAGGTGAGCTTTTTCGCGCTTACCGACGGCGCCGCCATCCTGCCCTTCGGCAGCGCGCAGGATCACAAGCGCGCCTTCGACGGCGACACCGGTCCCAACACCGGGGGCATGGGCGCCTACAGCCCGGCCAGCATCCTCACCCCGGAGCTGCGCGACGAGGTGATGCGGCGGATCATCGCCCCCACCGTCCACCGGCTCGCGCAGGACGGCACGCCTTACTCGGGCGTGCTCTATGCCGGCCTGATGCTGACCGCGCAGGGTCCCAGGCTGATCGAATACAATTGCCGCTTCGGCGACCCCGAATGCCAGGCGCTGATGCTGCGCTTCGAAGGCGACCTGGCCGACTATCTGCTGGCCTGCGCCGAGGGCCGTCTCGCTGAACTGGCGCCGGCGCGCTTCACCCAGGCCTGCGCGCTGACCGTGGTGATGGCCGCCCGCGGCTACCCGGCAAACCCGGAGACCGGCGGTGCCATCGCCGGTATCGAATTGGCCGAGGCGAGCGGCGCCCAGGTGTTCCACGCAGCCACCGCGCTGGGTGCCGCAGGAGGGCTCGTGGCCATGGGCGGGCGGGTGCTCGGAGTGACGGCTGCCGGCGCGGATGTCGCCCGGGCGCACACCCGCGCCTATGCGGCGGTGGCGGCGATCGACTTTCCTTCGGGTTTCTTCCGCCGCGATATCGGCTGGCGCGAACTGGCGCGCAGCCAGGCCTAGAGTTCGTCCTGCATTGAGGTGAATCGAACGAGGATACCCATTCGGGCCGAGTGGTGAATCGATCATCTGCAGATCGCTTTCGCAGACCCGCGACACCGCCGCGAACGACCGTCCCACAGGCCGGCTTTGCGCCACCGCACCAGGCGGTTGCAGCAGGTCGGATACGGCCCATAGCGCTCGGGAATGGCGGCCCCGGGGGAGCCCGTCCGCCGCCGCCGGCAGATGCCGTTCAGCACCCGCCAGCCCCTATGCCTCGAGCTTATTTGCAGAATCCACAGGACCGGGTGATCGATGCGGTGTTGGCGGGTGGTGAGAGCCGTCGGTCTGCAGCGCGGCGGTTTGGCGTGAGTGACGCCGCGGCGGTAAAGTGGCTGCAGCGTGGGCCGCGGCTGGGCGATCGGCGCGCCGGCACCGGCATGCTGCCCGCGCTGGTTCGCCGCCGAAGGGGATCAGCGTCGAAACCCGATCGAACAGCTCTTCGCCAAGCTCAAGGCCCTGCTCGGCAAAGCCGCCGAACGCGGCGTGGAGCGACCTGGAGATGCCTCGGCGCACTCCTCGCCTGCGTCACGTCAGCCCAATGCGCAACTACCTCGCCAACGCAGGCTATGCCTCTACCTGAACGCAGTGTGCGCTAGCGGCCGCATCGGCCTCGGCGCGCTCGATGATGTCGAGCACGTCCGTGATCAACCGGCGCATCGCGGCCCGCGCCGCGTCCGGGTCGCGCGCCACGATCGCGTCGTGCACCGCGGCGTGATCGGCGATGCTCGCCGAGCGCCCCTGGATCCGGTTGGTGAAGCGGATCGACGTGCGCAGCGCGGTCGAGACGACGTCGCGGAACTGCCGGTAGAAGGGGTTCATCGACGCGCGCAGCACCGCGACGTGGAACGCGATGTCGGCATCGAGCGCATCGTCGAGCCCGCGCTCGGCGGCTTGCATCCGCGCCAGGCCGGTGCTGATGGCGGCCAACCCATCGGCCTTGCCGAAGACCGCCGCCAGCGCGGCCGCCTCGGGCTCGATCGAGACGCGTAACTGGTTGAACTGGCGCAGCAGATCGATCGATAACTTGCGCTCGAGCAGCCAGCGCAGCACGTCGGTGTCGAACAGATTCCACGCGCTCGACGGGCGCACTAACGTGCCCTGCCGCGGCCGCGCGCTGACCAGTCCCTTGGCGGTCAACATCTTCACGGCCTCGCGCGTGACCGAGCGGCTGACGCCATGCTGGCGTGCAAGTTCGGCCTCGGTCGGAAACGCCTGCCGGTCGTAATGGCCCGTCACGATGGCGCGACCGAGGCTGTCGAGCATCCCGTGCGTGAGGTTGCGGCCGAGATGCGCGCGCTCGTCGAGCGAATCGGCTTGTAGAAAAGGTTCGATCATCCCCCGCGTTCCCCCCACGACGCTCGGCCGACTCGCTACGCCGCGGCCGAGCGCCCGCAAGTCTAAACGGGCGGCCACGCTGGACAAGTCCCATAAATCGGATAAATAAGCACAAGCCGGATAGCAGCAAGACGGGCCAGCGGCGAGGCCGCGGTGCGACGCTAAGAGGGGAAGTCATGGGGCTGTCGCAAATAGACCTGATCGTGATCATCGTCTACGCGATCGGCATTTTCGGGCTCGCCCAATGGGTCTCGCGCGAAAAGGCGGGGCACGCCAAGGACAGTTCGGACTATTTCCTGGCCTCCAAGTCCTTGCCGTGGTGGGCGATCGGCGCCTCGCTGATCGCCGCCAACATCTCGGCGGAACAGATCGTCGGGATGTCGGGGTCGGGCTATGCCATCGGGCTTGCCATCGCCTCGTACGAATGGATGGCAGCGCTGACGCTGCTGATCGTCGGCAAATTCTTCCTGCCGATCTTCCTGCGCAACGAAATCTACACCATGCCGCAGTTTCTGGAACAGCGGTACGGCCCGACGATCCGCACGATCATGGCGGTGTTTTGGCTCGCGCTCTACGTCTTTGTGAACCTGACCTCGATCGTGTGGCTTGGCTCGATCGCGGTCAACAAGGTGGCGGGAGTGGACCAGGATGTCGCGCTGTTCGCGCTCGGCGGGTTCGCGCTTGTCTACCAGCTCTACGGCGGCCTGAAGGCCGTGGCGCTGACCGATATCGTCCAGGTCACGCTGCTGGTGCTGGGCGGGCTGCTGATCTCCGGCCTGACGCTCAGCGAGATCGGCGGCGATGCCGGGATCATCGGCGGCTTCACGCGGCTCACGACGGAGCTGCCCGGCAAGTTCGATTTGATCCTCACCCCGGATAACCCGTTCTACAAGGACCTGCCGGGCCTCAGCGTGTTGCTGGGCGGGATGTGGATCGCCAACCTGTCCTATTGGGGGTTCAACCAGTACATCATCCAGCGCGCACTGGCCGCAAAGAGCCTCGCCGAGGCGCAGAAAGGCGTCGTGTTCGCAGCGTTCCTGAAACTCCTGATGCCGGTGATCGTCGTCCTGCCGGGGATCGCGGCGGTCCTTCTGGCGCCCGGTCTTGCCCGGCCGGATGAGGCCTATCCGACCATGATGCGGCTGTTGCCGGCGGGCATCCTCGGGCTCGTGTTCGCGGCGCTGATGGCGGCGGTGATCGCCTCGACCGCGTCCAAGATCAACTCGATCGCGACGATCTTCACGCTCGATCTGTACGCCAAGGCCAGGGGCATCGAGTCGCTGGCCGAGGCGTCGGTCGGTCGGGACCGGCAGGAGCGGCATCTGGTATCGGTCGGCCGCGCTGCCGCGGTGGTCGCGACGGTGATCGCGCTTTTCACCGCGCGGCCGCTCCTTGGCAATTCGGACCAGGCATTCCAGTTCATCCAGGAATTCTCCGGCTTCTTTACCCCCGGCATCACGGTCATCTTCCTGCTCGGCCTGTTCTGGAAACGCGCGAGCGAAGCGGGGGCCATCGCGGCAGCGGTCGCCTCGGTGGCACTCTCCTATGTTTTCAAGACGCTAACGCCCGAGCTGCCATTCCTCGACCGGATGGGCCTGGTCTTCCTGATCTCGCTCGCGCTGGCGGTCGCGCTGTCCTTCCTCGTGCCCGCCCGCGCCGGGCGCGACCGGATCACGATGCAAGGCGTGACCTACCGCACGACGACCGGCTTCAACGTCGCTTCGGCCGCCGTTGTCGCGATCTTGATCGCGCTCTACGCCACCTGGTGGTGAGCGCGCCGGCGTTAATCGGGGTCGATTGGGGAACGACCAACCGCCGCGTCTACCTGATCGAGCACGGTCTCCTCGTGCGAACCGAGCGCGACGCCCGCGGCGTCACGGCCGTTGCGCCCGGCGGCTTTGCGGCCGAGGCCGAGGCGCTGCGCGCGCGCTTCGGCGACCTGCCGATGATCTGTGCCGGGATGGTCGGCTCGACGCTCGGCTGGCGGCTCGCGCCCTATGTCCCGGCGCCGGCCGGGCTCGATACGCTGGCCGGGCAGGTGCTGCGGATCGACGAGCGGGTCGCCATCGTGCCCGGGGTCGCCATAACTCGCGACGGACGCGGCGATGTGATGCGGGGCGAAGAGGTTCAGCTTCTCGGCGCGGTGGCGGCCGGGCTGGCGCCGGCCGACGCGCTGATCTGCCAGCCGGGAACGCATAGCAAGTGGGCGGTGATGCGCGAAGGGCGGATCGCCGAGTTCACCACCGCCATGACCGGCGAGATGTTCGCCCTGCTCCGCCGCCACAGCCTCCTTGCCGCGCAGTTGCAGGCAAGCGTCACGCCCGGCGCCGCGTTTCTCGAAGGGGTGAACGAGGCGCGTCGCCGCGACCTGCCGGCCGCCTTGTTCGGCATTCGCGCCGCCAGTTTGCTCGGGCTGCGCGACGACCGCGACGCCGCGGCCTTTGCCAGCGGCTTGCTGATCGGCAGCGATGTGGTCGCACGTCTGGAGCACAGCGCCGCGCCCTCCATTCACATTCTCGCCGACCCCGATCTGGGCGCGCTTTACGCCGCCGCAATCACCGCCCAGGGTCGGCACGCATGCATGGTCGATAGCCAGGCGGCGTTCGTCAGCGGCATCGTCGAAATCGAAAGGTTGGCGTCATGACACACCGCGCCGGGTTCGAAGCCGCCTTCGCCCGCTGCCCGCTCATCGCGATCCTGCGCGGGCTCCGACCCGACGAAAGCGAGGGGGTGGGCGAGGCGCTGGTCGAGGCGGGCTTCACCCTGGTCGAGGTGCCGCTCAATTCGCCCGACCCGCTCGACAGCATCGCCCGCCTCGCCGAACGGCTGGCGGGGCGCGCGGTGATTGGCGCCGGAACCGTGCTCCGCGCGCCAGACGTGGCTGCCGTGCAGGCAGCCGGCGGCACGATGATCATCTCGCCCAATGCGGACGCGCGGGTCATCGCCGCCACCACCGCCGCCGGGCTGGTGTCGCTCCCCGGCATCGCGACGCCCAGCGAAGCGTTCATGGCGATCGAAGCCGGGGCGACCGCGCTCAAATTGTTTCCGGCGGAAAGCGGTGGTCCTGCCGTCGTCAAGGCGCTGCGCGCGGTCCTGCCGGGCGAGGCGCGCCTGCTGGCGGTCGGCGGCATCACGCCCGATACGCTCGGCCCCTGGCGCGCGGCGGGCACGGCCGGCTTCGGGCTCGGCTCGGCGCTCTACCGACCCGGCATGGCCGCCGCCGAGGTCGGCGCCCGCGCCCGCTCGTTCATCGCCGCGCTCGCCGCCGCCTGATCACGGATTGCCCGGTTCGGAGGGTCGGTTGCGGGCAGTTGCCGGAAAGTGCTGCGCCGGCCGGGATCGATCGTCACCGGGATCAGCGGAATGCCGCGCTGCCGCAGCTTGATGACCTCGGGCTTCGGCGCGCCGCCGATCTGCTCGAGCTCGACCTCGAGGTCGCGAGCGAACGAAATCGGGTCCGGGATGTGGAACCGGTGATAGGTCCATCGTCTGCGCGGTTCGGCGGCGAGGGCCGACCCCTGAAAGCGGTTGATGTGGGTGCCCTGGGCTCAGGCAGTGCCGATGTAATCCTGGCTGCCGGTGCCGACGAGCGATGCGTAGGGGCGGTCGCCGTCGCGACAGCTCTCGGCTTCGCCTGCGGTGCTTTCGAACCAGTGCGCTCGCGCAGGTGCTAGGCCTACGTGACCGAGTGTGTTCACACCCTAGAATGCCATGCGCAGGCTAAGGGCGTAGCTGGTGGGGAAGGGGCTGATCGCCTGCAATACCTTGGCATCGCCCCAATAGCTGATCTGCTTGGCAGCCGTCAGGTTGCTGACGGTAGCGATCACTTCGAACTGGCCGAACTCCTTACTCAGGCTCGCGTCGAGCATGTCGAAGCCCCGCACATAGGTTCGGTTTACGACCACGTCATTATACAAGACGTTGCCAACGCCTGTGACATAGTCGGACCGATAACTATAGGCCAGCCGCGCGCCGAAGCCGTTTCTCTCATAATAAATTGTGCCATTCACATTGTCGCGGGACGTACCCGGCAGAGCCGAGACGATATCGCCCGACGTGCTCGCGAGCGTTTGTTCGCTATCTACATAGGTGTAGTTAGCCGAGACGCCGAACCCGTCCCAAGGCGCTGGTAGGAAGGTGAAGGGCTGGTTCGTCCCGATCTCGAAGCCCTGCGTATAGCCCTCGCCGGCGTTCACGTCGGTAGATGAATTATACAATCCCACTTGACCGGAAATAGGCACTTGGCTTTGGAAGAAGCTGGTAATGAAGTCTCTCACGTCCTTGTGGAAGGCGCTGACGATTACCGCGCCGCCGTAAGAGGTGTAATATTCAACCGTCAGGTCAAAGTTATCCGCGATCGTCGGGTTTAGATTGGTGTTGCCGCCGTTGAAATCGTTTTCCTCCTGAATATTGCCATTGGGCAGCTTGATGGTGACCGAACCGTTCGGGCGAAGCGAGCCATAGCCGGGCAGCGTCATCGTCTTGGCATAGGAGAGTCGCACATTTACCGCCTCGCTCGGCTGCACGAGCACGTTCGCCGAGGGCAGCACCTTGGTGTATTCGTTATTGCCGGTTACCCGCTCCGATCGCGACGAGACCAGTTCGTTCGACAATGAAAGGCGTTCGCTGACGTCCTGGAAACCCACCGTGTCCTCGGTCACCCGGATCGCGCGCACGCCGACATTGCCCGACACCGGCAGGCCGAAGGCATCACCTTCGCCGTCCGCTTGGACATATACGGCATTGGTTTTCTCGAAAATCCGATAGCTGCCGCCAGGATCGAAATCGAGTTCGTCTTCGGGATCGCCCGCGGAGGTCTCCGGAAAGTTCCTGAACGAGCCCCGACCGAAGTTGGATAGCGATGTCACCGATCCGTTGGTGTCCGCGAAATTGTCATAGGTAGCTTGCGCTATGCTGCCGACGCCCAGCAGATCGATGGTGTCGCCCGTGAGAAAGCCGTCGGTGCTGTAATAGCCGCTGTTGGGATCATTCGGATCGGAGAAGTAGTCGAAAACATTGCTGCCGCGCGCGAAGACGCGCTGGATACTGGTCTCCTCGCGCCGCACACCGGCATGCAGGGTAAGCCACGATGACGCCTCCCAGCCTATATCGAAGCGAAACTGGTCACGCTTGGCGATGTTTTCGGCCTGCTCGTAATAATAGCCTAGCCCGTTGGCCCCCGAGGCGGCGGTGCTGTACAGAGAGAGGTTGCTAGGCGTGTTGCTGCCGTAATACGAGTAGTTAGGCGTAGTACCGGAGAAATCATACGACCCGTTGATCGCATCAACGGCAGCGCCACTCGAAATCCAGTACCCGTTGGCAAGATCCTGCCGGTAATTATTGTAAGAATGAGCATAGTCGGCAGAGATGTTGATAGTGTCACCGACCTCATATCTTACGTTTGCGCCGACCAACCAGTTCAGGTTTCTGTTTATGTCCTTGCCGCCGACGATCCCACCATTGCCGCCGCCATACGGAAAGGCACTGCTGCCGTCGGTCGGACAAGTGCCGCTCGTGCAGACCGCCTTGCTGGTGTCGTATCGGACCAGCGCCCCCTCGCGGATTTCAGCTCCGTCGGCCGAGAAGGTCACGCCATTTAGCGAATAGCCGGTGTAATTTTGATAGGTCGATTCGCGCAAGTCAGTCGTATATTTGCTGAACATTCCCTCGATATTGATCTCGAGGTTGCTTTCGGGGCGCCACTGGAGCCCGGAAGAGACGGCACGTCGTCTATAGTTGATGTCGGCTTGCAGCGAATCGGTCTCGACTACTGCCCATATGCCCGAATAGCTCGTCACCGAACCGTCGGCCTGCTGAAGGCTCACGTCGATTGGCGAGCCGAAGTTATAAAGCTGTTTCTCGCGGAAATATTCGTCTGAGTAAACACCAGCGACATAAAATCCGAGCGTGTCGTCAAACAGCTTGCCGCCGATCACTCCGCTGATGCGTGGTGACAGCTTCTCCCGGTTTTCGGCATAATTGCCTTGGACCGCAATCGAGCCGAACGTTGCGCCGCCGCGCGGTGAGCGAAAGTCGAGCGGCTTCAGCGTCTGGATGTCGACCTCACCGGCGAGGCCGGACTCGACCAGGCCGGCGCTCGGCGTCTTGTAGACCACAACTCCGGCAATGACCTCCGGCGGCAGCGAATCAAAGTCAATGCTGCGCGCAGCACCTTGGCCGAGCGCATTGCGGCCGTTGAGTGTGGTGATGACAAATCCGGAACCCAGGCCGCGGATCGTAACTCCCGATTGCCCGCCCGATCGGCTGCGCGCGTTTCGGTCGACCTGAACCCCCGGTACGCGCTGGAGCGCGGTTGCCAGACTTGGATCGGTAAAACGGCCGAGATCCTCGGCGGTGATTGCCTCGACCACCGTCGTTGACCGACGTTTAACGTCCTGTGCTCGTTCCAGCGAGGCACGGATGCCCGTGACGATGATTTGCTCATCGGCCGGGCTGTCTTCTTCGACTTGGGTCGATGTCGGCTGCTGCACCGATTGCGCGATCGCGGGAGCACAAAGGAAGATCAGCGGAACCATCGATGCGCCGCAGGCGAAGCCTAGTTTCAAGCTCCTGGACATAACCAAACCTTGAACCCCCTCAACTGAAGATTTGGGCGCGCCGATTTGCCATCGGTCTCACATCACTCTTTGCGAGCGTCCCTTCCCCGGCGACATTGAACTCGTGTCGCGCCCGACGCAAGGTAATTCTCATCATAGGCTTGACCGGTTTCGAATGTTAAGACAAGGTTGTTCTGCGTCAGTGCGCCCGATGGCCGGAGCGCCGCCGCCCGGGTCGCGCAGTTCCTCGCGCTCACCGCCGATGCCAGCCGGCGGCGGATCGGACCCCTCCTCGACGCCTTTCCGCCACCCGCCCGCCACACGAATGCGCCAAGACCTCGGGAACTCAGGCCATGCTGCGATCTAATCTGGACGGATTCTAGACCCCCTCCGCGCCGCTGTCGGCCCCCCGCTGAGCGCGCGAGCGCGGCTCGGTGATGATCGCGTCGCGCGCCGCGTAGATATTGCCCGCCTGCTTCTGCAGCCGCAGCCGCTCGCGATCGACCGTGCGATAGCTCTGTTCCGCCTCCTCGATCTCGCCCTCGCTCACCCCCAGGTTCTGCAATCCCAGCCGCGCCATCGTCAGCGCGCTGCCGAACATCTCGCGCACCATGCCCTGCACCGGGCTGCCGGCCAGTTTGATGACGCTGCGCCGGTCGTACACGCGCACGAAGATGCTCGCCTGTGGGAAGGTCTCGTGCACCGCGTCGAGGAATTCGCGCTCGATCTGGTCGGCATCGAGGCAGAAGCAGATGAGCTGTGCCTCCCCCGCCCCCGCCTGGCGCAGGAGGTCGATCCGGGTGCCCTCGCCGAAGAACACCTTCATTCCGAACTCGCCGGCGGTGTCGATCAGCTCGACGTCCTTGTCGATCGTCGTCACCGCCACCCCGGCCGACATCAGCGTCTGCGCCACGGTCTGGCCGAACCGGCCGTAGCCCACCACCAGCGCGCTGGCCCCGTCGCCGCGATGGCCATCGGCGTTGGGCCCCTCGCGTTCCTCCTGCGCTGCGTCGGGCTCGCGGCGGATGCTTGCGGTAGCCATCATCAGGAACGGCGTGGTGGCCATCGACAAGGTGATGATCGCCCCGAA
Source organism: Erythrobacteraceae bacterium (assembly GCA_031399025.1). GTDB lineage: Bacteria > Pseudomonadota > Alphaproteobacteria > Sphingomonadales > Sphingomonadaceae > CBDBZL01. Next base: position 58,401 of record JANNOJ010000022.1, on the reverse strand, counting down.
CAGGCTCGCGGTCTCCGCGTCGATCACCCCGACGAGCCGCGCCTGCGAATAGATCACGAAGCCGAATTCGCCGCCCTGGCTCAAGAGCAGGCCGAGCGCCAGCGCGCGCCGCCACGCCATCTTGAACGCCAGGCCGATGCCGGTGATGATGATCGCCTTGATCGCGATCAGCGCCGCCGCCATCCCCACCACGAAGGCGGGCCGCTCGGCGATGGCGCCCAGGTCGAGCAGCATGCCCACCGAGAGGAAGAACAGGCCCAGCAGGATCGAGCGGAACGGCTCGATGTCGCTCTCGATCTCGTGGCGATAGGGCGTGTCGGCCAGCATCACCCCGGCGATGAAGGCGCCCAGCGCCGTCGAAAGCCCCAGCAGCTCCATCAGGAAGGCCGCGCCCGTCACCGTGAACAGCGCGGCCACCACGAACATCTCGCGCTCGCCCAGCGTGCCGATCAGCCGGAACAGCGGGCGGATGAGGAAGCGCCCCGCGGCGATCATCGCCCCGATCACCACGATCGTCACCAGCGCCAGCTGCCATCCGGGCATCGTGGGCTCTTCGGTCTGGCCGGTGCCCAGCGCGGCGACGATGGTGATGAGCGGGATGATCGACAGGTCCTGGAACAGGAGGATGGCGAACGCCCGCTCGCCGAACGGGGTGCGCAGCCGGCCGGCCGATTGCAGCATCGGCAGCACCTGCGCGGTGGAGGAGAGGCCCAGCGGCAGGCCGATCGCCAGCGCCGCCGTCCACGGATAACCGGCCAGCGCCAGCACGGTGGCGAACAGCGCCAGCCCGCAGGCCACCACCTGGATCAGGCCCAGGCCGAAGATCTCGCCGCGCAGCTGCCACAGCCGCGCCGGGTTGAGCTCCAGGCCGACGATGAACAGCAGCAGGACGATGCCCAGTTCGGCCACGCCGAGCATCGCCTCGGCATCGCCCGCCAGGTTCAGCACGAACGGACCCACCACCGCGCCGGCGATGAGGTAGCCCAAGGTAGCGCCAAGCCCCAGCCGGCGGAACAGCATGACGAAGGCCAGCGCGAAGCCGAGCAGAATCACGCCGTCGCGCAACAGAAAGCCGCTAGCCGAATGCTCCAAGTCTTGCCCCCTGTCAGCACGTCTAGCTTAGGCACGGCTTCGCGGCCACGCTAGAGGTTCGTTCGACCGCGGTTCAGGCCGTTGTCCCACCCCGGCCGCCTCAGCCCGGGCGGCGCCCCTGAGCCCGATCAGCATCCGGCACTGGGGGAAGGTGCCGGCTTGCGACCATTATCCGGGTGCTCTCCACCCTTCGGCCGATCCATCCCCAGCCGACCGGTCGGCCGGCTATTCGCTCGCGCCTCGCTCCAGCCAGCCGCCGGTGAAGCCCAGCCGCTCCAGACCGCGGCGGATATGCGGGTTGGTGCGCATGACCCGCCAGACCAGGCCGCTGCGGTGGTTCTCCATCATCGCCAGGATCGGACCCTGGTCGATCCCCAGATGGTCGTTCGCGACCCAGCCGGTGCGGGGGTCGATCGTTCCCGAGGCGCTCCCCGCCTCCACGAAGGTGTAGCTGGGGTTGAACGCGTCCTTGAAGCCGTATCGGCTATACAGGCGCTCGCCATAGGCGGCGCGCATGTTGGCGAGCGCCGGGATCGTGATCTCGGGAGCGAACGGGATCGAGCCGCCGGCTGCGGTGGGGACGATGGTCCCGTCATCGACCACCCGGATGGCGCTCACCCCGCGCGCGGCATAGCCCAGGAAGCTGCGCGCCACGCCGTTGACGAGGCGACCGTTTGCGGTTCCTCCGGGGCCATCCGACGCGGTCCAGCCCCAGATGTCGCCCGAATAGCCCACCCAGCCAGCGGGATTGTCGGCCCCGTAGGCGCGCTGGCTCAGTGTGGCGCGGCGGCTGTTCTCGAAATAGTCGATCCCCTTGGACCGCATGAAATCGTCCTGAATGCCGCGAAAGTCGATCCAGATGTGGCTGTACTGATGCCCGAACAGCGGCTCGAACTGAAGGTGCTCGTAGCCGTAATAGCGGCCCCAGCCCTGCTCCAGGTCGGCCGCCCAGCCCGCGTCCCACGCCTCGCGGCCCACTGGATGCGTCGGCGAGCCGGCGGCCAGAACGTAAACCAGCATCGCCTCGTTGTAACCTACCCAGTCGTGCGTGGTGTATTCGCCGGCCACGCCCTGCTCGGGATACCAGCCCATGGTGATGGCCTTGCCGCTGGTGCCATTGGCCGAAGGTTGGGCGCTGTTCTCGCGCTGGGCGAAGGTCCAGTCCACCCGGGTATAGATGCGCTCGGCAAGGTCGCGGATCTCGGCCTCGACGGGCGTGTCGCGATCGAAATAGCTCTGGGTGAACAGCACGCCGGCGAGCAACAGCGAGGTATCGACGGTGGACAGCTCGGTATTGCCGCGGCGGGTGCCGTCGGCGGTGTTGAGGAAGTGGTAGAAGAAGCCCTTGTGCCCGGAAACGCCCCGCGCGCCCGGTCCCTGCGGCGCGTTCCAGTAGAACTCCAGGCAATCGCGCACGCGCCCGGCCGCCTCCTCGCGCCCGACATAGCCGCGTTCCGCACCGATGCCGAAGGCGGTGAGGGCAAAGCCGGTGGCCGCGATCGAGGAGAACGGATTGCTCGGCCAGCGGTCGGGCGCCAGGCAGCGCCGGGTCTCGGTGGTCTCCCAGAAGTAGGCGAAGGTGCGGCGGGTGAGGTCCTCTTCGAAGGCGGCCTGGTCCATTGCCGGCAAGGTGGGAACAATCGCCGCCGAGGGCGCGGGACCGGCCAGCGAGGCGCAGCCCGCCAGCGCGGCCCCGCTCAAGCCAGCCACAACGGATCGCGCGAGTGGCTGCATCCCTCCCGGCGCCCTAGAAGTTGAAGCCGGCCGATACCTTGAGTGTCCGCGGTGGGCCATCGGTCCCGAAGGCGTTCTCATTGCGCTCGCCCGTTATGTTGCTGAAGCTGTTGTAATTGTGGTCGTTGAACACGTTGAACACATCGGCGCGCACCCAGACGCGGGTCGCCTCGGTGATGAACGCCAGCCCCAGATACTTGGTCAAAGCGAGGTCGAGCTGGCGATAGCCCCACAATGCGCCGTTGCCCTCGATCTCCACCGCCACGACATCGCGCGAGAGCGGATCGCCCGCCTGCGAGACGACCGCCTTCTGCCAGGCCGGGGAGGAGATCTGGAACTTGCCGGCGAGCGTCAGATCGAACGGCAGGTCGACACTGCCGGCCATCACCAGCCGGTGCGTGCGCACCCCCGACGAGCGGGCGAACGGATAATCCTCGATCGACGGAAAATCGAGCGAGAACACCTCGCCGAACTGCCGGTTCTCCTCGGCTTCAGTGAAGGTGTAGGTGGCATCGAGGTTCCAGGGGGAGGTCTGGGTATAGCGCTTGGTGAGCTTGAGATAGCCGGTGTCGGCCCGCGTTTCGATGCCGTTATCGCCGATGATGATCGCTCCGAACGGCGATGGCGGGTCGCCGAACGGCGAATCGGCGTTGCCGGTCGCCGGGAAGAAGCTGCCATCGTCCCGGCGGTTGCCGAGCAGGTAGACGAAGCCATCGTAGCTGTTGACGTGCGAATAGCCTGCCTCGAGGTTGACGAGGTTGATGGTGGTGCGCACGCCCAGGCTGAACTGATCCGAATAGGGCGTCTTGATGTCGTTATTGATGAACCGCAACTCGCGCCCCGCGCCTACGGCCACGCTGTCGATCAGCTGCTGGCGGCCGTCCTCGGTCAGGTAGACCGGATCCCAGGGTATGCAGGTGGGACTGGCGGTGCAGGTGTTGTCGGGATCGCCGGTCTGGAAGTTGAAGGTGCGCCCGGCGAACAGCCCCTGGCCCTGTTCCTGCTGGAGGAAATCGAACTGGTTGCGATCGTACGACCGGCCAAAGCCGCCGAACAGGGTGAAGCGGCCCTCCTCGTCGAGCAGGTAGCTGAAGCCGATCCGCGGCTGGAAGGCGCCCATGAACGGTTCGCGCTCGGAGCCCGTCGAGATGTAGTCGTTGATATCGTAATCGGCGTTGACGAGGTTGGGGTAATTGGCCGGCGACACCGCGGCGACCTGGTCCGCGGCGTGGACGTAATCGAGGAAGGCGGGCGTTTCCTCGTAATCCCAGCGGATGCCCAGATTGAGCGTGAGCCGCTCGGACACGTCCCAATCGTCCTGGATGTAGATCCCGAACTGAAAGTTGTCGGACTCAATCAACGGGTCCGCATCGCCCACGGGGGCACCGAAGACCAGGCGGTAGGGCAGGGTGTCGTTGAAGGTGCCGCCATTCGGATTATAGGTGGTGTTGTAGGTGAAGACCGGATTGAGGTTGTTGCGCTCATCGGAAGCGAGCGTCACCCACTTGGCCTTGATGCCGAGCTTGATCGTGTGGGTATCGAGGCCGATGTAGGTGAAGTCGTCCGAGATCGTCCAGCCTTCCTGGCCCTTGTCCTGGAAGTTGCTGCCGCCGCCGATGCGCAGGATGGTGTCGCGCCGAATGCCGGTGCCGTCGGCCGTCGGGATGATCGCCTCGAATACCGAAGTGTTCCCGAAGTTCAGCGGCCTGGGGTTCCAGGAAACGTCCTCGTAGGCCACCTTGAAATCGTTGATCCAGGCGTCTTCGGTATGCTCCCAGCGAGCCAGGCCGCGCCACTCCTTCACCTCGGTGATGCTGCGCGTCTCATAAGCATTGACGCCGCTATTGAACTGATCGCCCGATTCGTCACGGTACTTCAAGGATACTTCGAACAGATCCTTGATGGTGGGAACGAAGCTCAGCTTGCCGAAATACAGGTCCTCGTTGAAGTCCTGGCTGTAGGCGCCGAACCGGTCCTGGTACTGGGTCGGGAAGTAGGAGACCGGAAGGTCGAGCCCCGGCGTGACGTCGCGCGGTTCGACCCGGCGCTTGCCTTCATAGGTGAGAAAGAAGTGCAGCATGTCTTGGATGATCGGCCCGCCCAAGGCGCCGCCGAACTGCAGATCCTTGGTGTCGATCTTGCCCGAGGGATTGTCGCCCTTGAACTCCACCGGCCGCGCCGAGCGCAGGTCCTGATTGGTGAAGTCGATGAAGCCTTGGCCTTCGAACTGGTTGGTGCCAGAACGGGTGATGGCGGTGATCGCCACCGAGCTGACCTGGTCGAATTCGGCCTTGTAGTTCGAGCTGATCACCCGGTATTCGCCGATCGCCAGCTGCGGGAAGGGGTTGCCCGAGGTGGAATCCTGCCCGGTGATGCCGTTCTTGAGCACATAGTCCTTCTGGCCGACGCCATCGATGAACACGTTGACGGTGCTGCTGCCCTGCGCGCCGCCCTGCAGGCGCGAATTGCCGCTGTTGTCGGTGATGAACTGCACGCCGGGCGCGAGGTCGGCAAAGGCGAGGAAGTTGCGGTTGTTCTGCGGCAGCTGCTCGATCAGGCGCTGGGTGATGGTGATGCCGACCTCGCCGCCTTCCAGCGTGCGGATGCGATCGGAGGTCACCAGGATCGTGTTTTCGCCACTTTCGGCCGGAGCATCGGCCTGGGCGGGGGCGCCGACCGCGCCGGGTGCTTCCACCACCACCGGAGCGTCGGGCGCGGCCTGGCTCACAAGTTCGCCCAGGTCGAAATCGAGCACCGCGTTCTGCGCCACGCTCAATTCGAACGTGTCGGTCTGACGCACGCCGTCGGTGGTGGTGATCTCCAGCCGGTAGCTCCCCGGCCGCAGCGAAGCGAAATTGTAGGCCCCTTCCGCCGTGGTGGCGACGGTGCGGCGCACGCCGGTTTCGACCTGGATGGCGGTGATCTGCTGCACCTGTTCGGCCGGCGTGATCCGGCCCCGCAGCGACGCGCTCACTTCCTGCGCATGCACCGGCGTTGGAACCACGATGGCGATTGCCGACACCGCCGCACCGACGAGCAGTGCAGCGCTTGCACGCCTGACCGCCGACGACCGGACAGACCAGCTGGCGTTCCTCATATTCTCTCTCCCTCAAGCGCGGTCACCTGCCGCATTCCCGAGCGCCGGTTGTGCCCGGTCGCTCGAGGGTCCAACCATAGACCTTGAAAGTGGTTTCGGTATGCCCGTATAATTCTGATAGAGCGGGTGATTACATCCTAGGTGTGGCACCAGACCCACACCGCCGAGAGTTCGGAACAAACCGAGGGAGAGCAGGATGGGCCGAGTGGCCAAAGCCTTCGCGGCCGGCGTCATGGCCTGGTGGGTCGTGAGTTGCGCGGCCGCCCAGGATCGGCCGGCTGCGGCAGTTCCGACGACCGGTGCCGCCCTCGCCCGGGGCAGCATGTCCGACCCGACCGCCGTGGCGCCCTCTGCGATCGAGCCGGCCTGGACCGCGCCCGATCCGCAGATGGACCGCTTCATCGACGAGTTGATCGCGCGCATGAGCGAGGAGGAGAAGATCGGCCAGCTGACGCTGCTGACCAGCGACTGGGAATCGACCGGGCCGACCTTGCGTCCCGAATATCGCGCGGACATCGCCGCGGGGCGCGTGGGCTCGGTGTTCAACGCCTACACCGTGCAATATACTACCGAGCTGCAGCGCCTGGCGGTGGAAGAGACGCGGCTCGGCATCCCGCTGCTGTTCGGCTATGACGTGATCCACGGGCACCGCACCATCTTCCCGATCTCGCTGGGCGAGGCGGCGAGCTGGGACCTGGAAGCCATCGAGCTGTCCGCCCGCATTTCCGCTCAGGAGGCGTCGGCCGAGGGGCTGCACTGGACGTTCTCGCCGATGGTCGACATTGCCCGCGACCCGCGCTGGGGCCGCGTGTCGGAAGGCGCGGGCGAGGACGTGTACCTGGGCAGCCGGGTGGCCGCGGCGCGGGTGCGCGGCTACCAGGGCGACGATCTGGCGGCGGTCGATACCATCCTGGCCACCGCCAAGCACTTCGCCGGCTACGGCGCGGCGCAGGCCGGGCGCGATTATCACACGGTCGACATCTCGGAGCGGACGCTGCGCGATGTGTACCTGCCGCCGTTCAAGGCCGCGGTGGATGCGGGCGTCGCCACGTTCATGACCGCGTTCAACGAACTGGACGGCATCCCCGCGAGCGGCAGCCGCTATCTGCTGACCGACGTGCTGCGCGACCGCTGGGGCTTCGACGGCTTCGTGGTGACCGATTACACCTCGATCAACGAGATGGTGGCGCACGGCTACTCGCAAGACCTGGCGCAGGCGGGCGAGCAGGCGATCAACGCCGGCGTCGACATGGACATGCAGGGCGCGGTGTTCATGGAGCATCTGGCCGGGTCGCTCGCGGCGGGCCGGGTCGGCGCGGCGCAGGTCGACCGCGCCGTGCGCCGCATCCTGGAGATGAAGTACCGGCTCGGCCTGTTCGAGGACCCCTACCGCTATGCCGACGCAGAGCGCCAGGAGGCGACGCTCTACCGGCCCGATTTCCTCGCAGCCGCGCGCGACGTCGCCCGCCGCTCGATGGTGCTGCTCAAGAACGAGGGCCAAGTCCTGCCGCTGGCGGCCACCGCCGGGCGGATCGCGGTGATCGGCCCGCTGGCCGACAGCAAGACCGACATGATCGGCAGCTGGTCGGCCGCCGGCGACCGCGAGACCCGGCCCGTCACGGTGCTCCAAGGTCTGCGCGAACGGGCTCCCCAAGGCGTCACGATCGCCCATATCCAGGGCGCCAGCTACGCGTTCGAGGATGCCGGCAAGGACCAGGGCTTTGCCGAAGCGGTGGCGCTGGCCGAGGGATCGGACCTGGTGATCGCGGTCATGGGCGAGCGTTGGGACATGACCGGCGAGGCCGCCAGCCGCACCTCGCTCGATCTGCCGGGCAACCAGCAGGCGCTGCTCGAACGGCTGGTCGCCACGGGCAAGCCGGTGGTGCTGGTGATGCTGAGCGGGCGGCCCAACACGATCGGCTGGGCGCAGGAGAACGTCGCGGCCATCCTCCACGCCTGGTATCCGGGCACCATGGGCGGGCACGCGGTCGCCGACGTGCTGTTCGGCGACTACAACCCTGCGGGCAGGCTGCCGATCACCTTCCCCCGCACGGTCGGCCAGGTGCCGCTGCATTACGACATGAAGAATACCGGCCGGCCCTACACCGCCGAAAACTCGCAGCAGAAGTACCTCTCGCGCTATCTCGAGACGCCCAACACGCCACTCTACCCGTTCGGCTTCGGGCTCAGCTATACCAGCTTTGCCTATTCGCCGGCCTCTTTGAGCGCGGCGAGCATGGGCCCGGGCGGCACCATCACCGCGAGCGCGACGATCACCAATAGTGGCCAACGCGCCGGCGAGGAGGTGGTGCAGCTCTACGTGCGCGACCTGGTCGGCTCGGTGACGCGCCCGGTGCAGGAGCTCAAGGGCTTTGCGAAGATCGCGCTGGCGCCGGGCGAGAGCCGCACGGTCAGCTTCACCCTGCGCCCCGAGGACCTCGCCTTTACCCGGGCCGACCTGTCGCATGGCTGGGAGCCGGGCGAGTTCCAGCTATGGATCGCACCCTCGTCCGGGGCGCAGGCGGCAACGCCCGTCACCTTTGCGCTGATCCAGTAGTTCAGTCGATCACGAGCGGCTCGGGACGGACTTGGCTGCGCCGTCGAGTCCGGCGAGACGTTCGGCGAGATCGGCCCGCCGGAACGGCTTGCCCAAGCGCGGCAAATCGGGGGCTATGCTCTCGATGTCGGCATATCCCGAGATGATCAGCGCCCGCACCGAGGGTAACCGCCGCCGCACTTCGCGGGCAAGGTCGGTGCCGGACATTCCGGGCATCAGGTGGTCGGTCACCAGCAGACAGGGCACCAGGCCGCCCTCGACGAGTTGCAGCGCTTCCATGGCCGAATTGGCGGCCACGATCTCATAGCCAAGGTCGCCCAGCATATCGGCGGTGGCGGCACACACGAGTTCTTCGTCATCGACCACCAGCGCGGTGCCCGTCCCCATGACCCAGCCCACGCCGACCTGTACAGGCGCCACGGCGGGCGGCGCGCTCTCCGCGACTGCCAGGCGCAGTTCGACGGTGGTGCCGACCGCGGGGGTGCTGGCAATGGTGAGCGAGCCTCCCAATTGCGCGGCAAGCCCGTGGACCATCGAGAGGCCGAGCCCGGTGCCCTTGCCGACGCCCTTGGTGCTGAAGAAGGGCTCGACCGCCCGCTTCAGGGTCTCGGCATCCATGCCCGTCCCGGTGTCGGTCACCGCCAGAAGCACATATCGCCCGGGCGACAGACCGTATCTATTGCCCTCGCCCACCTCGTCGAGCTTGGCCGAGATCTGCAGCGAGCCGCCTGTGGGCATCGCATCGCGGGCATTCACCGCCAGGTTGAGGATGGCCATCTCCAGCTGGTTGGCATCGGCCAAGGCAGGCGGCAGTTCGGGCGCCATGTCCACCGCGAGCCTGATCTGCGGTCCTGTCGTGCTCGCGACCAGAGCGGCCATCCCCTCGACGACGCGGCCGATGTCGACCGCCGTGGGCTGCAGGGGCTGCCGGCGGGCGAAGGCCAAGAGGCGCTGGACCAGCAGCTTGGCGCGCTCGGCCGATTGGAGCGCGCCCTCGATCAGCCGCCGCTCGCGCGTCCCGCCCAGGCCGCGGCGCTGCAGCATGTCGAGCGCTCCGGTCATGGGGGTCAGCAGATTGTTGATGTCGTGCGCGAAGCCGCCGGTCAGCTGGCCCATGCTCTCCAGCTTCTGGCTCTGCCGCAGCGCCTCCTGCGCCGCCTTCAGCTCGCTGATGTCGCGGCCCTCGGCCACCAGCCAGACCACTTCGCCGTGCTCATGCAGGACGGGCTTGAGCGAGAAGTCGATAATGGCCCGGACCTCGCCCGCGCCGCGCATTTCGTGTTCCTGGCGGACCGTTTCGCCGGCCGCGGCGCGGCGGATGCCGGCCTTGATCGCCGCCTGCAATTGCGGATTGCCCCGCATCGGCGCGCCCAGCCAGAACGGCCGGTTGACGATCTCGTGCGGCTCGATCTGGCTCCAGCTCAGCGCAGTGCGGTTGATCTCATGGACGGTCCCATCCGGCTTGAGCAGCGCCATGAACTGCAACGAGGAATCGAAGATGCCCTGGAAGCGGCCCTCGCTGTGGGCGAGTTCGGCGGTGCGTTCGGAGACGCGCTGCTCGAGGCTCTCGTTGAGTTCGTACAGCGCGGCTTCGGCCAGCTTGCGGTCGTGAATGTCGTTCGAGGTGCCGAACCAGGCGGTGATCGCGTCGTGCTCGTCACGCAGCGGCTCGGCGCGGGCGACGTACCAGCGGTAGGCGCCATCGCGGCGGCGATAGCGCACCTCGACCTCATAGGTGACGCCTCTGGCCCGCGCGTCGGCCCACATCGCGGCGATCCGGTCGGCGTCCTCGGGGTGCAGCGTGGCGGCCCAGCCGCTGTGCATCGCCTCCTCGGGCGTCTGCCCGGTGTACTCGTACCAGCGATCGTTGAAATAATGCAGCTCGCCATCGGGGGTGGCGAACCACACGAAGGCGGGCAGCGCGTTGGTCAGCGTGCGCAGCCGGGCCTCGCTCACCCGCTGCCGCTCCTCGATCTCGCGGCGCTCGTCGATGTCGATCACCGAGCCGACATAACCGAGATAGTCGCCCGCCTCGCTGAACCGGGGCGAGGCGGCATCGATCGCCCAGCGATAGGTGCCGTCCGCCCGGCGCAGGCGGTACTCGATGCGAAACGGCGCGACAGCTGCGTTCGCTTCCAGGAACGCGCGTTCGGCCGCCGCCTTGTCCGCCGGGTGGGTCGCCTCGAGCCAGCCGTAGCCTTGCGCCTCGGCTTCGGACTGGCCGGTGAACTCGTACCACGCGCGGTTGAGGTAGGTGCAATAGCCAGTCGGGTCGGTCACCCACATCATGACCGGCGCATGATCGGCCATGTTGCGAAAGCGCCCCTCACTCTCGCGCAGCGCCAGGAGCCGGGTGCGCGCTTCGTATTGTCGCCGCCGCGCCCGCAGCGCCGAGCGAGACAGGCTGATGAGCGTCGTGGGGTGGAAGGGCCGCTCGAGAAATGTGACGTTGCCCAGCAGTTCGAGGTGCCTGGTGGCCGTCGGGTTGCGCTCCAGCCCGCCGCCACCGCTGGTGAGCAGGATGAACGGCAGATCGGACCATTCCTCCTGATCCTCGATCCAGGCACTCAGGTCCCGCAGATCGGCCGTGGCGATAGCTTCCTCGGTCACCGCGGCGAAGGCGGCTCCGATGTCCAGCTCGGCCACGAGCGCGGGAAGATCCGGGCAGGCGACCGCCTCGATCCCGGCTTCGCTGAGCATGCCGCAGGCAAGGGCGGCATCCCGCCCGAGGGGCGCGAGGACCAGCCCGCGCTCGGAAACCGTGGTTTGCTTCACGCGCCCTCGCTGGCTAGAAGTTCCGTATTGTCGTAGACCATCGGCACGCCCCGCAAGATGCCCTGGAACCCGGTGAGCGGAGGTCCAAGCGCAATCCCCCGATCGATCCGGAATTCGCGGATCGTATCTTCATGGGCGCCCATCCGCTTCTTCATCACGGAAATGGCGCGGCGGACGCGCCCGACGGCCTCGAAATAGCGCAGCACAAGAACGGTATCGGCAAGGTAGGTGACATCCACGGGTGACTTCATGTCGCCCACGAGCCCGGGTTGCGCCACCGTCAGAATGGTGGTGACGCCCTGGCGGTTCAGGTATTGCAGCAATTCATGAATGTGGAGCACCAGCGCCTGCTCCCCCGGCATCGCTGCCTTGTAGCCATTGAGGCTGTCGACGACCACCAGGCTCGCGCCATATTCCTCCACGCACCGTCTCACCCGCCATGAAAACTCGCCCGGGGTGAGTTGGGCTGCGTCGACCTGTTGCAGGATGAGCGCATCGGCATCGATCAAAGCCTGGAGGTCGATGCCCAGCCCCTTGGCGCGCTGGATGAGAAGCCCGAGTTCCTCGTCGAACACGAACATGGCCGCGCGCTCGCCACGTTCCAGCGCGGTCGCGATGAAGGTGAGCACCAGCAGGCTCTTGCCGGTCCCTGCCGGCCCGAGCACGAGAACGCTCGACCCGCGCTCCACCCCGCCGCCGAGCAGATCGTCGAGCTCGGGCGAACCGGTGGTCAGCTGGTCGCGGGCAAAATCGGTCCGATGTTCGGCCGACACCAACCGCGGGTAGACGCATACGCCCCCGGTCTCGATGGTGAAGTCGTGGAAACCGCCGCGGAAGCGTCGCCCGCGATACTTGATGATGCGCAGGCGCCGACGCTCGCCGCCGTACTCGGCGGCGAGTTCCTCGAGCCGCACGACCCCGTGAGCAATCGAGTGCACGGTCTTGTCGTTCGCGTCGGTGGTGAGGTCGCCGAGCATCAGGACGGTCGCGCCGGAACGCGCGAAGTAGTGCTTGAAGGCGAGGATCTGCCGCCGGTAGCGAAGCGAGCTTTGCGCGAGCAGGCGAACCTCGCACAGGCTGTCGAGCACCACGCGGTCGGGCTTTACCCGCTCGAAGACTTCGAACACCCGCTTGGTGGTTTCACTCAGCTCGAGGTCGGACGAATAGAGCAGGCTCTGCTGCTGCGCCTCGTCAAGCAGGCTCTCGGGAGGAACAAGCTCGAAGATCTCGATGCCCTCGAGCCCGAAGCCGCGAGCATGCGCCGTGGCGCGCAGTTCGTCCGCGGTCTCCGACAGCGTGACATAGAGGCACCGCTCATCCAGGGCCTTGCCGGCCATGAGGAATTGCAGCGCGATCGTGGTCTTGCCGGTCCCCGGCTTGCCCTCGAGCAGAAACGTCCGATGCCGCTCCAGCCCACCCCCAAGCACATCGTCCAGACCGCTTACGTCGGTACGGGCATCCGGCTTGACTTGCGGCATGGCTCTTTCCTCGTGCACCCGATGTGATCTCGCAAGCTATCGGTAGCCGACACCATCAGGAGGAGCGCCAGGGTGCTCGGGTGTCAAGGTTCGGCGTAGCCTTCCGGCAGACTACGGGACCGACGTTCAGTCGTTGGTGGCGGTTGGAATCGCGAGAATGGAACCTGCACGGCCGAGCCAGCAGCAGTGGTCATTCTCGACTTATCGACGATCGCACAAAAAGTATGTTTGGCAACGTGCCAACCCGGAAGAAAAGTGTCGCTCTATTCGGCGATGGGTTCATCACGGGCAGTACCGGCCCTTGCCCGTTGTTGCGCCAATACGGTCATGCATTCGGCGAACTGCGTGAAACCGAAGGGCTTGTTCAAGATGAACGCCGCGCGTGGATCGTTGCTGGATTCGCCACCGCCGCTGGCTATGGCGAAAGGGATTGCCCTGGCATGCAACTCGGTGATGACGGGATCGGCTCTTGCCCCGACCAGATGCATGTCAACGAGCGCAATGTCGCAATCAGCTTCCTGGCTGCGCTCTATCGCTTCTTCGAGGGTCGCGACCGGTCCGACAACCTCGCAGGATAAGTCGGCACACATTTCTTCGATCAACATGGCGACGAGAAGTTCGTCCTCGACGACCAGCACGCGCAGACCCTGCAGATCGGGCTGTCCAAGCATAAACATCGGCTCCTTGCCAAGGGTACGAAGGCTAAACTGCCGTTCCTGGGTTGATCGACGGATACCGAACCGAACAAGGCGAGGGCCTTAGCACCGACGATCAGCAATAATCTCCAACAATCAACATGATATTTATCAGGGCTCCGCTTTGGCAGCAAGTGCGCCTCCCCCCGGGCATGAACCGCCGCTTGCCATGTGATTCCCGCATCAACCGATGCCTGGCTTGCCACCGGCCTCTGGCCAAGGCTTGTCGCTAGCCCAAGCGCCACCGGCGACACCCGCTAGCGCAAGCGCGGCCTGATTGTGGCCACGGCCGTACAAGGCGGCGATCGGACCCGAAGAGATGATACCGATGCGCCCGGGAGAGAAGCCCGAGTTGCGCGGCGGCTAGCGCACTCCTGCAAACCACAAGGTGTGCATCGGCCCCCTGCCGTTCTCGCGGGCGCGTATCTGCACTTCTTCCACGGCGAAGCCGGCCCGCTTCAGCCTCCGGGTGAAGCTGGCATCCCCGCCCGCCGACCAGACCGCCAGGATGCCGCCCGGGCTGAGGGCGGCGCGCGCGCTTTGCAAACCTGCCGGCGAATAGAGGCAATCGTTGGCCGGGCGCGTCAGGCCGTCAGGACCGTTGTCGACATCCAGCAGGATCGCATCGTAGCTGGCCTTGGCGGTATCGATCAGTCTGGCGACATCTGCGAGCCTGAGCTCGACCCGCGGATCGTCGAGGCAACCCTGCGCCAGCGCCTCCATCGGTCCACGCGCCCAGTCGATGACGCCGGGGACGAGTTCCGCCACCGTGACGCGCGCCGCGGGGCCGAGCTGCGCCAGGACTGCCCGCAGGGTGAAGCCCATGCCGTAGCCGCCGATCAGCAGCCGCGCCCCGTCCGGCGTGCGCAGGCGCTGGCAGGTCATGACGCCGAGCGCCACTTCCGAGCCGCTCATGCGGCTGCTCATCAGTTCGTTGCGCTCGAGCATGATCATGAAATCGCCGGCGTGGCGCACCAGGCGGAGCGGCGGGCCGCCCGGCACCTCGGCCACGCCGACGACTTGGCGCGGGATCATTTCTTGCGCGCCTTGCGGGCGGCGTACCGCTCGTCGCGCGCGGCCTTGAGTTCGGCCTCGGTCTTCTTGGGCGCCGGCGGCGAGGCTGCTTTCGCCGCGATTTCCGCCAGGGCCGCTGCCTTGCTCGCCAGCTTGGCCGCCTTGGCTTCGTCGAGGGCGCGCTGGCGAGCCGCGCGCCGCTCGGCCGCGGCAGCGTCGCGCTGCTCGCGCCTGGCCTGCTGCTCGGCCAGCTTGGCGGGGTCGGGCGCCGGCCGGTTGCGCAATTCTTCCAGCGCGCCTTGCTTTGCCGCGCGTGATGCCGCCGCCCGCTCATTGAAATTCGGGGGCTTGTAGCCAGCCATGGGTCAGTCGCTCCATAAGGTGAGAGGAAGGGCCCCCTATCAGGGGCGCCCGGCGATAGCTCTAGCACAAGCACGCCTGCGGTGGACCCCAGTTCGCGCCGTGCCGGCGAGCGACATGGCGCTTGGGCCGATGACCCGCTAGGAGGCATCATGGCCGAACGCTTCGAACGACACCGCCAACCCTGGCGCTCCGACGAGATCCAGCAACTCCATACCCTGGCCAGGAAGGGGATGGGACTGAAAGCGATTGCCAAGGCGCTGACCCGCAGCGAGGAATCGGTGAAGGAGCGCGCCAAGCTCGACAAGGTGGAGATCGCCAAGCTGCGCTGAACCTGGCGCGTCACCAGCGGGAGCCGGGAGGCGGCCGGGGGGTTGTAGACCGAACCCGGGCCATCCATCCGCTTCCGCCAACCCTTCATGCGAGACCTGCGTCTATGGCTTCCGGACTAGTTGCGCTGCTCGACGACATCGCCTCCATCACCAAGCTCGCTGCCGCCTCGCTCGACGATGTCGGGGCCGCCGCGGGCAAGGCGGGGAGCAAGGCCATCGGCGTGGTGGTCGACGATGCCGCGGTGACCCCGCGCTACGTCGTGGGTCTATCGCCGCAGCGCGAACTGCCGATCATCGCCAAGATCGCCATCGGGTCCCTGCGCAACAAGATGTTGATCCTGCTGCCCGCGGCGCTGCTGCTGAGCGCTTTCGCACCCTGGGTGATCACCCCGCTGCTCATGCTGGGCGGCGCCTATCTCTGCTTCGAGGGGGCGGAAAAGGTCCTCGAGGCCTTCGGCGGGAACGCCCATGCGCAGGCCGAGGAAGCCCCCCTCGACGCCGTCGCGCTGGAGCAAGCCAAGGTCAGCGGAGCCATCCGCACCGACTTGATCCTGTCGGCCGAGATCATGGCGATCGCCCTCGCTGACGTCGCCGATTCGCCCATGGTGTCGCAGGCGGCGGTGCTCGGGGTGGTCGGCATCGGCATCACCATCGGCGTGTACGGCGTGGTGGCGCTGATCGTGAAGATGGACGACATCGGCCTCCACCTCGCCGAGCGGCCCGCGGCGCCGGTCCGCGCGCTCGGCCGGGGGCTCGTCAAGGCCATGCCGATCCTGATGAAGGCGCTCTCGATCATCGGCACGGCGGCCATGATCTGGGTGGGCGGCGGGATCCTCATCCACGGGCTGGAGGAGCTGGGGGTCGGCGGCCCCGCCCATCTCGTGCACGACCTGGCCGAAGCGGTGTCGCACGCCAGCGGCGCGGCGGGCCCGGTCCTTGCCTGGCTGGCCAGTGCGGCCAGCGCGGGGGTGGTGGGCCTTGCCCTGGGCGCCGTGCTGGCGTTCCTCCTGCACCAGCTTCGTCCCGCGCATTGACGCCAATGCCGGGCGCGCCGGCCGCCGGTGGTGTTTCGCTCTTGCATAAAACGGAGAGAATGCCATCTTTTGTGCATTGCAGCATAACACGCTGTTGTCATCGCGCGACAAGGATGCGGCCATGAACATGTTCTCGGACCATGTAGCTCGCTTTTCGGCGATGCGCCGGGGCGCAATGCCCGCCGCTCCGGCGGACGAGACGCTGGATCAGCTGACCGGCTTCGGCTCGAACCCCGGCGCTCTGGACGGCAAGATCTACTTGCCCGCAGGCTTGCCCGAGCACGCAGCCCTGGTGGTGGTCCTGCACGGCTGCACCCAAACCGCGGCAGGCTACGCCGTCGGCACGGGCTGGACGCAGCAGGCGGACCGGCACGGCTTTGCCCTGCTGGTCCCCGAACAACGGCGCCAGAACAATCCCAATCTGTGCTTCAACTGGTTCTCGCCGCAGGATACCCGGCGCGACGGCGGCGAGGCGCTGTCGATCAGGCAGATGATCGCCACCATGGTCGAGCGTCACCGGATCGATCCGGCGCGAATCTTCGTCACCGGTCTTTCGGCGGGGGGAGCGATGGCCTCGGTCATGCTGGCCACCTATCCCGAAGTCTTCGCCGGCGGCGCCATCATCGCCGGGCTGCCCTATGGCGCCGCGGCGACGATCCCGCAGGCGCTGGAGCGGATGCGCGGCCAGGCGATGCCGGCCGAGGCCGAACTCAGCGAGCTGGTTCTTGCCGCCTCGCCGCACCGCGGGCCCTGGCCGACCATCTCGGTCTGGCACGGCAGCGGCGATGCGACCGTCAATCCGAACAACGCCGACGCCATCATCGGCCAATGGCGCGCCATCCACGGCGTAGCCGCCGAGCCGACCCGCAGCGAGACGGTCGATGGCTATCCGCGCCGGGCCTGGTGCAATGCCGCGGGCGCGGAGGTGATCGAGGAATACAGCATCACCGGCATGGGCCACGGCGCCCCGCTCGACACGGGCTGCGCCGATGGCGGTGGCGCCAGCGGCGCCTACCTGCTGGAAGCGAGCATCTCCTCCACCCGGCACATCGCCCGCTTCTGGGGCCTGGCGAAGGGCGAGACTGCCAGGGCGGAGCAACCGGCGCCGACCATCAAGCCCGGCGGCCGGGCATTGCTCGCGGCCGGGCAGCCCACCGGCCCCCGCCGGCCCGATCCTGACCCGCATCGACCTCAAGCCCCGTCGTGAAACGCGCAGCGGCCCGGCAGGGACTCCCTCGGGAGCGGCGCCCCGAGGCGTGGCCAAGGTCATCGAGGACGCACTGCGGGCGGCCGGCCTGATGCGCTAGGCACGGCAGCTCGCGAGCCGATTGCCCCCGCGCCCCGCGCTGGTGTTGTTCAATCCGGCATCCGGCAGATGAACTGCGCCAGGTCCTCGCCGCCGCGTATCTCGATCCGCGACAGCGCCAATTCGCGCTCGCCCAGCGTGCTGAGCTCGTCCCGGGTGGTCACCGCGTGGCGATAGAAGCAGGCGGCGGCGAGCCGTTCGGCGACCTCGTCATGGCTGCCCGAGGGATAAGCGAGCGCATCGACCTCCACCGCCAGCGCCTGCTCGAGCGTGGCGCGCGACCGCCACAACTCGTCGACCAGCTCGCGCACCGGCAGGCCCGCGAACCGGCGGTGGCCAGCCCCGTGCGAGCCGATGCGCATCCCCGCATCGTGCGCGCGGCGCAGGCCTGCAAGATCGATCAGCGGCAGCGGCGGGCCCGCCCAGGCGTCCCAGTCCGCCCGCCCGCCAAGCTTGTCCGAGGGCACGAACAGGGTCGCCGGAAAGCCGTAGCGCTGGAGAATGGGCAGTGCCGCCTGCTCGAAATCGGCATAGATGTCGTCGAAGGTGATGATCACCCGGCGGCCGGGCAGCGGGGTGCGGCGCTCGCGCGCGGTGCGCCATTCTTCGAAGCTGGCCGGCTCGAACCCGACCTCGCGCAGATAGCGCAGCTGGGCCTCGAACATCGCCGGCGCCACCCGCCAGCGCGCGAGCGGCTCGGGTCCGCGGTCGGCGACGGCGTGGTACATGAGGATCGGCAGGCGGTCGGTCGTTATCCTGGGCGCCGGTGCCGGGACCGTGCCCCCCTGCCACAGGATGTGTGCGGCGACCTCGGGCTCCGGCTCGCCGTACGGCGCCTCCGCGAGGGTCGGCGCTGCGCGGCCGAACGCCTTGCGCCACCAGTTGCGCCGGCGCTTGCGGAAGCGCTGGATGCGGTAGAGCGGGCTTGCCAGCTCGTGCTCGAATTCCAGTTCGGGGACCGCCGCGAAGGTCTCGCCGATCCGCTTGGCGCCGTAGGGCATGGTCCAGTCGAAGCCGGTCGCCCGGGGCTCGTCGACCACGAGATTGGCATGCGCGGCGATCAGCACCCCGCCCGGCGCCAGGGCGGCGGCGATCTTGGCGCCCACCTGCTTGAGCTCGGCCAGGCCGCCCATGTAGTAGAGCAGCTCGCAGCAGAAGACGGCATCGAACGAGCCTGCCAGCGGGTCATTGAGGATGTCGAGCCGGGCATAGTCGATATTGGCCAAGCCCGCGCAGCGCTCGCGCGTGCGCGCCAGGCCGAGATCGGCGATGTCGGTGGCGAGCAGCCGTCCCGCCAGCGGCGCCAGCTGGACCGTGAAGTGCCCTTCGGCGCAGCCGATCTCGAGCACTCTGGCGCGGTTCTCGGCCGGCAGGAGCGACAGCGTCTGCTCGTACTTGGTCTGCTCGTAGGGCGAGGTGTACTTCCACGGATTCGTCCCGCTCGAGAACAACCGCTCGAAATGATGCCGGCCGTAAAGCTCGGGGATGCCGCCCTGCGCGGCCGCCGCCACCGGCTGGGTCATGGGCGCGGTGGGCCGGGCCGGGGCGGATAGCTCGGGCAGGACGAAAGCGCGCGGCGTCGGGTCATCGCCGATGGCGATCGCGCACTGCGGCGGCCGCAGGTTCGCGACCATCACCGCGGCCAGGTCGCGGGGCAATTCCGCTCGTCGCGCGGTCTCGGAGGGGGCGAAGCCGGGCGGCGCGCCGATGATCCGGGCGCCCGCTATCGGCATATCGCGCACCGCCGCGGCCGCGAGCCGGTGGGCCACCTGCGGGACTGCGCCCCCGCCCCCCGGGACGGAACACGGCTGTCCACGCGTCGCGGCAAAGGCGTGCTGCAGGCGTTCGCGCAGCGGCGCGTCGCCTGCCCCGCGATAGCCGATGATCGCCTCGCGCGCCGCAATGCGGGCCAGCTCCAGATCCGCCCGTTGCAGTGTCGCCGCGCGGATCCTTCCGCTGCTGACGACACCCCGATCGACCCCCTTACCGGGGCCTAACCGGAACGACAGCAGGCGCGCCCCGCCCACGGTGACGTCGATCTCGACCGGCCCGGAAACGCCGGTGAAGCTCGGCAACGGCAGGCTCAACTCCACGATCTCGGCCGGGGAAGACAGCTCTTGCCGATTGCTGTGGGGATGCGGCGCGGTTTCGTCTTGCATACGGTCGGATGCCCAGTCGGGCAGGCCGAGCAGCTCCTGGAGCAGGACGGTCCAGCCGATCCGGTCGTGGAGTTCCTCGGGCGCAAGCTGCTCATCGCCAAGCAGGAGCGCACGGCGAGCGGCCCAGTGCTCGCCCGCCTGCCCATCCTGGAGCCGCGAGTAAATCTGGACCGAGAACAGCCGGCCCAGCAAGGGCCAGGCAAAGCGCGCCGCAACCGCGTCGCGCACCACCGCCCGGGACAGCTGGCCGTCGATCACCGGCAGGATGACCGGGCCGAGATAGGCGCCGGCGTCGTGGACATGGCAAACCGCCCGCTCGGCGCCGGGCAGCGCCAGATCGGTCAATTCGTTGCCAATGTCGAGCCAGAGAGCTGCGGTCGATCCCACCGCGATTAACGGCCGGGCGTCCCCGAGCATGGCCCGCGCTTCGAGCGCGACGGTGGTTTCGAGACCGGCGGCGACCTGGGCGGCCAGGTCCATTGCGCCGGTGCGAGCCTCCAGCGCTTGGAGAAATACGATCAACCGGGGCGCGAGTACGGGCCAGCGGTCAACCCACGCCGCCGCGGTTCGGCACTCGACCATCGGCACCGCCCGAAACAGCGATCGGGCCAGCTCTTCGGGTTCGAACAAGGGCGGACCGGCATCGGGCAGCACGTCCAGCAGCGCCACCGGGTCCTCCCCGCGGGCGATAAGCATTCCGGCCGCCCAAACCACCATGTGCAACTTGGCCGCGTAGAGCCCCTCGGCGGGCAGCCCCTGCGCGTGCCCCGCCGGCAGGTCCTGGCCGGCCAGTCGCGGATCGGGGGCGTGCCCGCGCCCGACCACCACCAGCGCATCCTCCAGGAAGCGCCGCGCGTCGAACCAGCTCTGCCGCTCGCGCAGGCGATAGGTGGCCAGGTACTCGCCGAGCGCCACGAAGCGGGCGCCGACCCTGGCGACCCGCTGCCACAGGTCGAAATCTTCCGAGGTGACCAGCAGCTCGTCGAACCCGCCGGCGCGTTCGAGCAGCGCGCGGCGCAGCACGCAGGCGTGGATGGCGAACGGGCAAGTCCGTCCCGCCAGCGGGAAGAGGTCGGGGCCAGGCGAGGGGCAGATTCGGGTGGAAAGCGGCGCCCCCGTCCAGTCGGTGAAGGTCCAGCCGCAATGGACCGCATCGGCCTCGGGGTTGGCGGCGAGGGTCTCAAGCATCCGCCGCAGCATCGCCGGCTCGATCGTGTCGTCGGCATCGAGGAACAGCACCCATTCCCGGTCGAGCGCCGCCAGCCCGGCATTGCGCGCGGCTCCCGCGCCGCGGCGCGGCCCGTCGATCACCGTAATGCGCGGGTCGCGCGCGGCGAAGCTGTCGGCGATCGCCCGCGTGGTGTCGGTCGAGCCGTCGTCGATCACCACCGCCGTCCAGTCGGTCCATTCCTGCGCCACGAGGCTGTCGAGCGTGGCGTCGATCGTCTCGCCGGCATTGCGCGCGGGGATGATGACCGAGACGCTCACCGCCCGTCCTGCCCCTCGCGAGCGAGCACCCGGCGGTATTCGGGGGAGGCATACAGAAAGCCGGCGTCGATAAGCGCTTCCGGGTTGGTGTAGGCCCGCGACGTTTCGCCGCGCAATTGCAGGTCTCCCGATTGCTCGAGCCGGGCGCCGTAGCGGACATATTCGTCGCTGGTGAGATAGCCATAACGCCCGGTCGCCACCGCATCGGCCACCTTGGCATAGAAGGTCGAGACGAAGGGAAAATGCAGCAACACGCAACTCACATCGGCAAATCGGCCATTGCGGACGTGGTGCCACTGGATGAACGGCTGCAACGCGCCGTCCATCTTAAAGAGGGACACCTTGGTCAATCCGTTTTCGGTGCCGAAGACCTGGTTGCGGATGCCCCCGCGATGGAACCGGATGCCACCGGGCACCTCACCCAGCGCGTAGCCGCGCTTCTCGATCCCCGACAGGTCGAACCAGCGATAGACCTGCTTGAGGGCATCATCCGGCCGGCTTTGCAGGCGATTGAGAGGAGTGTCGCTGAACATGTCCAGCATCTGCGTGATGACGGCGTTGAACTTGTGCCCGTCGAGATAGGCCACGAGGTCGGCCAGCGGGACCTTGTCCATGAACGGATATTCGAACAGCTCGTCCATGTCGACGCACAGGCACCAGCGGCCCGCGCAGAAACGCTCGGCCAGGTAGCGCTTCATGGTGTTTTCGTAAGCGTGATAAGGCGCCGCCGTGCGCAGCACCGTGACGTCGGGCTCGGCGGCAAGCGCCTCGCACGTGCCGTCGTCCGAACCGTTGTCGATCACCGCGAAATGGCGCACCCCCAGCTGGCGGTGATGCGCCAGCCACGATTTGAGCCACAGCCTGCCGTTGCGCACCACGCTGATGACGATGACGTCACGCGGCGCGCTGGTCGGGCGCCTTGCTCCCGCGACATGGCGCAGCTGCGGCCCCAGGAGCAGGCTGCGCAGGCCGAACTGCACGGCGTCGAGCTTGTTGATCCGATCGCGCCACCTGCGCCATTTGCCGCCGATCTGCTGCCAAGCTCGCGGCCGTCGAGGCGCGGTCGGGCGGGCCGCGGGCGCCGACGGGAATTGTCCGCGCCTCTCGTTCATCGGGTGGCATCCGCATGCGCGTGCGGCGGCAGGAAGGGGCGCCCCAGAGTATTGCGCTTGCGCGGGCTTGCTGCCCGATGGAGCGCATGCCAGCCGCGGCAAAACTGCCGCTGCGCCGCGGCGCGAACCGGATTGCCATCGAGCCTGGCGAGTTCATCGAGCAGCAGGCGGCACCGCCCCCAGGTCCCGGCCGCTACTTCCCGCTCCAGCAGCCAATTGATGTAGAACCTGCGGCCCCAGTCGAGCTGAGTGCCGTATTGCGGATACCGCTCGCGAAACTCGGCCCTGACGAGTGCGTCCGAGCGCAGCATCTGGGCGATATCGCCGGACATTGCGCCGGCCAGACGACGGTAACCGACCAGCTCTTCGCCGACGAGCGCGAACTGGTGGCTCTCGGCGATCGTCAGATAAAGCTGCCAGTCCTCGCATCCCTGCGCGCCTCTTGCCCGGAGCGTGGGATCGAAGCCGCCGGCGGCGAGGAGAGCGTCCTTGCGCATCAGCGCACAGCTGCCATTGCCCACGAAATTGCCGTACAACAGCTGCGGAATGACCCGGCCGCGATGGCCGGGGCGTCCATCGCGCCCGGTGACTCTGCCCCGCGCATCGATCACCGCGCTCCAGCAATAGACCAGTCCGACCGGCTCGCCGCCCGCGGCCATCACCTGCAGCTGGCGCTCGATCTTGTGCGGCTGCCACAGGTCGTCGGCATCGATGGGCGCCACCAGCTCGCCCGTGGCAGCGTCGATCCCGGTGTTGCGCGCGGCAGCGACGCCGCCATTGGCCTGGCGGATCAGCCGAACACGCCGGTCGGTCGCCGCATGCGCCTCGACCACCGCGGCCGAGCCGTCCTGCGAACCGTCGTCCACCACGATGATCTCGAGCCGGCGATGCGTCTGCGCGCGGACGCTGCGCAGCGTCTCGTCGATCGTCATCTGGCAATTGTAGGCCGGGATGACGACGCTCACCAGCTCGTTCTGCAGGTCGCGGTTGGCCGCCATCAGCGCCGCTCTAAATCCCCGCGCACCCGCGCACAATGGGACGCGGCCATCAAGACGAACGCCCGGCACTCAGGCGCATGGATCGCAATGTCTGTGGCACGTTGCCGATCCGCTCGATCGCCTGGAAGCTGCCGCTCACCATCAGGACAAGCGGCCTCCTGAGCAGGTGGAACAACCCCCAATGCAACGCCGCGCCGCCGACCAGCAGGCCAAGGAACAGCAGCAGCGAATCGCCGGCGGGCAGGAGCGGCAGGAGCCAGGGATTGATCGCGACGATGACCCATCCGTTCAGCAGCAGGAACATCGCCGAATGTCGGCCGATGAAGTTCGCCGGACGGGTGAGCCACCAAGGCCGCTGGAGGCGCGCGACCGAGATCAGGAAGACGAAGAACAGCAGCTCCTGCGCCAGGAATACCGGGATCGAGCCGAATCCGCCCACCATCGGCTGGCTGACGAAGGTGACGTTGCACGCCAGGCACGGCCCGTCCCACAGCACGCCGGGGCGGTTGAACCAGGTGAGCGCGAGCGAGCCGGCCGCCGCCGCCAG
Organism: Erythrobacteraceae bacterium; assembly: GCA_031399025.1. Taxonomy (GTDB): domain Bacteria; phylum Pseudomonadota; class Alphaproteobacteria; order Sphingomonadales; family Sphingomonadaceae; genus CBDBZL01. The sequence continues at coordinate 34,623 of JANNOJ010000022.1, read as the reverse complement.
TCCGTACGGCGCCGGGATCACCAGATTGCGCGGGATCCGGGTGCCGATCAGGAAGAACAGGAAGGCAATCGGCCAGGTCCGCCATTCGAAGATGTTGTCGGGCAGGCCGAGCTGCTGCGACAGGAGGATGATGCCGGCCAGGACCACCACCACCAGGGCGAACGCCTGCGGGCTGCGGTAGAGCAGGTAGGTCAGTACTCGCCCCACCGCCAGCGAGAGGAAGAACCAGGCGACGAAGGTGGAAAAGCCGGTGCCGTAAACCATGGGTTCCACCAGCATCCTCGCCGCCCCGGCCAGGTCGGTACCGGTGCCATGCAGCACCGCGATGAGGATGAAGCCGGTCACATGCGAGAGGACGGCGAGCAGCACGAGCGCCGAGCATTGCCGGAAAACCTTCCAGAACCCCCGCCGCCCGAGCCGGCGCGCGCCCATGCCACTGAGCAGGAAGAACACCGAGACATGGGGCGAGAGCAGCTTGATCTGCACGAAAGAGGCGGTGATCGCCTCGAACTCGCGCACGCTGGCAAAGGCGATCACCGCGTGCATGTAGATGATGCCGAGCAGCATGTAGCCGCGAGCCCGGTCGATGGTGGCGTTGAGCTGCATCGGCTCGCCGCAGCTAGGCCCGGCGCAGCGCGAGGACGGCGTTGAGCCCGCCGAAGGCGAAACTGTTCGACAGGCACACCTCCAGCGGCATCGCCCGCGGCCCTTCGGGCACCATGTCGAGCCCCAAAGCGGTATCGGGATCGGTGCAATTGGCGGTGGGCGGAATCACCTGCTCGGCCAGCGCCTGGCACACCACCAGCGCCTCGAGCGCACCGGCCGCCCCCAGGCTGTGCCCGAGCACCGCCTTGCTGGAACTGACCAGCGGCAGCGGCGCGCCCGCGAACGCCAGGTGGATCGCGGCGCTTTCGTGCTTGTCGTTCATCGTCGTGCCGGTGCCGTGGGCGTTGATGTAATCGACCTTGCTTGGCGCCAGCCCGCCGTCCGCCATCGCCAGCCGCATGGCCTCCGCCGCGTTCGCCACGTCCATCGAGGTGAGGTCGCCGGCATCGGCATTGCCCCCGAAGCCGACGATCTCGGCATAAATCCGCGCCCCGCGGGCGTTGGCGCGGTCCCATTCCTCGAGCACCAGGATGGCTGCCCCCTCGCCCACCACCAGGCCGCTGCGATCGCGCGAGAAGGGGCGGCAGTTATCGTTCGACAGCACCCGCAGCGCCTCCCAGGCCAGCATGGTGCCGTTGGTGATGCACGATTCGCTGCCGCCGGTGATGGCCACTTGCGCCCCCCCGCCGCGGATCATGTGGAACGCGGTGCCGATCGCATGGGTGCCCGAGGCGCAGGCGCTGGCGATGGCGTAGGTCATGCCCCTGGTGCCCAGGTCCATCGAGACCAGACTGGGCGCGGCGTTGACCATCAGGCGCGGAATGGTCAGCGGGTGGCGCTTGGGCTGGTGGCGCCCGTACACGCCGAAGAAGGCATCGTCGAGCGTGTGCAGCCCGCCCACCCCGACACCCAGAATCAAGGGCGCCAACCGCACCGCGGGATCCTCCACGGTCAGGCCCGCATCGGCGAAGGCCTCGCGCGCCGCGACCACCGCGAGCTGGGCGAAACGGTCATACATGGATGCCTGGCGCGCGTCGAAATGCGGGGCCGGGTCGAAATCGCGCACCTGGGCGGCGATCGGCACGCGCAGGTGCTCGCCGCGCCGGCAGTCGATCGGGCCGATCGCGCTGCGTCCGTCGCGCACCGCCGCCCAGGTGGTTGCCGCGGTCAGACCGCCAGGCGAAACCGCGCCCAGCCCGGTAACCGCGACGCGCTTCATCAGGCCGCGTTCTTGCGTGCAAGCTGCTGTTCGACGATCTCGACCACGTCGCGCACCGTGGCCAAGGCGGCGGCCTGGTCGTTGGCGTTGAACGGAATGTCGATCCCGAACCGCTCCTCCAGGGCAAACACCGTCTCGATCACGTCGATCGATTCGAATCCCGCTTCCTGCAGGTTGGTGTCGATCGAGAATTCGCCGGGCTTGCGCTGCAGCTGCGCCGCAACGATCCGGATCACCTGCTCGGTGGTCGTCATCCTGCTTGCCCCCGATTTGATATGCGACCCCAATGGCTTACCAGTGCCGACAGCTGCCCGTTCCCGCAGCCCGCCGGCGCCCAACAGCACACCGCCGCGCCTAATACTCCGCCCCCGTTAAGAACCCCCTTCGCAAATCGACTTTTGTGCAAAGCACAATACCGGTCATCCTCTAAGATGCAAACATATGTACGAAGGCCTCGCACGGCCGAGCGATCAAACAACCCGCGGCGGTCGGTTGCAACCAAGCCGTTAGCGGCTGCAATATGGGAGCGCACGAACATATGCGAACTCCCGTCGCAGTCTCGTTCACGGGTCAACGACCCGCTCGCTCCTGCCCCGCATCCGGACACAACATGATGAATTAGCGGGAATTCCCTCGTGTCTCGCCAGCCAGGATCCGCCGGTAGAGCCGCAGATAATCCTTCGCCATCCGCTCGGCGGAGAACCTGTTGCGGGCGATGGCCGACACGATCCGCCGGTCGAGGTCGCCGACCTCGCCCACGGCCGCTGCCGCATCCTCCGGCGTGTCGATCAGCAAACCGGTATGGCGGTGTTCGATCAGTTCGGGCATCGCACCGCGGCGCGTGGCAATCACCGGCGTGCCGCAAACCATCGCTTCGACCACGGCTAAGCCGAAGGGCTCGGCGAAGCTGATGAGATGGAGCAGCGCGTGAGCCCCGCCCAGCGCCCTGGCCCGCTGCGCGCCGCCGACCGAGCCGTGATAGACCACGCGGTCGCCGTCCACGTGGGGTAGCACTTCGCGCTCGAAATAACCCTGGTCCTGCACCGGGCCGTAAATGTCGAGGCGGCGCCCGGTCGCGCGCGCCACCGCGATCGCCTCGCGCGCGCCCTTGTGCGGGTGAATGCGGCCGAAATACACCAGGCCCTCGCCGCCCGCTTCGTCGAGCGGGAAATCGGCCTGGGCGATGCCATGGTGGATCGTGGCCGCGTAGCGCAGGTCTGGATGCCGGTCGGCCGCGCTGATGGCGACGTAGTGCACGCGGTCCTGGTAGGGCTGGTACATCGGCAGGATCCGCTCGGACGAGAAGCCGTGGATGGTGGTCACCATGGGGGTGGAGACCAGGCCCGAGAAGGCATGGGCGGGGAAATCGGCCTGGTTGTGGATCAGGTCGAACTTATCCGCCTGCTCGAAGACGTGCGCCAGATGGCGGTGCTCCCACACCTTGGCATCGATCGAAGGATCCTCGCTGTAGGGCGCGGGCACCACCGCATCGAGACAGGCCGTCGTAAGGCTGTCCTGGGTGGCGAACAGGGTCACGTCCACCCCCAGCTTCACCAATCCCTCGGTGAGCAGGCTGGTGACCAATTCCCACGGCCCGTAATGGCGCGGCGGGGTGCGCCAGGCGATCGGCGCGATCATGGCGATGCGCATGGCGCTCAGCGCTCCAGCTTGAGGATCAGGCCCTCGTTAGGGCGCAGCGGAATACGGCCACCGCCGGCGACCATGCCGAATGCGGGCTCGCCCAGGGTCGAGAGCAGCGGCACGGCGCAGCCCTGGAATAGGCGATCGACGTAGGTTTCCTCACGCCCCAGGTTCAACGCGACGATGATCTGCCCCGCCTCGTCCTGGCGAATGTAATGGAGCGCGCCGCCATCACCGGCAATCTCCCTGATCGCGCCCCGCGACAGCGCCGGCTGCTCGCGCCTCAGCTCCAGCAGTCGGCGGTACAGCCGGAGCATGGAGCCGGCATCGTCCGCTTGCGCCGCCACGTTGCGCGCGCGCCAGTCCGGATGCAGCGGCAGCCACGGATCAGCGGTGCTGAAGCCGGCGTTGGAGCTGCGGTCCCACGCCATCGGCGTACGCGCCGGGTCGCGGCCAAGGCCCAGGCCCGGCTCGCGCAGTTCGCGCGGATCGCGCACCAGCGCGGGCGCAATGGCGACGTTGCCGATGCCGAGCTCGTCGCCCTGGTAGATCGTCGGCGTCCCCCGCAGCGTCAGCAGCAGCATCGCGGCCACGCGCGCCTGCGCCTCCCCCACCCGCGCGGCGATCCGTGGCCGGTCGTGATTGCCAAGCACCCAATTGGGCCAGCCGCCGGGGGGCAGGCTGAGCTCGTAATGGCGGATCGCCGCGGCGATGGCGGCCGGGTCCCAGGCGAGGTCGATCAGCTGGAAATTGAACGGCAAGTGGACCCCCGGCGCGGTCGGCGTGCCGTAATATTCCACCAGCCTAGGCACCGGCAGGTAGATCTCGCCGATCAGCAGCCGATCGCCGTATTCGTCGGCTAGTTGACGAAACACATGCGCCAGCTGATGGACTTCCGGCTGGTCGGTCGAGTGGAGTTGGAGGACTTTCAGCTTCTCGCCCAGTTCGGGCCGGTATTCGGGATTGGGCGGATTATCCCTGAAATCCAATGCCTTGATGCAATGCCACAGGACGTCGATGCGGAACCCGTCGACGCCGCGGGCGAACCAGAAGCGCAGCACCTGCGCCATCGCCGCGCGCACCTGCGGGTTGCGCCAGTTGAGGTCCGGCTGCTCCTTGAGGAACGCGTGGAGGTAGTACTGGCCGGTGGCCGGATCCCATTCCCACGAGGAGCCGCCGAAATCGCTGATCCAGTTGTTGGGCGGGCCGCCATCCGGGGCGGGATCGCGCCAGATGTACCAGTCGCGCCGGGGATGGTCGCGCGAGGCGCGGCTTTCGACGAACCAGGGATGCTCGCTGGAGGTGTGGTTGGGCACGAAATCGAGCAGCACCTTGAGCCCGCGCGCATGCGCGGCGGCGAGCAGCGCGTCGAAGCCGGCCAGGTCGCCGAACAGCGGGTCGACGGCGCAGTAATCAGCCACGTCGTAGCCGAAATCGGCCATCGGCGAGGGATAGATGGGCGAGAGCCAGAGCGCATCCACCCCCAACCGCTCCAGGTAGTCCAGCCGCGCGGTGATGCCGGCAAGATCGCCCACGCCGTCGCCGTCGCTGTCCTGGAAGGAGCGCGGGTAGACCTGGTAGATCACCGCGCTTTCCCACCACGGCCGTCTTGCTGCGTCCATCGCGAGGCTAACGCCCCGGCCCGCGTTTGGTTCGATCATCCGCGCGGCCGAGCCGTTCCAGCCGGTCGACCAGCGCGCCCAGCCGGCCGCGCGAATAGGCCAGCGCCTGGTAGATGGTGAGCAGCAGCCGGGTGGGCCGCTCGTACAGCGCGCGGCGGCCGGTCCGGCGCGACAGGGCGAACAGCGGGTGGCTGGCGGCGCTGATCGCGCTGCGCAGCCGGTAGATCGCGCGGCGGCGCAGCGGCAGCCCGGCGCGGCGCGGCGCCACCCGCTTGACCGGCATGAGGCCGCGCGTGCGCAGCGCCAGGCGATAGGCCAGCCCTTCGCGGCGCTGGCGCAAGCCCGCCGCCTGGGTCTCGACCACGAAGGCCGCGTCGACCGGCCGCAGCGACAAGCGCCCGGCGGCGATGCCCTCCTCGACCAATGCGTGCAGCACCGGCGAGCGGACGATCACCACGTTGGTGCCCCGTCCGTCGGAGGAATAGGGCTCGACCCAGGCATCGCCGAAGGCGATGTCGGCGGTCTCGGCCACCACGTCGTCGCAGAAATCGCAGGCGCTGCTCTGGAAGCAGCCCGAGCCCCAATCGCCCTCCAAGAGGTGCCACCAATCCTGCTCGGCGGTGCCGCCATCGGCCAGGTGCAGCTGGCTGCGATACCAGTTCGCCGGCCGGGCGGGGTTCTTGAGCCGGTAGTCCACCGCCCGCACCCGGTCTGGCGCGGCGCCCATCTGCAGGGCGAAGCTGTCGACCAGCGCGGCGCTCTTCATGTGGCCGCAGAACAGCCCCAGCGTGTGCACGATGCGCTCCGCCAGCAGCGGATCGGCGGCGCGCACCAGGTGCACCGCCTTGATGAAGCAGGGGATGCCGACCACCGCATAGCGCCCCGGCGTCGCGCGGATTGCGTCCAGCACCTGCGACAGCTCGATCGGGTAATAGCGCGACTTGGCGCGAGCGCGCACCTCACCCTGAGTGCGCGAGATGCGATAGCCGAACAGCCGGCCGTCGGCCTGCGGATCGAGCGGGGCGACGTGGGCGACCCCGTCCACCAGCCCGCGGCGGAGCAGCTCGGCCGCGGCCCAGGTGACCAGGCCGCCCGAACTGCCCGCCGCGTGCAGCTCGGCATCGGCGGCGTGCCCGACATAACTGGCCCGGTAGCGGCCGATATGCTCCTCGGCGTGCGGCGCACCCGGGAACAGCTCGGCGGCGATGGCATCCTCGTTGCGGGCGGTGGGCGAGAACGGGCAGATCGCCGCCTGGCGGGCGGTGGGCTTGTCCAACCAGTCGGCCGGGCCAGCGGGGGCAAGCTGGCCGTAGCGGTTCCAGCGCATGGCGCGCCCGGGCGGGGAGTCGCCTGCGCCAGCCGCTCCCGAAGCGCACACGCCGCAGCCGATGCACAGGCCCGAAGCGATGATCTGGGCCGGGCTCAGCTGGCCGGTCGAGGGTCCGGGGTCAGGCAAGGACCCGCGCCAGGAACGCGTCGGATTGCGCCCGCAGCGCCGCGATACGCTCGGCGACGGCCGGGTCGAGCGGGCGCGAGAGCAGATCGGCCATGCGCGCCTCGGCATCTTGCTCGCTGCCCACCAGCCGCTCCTCGGCGCCCACCGCCGCGGCGAGGTCGCCCAGCTTGTTGGCGCGGTAGGCGGAGGTGACGCAGGCGAACGGCCGCTGGTACGCCAAGGCGAAGACGCAGCCGTGGAAGAAATTGGTCGCCACGCTGGCGGCGTGGGCGATCAGCGCGGCGAACTCGGCGGGAGAGGCATCGATCCGCTGCTCGTCGGCCCAATCGTTGCGGTAGCCCACGCTCACCAGCCGCAGGCCCGCCGCCCGGGCATGGGCGCGCACCGCGGCGGCGTACCAAGCGGGGAAGCTGTGGCCGTAGACGGCGAGGTAGGGCTCGCGCGCTGCGCCCGGCGCGGGTGCCGGCGGCATTTCGGGCGGGAACTGGAGCACCGGATCGAGCACGATCGTCGGCTCGATCGCCAGTCCATCGCGGACCATCTGGCGCGAATTGCGGTCGCGCACCGAGATCGCCTCGAATCGGCGCAGGCGCGCGGACCAGGCGGGGTGCAGGCCGCCCGCCGCGTCCTGGCTGCCGAAGCTGGCGGCGTAGGAGACGATGCGGCGCGCGCGCAAGCCCTCGCCGTAGAACGCCGTCCGGCCGCCGTACCAGGGGTGCTGGATGTTCCAGACCTCGTCGCTGCCGACGATCACCAGGCCGTATTCGTCGGACAGTTCGGGCGCTTCGAGCGCGAAGGGGGCCGAATTGGGCAGGGCGTCGGCGGCGTCGATCAGCCGGCGGGCCTTGATGGCATAATGCGCGAAATCGCTGCGCGGCGAGCGGCGGGGCAGCAGCGGCTGGAACGCACAGCGCCACTCGGCCCGCTGCGCCTTCGGGCAGCGATGGTCGAGCAGCACCGCATCGTGGCCCCGCCGGCGCAGACCCATGACCAGCGAGCGCGCCTGCCAGTAGGAGCCGTAATTGATGCAGCGGTGGAAGGTGAGGATGCCGATCCTGGCGCGCTCGCGGTCGACGGGTTCGATCATTAAGCGCTCCTGCCGCCAAGCCACGGCGAACGCCGGTCGCCCGCCCGGCGCTCCCGTGCACCATGCGCGCGGTGCAGGAAAGTGCCGCGTTGCCCTAGGGAGACCTAGGGCTCGGCCGGTTCGCCGCGGAGCCGCGCGCCAAGGTTTGGCGCGACGGCCAGCAAGTCGTGCTCCAACTGCTCGGCCCGGCGGTCCGCGCTGTGGTGCGCCAAGACCACCTGCCGCGCCGCGGCGCCGATCGCCGCCGGCGCCCGATGGGCGAGGGCGGTGATGACGTCCTCGGTGTGGTCGGCCAGGATGATCTCCCGGCCGGGCGCGAACAGCTCCTCGATCCCCGCCCAGCGGTCGGAGATGATCGGCGTGCCGCACGCGCCCGCCTCGAACAGGCGCACCGAGGGCGACCAGCCGGCGGCGATCATGTCGGCGCGGGTGAGGTTGAGCGTGAAGCGCGAGGCGGCGTAGAAGGCGGCGTGCTCGGCGGGCGGCAGGTGCTCGATCCGCCCGACGTTGGCGGGCCAGGCGAGGTCGGCCGGGTATTGCGGCCCGGCGACCATGAAGCATCGCTCGGGGCAGCGGCGGGCGGGCTCGATCAGCAGGCGCTCGAGCATGGGCTGGCGGTCGGGGCTGTAAGTGCCCAGGTACGAGAGGTCCCAGCGCAGGGCCGCGGCGAGCGGGCGGTAGCGCGCGGGGTCGACGGCGCAGTAGAGCGCGCGGGCACGCGGGGAGCCGAACTCGCGTTCCAGGCGGGCGAGCGTGGGGCCACCGGTGAAGGAGAAGTAGATGTCGTAGCCGGGGATCAGTTCGGGCGAGAGGTATTCGAAGTCGCCGCGGGCGAGCTTGGCGAGCGTGACCGGGGTGTCGATGTCGTAGAAGCAGACGGGCCCGCGGGCGGTGCGCTGCGCCCAGCGGCCCACCGCCACCCCGTCGGGCACGTAGGAGCCGACGATCACCGCGTCGGCGGCCGCGACTTCGTCCGCCCAGCCGTCGAGGTCGGCCGGGCTGGCGTAATAGGCGAGACGGCAGAAATCGGGCTCGGGCAGGTCGCGATGGGCGGCGTACCAGGGCACGTCGCGCTCGAGGAACAGCACCTGGTGGCCGCGCGCCGCGAAGGCGGCGAGCAGCGCGCGCAAGGTGGTGGCGTGGCCATTGCCCCAGGCCGACGACAGGCTGAGGCCGAGCACCACCAGCTTCACGCGGCGGGCTCCCCGGCGGCGGCGCGGGCCGGGTGCAGCAGCGGGCGCAGCAGGGGGCGCAGCACAGCGTCGACGCGGGCGGCGCGCTGCTCGTAGGTGTGCTCGGCGAGCACACGGGCCAGCGCCGCCCGGCCGATGGCGGCGGCGCGGGCGGGGGTGAGCGCGGCGAGGTGGTCGGCGACGTCCTGGCCGTCGCGCGCGACGAGCACCTCGGTATCGGGCGCGAGGAACTGCTCGACCCCCTCCCAGGCATCGGTGATGAGGCAGGCCGCGGCGCCCGCCGCCTCGAACACGCGGGTGGCGGGCGAGAAGCCGACCTGCGCCATGGCATCGCGCGCCACGTTCAGCACCGCCAGCGGCGAGCAGTTGAAGGAATTGTGCGCGGCGGTGCCGACATGGCCGATGGCCGCGACGTTGGGCGGCATGGGCTTGTCGTGCCAGCCATTGCCGCCAAGCAGGAAGCGCCGGTCGGGCAGCAGCGCGGCGGCGCCGAGGAAGAACTCCTCCACGCGGGCCTCGCGGTCGGGCAGGCGATTGGCCAGCAAGGCGAGATCGCCGGCGAAATTGGGGTCGGGGGCTACCGGGTGGTGGGTGGCGGGGTCGAGCGCGTTGTAGATGGGCTCGCAGCATCGGGCGCCGAAGCCGCGATAGGCGTTCACCACCGCTGGGCCGCCGCCATAGGTGAAGACCAGGTCGAGCCGGGCGAGCGCGGCATGGAGCGGATGGCCGGGATCGGCGCGCAGCTCGTCGAGGGTCGCGGCGGCATCGACATCCCAGAACAGCTTGAGCGCGCCGGGCCGGGCGAGGGCGAGCACGCCTTCGAGCAGTTCGCGATCGAACACGCCCACGCCGCTGGCCTTGACCACCACGTCGGCCGCGCCCGCTTCGGCCAGCACCGCGCGCAGGCCCGCGGGCGTGGCGGGGTAGACGACGACGCGGGCGTATTGGGGCGGCTCGATGTCGCGGTGCTGCTGGCGCGCGAAGGCGTCGGGCTCGTAGAAGGTGATGGCATAGCCGCGCGCGGCCAGCGCCGAGAGGATGCCGCGGTAATAGGTCGCGGCGCCGTTCCAGTAGGAGGACAGCAGGCTGGAGCCGTAGAAGGCGATCCGGGGCCCTGGGCCTGGCGAAGGGTTCACGCCGGGGTCCGTTCGACGGCGCCCGGGGCGAGCTGGGCGGCAATCGCCAGCAGCTCGTCCACCCGGTGGGCGCAAGTGTGGCGGGCGCGGATCGTTTCCAGGCCGCTCGCGGCGAGCGCGGCGCGAAGGGCGGGGTCGTGCGTGACGGCGCGCAGGTGCCGCTCCATCGCCGCGCCGTCCTGCGCCACGAGGTAGTCGGTGCCGGGGCGGAAGAGCTGTTCGGCATCGTCCCACGGTGCGCTCAGCAGCGGGATGCCGCAGGCCAGCGCCTCGAACACGCGGATGGTGGGGATGCCGGGCATGGTGGTGGCGTAGAAGCGGCGCGGCACGTGGACGGTGGTGAGGTGGCGGGCGAAGAGCTGCGGCGCGCGGGCGTTCGCGGCCCAACCATGGTAGCGGGCGCCGAAGCGGGCCAGGAGCGCCTGTGCCTCGGCCGGGTAGCGCACGCCGTAGATGTCGAGCGGCAGGCCCGCGGCTGCGGCGGGGCCGAACAGATAGTGCTCGAGTTCCGCGGTGCGCTCGCCATCGCCCCAATTGCCGATCCACACCAGGCCCCGGCGTTCGCTCTCGACCGCGGGGGGGTGGAAGCGGCGGGTGTCGGCGGCCTCGTGCCAGGTCCACACCCGATCGCCCCAGCCCTGGCGGCGGTACACCGCGCTGTGCGTTTCGCCGAAGGCCAGCACGCCATCGTAGCCGGACAGGTCGAGCGCGGCCAGTTCGTGCGGCGCGCTGACCGCGCGGTGGTGGGTATCATGGAACAGCAGCCGGAAGCGCGCGCCTCGCTTGCGGGCGGTGCCGAGCGCCGCCACCAGCGCGGGTTCGTTCCATTCGTGGACGATGACCAGGTCCATGCCGTCGACCAGTTCGGCCGGGTTCTCGTCAGGCGCAAAGCTCGTCGAGGCGAGCCGGGGATAGGCCTCGCGCCAGGCGGCGAGCCCGGCTTCGCCGTGGTCGGCCAGCAGATTGGCCAGGCTCCAGGCACCCGCCGGTTCGAATGCGCGCACCTCATGGCCACGCCCGACCAGCTCGTCGAGCACCCCGCGCAGGAAATGCGCGTTGCCGTGGTTCCAGCACGAGGCCAGCGAGTGGGTGAAGTAGGCGAGCCTCATGCCGCGGCCCGCGTTCGGGCGAGCAGTCGGTCGTAGATGCAAGCCATCGCCGCCGCGCATGCTTGGGGGGTGTAGCGCGCCGCGCGCGCGACGGCCGCCGCCCCCAGGGCATGGCGGCGGGCGAGATCGGCCATGAGCTCATCGGCCGCCCTGGCGAAACCCGCCGCGTCTCCAGGAGCCACGAACAGCGCGGCGCCGTCCCACAATTCGCGGAAGGTGGGGATATCGGCCAGGATCAGCGGGCAGCCGGCCATCGCCGCTTCCAGCACAGCCAGGCCGAACGGCTCGAAACAGGCAGCCGAGACGAACACCGGGCGGCGCGCGAGCAGCGCGGCGAGCTGCGCCTCGTCCAGCTGGCCGAGCGGCTCGAGGTGGCGCAGCGCGGCCCGTTCGCCATGCGGCCCGGCGAGCGTTCCCGCCGCAAGGAAGGGTGCGCGCATCAGCCCGGCGGCTCGGTCGAGCACGGCGGTGTTCTTGGCCTCGTCCCACAGCCGCCCCACGGTGAGCGCCGCATCGAGCGGTTCCGCAGCGGCAGCGACGCCGGAGAGCGGACCGCGGCCATTATGCACCACGATCGGTGTTAGCGGCAAAGCGTAGGCGCGCTGGACATCGGCCGCAAAGGCCGCGCTCGGCGCCACCACAGCGTCCGCTGACCGGAGGCCGTGCTGGACCATATCATGGTGCCATTGATAGGAGGTGGCGAGCGGCGCGGTCCGCGTGGCCTGCCACCAGGTGGCGACGCAGCCATGCGCCACCGCCACCAGCGGCTGGGAGAACTCGCCCGCTGCGGCGAGCGCGGGCGTGTTGCAGTGGACGAGATCCGCCCCCACCCTGGTCGCCAGCGCGCTAATCACCCGGGCGGCGCGGACCACCGGCTCGGACCCGGGGGCGAGCCAGTCGAGCGGCTGGCCCGTCTCCACCAGATGCAGTCCGGCGATCGCTTCGAGCGCCTGCCGCTGGTCGGCCGTCGGCGCGGGGCCGAGCAGCGCCAGCGTGACTTCGTCGCCCTGGGAATGGAGTGCGGCGGCGAGGTCGAGCGCGTACTGCCACACGCCGCCCACCGCATCGAGGGTCATCAGCACATGCCGCGCGCCCGGGTTCGCGGTCACAGCGCCACCTGCCGCAGCTCCGGTCCCTCCGCGCGCCCCGCCGCGCGGTCTTGGCCGAGCCAGGCGGCCAGGTCGCGCACGCCGCGGCGCCAGGGCGTGCGCGGCGGCAATGCGAGGCTGGCATCGATGCGGCCGGTATCGGCAACGAACCAGCGCTGGTCGCCGGGGCGCCAATCGGCCAGCTCGACCACCGGCTCGCGGCCGATGATCCGCCCGATCTCCTCCACCAGCGTCAGGAGGCTCACCGCATTGGCCGGCCCGCCGCCCCAGTTGAACGCCTGCCCGCGCGCCCGGTCGATGTTCGTCAGCAACGCGACGTAGGCGCCGACGGTGTCGCCCACATCGCAGATGTCGCGCACCTGGCGCCCGTCGCCGAACAGGGTGATCGGCCGGCCGGCCAGCGCCTGGATCAGGAAATGGGCGACCCAGCCCTGGTCTTCGGTGCCCATCTGGCGCTGGCCGTAGATGCAGCTCATCCGCAGCACCGCGGCGCGCATGGCATAGCTGCGGGCGTAATCGAGCACGTATTGATCGGCCGCGCCCTTGGAGCAGCCATAGGGCGTGTGGAAATCGAGCGGCTCACGCTCGGAGACACCGGCGCGGGCCAGCGCGGCGTTCTGCGGCACGTGGCCGGCCGGCGTGGGCAGCGTCTCGTAGGCGGCGAGATCGCCGTAGACCTTGTTGGTCGAGGCGAAGATCAGCGGCGCCTGCGGGCATGTGGCGCGGATGGCTTCGAGCAGATTGAAGGTGCCCAGGATATTGGTCTCGAAATCGGCCCGCGGGTCGCTCAGGCTGGTGGTCACGGCGACCTGGGCGGCGAAGTGGATCGCGGCGTCGATTCCGCGCACGGCGCGCTGGAGCCGGCCGCTCTCGCGAATGTCGGCGACGACCGGCTCGATCAGGCTGCCGTGCCGGGCCACCAGCCATTCCAGATTGGCCTCCACCCCCGCGCGGGTCAGCGCATCGTAGATGCGCACGCGGTGACCCTCGCCCGCCAGCCGGTCGGCCAGATTGCTGCCGATGAAGCCGGCCCCGCCGGTGACCAGGATCGTGCTGCCGCCGCCCCGGGGCTTGGCGATGCTCATACGACCAACCCGCGCGCGTCGAGCTCGCTGCGGGCGGCGTCCACCCGGTCGATCGCCTCCTGGCCCGCGACCCAGCCGGCCAGCTCGGTCATGCGCGCGGCGAAATCCTCGCGGGCGGCAAAGCCCAGCGTGTCGCGGGCCAGCGTGGGGTCGCAAAAGCAGTGGCGGATGTCGCCGGTGCGCGCCTTGCCCACGATCTCGGGCTCGATCGTGTTGCGGCCCATCGCCCGGGCGAGTTCCGCGGCCACCTGGCGCACCGAGCGGTCCTCGCCCGAGCCCACGTTGAAGGTGCCGCCCGCCGCCTCCGGCCGGAACAGCGCCGCGGCAAAGGCGCGGGCGACATCGTTGACGTGGACAAAATCGCGCCGCTGCTCGCCGTCTTCGAAGATCATCGGCGGCTGGCCGTTGCGCAGCCGCGAGGCGAAGATGGCCAGCACCCCGGTATAGGGGTTGGAGAGCGCCTGGCCGGGGCCGTAGACGTTGAACAGCCGCAGGCACACGCTCTCGATGCCGTAGGGCGGACCCATGATGTGGGTGGTGCGCTCCTGCACGTATTTGTTGAGCGCGTAGATGGAAGTGAGCGCCGGGCGCTTCCATTCGGGCGTGGGCACCGGGGTGAGCGGGCGGCCCTGGCGGTCGAGCGGCTCCCAGTTCGCCTGCGCATCGCGCAAGGGGGCGCGGCCGGCGTCTTCCACCGGCGCGCCGTCGGCGTCGCGGTAGAGGCCCTCGCCGTAGATGCTCATCGAGGAGGCGGTGACGACGCGGCGCACCGGCCGGGCGATCAGCCGCTCGAACAGGACCGCGGTGCCGACATCGTTGGTCGAGGTGTATCGCTCCACCTCGTACATCGACTGGCCTACGCCCACCTCTGCGGCGAGGTGGACGACGCTGTCGATCCCCGCGAGCGCCTGGGCCACCGCCTCGCCGTCGCGGATGTCGGCCTCGACCAGCTGCACGTCGCCCGCCAGATGCGCGGGCCGGACGCCGCCGTGGACCTGCTCGATCAGACTGTCGAGGACGCGCACCCGGTGGCCGAGGCGGAGCAGTTCGGCGCACACCGCCCGGCCGATGAAGCCGGCGCCGCCGGTAACCAGAATGTGTTCGCTCATTGCTTCCCCATGGTCGGATCCAGGCTCGGACGAACGGTAGCTATTGCTCCTGATCGCCTGTCGGCACCGGCCAAAGCATGGACCCGCCTAGAGATTGCGTGGTGCCCTGCGTTCGATCCGCGACCGCGATAAGTCGATCCCAACGCTGCTTCTTCTTCTCCGTTCCCGGCGCGTCTCAGCCGGCCACCGGCCGGCGCGGGCGAGATGCCGGGGCCCCGTAGCTCTTCTCCTCGACCAGCGCGGAGCCGAGCAGCGCGTTGACCTCGCGCTTGAGCGCCGCGCGACGGTCGTTGAGGCGATAGACCGCGCGGGCGAGCCGGACGAACTCGGGCCCGAACCGTTCCTGCGCCTCTTCCCGGCGGATCGCGTCCTCCACCTCCCACAGCTCCTCGTTCACCGTCTTGAGCGCGGTCCGCAGCACGGTGACCGGAGCCTGGCCGAGCGCCGGCCCGCCCGCTTCGCGCAAGGCGGCGAGTTCGCGCGCCACATTGGCGCTGGCGGCCGGGTCGGCGATGCGCGCGCGCTTGATCTCCAGGATGGTGATCTTGTCGACCAGTTCCCCCCACGAGACCGGCGCCAGCGGACTGTCGGATGGGGGCGTCCCGGCGCCTGCCGCGCGGGTTTGGCAGGCCAGCGCCGCGGCGACCTCGCGCAGCACCGGCTCCCAGTCGCCGGGCCGCTGCTGGTGGAACAAGCGCATGGCCGGATACCACGGCGTCCCCGGCGCATCGGCCGACCAGCGCCAGTCGGGCTCGGCCTTGAGCAGCAGCCAGGTGGGCCGGCCGAGCGCGCCGGCAAGGTGGGCGATCATGGTATCGACGGTGATGACCAGCGCGCAGGAGGCGACCAGCGCGGCGGTGGCGGGCACGTCGAACGAGCAGCCGGCGGGATTGACGACCGGCAGGGTAGTGGGCTCGGCCACCAGCGTCACGCAAGCTCGCCCCCGGCACAGCGGTTCGAGCAGTGCGGGCGGGATGGAGCGCCCGGCATCCCAGTCGCCCGCGCGGTAGCACAGGCCGATCGTACCCGGTGGCAGCGCCGCCGCGGGCGCGGTGGGCGGCGCGTGGAGGTAGGGCGGGGGGACGGCGGCCGGTGGCGCGCGCAGGGCGAAGGCCAGCTCGGTGATCTCGATATCGCACTCGGACGGGGGGGTCGGATAGGCCGGGTCGAACGCGATCAGCCCCGCCAACCCCGGCGTTTGCGCCAACAGCGACAACAGCCGCGGCTGCACTTCCAGGCTCACCGACGCCGCCTCGCGCCCCAGGAGCGGCAGGAAGCGGGCGAATTGGAGCGTGTCGCCCAGGCCATGATAGCAGCGCACCAGCACGTTGCGGCCCGTGAACGGCCGCCCGTCCCATACCCAGCGCTGGTGATAGGGCAGGCGTGGATCGTCGCGGGTGGCGGGATCGCGGGCCTTCAGCGCGGCTTCCGCGAGCGCCCAGGCTTGGGCGAACCGCTCGCCGCGCATGGCCTCGGTCCAGCGCTGCATGGGATCGTTCATCGAAGCTTCAATCAAGCCGAAGCGGCGCGGTTCCGCCCGCCGCTCGATGGGAACGCAGGCGGGGAGCGGCCCGGGAACGCTTAGGTCGCGCCCGGGTTAGGTACAAAGCTTCGCGCATTCCGGCGAAGTGTCGGAAGATTCGGGGGTATTTTATGCGAGCATCCGGACCATCCCCGTGCTCGGCCGCCGTCCCGCCCGCTCGCCCGCTCGCCTGCGCGCTTGCCGCGGTGCGGCCTTGCCGGGTGGCCACGTGAGCCCGGTCGCCACTCCAGCCAGACCCGCGCCCGACAGCGCCGCCGAGGCGTTGCGCCGCGAGGCCGGGAGCCTCGGACCCTGGTTCCACAACCTCGACCTGGGAGATGGGGTGATGACGGCGCCCGAGCATTTCCTGGGCGACTATCCGGCGGTCAAGTTCTCCGCCTTTGCCGATGCCCTGCCCGACGATCTGGCCGGGCGCTCGGTGCTCGACATCGGCTGCAATGCCGGCTTCTATTCGATCGAGATGAAGCGGCGCGGCGCGGGCCGCGTGCTCGGCGTGGACAGCGACGAGCGCTACCTTGCGCAGGCGCGCTTTGCCGCCCGCACGCTGGGGTTCGACGACATCGAGTTCCGCATCCTCTCGGTCTACGATGTGGCTGTGCTGGGCGAGACCTTCGACCTGGTGATCTTCATGGGCGTGCTCTACCATCTGCGTCACCCGCTGCTGGCGCTCGACCTCATCCGCGAGCACGTGCTGAGCGAAGCGGGGGCCGGCGGCATGCTGCTGTTCCAGACCATGCAGCAGGGCAGCGAGGCGGTGGCGGACGTGCCCGAGGACCACCCGTTCCACAAACCCGGAACGTTCGACCCACCCGACTATTTCGCCGCTCCCGGCTACCCCAAGCTGCACTTCATCGAGCGCGAATTCGCCCACGACTGGTCCAATTGGTGGGTGCCCAATGCCGCCTGCACCCAGGCCATGCTGCGCGCCGCGGGCTTCACCATCGAGGCCCGGCCCGAGCGCGAGGTCTATCTGTGCCGGGGGGCCGAGGTGCCCTACGCGCAGCACGGCCCGGCGGCGGTCTATCCGGCGTTCCGGCCCGCGGCGGGACCAGCCAGGTGATCGAAGCAGTGATGCTCTGGAACGAGCCCAACAACAAATCCCACTGGAACCCGGCGCTCGATCCCGACTGGTCGATCTACGCCGACACGGTGATCCGCTCCGGCCGGGCGATCGCGCAGGTCAACCCGCGGCTCCCCCGGGTGCTTGGCGGCATGTCGCCGATCGACCCGCTGTGGGTCGACCGCATGCGCAGCCACGGCGCGCTGGACGAGGTGGACGTGGTGGCGGTCCACGGCTTCCCGCTCGACTGGAACCTGTGGCCGATCCACGCCTGGCCCGCCAAGATCGCCGAGATCGAGGCCGCGTGCCCCGACAAGCCGGTCTGGGCGACCGAAGTGGGCGTCGGCAGCTTCGGCGCGCAAGAGGTGCAGGTGTTCGGGCTGGAGAAGACCGCCGAGCTGCTCGTCGGCCGCGTTGCCAACGTCTATTGGTATTCGCTGTTCGACCTGCCGCAGAGCTGGGGCGCCGAGACCCGCCACCGCGAGGCGGAAGGATCGAGCTATTACCGGCACTTCTACATGGGCCTGATCCGCGAGGACGGCTCGCCCAAGCTGGCGCTGGAAAGCTACCGGCGCTTCGCCGGCGAGATGGGGCTGATGCAGTGGTTCCACTTCCACGATCCGCGGCTCGATGACGCAGTGCGCTGGATGCGCGAGCTGGGCGTCAGGAAGCTGCGCACGGGCCTCAGCTGGGCCGACAGCTTCCGCCCGGGCGCGCTCGACTGGTTCGACCGGCAGATGGAGGCGCTGGCCGAATTCGAGGTGCTGGTCACCTTCTGCTTCACCCCCGAGCACCTCGGCATCGAGGCGCACCACACCAGCCCGGCGCGCGAGCCGCAGGCCTTCGCCGATTTCTGCGCCTGGATGACCGAGCGCTACGCTCCGGCGACGGATTTCGCGACCGAGCGGCGGGCCACGGCCCCGCGCCCAAGGGACAGTGACGATGCTTTCGCCTCATTCGCGTGAAATCAAGGTGGCGCTGGTGGGCGTGGGCAATTGCGCCAGTTCGCTGGTGCAGGGCCTGGCCTATTATCGCAGCGGGGCCAACGATCTGACCGGCCTGATGCACCACGAGCTGGGCGGCTATCGGCCCGAGGACATCCGCGTGGTCGCCGCCTGGGACATCGACCGGCGCAAAGTGGGCCGCGACCTCGCCGAGGCCGTGTTCGCCAAGCCCAATTGCACCGCGGTGTTCTGCGACAAGTTGGAGCCGACCGGCACGCTGGTGGGCATGGGCCGGGTGCTCGACGGCGTGGCCGAGCATATGGCCGGCTACCCCGACGAGCGCAGCTTCCGCCGTGCCGACGCGCCCGAGGCGACGCGCGACCAGGTGATCGCCACACTGCGCGAGACCGAGGCCGAGGTGCTGATGAACTATTTGCCGGTGGGCTCCCAGGCCGCCACCGAATTCTATGCCGAATGCGCGCTGGAAGCCGGGGTCGCCTTCGTCAACAATATCCCGGTGTTCATCGCCAGCGACCAGGCCTGGGCCGAACGCTTCCGCGCGGCCGGCGTGCCGATCATCGGCGACGACATCAAGGCGCAGCTGGGCGCCACCATCGTCCACCGCGTGCTGACCGACCTGTTCGCCAAGCGCGGCGTCAAGCTGGAGCGCACCTACCAGCTCAACACCGGCGGCAACACCGACTTTCTCAACATGCTCGAGCGCAGCCGACTGGCGTCCAAGAAGGAGAGCAAGACCGAGGCCGTGCAGTCGGTCGCAGCCGAGCGGATGGCAGACGAGAACATCCATGTCGGCCCGTCGGATTACGTCGCCTGGCAGAACGACAACAAGGTGTGCTTCCTGCGCATGGAGGGCAGGCTGTTCGGCGGCGTGCCGATGAACCTGGAGCTGCGCCTGTCGGTGGAGGACAGCCCCAATTCGGCCGGCGTGGCGATCGATATGATCCGCTGCGCCAGGCTGGCGCTGGACCGCGAGCTGGCCGGGCCGATCGACCCGGCCGCCGCCTATTTCTGCAAGCACCCGCCGCGCCAAACGACCGATGACGAGGCGTGGACGGCGCTCGCAGCCTTTATCGCCGCCGGCTGAGGCCCATCAATCTTGCAACCCTTCGCGCCGCCGCTCGCTCTCCAGCGCATCGATCACGGCGAGCGGCCGGACGTCCTGCTCGATCTCGACGAACTCGGCGGCGTCCACCGGCACGTCGAGCTTGCGTGCGATCCGGTCCACCAGCGCCGCCAGCCTGGTCAGCTCGTGCTCGGCGAGGAGGTTGACGTGCAGGTCGAGATCGGCGCGGCGGCGCGCGGCCTCGGCCATGCGGTTCTGGCTGATGAGCACGAAGGTGGAGAGGAAGATCGCCTCCACCGAAGCCGCCATCGCCAGGACCACGAAGGTGGGATCGAACGGCGGGATGATGGGCAGCCATTCCAGGTTCACCGCGATCCAGCTGCCGTAAAGGACCAGGTGCAGCGCCACGAAGGTCATCGAGCCGGTGAAGCGGGTGATGGCATCGGCCACCTGCTCGCTCGTCCCCGCCCGCGAGGCGTCCTCGCGCTGGCGGCGGGTGAGCGCGGCGATGTTCTCGCGCAGGGTGGCGCTCATGCCGGGCTGGGCGGGCTGGTGGCTGGTGGCGGTCATGGCCAGATCAATCCTCGGCCGGCGCTTTCGTTGCCGGCGGGGCTGGTCGGATGATGCGCGCCGCGGTGCTCACCGCGCCGGGCGAGATCGCCATCGCCGAGTGCGCCTTGCCCGAGCCCGGGCCTGGCGAAGTGCGGGTACGGCTGGAAGGCTGCGGCGTGTGCGCCTCCAACCTGGAGCCCTGGGCGGGGCAGGAATGGATGCGCTATCCCACCCCGCCGGGCGAGCTGGGCCATGAGGGCTGGGGGCGGGTGGAGGCGGTGGGCGCGGGCGTCGCGGGCCTGGCGCCGGGCGACCGGGTGGCGACGCTGGGCCACCGGGCCTATGCCGAGGCCGACATCGCGCCCGCCGGCCGGGTGGTGAAGCTGCCGCCCGCGCTCGACGGCGCGCCCTTCCCCGGCGAGCCGCTGGGCTGCGCGTTCAACATCTTGCGGCGCAGCGCCATCGCCCCGGGGCAGACGGTGGCGATCATCGGCATCGGCTTTCTGGGTGCGGTGTTGACCAAGCTCGCGCATGATGCCGGGGCGCGGGTCATCGCCATCTCGCGCCGGGCGGAATCGTTGGCGTTGGCCCGCCATTACGGCGCCGCCGAGACCATCGCCATGGCTGACCATCACGCGATCATCGATCAGGTGAAGGCGCTTGCCGGCGAGGCGCTGTGCGCGCGGGTGATCGAGTGCGTGGGCAAGCAATGGCCGCTCGACCTGGCGGGCGAGCTGGTCGGCTTCGGCGGGCGGCTGGTGGTGGCCGGCTACCACCAGGCCGGGCCGCGCCAGGTCGCCATGCAG
Organism: Erythrobacteraceae bacterium; assembly: GCA_031399025.1. Classification (GTDB taxonomy): domain Bacteria; phylum Pseudomonadota; class Alphaproteobacteria; order Sphingomonadales; family Sphingomonadaceae; genus CBDBZL01. Next base: position 14,262 of record JANNOJ010000022.1, on the reverse strand, counting down.
CTGTGGAACTGGAAGGGGATCGACGTCGTCAACGCCCACGAGCGCGATCCGGCGGTGCAGCTGCGCGGGGTGCGCGAAGCGGTGGCGGCGGTGGCGAGCGGCCGGCTCGATCCCGGGCGGTTGTACACCCATCGCTATCGGCTGGAGGAACTGGGCGCCGCGCTCGATGCCACGCGCGACAAACCGGCCGGCTTCGTCAAGGCGCTGGTGCTCTATCCGTGAACGTCGCGCGGGTAGGCTTCCTCGGCACGGGCTGGATCGGACGCGACCGGATGCAGGCCATGCTCGCGACGGGCGCCATCGAGGCCGTGGCGATCGTCGACCCGGCGCCCGAATGCGCGGCCCGGGCGCAGGCGCTGGCGCCGGGCGCCCAGGTCCTGCCCTCGCTCGAGGCCATGCTTGAGCGGGGAGTGGACGGGGTGGTCATCGCCACCCCCAGCGCCCTGCACGCAGCGCAGGCGGTGGCGGCGCTCGCGGCGGGCGCGGCGGTGTTCTGCCAGAAACCGCTCGGCCGCAGCGAGGCCGAGGCGCGGGCGGCGGTCGAGACCGCGCGCGCCGCCGACCGGCTGCTGATGGTCGACCTGTCCTATCGCCGCACGGCCGCCGCCGAGGCGATCGTGGCGCGCATCCGCGACGGCGCGCTGGGCCCCATCTTCGCCGCCGAGCTGGAATTCCACAACGCCTACGGTCCCGACCAGCCGTGGTTCTACGATCGCGCGCTCGCGGGCGGGGGCTGCCTGATGGATCTGGGCGTCCATCTGGTCGACTTCGCCTTGCGGGCGCTGGACTGGCCGGCAGTGGCGGCCGTCTCGGGCGCGCTGTTCGCCAAGGGCCGGCCGCTGGCCGAGGCGCCCGACCGCGTCGAGGATTACGCCCTGGCCGAACTGCGCCTGGCGGGCGGCGCGCTCGTGCGCATCGGCTGTTCCTGGCACGCCCATGCCGGGCGCGAGGCGGTGATCGGAGCACGGTTCCAGGGCACCCAGGGGGGCGCGGCGCTTTACAATGTCGCCGGCAGCTTCTTCGACCTGGCGGCCGAGGCGCACACCGGCACCGCGAGCGTCAGCTTGTGCGCGCCGCCCGACGCCTGGCCCGGGCGGCTGGCGGCCGACTGGGCGCGACGGCTGGCGCGTGGCGAGCGCTTCGATGCGGCCTGCCGGGACGTGCTCGCCACCACCGCGGTGCTCGACCGGATCTATGCGCACGCCCGCGCGCCGGGCGGCGGGACGCTCGCCGCCTAGCTCAGCTTGGCGCTGGCAACCGCGCCGCTGTGCCGATATGTCGGGCCTCGTGGCCGACGACCTGAAACCTCGCCTGGTGCTGCGCTTCGGCGTGACCGGCCACCGCCCGCCGCGCCTGTCCGAGGCCGACCACGCCGCGATCAGCGACAGCTGCATCGAAGCCTTCCGCCTGACGCAGGACACCCTGGCGCAGCTCCATGCCCGGCATTCCGCGATCTTTTCCGCCACGCCGCCTTCGGCCATGCTGGTGTCTTCGCTGGCGGAGGGCGCGGACGTGGTGGTCGCCGAGGCGGCGCTCGCCTGCGGCATGGGCCTGTCGGCCTGCCTGCCCTTCGCGGCCGAGCTCTATGCGCGCGATTTCGAGCCCGAGGCCTGGGCGCTCTCGCGCCAGCTGATCGACCGGTCGGAGAGCGTGCTCGAGCTGAGCGAACTGCCCGGCGACCGGGCCTACGCCTACGAGGCCGCGGGGCGCATGGTGATGGCGCAGGCCGACATCTTGATCGCGGTGTGGGACGGCGATCCGGCCAAGGGTCGCGGGGGCACCGCGCAGATCGTCGCCGAGGCCATCGCCCTGCACCTGCCCATCATCCATATCGACCCCGACGACCCGGCCTGCCCGCGGCTCATCTGGCCCGGCGTGGAGAATGCCGATGGCGACCTGGCCACGCCCGTGGCGGCGGGGGTCGAAGATTTCCGCGCCCGCCTGATCGCCGTGGTCGAGCACCTGTGCGCCCCGCCCGAACACCGGGAGCGCCACTCGCTCGAAGGCTATCTCCGCTCGCCGCCGGCCGGCCCTGCTCCGGCGCTAGCCTGGCCGCTGCTGCTGGCGCTCACCGGCGCGCGCAAATGGCGCAACACCAGCTTTCGCATCGGCAGCGCGGCTCAATCGCGCGAATGGCTGGTGAGCAAGACCGCCCCGTTCGCCGGGCGCGGGCGGTTCGGCGACAGGCTCAACGGCGTCGTGCTCGACCGTTACGCGCAGGCCGATGCCGAGGCGAACCGTTTCGCCACGCGCTATCGCTCCACCTTCCTCACCAATTTCGCCATGGCGGGCCTGGCCGTCATGCTGGCGCTGTCCAGCCTGCTGCTCCCCTCGCTCAAGCTGTTGCTCATCATCCTCGAGCTCGGCGTCATCGGTCTCATCATGCTCAACACCCAGGCCGGCCGGCGGCTCAACCTGCACCAGTGCTGGCTCGACCGGCGCCAGGTCGCCGAGCGGTTGCGGATGCTGGTGCTCACCGCGCCGCTCGGCAAACTCGGCCTGCGGGCGGGCGAGGACGGCCACCAGGCGCCCGGCTGGGTGCACTGGTACGTGCGGGCCTGCGCGCGCGAGCTGGGGATGCCGAGCGCGCGGGTTGACGCGACCTATCTCGCAACCGCCCGCCAGGAGCTCATCGACCTCATCGACGAGCAGGGCAGCTACCATCGCGCCAATGCCCACGCGATGGCGCATGCCAATCACAGCCTGCACCATGCCGGAGATGCGCTGTTCTTCGGCACGATTTTCGCCTGTCTGCTGTTCATCATCGCCTATCTCACCACCGACGGCAGCGGGCTCGCGATCGGCGGCCTGGGCGGAGCCGAGCTGGTGACCTTCATCACCGCGCTGTTCCCGGCGCTCGCCGCGGCCCTCTACGGCATTCGCATGCAGGGCGATTTTGCCGCCAGCAGCCTGCGGTCGGCCGAGATCGCCCGGCGGCTGCGACGACTGCGGCTGCGCATCGAGCGCGACCCGGCAACCTACCAGGGGCTGCTCGACCGCGCCCGCGGCGTGCGCGAGATCCTGCTGGCCGAAGTGCAGCAATGGCGCTCGCATTACGAAAGCCGGCCGCTCACCCTGCCAGGCTGATCGGGCGGCTGCGATCCGGCCCGATCGCCAGCGGGCGGGCGCCGGGCTGCCGTCCACGCCGCGGGCTTCGTCATGGCCCGGTCACATCCGGGCGGCAGGTATTCGGAACAAGGGATCGGACGATGGCCGTGCGCGACGTTGCCGAGTACGAGCCGAGCGTGCGCCGAGCATCGGCCGAGCACAGGGTGGGGCAATGAACCGCGTCAGCATCCTCACCACCGACCGATCGGCGGCGCGGTTCGACGATTTCCTCCACGGTGAGGCAGTCTTCAGCTTCGGCCACTTGGCCGCAGGCGGGCCGCAGCGGCTGGTGGAAGGCCCGGCCTGGGCCTTCGTCGACTGGGTGATGGACGACCTATCAGGCCTGGAGATGTGCCGCCGCCTGCGGGCCGATGCACGCATGCGCGACGCCCATGTCACCATGGTGCTGGAGGCCGACGACAGCGACGACCGGCGCCGCGCCCTCAAAGCGGGGGCCGACGATTACGCCATCGGTCCGCTCGATCGCCAGGCCATGCTCGACCGCGTGCTGGCGCTGCATTCGGCCGAGCACCTGCGGCACGCGGCCAACCGGTCGATCGAGGTGGGTGGGCTGAATGTCAACATCGCGGGTGAACAGGTCCGCTGGCAGGGCCAGCTCGTCGCGCTGCGGCCCAACGAATTCCGCGTGCTGCGGTTCATGGCGGAAAATCCCAACCGCGTCCTCTCGCGCCAGGAACTGGTGGATGCGCTCGGCAAGGCGGGCAACCCCGATTACCTGCGCACCGTGGACGTGTGGATCAAGCGCCTGCGCGCCGGCCTGCGGGCGGCGGGCGGCGGGCGGCTGCTGCGCACGGTGCACGGCAAGGGCTACGTGCTCGACCTGCCTTGAAGCGGGTTTTGGCCTTCACCCGGACGCCTGATCAGCTGCGCAACGCTTGGGGAGTGGAGTGGCGGGGTCATGCCGGTAGCCGACGGTCTCGGCGCCCGAACTCAGAAGGTGACCGACAGCGAGGCGGCCAGGCTCTGGCCGACATCGTAGGTGTTGATGTCCAGCCGGTTGGCGCCCTTGTCCTGGAACTCCTCGTGCCCCTGGCCAAGGATGTTGCGCGCTTCCAGCTTGAGTTCGCTCTCCATCCCGAACAGCGGAATGCCCTGGCGCACGACGATATCGAGCCGGAAACCGGGTTCCTCGATCACGTCGGGCAGGTTGTTGCCGCCGCCGCGGCTGGTGACCCGCTCGCTGGCGTAGGAGAGCAGGAAGGTGAGCTGCTGCAGCACCTCGGTGTCCTCCAGGCTGAGCTGGAGATTGGCCAGATGGTCCGATTGCCCGGTCAGGGGCGCGCCGTCGATGAAGAACACCGAGGCCAGCTGCGACACCGCCTGGTTGCCGTCGAAGGTGGAGGTCGTATCGTCATCGTTCACCGTCAGCTCGGACTGCGTGTAGGTGTAGTTGGCGAGCGCCACGATCTGTTTGGTCTCGAACATTCCGCCAAAATCATACAGGTCGAGATTGTACTCCACCTCCGCTTCGGCGCCGTAGAGCCGGGCGGTCGGCGCGTTCGCGAAGAGGATCGTCTGGGAGTTGTCCGAGAACTGCGAGTAGGGCTCGATCGGGTTCTCGATATCCTTGTAGAAGCCCGCGAGCGAAATGCGGCTGCGATTGGGCAGGTAATATTCCACCCGCGCCTCGGCGTTGGTCAGCTCGCTGTCCTGCAGCGCCGGGTTGCCGATGAAGTCGCGATTGCTCTCGGGATCGGTGTAAGGCTGGTAGATCAGCTCGCGGAACTGCGGCCTGGCCAGGGTGCGCGAGGCGCTCAGCCGCAGCTGGAGGTCCTCGGTCGGCCGGAAGGTCAGCGTGGCCGCAGGCAGCCAGTAATCGTTGGCGATCCGCGTGTTGGCGGCCAGGTTGATGGGGGTGGCGAACAGGTTGAGCGGGGTGACCGTCTGCTCGGCGTCCTCGTAACGCACGCCCAGGTTCAGGCTGAGGCTGTCGGTCGGCTCGAAGTCGATCTGGCCGTAACCGGCGTGGATCAGCAGCTCGGCATTGAACGCCGGGTTGGCCTCGGTCAGCTCGCGCACGCGGATGCTGAAGACCGGCAGCTGGGCGTCCGGATTGGCCGCATTGTTCGCCTCGGCCGCCGCCCGATAGTCGAACACCGAGGGCTGGAGGAGGTAGCGCGGCTCCAACAGGCCGATCCCGCGCAGTTCGCTGTTGGCAAACCCCTGCGACTGGAACTGGAACTCGCGCCGTTCGGAATAGCGGTCGGTGTCTGAATAAGCGTAGCCCACGGTGGCGCGCAGCGTGTCGAGCAGCTGGTAGGACAGGTCGATGCCGCCGTACCAGAGTTCCTCGTAGAGATCGGAAAAGACCACCAGGGCGTTGCCGCGGCTGCCGTCGAGCAGGTTGATGAACTCGTTGCCGTAGGGGTCGCCGGCGCGGTTGGTCCGCACGTAGGTGAAGCTGTATTCGTAGGGCGCTTCGCGGTCGGTGCGGGCGAAACCGCCGCGCAGGTCCAGGCTCAGCGGGCCGAACTCGAGCTCGCCGACCACCTGAGAATCGATCAGCTGCCGCTCGTACCAGGCGGTTTCCTGGTTCTGCTCGTTGGAGCCATCGTTGGTGCCGAAGAACACATCGCCCTCGGCCAGGCTCGCCTGCTTCTGCGTGTCGCGAATGAACAGGTTGGTCCAGCGGAACTGGTGCTCGCCGAGTTCCAGGCCGAGGCCCAGCAGCGCATTGAACGTGATGCGGTTGTCGGTCGTGAAATCGAGGAAATCGGTGGCCACCGTCAAATCGTCGATGCCCTCGGCGCCGAAGCCGGTCTGCCGGGTGATCGCGCGGTTGCGCCACCGGTTGCCGTAGGAGGCGGTGGCGATCAGGCCCAGGCGGCCGTCATCGCCCACGTCGAACGAGGTGCCGCCGCTGAACGAAGCCGACCAGTTGGCCGGCAGGTCGCCGATCGTCTGCAAGGTCACGAGATTGGGGTTGATGAGGCTCTTGCCCACGGTTTCGTTGTCGGTGGAGGACAGATCGTTGAGCCGCTGGCCGCTCGCCAGGAACGTGCTCAGCTCTTCGGGCTGGTCGCGGGTGCCGTCATCGAAGCCCGTCCAGTCGGTATCGGAGCCATAATAGGCCAGACCGTTGCCGAAGGTGGTCTCGGTATCGCCGCTGATGCCGACGCCCACGGTGAAGAAGCTCTCATCGGGCACCGCGCGCGTGGTCAGGTTGATCAGGCCGCCGCCGAATTCGCCCGGGAAGTTGGCCGAATAGGTCTTCTGCACCAGGCTGGAGGCGACGATGCTGGTGGGGAAGATGTCGAGCGGCACCACGCGGCTGAGCGGTTCGGGGCTCGGCAGCGGCAGGCCGTTCAGCAGCGCCAGCGAGTAGCGATCGCCAAGACCGCGCACGAACACGCGGCCGTTCTCCTGCAGCGACAGGCCGGTGACGCGGCTGAGCGCGCCGGCAATGTCGCCCTCCCCCGTCCGGGCGATCTGTTCGGTGGACAGGACGCTGATGACCTGGGTGGAGCGGCGCACGGGATCGCGGTTGACCCGGCCGGTGACGATAATGGTGTCGCTGCTGCTGCCGCCCGGGATGGAAATGTCGGGCGCTTCTTCGAATTCCTCCTCGCCGGGCGCCGCATTGTCGATGCCTTCGACATCCCCCAGCACGTCCGCTCCGGTCTCGCCCTCGGGCGTGGTGGGCGGCGCGGCCGGGGGCGCGGCGCCGGGATCGCCACCCGCCCCTTGCGCGCGCAAGGCGCCGGGCAGGGTGAGCGCGGTGGTGAGCAGAAGCAGCCCCGCAAACCGCTTGCAGGTGGACATGATCTCGTTACCCCTCATTGCACTTGGTGTTCAATGTACCGGCCGATCGCGGGCAGGTGGGGGCGCGTTCGCTGCACGAGCCGCGCTCCCACCGGTCCCGATCAGGGGTAGATCGGCAGCGAAGTACAGGCACCCGAACCGGTGGTGCCAAAGTCCACGGTCGCCGAGTTGCACGTCCAGCCCTGGGTCCAGTCGTTGGCCGCATCGCGCACCGCGCCGACGTAATTGCCGCCGGTTGGGACCTGGAAGTAGGTCGAGAGCGCGAGCGCCGACAGATCGGCCGCCACCGCCGCCGTCTCGTTGGCGCCGTTGATATAGCCGTTCACCAGCGAGTTGGTGAAGCTGGCGTTGTTGTTGGCGCCGGCTTCGTTGAAGATGTTCGCCGCGTCGGTTGCGGTTGGCGCGGTCGCGCCGGTCTGGGCGCTGCCATTGACGAAGTCGGTGGCGCAGTCGAACACCACCGAGCGGAAAGCCACGGGGCCGACATCGTCGAGCGTGGTATCCGCGGCGCGGATCGTCTGCGGATCGTCGATGCGCAGGCACGGTGTCGCGGTGCGCGAGACGACCACCGAATTGACGATCGTGTAGTCGGTGCCGCCCCGCAGCCGGACCGCCGGCTCGCCGGCGGCGTTGTTGTGAATCAGCGTGGCATTGACCAGGCGGGTGTTCTGCCGCGGCGTGTTCTCGATGTTGCCGTTGGTGGTGTCGGCCTCGATCAAGCTGTTGCCGACGCCGGAGCGGTGGACGCCCAGCACGTATTGGAAGTTGGCTTTGACGCCCACGTCGGTATCGAGCGTGTCGTCCTCGGCGCCGATGACCACCAGGTAACGCGCGTTGACGTTGCCCCCGAAAAACTCGAGGCCGTCATCCGAGCTGTTGTGGCTCTGGATGTACTCGAAGGTCGTGCCCGTGCCGGTGCCCCCGGTGGTGAGCGACTGGAGTTCATCGCCGTTCGACAGCACGAAGCCCGAGTAACGGATCTGCACGTAGCGCAGCGTGCCCGAGTTGTCGGCGGTCGAGGCGCCGCCGTAGGTCGGCGGGGTGGAGGTGCCTTCGACCTGCCGCTGGCAGGTCACGGTTCCCGGCGTCCCGCCGGTGCCGGTGCAGTCGGTGATCGGCGCCCGGCCGCTGAGGATCACGCCGCCCCACTGGCCCGACGAATTGTCGTTGTTGAGGCCGAGCACGTTGTCGCGGCTGGTGAAGATGATGGGCCGCGCCTGCGAGCCGATGGCGTTCAGCCGGTTGCCGCGGTTGACGTTGAGGTAGGCGTTGCCGCTGGCGTATACGATCACGCCGGGCTCGATGGTGAGCGTCACGGCGGTGTTCGAGGTGGCGGCGCCCTGATCCGTGCCGACATCGACCTGGCCGGACATCTGGTAGACCAGACCGGCGATATAGGGCAGCGTCGCCGTGGCGCCGATCGCCGCGGGCAGGGTGCAGACGCGATAGCTGCCGGTCGGGCCCGAGATGGTGCCGGCGTCGACCAGCGTAAACGCCAGCGTGGGGCACCCAGCGGCCGCACTCACCGTCGGAGTGGGGGTGGGCGTGGGGCTCGGCGAGGGCGTCGGCGCGGGCGGGTTGTTGATCGTGATGTCGATATCGCCACCACCAGGCGAGGAAATCTCTTCGGGACCGCAGGCGGCGAGCGCCAGGACACTGCAGCCGAGAGCGAGCGAGCGAGTAAGGTGTGTCACGGTGAGCGGTCCCCTCAAAAACCGGAGAATCGGGAAAGTGCGAAAGCGTTGTCGCGATTCATCCGCTAGTGGCGGGACGTGACAGTTTGTTTGCAGCCAAGGATTTCCGCCAAGTCGAGCCGGCAGGAGACCTCCCTGGCCTGGCCGTGACAAGGGCGCGAGGGAGCGCGATCGATGCCGCCGCTCGTCGGTATCATTGCATATTTGTGACACTATGACAGTTATGTTGCAAACGTGCCTGACCGAGCGCATGATGCCTCTCCCTAGACATGAAAGGAGATGCCTCGTGATCACCACCATCCTTGTCGGCAGCGCCCTGGCCCTGACCCAGGCCTGGGCGCCGACCGGACTACCCGAGACCACCATGCCCGACACCATCGACCGCCGTGACGTCGCGTTCGCCGAGATCGCCACCGGCCAGGCCGACCGAGCCATCACCCGCCTCGAGCAATTGCTCGTGCAGCAGCCCGACGACCCGGCGCTGCTCATCAACCTTGGCGCCGCTCTTCTGGGTCGGGGCGACCTCGCCCGGGCAGCCGAGGCCTATCGTCGCGCCGCCGCCAGCCCGGACCGCTACCCGCTGGAACTGGCGGACGGCAGCTGGCTGGATTCGCGCACCGCCGCCCGCCGCGCCCTGCGCGCCCTGGAAGGACGGCAGCTGGCAGCCCGCTGACGCGGGCCGGGGAGCGGATGCGCCGAACTTGGGAACACGGCGCATCCCCGCTCGCCCTGTCTTGCCCGCGGAGTTGGCGGGCCAGCAGCGCCGCGATCCATCGCAAACGCCCACCGGCTGACCCGGTTTTGGCCCGCTACCGGCCGGTCCGCGCCGCCCGGCGCCTCGCCCGCCCCGCCTCCCACTGTCACGCCGGTGTCATTTCATGTAAGCACTAGGGCCGCCTCGGAGGGTCGATGATTCTGGGTGAGTATCCATACGCCATCGGCAGGTTTGCCGCGGGCGCAGTGGCCGCGGCCGCGCTGGCGCTGGTGGCCGTGCCCGCGCGTGCCGACGTGATGCAGGTGGAAGCCGATGGCGCCTACTGGGTCAATGGCCCGGCGGCGGCCAGCCTTCCGGCGGTGGCCGGCCTGCTGGCCGAGCCCGCCGACCTCGCCGAAATTCCCGAAGCCGCCCGCTTCGTACCCGAACGCGCGATTGCCGACCTCGCGGCGCATGGCGGCCACGTGCCGGCCGGCTATGCGTCCGCCGTGGCCGAACTGGCCGCCAGCTATGATCTGAGCCCCGCCCTCATCGAGGCGCTGGTCTGGCAGGAGAGCCGCTGGCGCGCCGATGCGGTCTCGCCCGTGGGCGCTCGTGGCTTGGCGCAATTGATGCCGGGCACCGCGCGCGACCTGGGGGTCGACCCGCTCGATCCGCTGGCCAATCTGGAAGGCGGCGCACGTTACCTGCGCGAACAGCTCGATCGCTTCGATGGCGACCTCGAAAAGGCGCTGGCCGCCTACAATGCCGGCCCCGGCCGCGTGATCCGCGCCGGGGGTATTCCGCGTATACGCGAGACACAGGTCTACGTGGCTTCGATCATGGGCCGGCTCTCGGACCATTCGCGGGCCGACCTTTCCGGGAGTGCCGACCGATAATGCCTTCGCCTGCCCGATCCTGCCGCCGCCTGATCGTCCTGGCGACGCTCCTGTTCCCCGCCGCCGCCTATGCGCAGGATCCGGCGGGCTCGGGGCCGATCGTCTCGGCGCTGGCGTGGATGCAGAACACGCTGCTGGGCAGCGTCGCCACCGCGGTGGCGGTGATGGCGGTGGCGGCGGTGGGCTTCATGATGCTGACCGGCCGGATGAACTGGCGCTTCGGCGCGACCGTCATCATCGGCTGCTTCATCCTGTTCGGCGCCGCCTCCATCGTCGGCGGCATCCAGTCCGCCGCGGCGGTGGGCTGAACCGGCATGCAGCTGACCCGCCACCCCGTCCATCGCGCGCTCACCCGGCCGCAGATGTTCGCCGGCGTGACGTTCAACTATTTCGTCATCAACCTGATGGTAACGGCCGAGGCGTTCCTGATCCTGAAGAGCCTGTGGATCCTGCCGATCCCGGTCATCGTCCACGCGATCGGCTATTTCGCCTGCCTGCGCGAGCCGCGCATCTTCGACCTGTGGCTCACCAAGGTGTCGAAGTGCTCGCGAGTGAGGAATTACAAGCGCTGGGGCTGCAACAGCTACACGGCCTGAGCGCGCTGGCTGCGGGCCGTTTGCCGGCGGCCGCCGATGAGCGTATCGGACAACCGCCGCGGCAATATCGCGGCAGGGAGCAACTGGAATGAAGACCAAGTGGCTCGGACCCGCGGCCTGGAGCGCCAAGGAAGCGCATGCCGGCGACCGCCTGCCCTACCTGCGGCTGGTCGACGGCAACCTCATGCTGCTGCGCGACGGCTCGCTGATGGCCGCGCTGCAGGTGCCCGGCCTGCTGTTCGAGACCGAGGACACCGACGCGCTCAACGCCCATGCCGCCACCCGCGAGGTGATGCTGCGCTCCAACCTCGATGCGCGCTTCGTGCTCTACCACCACGTCATCCGCCGGCGCGTTGCGGTAGAACTGGCCGCCAGCTTCGACGATCCGCTCGCGGCCCACATCGACGCGCGCTGGCGCGAGAAGCTCTCCTCGGGCTCGCTGTTCGTCAACGACCAGTTCGTCACCCTCGTGCGCCGCCCGGCGCGCGGCAAGGCGGGCCTGGCCGAGCGCGCGGGCAAGTTCTTCCGCAAGCGCGGGGTGGAGATCGAGGCCGACCCCAAGGACGCGCGCACCTTGCGCGCCGCGCTCCAGTCGCTCGCCGCCTCGCTGGGCGATTACGGGGCCCAGCCGCTGGGCGATTACACCGGCCCCAGCGGCGGCGACAACAACGAGCTGCTCGAACTCTTGAGCGCGCTCTACAATGGCGAGATGCGGCCGGTGCGCCGGCCCGAGGAGGCCACCGACATCGGCCGGATGCTGCCGTATCGGCGCGCCAGCTTCGGCCTCGACGCAATGGAACTGCAAGGCGCCGGCCCGCCCGATTTCGCCACCATCCTGAGCCTCAAGGACTATCCCGAGGCCACCTCGCCCGGCCTGCTCGATGCCATGCTGCGGCTGCCCTACGAGATGGTGGTCACCGAGAGCTTCGCCCCGCAGGAGCGGCAGAGCGCGCGCGAGCGGATCGACCTGGCGCTGCGCCGCCTGCGCTCGGCCGACGAGGAGGCCCAGGCCGAGCGCGCCGACATGCTCGCCGCCCGCGACGACCTGGGCTCGGGCTCGGTGGCGTTCGGCGACCATCACCTTTGCGTCCTGGTGCGCGAGCGCGACTTGCGCCGGCTTGATGATGCCACCGCCTCGGTCGCCGCCGCGCTCGCCGATACCGGCGCCATCGCGGTGCGCGAGGACACCAATTTGGAGCCCGCCTTCTGGGGCCAGTTTCCCGGCAACGAGGGCTTCCTGGTGCGCCGCGCGCTGATCTCCACCGCCAACATGGCCAGCTTCGGCAGTTTGCACGGTTTCGCGCTCGGCCAGGCGGAGAACAACCACTGGGGCGATGCGGTCACCCTGCTGGAGACCACCAGCGCGACCCCGTTCTTCTTCAACTTCCACCATGGCGACCTGGGTAATTTCTCGGTCATCGGCCCGTCGGGCTCGGGCAAGACGGTGGTGATGAACTTCCTCGCCGCCCAGGCGCAGAAATTTTCGCCGCGCACCGTGTTGTTCGACAAGGACCGCGGGGCCGAGCTCTTCATCCGCGGCATCGGCGGCAGCTACGACCGCATCCGCGCCGGCGAGCCGACCGGGTTCAACCCGCTCGCGCTGCCCGACGGACCCGGCAACCGCGCCTTCCTGCGCGATTTCCTCGCCGTGCTGCTCAAGGCCGAGGGGCCCGAGGAATTCGCCACCATCTCCGCCGGGGTGGACGCCGCCTACGCCAACGATGCCAGCCTGCGCCGCCTGCGCTATTTCCGCGAGCTGGTCTCGGGCGCCCGCCGCCCGCAGCCCGGCGACCTGGCCGACCGCCTGGCGCCGTGGATCGACGGCGGCGAGCACGCCTGGCTGTTCGACAACGCGGTCGACCGGCTCGATCTCACCACCCGCGTCATGGGCTTCGACATGACCGCGCTGCTCGACAACCCGCGGCTGCGCACCGCGACCATGATGTACCTGTTCCACCGCGTCGAGGAACGGCTGGACGGCAAGCCGACCATGATCCTCATCGACGAGGGCTGGAAGGCGCTCGACGACGAGGTGTTTGCCGCGCGCATCCGCGACTGGCTCAAGACGCTGCGCAAGCGCAACGCGCTGGTGGGCTTTGCCACCCAGAGCGCGCGCGACGCGCTCGACAGCCGGATCTCCACGGCACTGGTGGAGCAGACCGCGACCATGATCTTCATGCCCAACGCCCGCGCCCGGCCGGAGGATTATTGCGACGGCTTCGGCCTGACCGAGCACGAATTGTCGCTCATCCGCTCGCTGCCGGCGCACAGCCGCGCCTTCCTGGTGCGCCAGCCCGATGCCAGCGTGGTCGTCCGGCTCGATCTCTCGGGGGCGCCCGAAGTGCTCACCATCCTCTCGGGCCGCGAGAGCGCGGTGCGCCGGCTCGACCTGCTGCGCGAGGCGGTGGGCGACAGCCCGGCCGACTGGTATCCGGCGCTCACCAACCGGCCCTGGCCGGGCGGTCGCACGGCGATGGCGCCCGGCGCCGAGGCGGACGAGGATGACGGCTTCCAGGCCTGGGAAGCGGCCGAATGAGCGTTTCGGGCGTCTCCAGCCGGGCCTGCCGAGAGGCGATGGACAACGTCGCCGGCGGTATCGGCACCGCCCTGCGCGCGGTCGACTGCGCCGCGGGCGACATGGCGCAATCCGCCTTCGGCCGGCTGTTCGGGGCCGACGGCGCGCTGGCGCCGGCGCTCACCATCCTGCTCACCTTGTTCATCGCCATCTTCGCCTTCGGCCTCATCACCGGGCGCACGCGGATCGGCCTTTCCTCGCTCACCCCGCGCATGGTGACGCTGGTGCTGGTGGTCACCTTCGCCACCTCCTGGCTCGCCTTCCAGACGGTGATCTACAACCTCGCCGTCGGCGCGCCCGACGAGATCGCCCGCGTGCTGATGGGCTCGAACGGCTCGGCCACCAACGTGTTCGCCGACAAGATCGACGTGGTGCTCGGCGTGCTGGTCGAGGCCTCGGGCGACAATGCCATGGGCGATGCGACCTCGGTGTTCTCCCCGCCCGGCCTGATGTGGTTTGGCGGCACGCTGCTCCTGCTGGGCACGGTGGGCGTGCTCGCCACCTGCAAGATCGCGCTCGCGGTGCTTATGGCGCTCGGGCCGGTGTTCATCGTCATGGCCTTGTTCAACGGCACCCGCGGGCTGTTCGTCGGCTGGCTCAAGGGCCTGGTCATGCTGGCCATCGCGCCGCTGTTCGCGGTGCTCGGCGGTTCGCTGATGCTCGAGCTGGCGGTGCCGATCATCGCCGCTCTGGGCCGGATCCCGGGCACGATCGATCCGCGCGCGGCCATGGCCTTCTTCATGGTCGGGGCGGTGCACGTCGCGCTGATGGTCATGGTGGTCAAGGTGGCGGCCACCATGGTGGGCGGCTGGACGGTGTTCGGGCTTGCCCGGTCGTCGCGCGAGGACCAGGCCGGCGCCTCGGCCGCCGGCGCCCGCGCCGCCGCCGCCGCGGTCGTCGCCGCGCCGATTGC